>CBFIGL010000013.1:0-91070 GCA_965662135.1 Planktotalea sp. | reverse complement strand
AGGCAACAACAACCCAACAGGTGTTGAAGTGCGCCGCACATCTAAAGCGGATGCAGAGAAAGACACACTGCCGTTCTGGCCCTACTTCGTGATCAAAGACCTCTTCGCTTTGGCTGTGATCTTGGTCGTGTTCTTTGCGGTTGTCGGCTTTATGCCCAACTATCTGGGGCACCCGGACAACTACATCGAAGCGAATGCACTTGCGACGCCAGCACACATTGTTCCTGAGTGGTACTTCTTGCCATTCTACGCAATCTTGCGTGCCTTCACGTCTGAAGTTTGGGTCGTCATCGCGGTTGAATTCCTGACAGGTGGTATCGTTGATGCTAAGTTCTTCGGCGTCTTGGCGATGTTCGGTGCGATTATCGTAATGGCGCTGGCACCTTGGCTGGATACATCTTCTGTACGTTCGGGTCGTTACCGCCCAATGTTCAAGTGGTGGTTCTGGATCCTTGTGGTCGACTTCATCGTTCTGATGTGGCTTGGTGCCATGCCAGCGGAAGAGCCATATGCCACCTTCTCGCTTATCGCGTCTGCTTACTGGTTCGCTTACTTCTTAGTAATCCTGCCGCTTCTGGGCGTGATCGAGAAACCATTGCCACAGCCTGCCACAATCGAAGAAGACTTCGCCGCTCACTATGGTAAGTCCGACGCGACACCGGCTGAATAAGAAAGGACTGAGGACAATGATTAAGAAACTCAGTATTGCAGCGATCGCTGCATTGGCCCTGACCTCCGGCGCATTTGCGGCGGGTGGCGGTGATCAGCATATCGAAAACATCGATTTCTCTTTCGATGGTCCGTTCGGTAAGTTTGATCAGAACCAACTTCAGCGTGGCCTTCAGGTCTACACAGAAGTTTGTGCAGCCTGTCACGGTCTCAAGTACGTACCGTTCCGTACTCTCTCGGATGAAGGTGGTCCTCACCTTCCTGAAGATCAGATGCGCGCATATGCGGCTGAAAACTTTGAAGTCTACGACGAAGCGCTAGAGGACACACGTCCAGCAACGCCCGTTGATCACTTCCCAGAGAACAACGGCGCAGGTGCACCTGACCTGTCCATGATGGCGAAAGCACGCGCTGGTTTCCACGGCCCTTACGGTCTTGGCATTAACCAGTTCCTCTTTGGCATGGGCGGCCCTGACTATATTGCGTCCTTGCTCACAGGTTACACTGGCGAAGAGAAAGAAGAAGCTGGCGTAACGCTATATGAGAACACGGCGTTCCCCGGTGGCTGGATTTCAATGGCTCCGCCTCTTTATGGCGAAGACGTTGAGTACAACGATGGTCACGCGAACGATCTACAGCACGTTTCCGAAGACGTTTCAGCGTTTCTGATGTGGACAGCCGAGCCTAAAATGATGGCACGCAAGCAGGCGGGTTTTGTATCCGTCTTCTTCCTGACCATCCTGTCTGTTCTTCTCTATCTGACGAACAAGCGGATTTGGGCGCCTGTCAAAGGCAAAGGCCGCAAGGAAGACTAAGCTTCCTTCGACACAGCTGACAAATTGAACCCCTGCTAGATAGCTCTGGCAGGGGTTTTTTGTTGTCCGAGATAGGCCCTTAACGCTTCCGGCGGATTGTTCAGCAATTCACCTGTCGCAACTGGTGCATGCGCACGTCCGTCAGCGACCAAAATCGCACTTTCGCAAATACGTTTCGCATCGCTTGGATCATGGCTGACCATGAGAAGTCCTGCGCCGGTTTCGCGACATAGCTCAGCGACAAGATCTAACATCTCAACCTTTAACGCTGGCCCAAGCGCCGAAAACGGTTCGTCCAGCAAGATCATCGGATTGCTTTGCACCATCACCCGCGCCAAAGCAGCGCGACTTTGTTGCCCGCCCGACAGTTCCGCAGGCTTGCGCACGCCCATGCCGTCCAACCCGACGGCGGCCAAGGCACGCTCAACCCGTGCCAACTCATCAGAAGCCAGCCGCAAAGAGGGGCGAATCCCCAAACCAACATTCTGCGAAACACTCATATGCGGAAACAGATTGTTGTCCTGAAAAAGCACCGAAAAGGGGCGCACGCTTGGAACAGTCTGGGTGATCTCTTCATCTTGCCAATAAACTCCGCCACCGACAGGTGCCACGAACCCAGCAAGCGCCATCAATAGCGTAGACTTTCCTGCCCCCGAAGGGCCAATCACAGCCACACGCGCAGACGATACAACCGAAAGATTGGCGTGCATTTCAAAGGTCCCTTGCGCCAGTTCGACGTCTCTCATTTCAAGCATTTCGCCGTCCCCATGCATCACACATCCAAAACACCCCAAATGACAATAAGGCCAGCAAAACTGCCGCACCCGCGGCCGCATCCATCCTATAAGCCCCCATCAAACGATAAATCTGCAGCGGCAGTGTCGCCTCGCCCGTTCCCGCGAAAAGGGCGACAACGCCAAGGTCGCCCATAGACAGCGCCGCGGCTAGCCCAATCGCAAAGCCCAGCGGCGCGCGAACACGCGGCAATATCACCAAACGCAGCATCCCCCAGCGTGAAAGGCCTAGGCCTAGCGATAAGCGCCCATAGTCTTCGCATACATCTTGCACCGCTGGGATCAATACGCGCAACGCAAACGGCAAGGCCATCACTGCGTTGATGCAAGCCGTCACCACAAAAGCCCAGTCTTGCGGTGATGCGAATGGGAAAATCACAATGAACAGCCCCGTTCCAATCACCAATGGCGAGGCGGCGATTGCAAGCAATCCAACGCTCTCGATCCAAGCAAATCGCACCGCGGTCAGTGCAATCGACAAGCTCAGCACAAACGCCAAACCAGCCGACAACAGCGCCACTTGGATGGACCTCCACGCTGATGCCCATACGGTCATGGGCAGGTCAGGCAACGCAGCCAGCCCGCGCGATCCGACTGCAAGCATCGGAACCAACAGAAACAAAACCGCGAGCGAAATCGCGATGACATCCACGATGCGCGATCCTTCGTCCCAGCGCTCCACACTGCGATCCAGCCCTTTGCCGAAACCGCCTTGCCTTTGGCTCATCCATAGCGCCAAGAGTGCCGCAAACCCCGCCAAAACCAGTTGCATCGATGCCAGCAAAGCCGCCTTTCCCAAGTCAAACTCAAATCGGAACGCTTGATAGATTGCCAATTCCACTGTCGTTGCGCGCGGGCCACCGCCAAGCGTCAAAGCCACCGCAAAGCTCGACAGACAAATCGCGAACACGATGGCGAACGCCCCCGGCACTGCGCGTTTCAACATCGGCCATTCCAGATGCCGCGCCACATCCCGCGCGGTGAACCCAAGCTGCGCCGCAAGGCGAAACCGCTCCGCAGGAATACCAGCCCAGCCTTGTAGAATAACCCGCGTCGCTAGCGGAAGATTGAAGAAAACATGCGCAATCACCACGCCATGAAACCCGTAGATCGGGATCGGCGGTAGGCCGAAAACCTCTAGCGTTTGGGACACCCAGCCAGAGCGGCCAAACACCGCAAGCAGCCCCATCACCGCAACAATAACCGGCAGTAAAAATGGCGCACCCAGAAGCGTTATGAGCAATTCGCGCCCTTTGAACCGCCGCCGGCTAAGCGCACGCGCAACAGGAATTGCGAAGAAAACGCTTAGCACCGCAGACAGAAAAGCCTGCGAAACAGTAAACCGAACCGCCGCCCAATCGCTTGGTCCCAGCGCTCCTGCCTCGGGTGCTCGAAACGCCACGACACCCAAAGTTCCAAGGATCAGGGCAGCAACCAGTGCCGCTGCCCCAAGCCCGAATCCCGAATGGATCGGAGGTTTTATTTGCTGAGCGCGGTAAGCCATTCAGCCATTGCCACGTCACGGATCGCAGGCGCGTCCGCTGCTGGAACCATCAAGGATTTCGCAGGTGTTACAAGCGTGTCGAACCCCGTCGGCAAGCCACCCGCAGGCGTCACAGCCGGATACATCCAGTTGGTCGTCGGGATAATGCTTTGGAAGCCCTCACCCACCATGAACGCAAGGAACTGGTCTGCCAATTCCTGCTGATCCGAACCTGCCAATTTGCCAGCAACCTCGATTTGCAAGTAATGCCCTTCCTCGAACGCAGCCGCCACAAAGCCTGCATCTTCCTCCGCGATCAAGTGATACGCAGGGGATGTCGTGTAGGACAGCGCCATGTCTGCCTCGCCCTCTAGGAATAAGCCATAAGCCTCTGACCAACCCTTCGTGACCGTCACGATATTGTCCGACAGGCTTTCCCAGATCGCGGGCGCTTCTTCGCCATATGCCGCCTTCACCCACATCAGCAGGCCAAGTCCAGGCGTGGACGAGCGCGGATCTTGGATAACTATCTTCAGATCACTTTCGCCCAGCGCTTTGAAGTTTGTTGGCGCGTCCAATCCATCATTGTGAACGAAGGCGAAATAGCCCCAATCGAACGGCACAAAATTCGCGTCAGTCCATTCAATCGGTAGACTGTACTCAGCGCTGACACCGCTTGGCGCGAACAGTTCCGTTGCCGTCGCCGCCGCCGTCAGGTTCGTATCCAAGCCCAGAACGATATCCGCCTCTGTACGTGCGCCCTCCAGCTTGATGCGAGCCAAAAGGGAAGCGCCATCGCCCGCGCCAACGAATTTAAGATCACAGGCGCATTCCGCCTCAAACGCTTTTTCCACCGCAGGGCCGGGGCCCCAGTCGGAAACAAAGCTGTCGTATGTGTAAACGACCAATTCAGGCGTCTTTGCCGCAGCCATATTCGCTGCAAAAACACCCGCGATACATCCAAGATACTTCATCGCATCCTCCAATAAATGTAGGCGGACGGTTGGATAGGGTTGGAGATAGTGCTTCCAGACCTTCCCTCCGCCGGTCCTAACCGGTTCAGGTTCAACGGGTCACGCTTTCGCGTATCTCAGCCAAATTGGCCCCCCGAGGTAGGTCTTAGGTAGGATGCACCCCATGCATTGTCCAGCGAAATCCCTTGAGAGCCGTGCCGCGCGGCGCTAATAGGGGGCAAAGGAGCCTTCCCATGAGCCTAAACACATTCGGTCATCTCTTCCGCGTCACCACTTGGGGCGAAAGCCACGGCCCTGCTCTGGGCGCGACTGTGGATGGTTGTCCACCGAATGTCGCAATTGACGAGGCGGATATTCAACACTGGCTCGACAAGCGTAAACCGGGCACCTCCAAATATACCACCCAACGGCGCGAAGCAGATGCCGTCAAAATCCTCTCTGGCACGTTCGAGGGCAATACAACCGGTACACCTGTACAATTGATGATTGAAAATACCGATCAACGCTCCAAGGACTACGGCGATATCAACGAAAAATTCCGCCCGGGCCATGCAGATATCACATACTATCAGAAATACGGGAACCGCGACTATCGCGGTGGTGGCCGCTCTTCTGCGCGTGAAACCGCAGCGCGCGTTGCCGCTGGGGGCCTCGCCCGCGCGACACTGGCGAAACTCGCGCCACAGGTCGAAATCACCGGCTACATGACCCGCATGGGTGCGCATGAAATTGACCGCGACAATTTCGATTGGGACCAGATCGAACAAAACCCCTTCTGGACCCCCGATGCGAAAGCTGCTGAAACATGGGCCGACTACCTCGATGGTCTGCGCAAATCGGGCAGCTCTGTTGGTGCTATTATCGAAGTCACCGCGCGTGGCGTGCCCGCCGGTCTTGGCGCACCTGTTTACGGCAAACTCGACACCGATCTGGCCGCAGCCATGATGAGCATCAATGCAGTCAAAGGCGTCGAAATTGGCGAAGGCATGTCCGCCGCGATGCTGACTGGCGAGCTAAACGCAGATGAAATCACGATGGGGCCAAACGGCCCGGAATACAGTTCCAACCACTCCGGCGGTATCCTTGGCGGTATTTCCACAGGTCAGGACATTGTGATCCGCTTCGCCGTGAAACCGACCAGCTCTATCCTCACAACTCGCAAGACGATCACAAAATCAGGCGAGAACACCGAAATCATCACAAAGGGCCGCCATGACCCCTGCGTCGGCATCCGCGCTGTTCCTGTGGGCGAGGCGATGATGGCCTGCGTGATCCTTGATCACCTGCTGCTCCATCGTGGTCAAATCGGCGAAAACCAAGGCACCATAGGCTGACCCTTCATCTTGCCAATAAACTCTGGGGGTTTGGGGGCTAGCCCCCAACCGGTCCGATTGCTTTAGCAATCGGAAAACAGATCCTGCGCATACCCCTGCAGATACAGTAGCGCCGTTAGATCCCCGTGATTGATGCGCACATCACATTGCACTGCGACTGACGGCTTCGCATGCAACGCAACACCTGTCCCGGCGCGCAAAAGCATCCCCAGATCATTGGCACCATCACCGACCGCAAGAACCTCTTGCTCGGAAATTTCCAAGCGCGCTGTGATCTCTTCAAGCGCATCTACTTTCGCTTGCTTGCCCAAAATAGGCATGCCGACGTCGCCCGTCAAAAAACTGCCATCCGCAATCAAAGTATTCGCGCGATTTTCATCGAACCCCAGCTTGTTCGCAATCGCGGCTGTGAATGCGGTAAACCCACCTGATACCAGCGCGGCGTAAGCCCCGTGCGCTTTCATTGTGGCCAATAGAACTGGCCCACCCGGCATAAGCGTAATCCGTTTATCCAAGACATCGCCAATCACACTTTCTGGCAGACCTTTCAATAACCCGACCCGCTCGCGCAACGCACCGTCAAAATCCAACTCGCCATTCATCGCTGCCGCCGTAATCGCGGCGACGCGCGCGCCAACGCCTGCCTCGTCGGCCAATTCATCAATGCACTCTTGCTGGATCATCGTGCTGTCCATGTCTGCCAAGAGCATTTTCTTGCGCCGACCATCCTGCGCCTGAACGATCAGATCAACGCCCAGCGCTTGCAAATCTTCCCAAACAGCCCAACGGTTCGCTGGAACACCCGCCAAAGCAAACTCAGCAGCTTCATTCGGCGCAAGCCAGACAACGGCGCCCCCGCCCCAAGCATTACGCAGCGAATCGACCAATTCTGTAGTGACAGACCCCGCATGAGAGGCACCAATCAACGTCGCGATATGTGTCATAGGTCTTCCGATCCGAAAGCAATTTGCCGCATTTGAACTATCAAGCGGCGCTATAGCGGCGTTTTTGCCATTGCGCTAGCCCAAGTACCGCCATATCAGCGCCCCTGCGACACACTTCCCCAACGAAGGGTCCAAGTCATTGTTATATTTCCTTTTATTTTCAGTTAGTTGAACGCTTAACGCCTTGGGCTTGTGTCTATTTTGTGCCAAAAAGTACATCTGTGACGGTCGGATCGTCCATCGCGTGGGCATAGAATTTCATAACTGTTCCAACGTCTTTCCAGCCGCCGCGTACCGCAACGGTCTTTGGGTCTATTCCTGCCTGTAGCATCGAAGTTGCAAATCCGTGGCGGCAACAGTGGGGCGAAAGCTTTTCGATGCCCGCTCGCTCAATGACATTGTTCCAGACTGCCCCACGCTTTCGCCAGAGGCATACTGAAACACCCGACTGTCGGGTTTGCGGTTTGAGCCAATGACGCGATGACTGGCGGTGACAGGTGCGCGACGCGTTGGTCATCAATTTTGGTTTGATTTATTACGGCCGTCTTCTGAAACAGCTCAACGTCACCCCAAGTCAAAGAACATGCCTCACCAAGTCGTGCTCCCGTGCCAAACATAAACAGGCACAACGCAGCCAAGTGGTGTAGCTCATCTTGTACTGCTTGTTGGGCGAAAGCTTCTATCCATGCCCGTGTGGCAGGGGTCTTTCTCTTGGCATTGACCTTGAACCGCTTCACCCTGATCCGCTTCTCAGGCCAACCAGTCTGAGCGGCCAGTTCTCTTGGGGTAAGCAGGGAACAATCGTCCATAGTTCTTTCCCCTTTATCAAATAGCGGTATGATTAGACAGAATACGTCACATAAGGTTACGTAAGTACGAATATGGGAACAATTGTCCGAATGCCAACTGTATTGATTGGGATTGGCCAAAGGATGCTCAGCGTGCGCAGCCAATTGGGCTACCCTCAAAGCAAGGTCGCAGCCATACTCGGGATCGCTGACAAATCCTATAAAAACTACGAGCTTGAAAAGAGAGAGTTGCCGCTCTCGATCGCAGTGAAATTTTGCGAGGAGTTCGACAAGAACCTTATTTGGTTAGTCTACGGGATCTCCGTTCCTGACAGTGAGCAGTCAGCGCGTCTGGCTGGAGAAACCGCGCAGGCCGTTTTTGATCATGCTATTGCGAATGGCAGATCGTTTTCCAGCGCAGAAATTCAGAAGTTCACCCACTACATCTTTGAACAATCCCTTTCAAAAGGCACGTCGCCGCAAAGCGAAGCAAAGCTGTTCTTTTCGGCTATTGGATAAGGTGAGCAACCCGATGAAACATCTGAAAGACCCCAAAACGCCGATTAATTAGTTTGCTAACTCACTGAGATTGATGGGCATCCTGCTTCTGGTCGCCAGTAGTATCGGCTTCATCTCTTATCGCTAAGATTCAGGCAACTTCTGGGACATCTACACATTGTTCCTGCTGCACCTTGCCGTCGCAGGGTGTATTTTGGCGTTCGTTGGCGAAACGCTCTGGAGAATCCTCATCAAGAACAGCGACGTTTCACGCCGCAAAATCTATTTTTACGATAAAGAATGACTGGCGGACAAAATTAGAGTCAAAGCCTAAACTCCGCCTCTTTTCAGTAGGCTGTTCGCAACAATAGCTGATGGGGTGAATGGTTCCTGCTCCAATCGGCGTCGCAATGCGCGATACTGCAGATGTTCATATCTGCTTATAGGAGGAGCCACCCAATGCAAGTTACCACAATCGGCCTTGATCTGGCCAAGAATGTTTTCCAAGTTCACGGGATCACGGAAGACGACGAGGTCGCCTTCAACCGACCTTTGAGACGGGCGCAGCTGTTGCCTTTCTTCTCGAAGATTGAACCCTGTTTGATTGGTATGGAAGCCTGTAGCAGCGCGCATCATTGGGGACATGAGCTGACAGAGCTTGGCCATGAAGTCAGGTTGATCCCACCGATTTATGTGAAGCCTTATGTCAAACGCGGTAAATCCGATGCCAGTGACGCGCCCAACGATGCGTTTTGTCGCGATTAAAACCGTAGAACAACAATCCTTGCTATCACTCCATCGTGCGCGGGATTTGCTGGTTCGCCAAAGAACGCAGCTCATCAATGGGTTGCGAGGCATGGTTGCCGAGTTCGGCGTCTATATCGCCAGGGGCCTCGCGCGCATCATCGACTTTGCTGAGAACATTCTGGCAGGTGAGGTCTTGGATCTGCCGGATATCGCGAACGAAGTGATCTACAACATGTGCGAACATCTTATGGCACTACATGCACGTATTCGCTGGTACGAGAACCGTTTGAAACAGGTCGCCAAGGAAGACGCGCGGATGCGGTTGTTGCGTAGCATCCCAGGCGTTGGCGCTGTGACTGCCTCAGCAATCATTGCCAGCATTGGTGATGGGCATCAGTTTGAAAATGGCCGCGCGTTTGCAGCATGGTTGGGTTTAACGCCGTCAAACAAATCCAGCGGAGGAAAAGAGAAATTGGGACGGATAACCAAGATGGGCGATCAGGACTTACGAACGTTGTTGGTCGTCGGCATGACGTCCCTTGTCCGACAAACCAAGTCGCACCCGGAACGCGCCAGCAAGTGGCTAACTTCATTGTTGGAACGTAAACCCGCGCGCGTCGCAACGGTCGCTATGGCCAACAAGACCGCACGGATCGTCTGGGCCGTTCTGACCCGCAACCAACCTTACAACCCGCACACCGCTTAAGGAGAAAGGAAACAACGAGTTAGCAAGACCTGCGAGATGATGGTGCATAAGTCTGCCGACAAAACCAAGACACCCCGTCGAAAGTCCCGGGCGCAATTGCCCGCAAAGCTGTAAGGGACTTGGTTTGCGGAACCCATCAGGGCCAGCAGTCAAACCGCGCAAACAGGCCGGACACATGACTGCTTCTGACAAATGCACAAATCTGATCAAATATGTCTTGCTATGCAGGAGCCATCCACACAAGACTTTCGTGCGAGATGTGGCTAAAGCCCGACCCGGCCATTGTTATTTTATACGGCGCCCGCTCGCGGCGCGAACAATGCGGCATAAGCAGAAAATTCCATGCGGTCGAGCAGCGGAGAAAGCGGCCATTCGTACAAGCAGCAGCATGGATAAACTCATTGAAGAGATCACAGACTTGTACAAAGGACAATTTAAGGCAAATTTGAACGGATTATAAACTTTGGCTGGTTTTGGGTTCAGGGACAATGAAACTCAACAAACAGATCTCTCTAAGATGGTTTTTCTTACTAATTGCTGAGTTCAGAACGCCCAACTGCCTCATACGAAGGGACGCCAAGTTGCCCTAAAGCGCGGACCAGTTCCAACTGTAAAATGTCAAACGCGCGCTGAGCGCCTTCGTCTCCTCCAGCACCAACACCATATGCGAACGCGCGGCCTGCAAAGGCAAAGTCAGCCCCAAGGGCCTTTGCCCGCAAAATATCTGCACCGCGCCGGATGCCGCTATCAAGGATAATGGTCATGCGACCTGCGATAGCCTTTGCAATGGCGGGCAATGCCTCGATCGTTGGTGGGCCAAAGGCCACCTGACGGCCGCCATGGTTGGACACGACAATCCCGTCGCAGCCCAATTCGGCGCAGGTTACGGCGTCTTGGGCATGTAGGATGCCTTTTACCAGAAGTCGGCCTTTCCAGCGCGCGCGCAAGCGTTTGAGGTCTTCCCAAGTGAACCCCGGTGTAATCAGGGTTTTTTGAACATCCGCATAGGACGTCGCGCTTTGCAAAAGGTCGGCATAATTCGCCACGTTTGGGGTGCCATGTTTCAGGCTGGTCAGGGCCCAACGCGGGTTCATTGCACACTGCAGGATCACTTCGGGCGTAAAACGGAAGGGCACAGCAAGCTGGTTGCGGATGTCGCGGTCGCGCTTACCTGCGGCTGGCACATCCGCAGTGACCATTAACGTTGTGTAGCCAGCTGCCTCCGCCCGTGCAATCAGGCCCTCGGTCACAGTTGCATCACTAGATACATACAGTTGGAACCAACCGTTGCCATCGGCGGCCTCGGCAAGTTCCTCCAGCTTGGTCGAAGAGGCGGAACTGGCCGTATAGGGAATGTTTTTCGCCTTACACAGCCGCGCCAGCGTCAGGTCGGCACCGGGCCAGAAGGCGTTCAGCATACCGATAGGGGCCATACCGAAGGGGGCGTCAAAGGTTTGCCCGAACACGGTCGCGCGGGTGTCGATGTTGGAGACATCCACCATATAGCGCGGCGTTAGTTCAACTTCCTCGAACGCCTCGGAGTTACGGCGCATATTACGCTCATTTTCAG
Source organism: Planktotalea sp. (assembly GCA_965662135.1). Lineage (GTDB taxonomy): Bacteria > Pseudomonadota > Alphaproteobacteria > Rhodobacterales > Rhodobacteraceae > Planktotalea. The sequence goes on along the minus strand of CBFIGL010000013.1, from coordinate 79,748 downwards.
CACCACCATCCACCAGATCAAACGCAAAGCGCGGGATACGGCTTTTGGCGCGCAGCCGTAGATCATCGATTGACGCTGCGCGATCCAGTCCCATCAGATTGACCATCCACCATCTACTGCAAAGGCCTGCCCGGTGGTAAAGGCGGACAAATCGCCTGCCAGATAGCAGACCATCTCTGCGATTTCTTCGGGTTGACCGAGCCGCCCCATAGGCTGGCGTGCTTCAAAATCCGCGAGGGCTTTGTCAAAATCACCGGTCGCTATCAGACGGTCATTCAAAGACGGGCTTTGCACTGTGCCGGGGCAGATTGCGTTGCACCGGATACCGTCCTTGACGAAGTCAGCAGCGATGGCCTTGGTCATGCCAATAATCGCGGCCTTTGACGCGCCATAGGCGAAGCGGCGCGGCGCGCCTTTTTCACTTGAGACGATAGAGGCGATGTTGATGATCGACCCGTTCTTATTGGTGAGCATTCCGGGCAGCACGGCCTTCGTGATGCGGTACATCGCCTTTGCGTTCAGATCGAATGCGCGGTCCCAGACGTCTTCGTCGACATCAAGTATCGTACCGTCATGCACCCATCCTGCGCAGTTCAGCAATACATCGACGGAGCCGACGGAAGTGACGAGTGCCTGAACCGCTGCGGCGTCCAACACGTCCAGCGCGTGGCCCGTGATGTTGGGTGAGGGTTGCGCCAGATCAGCAACCAGATCGCCGTTCAGATCGGTTGCAATGACTTGCGCGCCACGTACAGCGAGCGCCTCAGCGCTGGCGCGCCCGATGCCGGCACCCGCCGCAGTGATCAGCGCAGTTTTGCCTTTAAGTGATTGTTCCATAGTCTCTCTCCTATCGGGCGAGCCAGCCGCCATCGACGGTGACTACGCTTCCATGGCAATAATTGGCGGCGTCAGACGCCAGAAAAACCGCAGCACCCGCGATTTCAGAAGGATCGGCAAAACGCCCTGCCGGAATACGCTCCAACAGCGCCTTCGAGCGGTCCGGATCGTCGCGCAGCGCTTGCGTGTTGTCTGTGGCAGTGTAGCCCGGTGCGATGCTGTTGACGTTGACACCGTGTGGTGCCCACTCATTGCAAAGTGCCTTGGTCAGGCCGACCACCGCGTGTTTGCTGGAGACATATGCAGGAACACGCAAGCCGCCTTGCGATGCCAGAACAGAGGAAACGATGATGATTTTGCCCGAGCCTTGGGCCACCATACGCTTGCCCGCCGCCTGAGACAGGAGCCACACGGAATCAAGGTTCACCGACAGCACGCGCCGCCAGTCCTCAAGTGGCATGACTGTGCTGTCTTCGCGGTGGATGATCCCGGCGTTATTTACCAGAATATCCAATCCGCCAAGGGCATCAGCGGCAAAGCCAACGACGTTTTCGGCTGCTGCCTGATCCATTCCCGCAAAGTCAGCTTTCACGGCAGCACCTTTGACACCAAGTGCCTCGATCTTGGCAAGGGTGTCATCAGGTTCATGGCTATGATAGGTCAGCGCCACATCGGCCCCGGCGGCAGCAAGGCCGAGGGCAATACCCTCGCCAATGCCGGTAGCACCCCCGGTAACCAATGCTTTTCGACCGGTCAGGTCAAACGGGTTGCCCATATCAGTACCGGTTCGCGATCGGCAGTGTTTCCGCAGGGAAGAGGCTGATGACCTCGCACCCTGTTTCCGTCACGACGACCTCTTCCTCGATCCGCGCCGCGGAATAGCCGTCGGTCGCCGGGCAGTAGGTTTCCAACGCAAAGACCATGCCAGTCTTGATTTCCATCGGGTGATCCATGCTGACCGCGCGGCTGATAATGGGCCGCTCGTGCAATGCCAGTCCCAGACCGTGACCGAACTGAAGGCCAAAGGCTTGGTCTTCATTTGCAAAGCCAAGCTCTTGGGCTGTTGGCCAAACCTCGGCCACCTTATCCGTGGACACGCCCGGTTTGATCATCGCAATAGACGCATCAATCCATTCGCGCGCCTTGGTATAGGCGTCTGTTTGTGAGGGTGTTGCGCGGCCAACGTTGAATGTGCGGTAATAGCAGGTGCGATAGCCTTGGTAGGATTGCAAGATATCAAAGAACGCCTGGTCGCCGGGCCGGATCAGACGGTCGGTGAAGTTATGCGGATGTGGGTTGCAGCGCTCACCGGAAATGGCGTTGATCGCCTCGACATCGTCGGAGCCCATCTCGTAGAGCATCTTATTGGACAGGGCGACGATGTCGTTCTCGCGGATGCCCGGCTTCAGCTCTTCGTAGATCATGTGATAGACGCCATCGACCATAGCAGCGGCTTGGGTCAAAAGCTGGATTTCATCCGTATTTTTGATTTCGCGCGCCGCCAGCATGATCTGCTGGCCATCGACCACATTCAGGCCTTCTTGTTGCAGCGCATGGAACATGGCCGTTTCAGCATAGTCCACACCTACAGGCATATCGGCCATACCGGCATCGCGGATCAATCCGGCGATCTGCTTAGCATACTTCTGCATCAAGCCGAATTCAGGCGGAATGGTGCCCCGCATGCCGACAACGCCAGCAAGGCAGTGGCTTGGCTCCAACCAGTCAGAATGACGCTTGTGGTGTTCTGCGGCTGATCCGAAATCCCATACATAAGGGCTATCGTCCCCTGTCAGCAGACAGAAACGGCACATCTTATCCCGTTCCCATTCACCGATCTTGGTGGCAGAGACATAGCGGATGTTGTTCACATCGAACAACAGCAGCGTGCCCGCGTTCGAATTTTTAAGCGATTGACGGGTCCGCGCAAGACGGTAACGACGCAGGCGGTCGTGATCGATGCGGCGTTCAAAATCCACCGACATATGTCCATGGGCTGGCAGCTTATCGCGCCATTCCCAATTGGGCTCTAGGTCCATCGGGGTAAGCAGGTTCGGCATAAGGGCATTGCCCGGACGTTCTGACATGGAACTCTCCTTTCGGGTGCGGTCAAGCGCGCCCGTTTGTCATTAAAATATGATACTGTGGGATGTTAGGTCGTGGCCCAACCGCCATCGATCGAGATCATCTGACCAGTCATATAGTCGCTGTCATCGCTGCATAGGAACGATGCAGTGCCTACGATATCCTTGGGATAGGATACGCGCTTGATCACAAGAGCGCTGTCAACAATGTCTTCATAGGCCTGGCCTTCGCGTTCTTTAAAACCGATATCGACCAGATCTTTGTCCAACTGTTCCCAAAGCGGGGTGACAACGACGCCCGGCGCATAGCCGTTGACGGTGATGTTATGTTCTGCCAGCCCCAGCGCGCCGCATTCGGTCAGCGCCAGACAGCCGTATTTTGACGTACAATAGACGGTCACATCGACAAGCGGCTTTTTCGACGCGATAGAACCCACGTTGATCAGCTTGTAGGGGTGATCTTCCATTGGTCCTTGGACGATCATCTGGCGCGCAACTTCCTGCATCCCGAGCCACATCGCCTTGGTGTTGACGTTCATGATCATGTCCCAGTTGTCTTCATCGATATCCATAAAGAAACGGGGTTTGTTCAGGCCTGCGTTAAAGACACCTACGTTGATTGATCCGAACGCTTCGACAGTGGCGGCAACAGCGGCGGCGTTGTCCTCACGTTTGGTGACATCCATTTTAACGGCAATCGCCTTGCCATTGCCCGCTGCATTGATCTCATCCGCTACGGTTTTTGCCATGTCGAGGTCCAGATCAGCCAGACAGACGTTTGCGCCCTGTTCCGCAAACGACCGTGCGTTGGCCTCGCCCATGCCGCGTGCGGCACCTGTGATGAGAATGTTTTTACCTTTGAGGCGGTTGGGGTCCATGGGTGTCTCCTTCTGACATCATGATTATGTTGGTGGTTGTAGGGTCGCGTCGGCCCGTTCTTGGGCGCGGCGCAATGCGTCTTGCGGGCTGATGATGCCACGCAGCATGTCGTGAAATTCTTCGCCGCAAATCTGGATGATTTCGTTGATTTCGGGAATTGGTGGCCTTGGCCAGAACTGAAGTTCGTCGCGCCAAGACATTCCATCGACCGCTTCGAATATCGGGGACATACGGCGCACGTCGGGGTCTGATCCAACGGAATAGCGCGGGTTGGTACGGCTGCCGTTCTGGACATACAGCTTTTGTGCAGAAGGGGATGTAAAGACAAGCAAGGCCTCGACCGCCGCTGCAACGCGTTCTTTTGGTAGGTTGGCCGGGATCCCCATCACATAGCCTCCAACTGGAGCGATCGCTGCCCCTTCAGGACCGGCGGGGTGCGGCAGATATCCGGTCTGATCTTTGGCGGGCGACGCTTCATCAAGTTCGAAATAGGGGGCAAGCAGCGTATAGCCGTAAGCCATCGCAATCTTCCCAGCGGCATAAGGGCGAATGCGTTCGTACCACGACATCGAAAGGATATCGGGGGGCGAATAGTTCAGTAGCTCTTTGAGAAACTCGGCTGCGTGCAAGCCGGCAGGGGTGTCAATTGTGAAGCTGTAATCACGATTTGCAAGATGCCGGGTATCAAAGCCGCCGGCATTCGGTTTCAGGTCAAGGATAGGCTGACCGAAATCCGCCAAAGTCATTAGTACGGTGTGACCCAATGCCGTCCCGCGCGCCGCGTTCCAGGCAATGCCATGCCGCCCGCGCTGCGGATCGTGTAGCGCCTTTGCGGCGTTCAGCAGCTCTTGCGTGGTAGTGGGCGGTTCAAGGCCTGCCTGCGCAAAAAGATCTTTGCGGTAGAACAAGAGTTCTGGGGTCGTTTGCGCCGGGATGCCGTATGCGCGACCACCCCAATGGGCGGCTTGCCAGCCAGCAGTATGGAAATCCGACGGGTCGATGCGGGCAATATCCATGACCTCATCAAGGGGCATTAAGACATTTTTTTCAGCGAACCCGCCGACCCATGGCAGATCAACGGCGATGATGTCGTAATTGCTCGACTTGCGGCTTGCGTTGCGCACCGTTTCTTCGCGCAAACGATCAATAGAAAAGGCCCGTTGATGAATTTGCGTACCGATCGTCTGTTCAAATTGGCGTTTGAGGTTGTCCATCACCATGAAGGTTGGATCGCCATGGACTAGAACACGCAAGCCCCCAGCCAGCTTGAGCGGTTCGGCCAAAACCTTCATAGGGGGGATCGATTTCGCGCTCAGGTAGGACCCGCCGAAATAGTAGTCCGATGGATCTTCTGTGGCAGCACCGCCGAATTGCGAACTTGCAAGGCGGTGTACACGGCTTGTCAGTTGCGTCCATTGTTCCAACATCTGAACGCTGGGATGTAAGGAAAAGCTTTTGCCGGTTGCAGTGCGCGGTCGCTGATCAATCAGGCCGGCCTCCTGCATGTCTTTTATCCGGCGATTGGCCGTCGCATAGGGCGCGCGGCTGGCACCAATCAAGGATGTTATCGTCGTGAGGCGCCCCTCAAGGTGCCCGCGGATCAGGTGCATGGTAATGCGCAGGTTTGGCGTGGACGCAAACAATTCGGACGCGTTTTCCAGCTCATCGTCGAGGTTTTCCATGAAGGACACAACGCTCAGCATATCGGCCTTTGCCTGAGACGGCATGAGCTGATTGAAATTCTCCCCCCTCATGACATTCATACCCTCTGCCGCCGCTTTCGTGTTGTTGTGGCTATGACGCGACTGGCGACGACCACGTGATTTTTTCATTTTGGATGATTTTGGAATCGTCACCAGTTGCACCTCATATTGATGTGGGAGTAGCCTCAAAATGTATCACAATAATATCCATTTTGGAGCTTTAAGTATCCAAAATGGATATTATTGCGGAGGTTATGCTGGGATGCTCACGGCAAGGTTAATGGGATCACACCGACGCAACGGGTGGTGATACCTTACTTGGGAGAGTGGGGAGCAGACATAAAAGTCTAACAAATTCTTGGAGGAGATCACTATGAAACTACGTACAATTCTGACTGCAACTGCCGCAACCACAGCACTGACTGTTGCGGGCGCCGCCTATGCAGACGGGCACGGCCCAATGCGCATTGGCATCACGCAAAACAATGTTGGCGTCGACAGCTACCAGACAACATATGAAAAAGCGTTTATCGCTGCTGCAGAAGCAAACGAGAATGTCGAAGTTGTCGTTCTTGACGCTGGCGGCGATGTCGCCCGCCAAATCGCCCAGATGGAAGACCTGATCCAGCAAGAAGTTGATGCGATCATCATCTGGCCAACAAACGGCGAAGCGGTTATCCCTGCAGTGCGTAAGGCATTTCAGGCTAACATTCCGGTTGTCGTAACAAACTCCAACATCGCAGAAGCAGGCTTCGATTTTGTCGCGACCTTCTCTGGCCCAGATAACATTACACAGGGCTCCCGCTCTGCAGAAATCATGTGTGATCGCTTCAAGGCATTGGGTATTGAAAACGAAGCCAAGGTTGTTCACATCACTGGTCAGCCTGGCTACACGACCGCCATCGAGCGCGCAAAGGGCTTCAACGACCGCCTGCCCGAAGTCTGCCCGAACGTAGAACAGATTGACGAGCAGCCCGGTGACTGGAACCGTGAAAAGTCCCAGCAGGTTATGGAAGCTTTTCTTGTGAAATATGACGACATCGACGGCGTCTATGCTGGCGATGACAACATGGGCGTTGGTGCAATGAACGCAGCAATCGCTGCTGGTCGTGAGGGCATCACTTTCGTCGGCGCCACCAACTTTGCAGTTGGCTATGAGGCAATGGCTGCAGGCACATACTGGGGTTCGATCTACCAGTCACCTGTTGATGATGCAGAAGCCGCGCTGAAGTCCGCCATTGACCTGCTCAACGGCGAAGAGCTGCCTTTCCTCAACTACTTCGACACACCGAAGATCACACAGGACAACATGGATGATTTCACAAAGCCTGTGTTCTAAACACCTCCCGTATTGCGGGGCGCTTCGGCGCCCCGTTTGAATTCTAAACTTACGACAGTTTTATGGGGAGACGCGTCATGGGGCGAGTGACTGGACGGTCATGTATTGTGACTGGTGCCGCGCAAGGTATTGGGCGTGCAATTGCCGAGGCACTGTTGGATGAAGGCGCTGACGTATGTTTTGCGGACATCAACGGCGACAAGGTTGCGCAACTTGCGGATGCAAATGCCGACAGGGCAACGCAGCATGGCGGCAAGGTCACCTATGCGCAGGTCGATGTAACGGACCGCGCGTCCGTAAAAGCGATGATCGCGCATGCGGTTCAGATCTTTGGTAAACTTGATGTTAAATTCAACAATGCCGGCGTGAACCGCCCGATGAACTTCCTTGAGGTGACCGAAGATAACTGGAACTTCATCATGGGCGTTAACGGCTTGGGCTGCATGATTGGCATGCAAGAAGCGGCCCATCAGATGATTGCCCAAGGCACGGGCGGCAAGATTATCAACACGGCATCCATCGCCAGCCGTCAGGGGTTCGACAACGTCGCCCCGTATTGTGCCAGTAAATTCGCTGTTGTGGCGCTGACCCAATCGGGCGCGCGCGATCTGGCAAAGCAAAACATTACCGTCACAGGCTTTGCGCCCGGTGTGGTGGCCACAGAAATGTGGGAACAGGTTGACCAGGACCTGATGGAGATTGGTGCCGCCGACCGGCCAGGACAGGCGATGGAGGAATTCTCATCGGAAATCCTGCGGGGGCGCGTTGCAAATACGGAAGATATCACAGGAACAACGACGTATTTGGCGTCCAAGGATAGTGATTACATGACCGGACAAATCGTCATGATCGATGGTGGGATGACATTGGTCTGACGAAATGGCCAACAATGGCCGGGCCTTTGGCCCATGGGAGGGAAATATGGCGAGCATGTCGAAAGCAGACATCGGACGGTTTTTGGCACGGCAGGGCATTTTGATTGCTTTTGCGGTGTTCATCATCGGCTTTACTTTGGCAAACGAACGGTTTTTGAGCCCTGATAATGTTATGGGTGTGGTGCGTTCGTCGGCCATTCTAGGGGTTATGGCGCTTGGCGTGACTTTTGTTGTCATCAGCGGCAACCTCGACTTGTCTGTCGGGTCAATGATGTCGTTCTCGACCATCGTGGTGCTTGATCTGCACGACAAGATCGGTCCTGCGCTTGCCATTCCCGCGATGTTTGCAATGACCCTGTGTCTGGGCGCGTTCATTGGGTTTTTGGTTGGATACCTCAAGCTGAATTCATTGATTGTGACCTTGGGCATGCTGTCAGCGATCCACGGTCTGACGCTAACCTATTCCGGTGGCCAGAACATGGACATCGTTGACAAAGAAGGCACATGGTTCGCCGTTTTCGGACAGGGCTCTGCGCTCGGGATTCCGGTGCCCATTCTCGTTTTCGTGGCTTTGGCAGCGCTTTTGGGGATCATACTGGCAAAAACACCTTTCGGACGCAAAGTTTACGCAGTAGGCGGCAACGGAACTGCGGCGACCTTCTCGGGTATCAAACGCGCGCGCGTCGTTTTCTTGTGCTACGTTATGTCCGCGTTTTGTGTGGCCATCGCTGGTCTTATTCAGGCAAGCCGCTCACTAGGGTCGCAAAACACGGTCGGTCAAGGGCTTGAACTTGACGTTCTTGCCGCCGTGATCTTGGGCGGTGCGTCCTTGCTTGGCGGGTCCGGAACCATCTTCAAAACTGTGATCGGGGTGCTGATCCTTGGGTTTATCCAGAACGGTCTGCTGCTGGTTGGTCTTCAATTCTATGTCCAGTTTGTCGTGACATGGATCATCATCATTCTTGCGGTCTGGCTCGATATTGCAGCCAAACGCGGCAAGCTTTGGTCAAACATCGCGTAAGGGAGCGGAAAAATGGAAGCCGGAAAACTGTCCAAATTTCTCAAGAACGGCGCGATCTGGGGTTTTATCGTTCTCGAGTTGATTTTCTTCAGCGTAGCGGGCGAATTCCTGTCGTTGTCGGACAAGGCGTTCATGGATGCCGACAACATGCTACTGTTGCTCAAGCAATCGGCCCCAATCGGTATTATCGCCATGGGTATGACGATCATCATGGTGAACGGGAATATCGACTTGAGCGTCGGTGCTATTTTTGCGCTGTCGGCGGTGATATTGCTCGACAGTATGACATGGGCGGTCTTTGCGGGTCTGGGCGATTGGGTGATCCCTGTGTCTTGGACTCTGGCGTTGCTGACGGGTGTCGTCCTAGGCGCGATCAACGGTTTGATCGTCTGGAAAACCGGAGTCGATGCCTTCATCGTAACGCTTGGCTCTATGCTGGGCTTTCGCGGACTGGTATTCATGTACAATGGCGAAAATCCGACCTCGAGCCTGAACTGGACCTTGGTAGATTTCGCCGAGGCGCAATTTCTGGGTTTTCACACAGCGACTTGGTTTCTGGCGGTCGTGACCTTGATCATCTGGTACGTGATGACGCGCACCGTGCACGGGCGCAATGCCTATGCCATCGGCAACAACCGTGAGGCGGCGGTGAACGCTGGTATCAAGGTTGGCCCACATATGTTGATCAATTTCATGATCATCGGCTTTCTGGCGGCCCTGTCGGCGGTGGTGTTCTACTCTGAATCCGGTTCGGTCAATCCGAACGATGGGCAGCTCTATGAGCTATGGGTCATTACAGCCGTAGTTCTTGGCGGCACTAAATTGACGGGTGGGGCCGGGTCCATCGTTTCAACCTTGGGCGGTGTTCTGGCAATCCAATTGCTGCGCAAGGGCTTGGGCCACATCGGCGCAGATACATCGACTGTTAACCTTGTGATTGGCCTGATTTTGATCGCAGTCCTGTTTCTAGATCGCCAACTAAACACCAAGGGCAAAGAGGAGTTGAAAATATGAGCGACCAAACACCCGCTTTGCGCCTTGAAGAGATTGTGAAAACCTTCCCCGGTGTCCGCGCACTTGATGGCGTTTCCTTTTCGGTGATGCCCGGCGAAGTCCACGCCCTGATGGGGGAGAACGGTGCCGGAAAATCAACGCTGATGAAAGTTTTGGGCGGCATTTACCAGCCCGAAGAAGGCCAGATCATCGTTGAGGAGGTTCCAACCGTCATGACCTCGCCCTTACAGGCGAAGTCCAAGGGTATTGTGTTCATCCATCAGGAACTCAGCCTTGCTGAAGAGTTGACGGTTGCAGAAAACATCTATCTGGGTGAATTACCGCGCCGTTCCTTTGGTCGCGTTGACTGGGCGACGCTTTATGCGCAAACTGATGCAATCCTCGAAAAGCTGAAGGTGGGGTTCAACGCCAAAACGATTGTCGGGGACCTGTCCATCGCCAACCAGCAGATGGTCGAGATTGCCCGCGCGCTGACTGTGGACGCCAAGGCCGTCATTTTTGATGAACCCACGGCATCCCTGACCGACGCCGAAAAGGTCGTGCTGTTTGATGTCATTTCCGACCTGCAAAGACAGGGTGTCGGGATCATCTATATTTCTCACCGGATGGAAGAGATTTTCAAGATCACTAATCGGATCAGCGTTCTACGGGACGGGTCTTACCGTGGCACTCTTGAGACCCGCAAAACCAACGAAGAAGAGGTCACGCAATTGATGATCGGCCGCGCGCTCGATCTGTCTCGTAACGCAACACATCACGAAATGGGCGATGTAGCCCTAGAAGTGCGCGGCCTTTCCTGTGGAGACTTATTTCAAGACGTCAGTTTTGAGGTCCGCCGTGGTGAAGTTCTGGGGTTTTACGGTCTGGTCGGGGCAGGACGCACCGAGATCGCTGAGACATTGTTCGGATTGCGGGACCCCAGTGCCGGCACAATACGGTTGGACGGCGAAGAAGTGCGCATCTTCTCCCCCGCCGATGCCATCAGCAAGGGAATTTCTCTGGTGCCAGAGGACCGTAAAGGCCAAGGCCTCGTGCTGGGTATGAATTGCCGTGACAACATGACGCTGCCGCAGGTGGGTGATCTGTCCTCCGGCCCCTTCGTGGCACCCGGCGCTGAGACAGAGATTTTTGACAAGTACAAAGACAAGCTCGATATCCGCACGCCAGGCTGGAAGCAGACTGTAGGCAATCTGTCTGGCGGCAATCAGCAGAAGATCGTTATTGGCAAATGGTTGTCCATGCATCCCAAAGTGCTGATCGTGGATGAACCGACGCGCGGAATCGACGTAGGATCAAAGTCCGAAATTCACAACCTGATCCGCGAGTTGGCTGCACAAGGTTATGCTGTCATCGTGGTGAGTTCCGAGATGCCTGAAGTGCTGCACGTCAGCGACCGGATTGTCGCAATGTTCTCTGGCAAGGTGATGCGTACGTTTACTTCGGAAGAGGTCACCGAGGAGAGCCTTATTCAGGCGATTTCAGGGATCGTAGCCACCGATAAGGTCGCCTGAGATGCGCATTGGCTTTGCTGGATTGGGCCGGATGGGCACCCACATGGCGCGCAATCTCATCGCAGCAGGTCATGAGGTGTTCGTCTGGAACCGAACCGAGACAACTGCAAGGGACTTCGCCTCATCCGAGGGCTGTGTGTCAGTGCAAACCCCTGCGGATCTTATGGCGCGCGCTGGCATCGTTGTCACGATGTTGGCCGACGACGCAGCCTCCTATCAAGTGCATCTGGGTAAAGACGGTTTGTTTGCTGTAGCGGGTGCCACGACAGTGATTGAAATGGGTACAATGAGCCCTGATCACATTGCCACACTGGTTGCACACGCGCCCGAAGGAACCCAGATTATTGACGCGCCCGTTTCCGGAGCGACGCAAGCCGCTGAGGATGCCGATCTGCTGATTATGGCGGGATGCATCGACGAAGATGCAGGTCTTGCGGCCTTATTCGATGTGATGGGGCGCCAAACCATTTATCTGGGCCGGTCCGGCGCGGGGGCCGTCATGAAACTGGTAGTTAATTCGTTGATCCACGGGATTAATCAAACGCTCGCCGAAGCAATGACCTTGGCCGAAGCATCCAGTATCTCATCTGAGGTCGCATTTGACGTGATCGAAGCCTCCGCTGCCTGCGCGCCAATGCTTAAATACCGTCGTCCGCTGTATCTGAACGAGGCAGACCACGATGTGACATTCACGGTGGCACTGGCCCGCAAAGACATGGACGTAACCGCTGGGCTTGCAGATCGGCTTGGCATCGCGATGCCACAGGGCCGAACTACATTGGCCAAGTTGATCGAGGCGGAAAAGGCAGGTTATGGTGCCCGCGACATGGCTTCGATATTGGACTACATGCGAAAGGAGACGCCATGAAAGCGGCCCTGTTTGTTGGTGGCTGGGAAGGCCATACGCCGACGGATTTTGCAGACTGGTACAAAGACCTTCTGGAAGCCAATGGGTTTACGGTAGATATCTATGATACGCTGGAACCTCTAGCGCAGCCTGATGACCTCTCCGATGTCGATTTGATCACGCCGATCTGGTCTTCTGCTCGGTCGGGCCACCAAGAAGAATTCGGTAACATGACCAAATCGCAAGAAGACGGTTTGCTAAAGTTGATCGCAAACGGCTGTGGGATCGCCGGATGGCACGGACACATGGGGGACGCCTTTCGCGATAGGCCAACCTATCATTTCCTAATCGGGGGTCAGTTCGTGGCGCATCCACCCGGATGGCCCGACAACCTGCAGCCGCGTGAAGACTACGTTGATTATGACGTGACGATCTGCAAACCAGACGATCCGATTGTGCAAGGCATCAAAAGCTTCCGCCTGACGACGGAGCAATATTACATGCTCGTCGACCCATCTAACGATGTCTTGGCGACCACGACATTTTCGGGTGATCATCTGTGGTGGATCGAAGGCACTGTGATCCCAATTGTATGGAAACGCCGCTGGGACAAGGGCCGCGTGTTCTACTGTTCAATCGGCCATGAACTTGATGACCTTGGGGTGCCACAAGTCACTGAAATCATCCGTCGCGGTGCGCTTTGGGCAGCGCGCGGCACAGCCTGACAAAACGAAATTCACCTAACAAATACAAGGACACGATATGAAACTTCTCCGTTACGGCGCGCCCGGCGCAGAAAAACCCGGACTTTTGGATGCATCGGGCCGTGTGCGCGATCTGTCGGGCGTAGTCCCGGATATCTCCGGCGATACATTGCGCCCTGCTGGCCTCAAAGCACTACACGCGCTGGACCCAGAAACGCTGCCACTTGTGACCGGCACACCGCAAGAGGATCTGCGCCTTGGCGCTTGTGTCGGGAATATCGGAAAATACGTCTGCATCGGCCTGAACTACGCGGATCACGCCGAAGAGGCGGGCATGCCGATCCCCGAAGAGCCGATCATCTTCAACAAATGGACCTCTGCCGTAGTCGGCCCGAATGATGATATTCAAGTCCCGCGTGGTTCGGTCAAAACGGATTGGGAGGTTGAACTCGGCGTCGTGATTGGCGAACCGGGGTCCTATATCGACGAGGCCAATGCGATGGATCATGTTGCTGGCTTTTGCATCATCAACGATGTGTCAGAGCGTGATTTTCAACTTAACCGTGCCGGCACGTGGGACAAGGGTAAAGGGTGCGACACCTTTGGGCCGACTGGCCCGTGGCTTGTCACACTGGATGAGATTGCAGACATGGACAACTTGGACATGTGGCTGGATGTGGATGGCAAGCGGATGCAGACTGGATCAACCGCGACGCTGATCTTCAAAATCCCTCACCTCGTTTCCTATTGCAGCCAGTTTATGAGCCTTCAGGCGGGGGATGTGATCTCGACCGGAACACCTCCCGGCGTGGGTATGGGCCAGTCCCCGCAGCAATATCTGCACGGCGGAGAGGTTGTGACCCTGGGAATTGCCGGTTTGGGTGAGCAGAAATCAATGGTTTTGCCAGCCTGACAGGACACCAAAAGCCCCGGCCTATCAAGCCGGGGTCATTTGACCTGAATTTGCGTTTTGCGCGATCTCGCGGGCCTGATCGCGCAGGACAAATTTCTGGATTTTGCCGGTGGACGTGCGTGGGATTGCCGTAAACACGAACTGTCCCGGCACTTTGTAGGGCGCAAGCTGGTCCTTGCACCAAGCGCGTAAACTGGCGGCATCCACAGTTTTACCTTTGGCCAATTCCACAAAGGCGCAAGGCGTTTCGCCCCATTTATCATGGGGCATCGCGACCACCGCTACAATCGCGACTGCGGGGTGACGATAGAGAGCTTCTTCCACCTCGATGGACGAAATATTTTCGCCACCCGAAATGATGATGTCCTTGGATCGGTCCTTGAGCTGGATATAGCCGTCGTGATGCCGCACACCCAGATCGCCGGAATGGAACCAGCCGCCAGCAAAGGCCTCTTGCGTGGCTTTGGGATTGCGAAAATAGCCTTTCATGACGACGTTGCCTCGAAACATCACTTCGCCCATGGTTTTCCCGTCGTGCGGTACGGGCTGCATGGTTTCCGGATCCAGCACATCCAATCCCTCAAGCGGCAGATAGCGCACGCCTTGGCGCGATTTCAGCGTGGCCTGCTGGGCGGGCGGCAGATCAGACCAGTCTGGATGCCAGTCATTCACCACAGCTGGCCCGTAGGTTTCTGTCAGCCCATAAAGATGCGTCACATCAAAGCCCGCGATCTTCATATCGGCCAGCAGTTTTTCCGGTGGTGGGGCGGCAGCCGTGAAGAACTGCACGGTTTGATCGAGCTTGCGTTTCTCTTCCTCGAGGGCAGAGATCATCAGAGACATCACAATGGGCGCGCCGCACAAGTGTGTGACGCCCTCATCCGCCAAGGCGGCCCACATCGGTTCTGCCCGCACTTGCCGCAGGCAGACGTGCGTCCCGATAATAGCCGAGAGTGTCCAGGGGAAACACCATCCGTTGCAGTGAAACATCGGTAGCGTCCAGAGGTAGACCGCGTGCTTGGCCATCGACGTGGTCAGCGCGTTGCCCTGCGCCAGAAGGTAAGCCCCTCGGTGATGCGACACCACTCCCTTGGGATCGCCCGTGGTCCCCGAAGTGTAATTGATCGAAATCGCGTCCCATTCGTCCAGCGGCATCAGCCAGTCAAATTCAGGGTCACCCATCGACAAGAAGGACTCAAAATCCTGAGCATCTGTGGCGGTCTCAGGCCCACTGAATTCAGCATCGTCGTATTGGATAACCAGTGGGGTCACTGTGGACAGCGCCAGCGCGTCCTGCATCAGCGGCATGAACTCTCGGTCCACGATGACGATTTTTGACATTGCATGGTCCAGCTGAAACGCAATCACAGATGCATCGAGGCGGGTGTTTACGGAATGCAGGACACCACCGCACATGGGAACACCGTAATGGCATTCAAGCATCGCAGGCGTATTGGCCAGCAAGGCCGACACCGTGTCACCGCGTCCGATTCCCTGCTGTGCCAAAGCAGATGCCAACTGACGTGACCGCGCATAAAAGGTAGCATAATTGCGCCGCAACGCACCATGCACAATCGCTGTGTGATCAGGAAAGACGGAGGCCGCGCGTTCCAAGAATGCCAGCGGCGTCAACGGCTGATGGTTTGCAGGATTACGGTCCAGATCGGTATTGTAGGGGTTCGCGCTCATGGCTCAGGCATCCTGCCATTGGGGCGCGCGCTTTTCAATGAACGCACCGATGCCTTCTTCGGCATCCTGCGCCAGCATGTTGTCGACCATCACACCGGAGGCATAATCGTAAGCGTCGGACAGCGCCATTTCGCGCTGCGTGTAATAGGCACGCTTGCCTGTTGCGAGCGTCATGCTGGACTTCGACGCAATCTTGCACGCCATTTCCATCGTTGTTTCTTGCAGTGCCTCGAGGGCCACAACACGGTTCACAAGACCGATCTCGGCAGCCCGTTCGGCTGACGTCATATCACCCGTCAGCAACATCTCCATCGCGTGTTTGTCTGCCACATTGCGCGACAGCGCCACCATGGGCGTGGAACAGAACAGCCCGATATGCACGCCCGGTGTGCTGAACTGTGCCGTATCCGCTGCAACGGCCAGATCACAGCTTGCAACCAGTTGGCAGCCTGCGGCAGTGGCCACGCCAGTGACTTCGGCGATCACGGGTTTGGGGCAATTCACGATGCCTTGCATCACGTCTGCGCACATCGCCATGACATGTGCAAAATACGCCTTTCCCCCATCCTCGTGCCTGCGCCCGGCGGTCATCTCCTTGAGGTCATGACCCGCACAGAAAGCAGGGCCATTGGCTGCCAAAACAATGACCCTCACCTTTGGGTCTGCCCCTGCATCTGTAAACGCCGCGCCTAGTGCCGCCAGCATCGCCTCGGACAAGGCATTGCGGCGCGCCACATCGTTCAAGGTCAGGCGCAATATGCCGCTCGCATCCAGATCGCGCAGCAGGGTGTCAGATGTGGTCATGGGGTATTCCTTTTGAGTTCTAAAGAATGTTTATTTCGACACTGTCGGCCAAGGTGTTCGCGATAAAGCAATAGCGGTGCGCGCGGTCCTGCATCTGCGCCAGCTCCCCGTCGTTTACCGAAAAGCCGGTGTCGAAACGCACCACTGGATGAAGGTCAATCCGCGTCACCGACATCTGACCTTTGGGGTTCTTGCCCAAGTGGGCTTCGGCGTAATCGTGGTAACTCGCCACGGGCCAACCCGCTTTTGCGGCCAGCGCGAGAAAGGTCATCATTTGGCAACTGGACAACGCCGAGGCTAGGGCCTGTTCGGGATTTGTATTGTCTGGATTTCCGCCCCAATCAGGGGCGGAATCCACAAGCAGATCGTAGCGGTTGTTATACTGCACTGTGTGCTCGTTCGAATATGCACCGGTTTCAAAAATAGGTGTAGCGCGCTGCCAATGCAGTTCGATCGCGAGGTCTGACATATCGGTTTTCTTTCGTGTGATAGGCCGTTACGCGGCTGCAATTTGCTTTTTGGGATCATAGAACGGACGCTCGCAGATTGTTGCGCGGATGGGGCCAGATTTCGTAACGACCTCGACCTGTGCACCGATGTTTGCATGTTCAGCTGAAACCATGGCCAACGCGATATTCTGCTCCAAACGTGGGGAATAAACGGCGGATGTGACTTTACCGATTGCCTCGCCATCTGAATTGATTTCCCAGAATGTTGTGTTCGGCCCGGTGAGGGGATCACCGTCGATGATCAGGCCGATCTGTTTGCGGCTGACGCCTTCGTCCTTAATGCGTCGCAACGCTGCTTTGCCAATGAAATCAGCCTCCATGTCGAGGTTCACCAGACGGTCAAAACCAAGCTCATAAGGATTGGTGCTCATGTCGGCATCTGCGTGATACGACAACATCCCACCTTCGATGCGGCGGATAGACGAAGTGTGCCCAGGCTTCAGGCCAAATGCCAGACCTGCGGCCATGATGGTCTCCCACAGCAGATCGCCTTTGGACCCGTCACGCAGGTAAATTTCATAGCCCAGTTCACTCGACCAGCCGGTGCGGGACACGATCAGAGGGATGCCGTCTAATTCAACTTCGCGCAGCCAGTAGTAGCGCAGGTCCATAATTTCGTCGCCAAACAGCGCACGCATGATCTCGCCGGACTTGGGACCTTGCAATTGCAGCGGGGACACATCGGGCTCGCCAATCGTGACATCAAGGCCAGAATTGACCGCGACACCCTGCGCCCATAGGAGGATGTCGCTGTCAGCCAGGGAAATCCAGAAATGGTTTTCTGCAAGACGCAGCAGGATCGGGTCGTTCAAAATGCCACCATCCGCGTTGGTGATCAGGATGTATTTGCACTGGCCCACGGCCATCTTGGACAGATCACGGCAGGTCAGCATCTGGGTGAATTTGGCAGCGTCAGGCCCTGTGATTTCAACCTGCCGTTCAACGGCAACATCACACAGAATAGCATCGTTCACGAGGTTCCAGAAGTTCTGCGCCGGATCACCGAAATCACGCGGGATATACATGTGGTTATATACGGAAAACCCTTGTGCGCCCCAACGCACAGTGGCGTCAAAATAGGGCGACTTGCGGATCTGTGTGCCGAAACCGAAATCTTCTGCTTGCATTGGAACGTCCTCCCGTTTTGTCCGTGATCGCTATGATCAAGAACTGTCAAAATCTTTGCGAGATGTAGTCCAGGACAGACCGCGAATGTGGTCTGAAGATTCTGAATTCTCGGACCAAGCGGGCCGTTTTTCTGGCCGTAACAGGACTGTTTGGGCCGGATTGACTATTTCGGCTTTGCAGCCGCCAATTTTGCGATGTTCGGCATGCCCGATTTCACCTGTCGCGTCGCAAAGTGAGTCATGTAGCGATCAATCCCAAGATCTTGGGCATGGAACTCTTCCATCAGATCTTGAAACGCGGCAAGGGTGGGGCTGATGACCTTCATGATGTAATCGACCCCGCCGCCAGTGGCGATGCAATCAATGATCTCATCGCGGCTGTTGATGAAAGCCTCAAAGCGTTCAAAATCAGCCTTTCGATGGCGACTTAGGGAAACTGTCACAATCACTTGGGCGAAATCAGCCAGTCGGCCCAGTTCAATATCGGCATGATAACCTTGAATATATCCGCCCGCTTTCAATCTGGACAGTCGGGCCCAGCACGGTGTCGCGGAAAGACCGCTAATCTCGGCTAGCTTGGCTTTGCTCAATTGCCCATGCTGCTGAAGCGCACTGAGAATGCGGATGTCTGCTGCATCAAGGGCAAGTCTCTTCATTCAATCTGGTCTTTCGTTGTGTGAATGTACGGCCAAATATCGCACGACCTTATGCTAGATTAGCAACCACCTATCTGAAAGCCTTCGATTGATCCGTCGGTTTTGCGACCAAAACGAGCAAATCTACGTCTAGACAATCTGAGCTGGCCGCCAAAAGGGGGTTATCGCCGTGCGATATCAATATGTCGCGGCCTGTCTATTTGAAGAAACGAAGTACTGTGCGAACGGGTATTGCCCCATCGCGTGGTGAAAATCGCTTTCCGACTGAATGTGGAGCCGGGTTACCGCCTGATATTGGTTGTATCACGTTCTATACACCTTGTGCGATCTAGCTGATTTTACGACGAACACGTTGTCCTCTTGCTCAAGATTGCAGCTACTAAATATGCGCCTTTCATCGATAAAATTCGCTATGCGCCTCAATCTAAACTGTCAGGAACGCGCAGCGAAATGGCGCTTTGCCCACGTCTGAACTGTTGGAATCGCCCGCGCGAAAGCACGGTCTCGGTTACACTCAAAACGACGCTCATGAATGGCCACATTGGCGACACTCGCTGCGTTGCAACAACACATGTGCCGCGACTGCAGGAAAATGCTGCGTCAGCGAAGTCCGAAAAACGAATGTCAGCTCCGTCTAAGGTTTGTCGGTGTTGGGGTGAGAGATGACAGTTTTCACAAAACACCGAAACGAAACTAAGCCGCCGAAACGTTCGGCGGCTTAGTCAGTGTCACACCCTGTTTCGGGGCGGGTACCGCATTTAGTGGAACTTCTTGATTTCGCCGGACTTGAGTCGCGACAGGTAGCTGTCGAGCTCACCCTTGACCACAGGCATCAGGAAGTAGAGCGCCACGATGTTGACCACGGCCATGGCGAAGATCGCCGCATCAGAGAAGTCGATAACCGGTCCGAGGCTCGCCGAGGCACCGATGACAACGAAGATGCAGAAGATGATCTTGAACGCCAGCTCTTTGCCCTGACCCTCGCCAAAGAGGAATGTCCAAGCCTTAAGGCCGTAGTAGGACCAGCTGATCATGGTTGAGAAGGCAAAAAGGATCACCGCGATCGCCAAGATGTACTTGAAGAACGGTATCGCGGAAGAGAAGGCCGCAGATGTCAGTGCGACACCTTTGTTTCCCTCAACTGTCTGGATCGTCGAGGCGCCTTCGTCGAGCAGATAGAGGCCCGTGTTGGGATCGGAGACTAGCTGACCTGTGATGATGATCACCAGTGCGGTCATGGTGCAGATCACAACTGTGTCGATGAACGGCTCGAGCAGAGAAACAAAGCCTTCGGTGATCGGCTCTTTGGTGCGCACCGCCGAGTGGGCGATTGCAGCCGAACCAACGCCAGCTTCGTTCGAGAAAGCGGCGCGTTTAAAGCCCTGGATCAAAGCGCCGACCATCCCGCCTGCAACGCCGGCTCCGGTGAAGGCACCAACGAAAATCTCACCAAAAGCCCATCCGATCATGTTGTAGTTCATGATCAGGATGACCAGAGCGGTCAGAACGTAAAGCACGCCCATGATCGGCACGACTTTCTCCGTCACCTTGGCGATAGATTTCAGACCGCCAACGATCACGGCAAAGACGATACCCGCGAATACCAGCCCGGTAATCCAGCCCGGGTAATCGCCAACCACATTGGAAATCTGGGCGTGTGCCTGGTTGGCCTGGAACATGTTGCCGCCGCCCAAGGCACCGAGAATACAGAAGATCGAGAACAGGACGGCCATGAACTTGCCCGCGGGCAGGCCGCGCTCGGCGAAGCCCTTTGTCATGTAATACATCGGTCCGCCCGAGACGGTGCCGTCGTCGTATTCATTCCGATATTTCACACCCAGCGTACATTCAGTGAATTTCGATGCCATCCCCATAAGGCCCGCGAGGATCATCCAGAATGTTGCACCAGGCCCACCAATACCGACAGCAACGGCCACACCGGCGATGTTGCCAAGGCCGACGGTGCCCGAGAGCGCCGTTGCCAGTGCTTGGAAGTGGCTGACTTCGCCGGCGTCGTTGGGGTCGGAGTAATCGCCTTTGACCAACGAGATCGAATGCGGGAAGGCACGGAACTGGATAAAGCCGAAATAAAGGGTAAATACCGTTGCCGCGATGACCAGCCACATCACGATCCACGGGAATGTGGTTCCGGGGAAGGGGCTGAAGATCAAGTTGACGAACCAGCCCGTCGCGTTGGCAAAGCCCTCGTTGATGGTCTGATCTAGTGATTGAGCCATGGCAGGCGCGGACACGGCCAGCATGGCGAGAGCAGCCAGAGCTGCCACCTTGGAAAAGTTTCTCATAATGTATCCTGTTCGATTTATGGCACGATGGTGACGGGCACAGGCGAGGCCTGTGCAAGGCTGATGGCAACCGAACCGAACACACGAGATGTCAGGCCGGGTTCACCATTGCGACCGATCACCACCTGATCGGCACCGCGATCTTTGGCAATTTCGCCGAGCGTCGCGGCGATGCCGCCGTATTTCAGTGCGGTTTCAATTTCCAAGCCACTTTCTTTGAGGCCTTCGACAGCCGGAGCAAGGATTGCGGCTTCGGCGCGTTCCAGCTCTTCGCCGCGGCGCTTGTGCCGCTCTTCCAGCTCGTTTGGCGTCAGAAATGAATACGGAGACCATTCCAGCACATGGGCCACGACAAGGCTGCCGCCCTGTGCCTTGGCTAGGTCCGTAGCGAACGCCAACGCCGCTTTGGCGCTGTCGCTGCCGTCGTATCCGACGACGATTTTATGGTACATCTTTTCCCCTCCCTTTTGGTTGCTTTGTCTGTTTGAAAGACATGTTCAAGCTATGAAGTCGGGGGCGAGAAAGGTTCTCTTAATTCTTGTATTATCGGAAAATTTTTGGAAAACATTCGACAATGAAGGAATAAAGGAGAATATTTCCTGTGGATAGGCTGGACATCCGCATTCTTTCCATCCTTCAAAAGGACGGGCACATCTCCATGGCACGCCTGTCCGAACAGGTTGGGTTGTCGCTCTCGGCCTGTCACAGGCGAGTCAAGATGCTGGAGGTCGATGGAAAGATCTCGCACTATGCAGCGCGGCTCAACCGCAAGCAGGTGGGGCTGGAAATTCAGGTCTTTATCGAGGCCAAGCTGGTCAGTCAGCGACGCGAGAACATTCAGGCGTTTGAGGCGGCCATTGGTGAAATGCCAGAGATTCTGGAATGCCACCTGATTTCGGGCGAGTTTGACTACCTCATCCGAGTAGCGGCACGCAACACAGAAGACTACGAACAGTTGTATCGCGACAGGCTGACACTGATCCCGTCAGTGGCCCAGATGAAGACATTACTTTGCCTGTCGACAGTAAAAGAGTTTCGGGGGTTCCACCTTGTAGAATGATCATGGATGAGCACTTGTTGAAGCTGTCATTGATACAATCTCAGCCAAGGTCCGCTCCGTTTAAGGTTTGTGGCTGCTGTCAGCGCGAGCTGCAGGGGCGACAAATCCAACAAGGCGGAAAGCGCGGGCAAGATCAGAGCCAGAGGGTCGATAATGCAGCTCAATCCGCAGAACCCATGGCCATTTTCCGCACCACAATAGTTGGTGTAAACCATGAAAAGGCCGTTCTCGTTTGCACGCGTTGGAATTACGAATGTTGGTACTTGCTCCCAATCCTTGCCGCCAGCCGTCGCCACCAATACGATATCTGCCCCATCCAAGGCGACGCTTCGCACGATCTCGGGGAATTCGCATTCATAACAGATCAACATGGCAATTGTTGCGCCGCCCCAGCGGAAAATGGGAAAGCCTGTTCCGGTTGTGAACCAGTCATGTTCGATGCCCAAAGGCAAAACTGTTTTGCGATGGTTTGCCAATGTTTGGCCAAGGTCGTCGATAAAAATGAACGAATTATAAATCGTGTCCCTGTCGCGTTCAGGGTATCCGTAGGCGATGGCGAGGCCGAGTTCTTGTGCCAAAGACCTTTCGCGCCCAACAAATGGGCCGTCTTGCGCCTCGGCGCAGAGCTTCGTCGACGTAGTACCCGGACAAAAACAATTCCGGAAAAACCATTAGGTCCGCCCCGTTTCTGGCGGCTTGTCTGGCTTGCTTTTCAAGCCATCGAAAACGATTTATTGGTCCTGCCAGTCGTGCATCAACCTGTGCCACGAAAGTTTTCATCGCCTCGCTACCCCCGTGTTTTTAAGATCGGATCGGCGCAAAGATGAGGTCCTGAAAAGCCTCCAATCCTGCGCCGTTCCCCAACTGGCAAACTACTTTTTCCAAGGCGTTCGCCCGCTCGCTCCCCAGTTTTGGCGCAGCGTAAGCATGGAATTTTGCTTCAACCTCCCCTTGCGTCACGGGGTTTTCCGGATCCCCAAGCGCCTCGGTATCACCAGAGCGGAGCGTTTCGCCATTCTTCAAAGTTAGCGTCACACTCGAAATACGGTTGGCTGGAAATGCCGCATTATAGGTGTCACTTTCGAGCACGATCATACTTGCAGCAAGGCGTTTGATTTCAGGGTCCTCGAAACTGCCCCCCATCACATCGTCAGGGTCAACACGCCCGCGCACCATGGCCACAGCGGTCGGATAAGCCGTTGAGTATTGAGCCTCTTCGGTCGTGAATGGTGCACGTTTGGCAAGGCGTTTGGAGTTGTGGAATGTTGTTATTTCTATCGTTTCAACGTCCTGCGACGTCAATTTATGGGCTTTGCGAAGATCAAGAACAGCCTGCACCGGCGGCTGCGCCCATCGGCAAATCGGGTAGTGTTTGAAATATTGCTCTGCGATGCACCAAGTCTGCCCTAGATCACCCCAAAGGTCGGCGACATCGTCGGCTTCCACGGTTATCGCAGGCGCGCCCGTGAATCCCCCAGCCGCAAGGTATGCTGCAGACACGCCTGCCATTGCGCCCCAACCGGACCCGTCTTTGACCATAGTTGGATGATCAATGACCCTCATCATTTGGCTGCGCGGCCCATGATATTCGGCAATCCCAATCGCTTCGCGTGTTTTGGAGCTGTTCAATCCCATCGCCCGCGCCCCAAGGGCGGCGGCCGCGATGGCAACCCAAGCGCCGGACGTATGGTAATCACGCGCAGTTCGGTGCAGCGCGATACCAGCCCGGGTCCCGATCTCATAACCGACGACCAAAGACGCAAGGAACGCGCGGTCATCTTTCAGATTCTCGGCCTGCGTGAAGGATAAAAGAGCAGGCAACACGCCGCAGCCCACATGGCCTTTGGTCAATTTGTGACCGTCATGCGCGTCCAGCGCATCGATCGTGACACCGGCCGCAAGCGCAGCCCCACCCGGACTGACCAGCCGACCATCAAAAAGCATCGCAACTTTGCGTTGACCCGGCGCAAAGTGCTCGGCCACATGATCACGTATAATCCGCGACATTGAGGTTTCAGTTGCCGCAGCAGCGACCCCAAGCAAATCAAGCAACCACTTTCGGCCCAGTCCAAGCATCTCTTCGGGGATGCTGTCCGAATCAGCCGAATGAAGAAATTCGAGGATTGGCTGTGTCATTTCAAGTTTCCAATTCAAAGTGATTAGGGGTTATTAATAGACGCGGCAAATCGCGCTACTTGGATAAAACCGACATCATTCGTCGAACCTGCCACAGCGCAGTTCTAGTACACACAAAAAAGAGATTGGGCCCGAATGCAACATTCGTCGGAATGGGCTCACTGCCGACCTTAGATCGACCGCAGCATGTACAGCCGGCGCGCCGCTCGCCACTATCTTGGACGGCTCACAGCATGCGTAATTGGGCTGCCTCTGTTCTGAGGTCGAGCTCCCGATAGGATCACAGGATATCTGTGAACAAGGGAGATAGATGATGGAATACTATGCTGGACTGGACGTGTCGCTACGGTCGTGTGCGCTTTGCATTGTTGATACCAAGGGGACGGTGCCGTTGGTGCGGGAGCTGCCTTGTGAAGTCAATGAGATCGCAGAGTGCCTTGCCGTTTTTCCGCATCCTATTGAGCGTATCGGCTTTGAAGCGGGTACCATGAGCCAGCATCTTTTCTATGGCCTGACCGCCGCTGGCTTTGACGTTGTCTGTATGGAAGCGCGTCAAGTGAACGCTGCGCTATCGGCCATGCGCAACAAAACGGATAAGAACGATGCGCGTGGTATCGCTCAGGTCTTACGCACCGGTTGGTTCAGCCCGGTTCACATGAAGAGCCGGGAGGCGCAAGGCACACGCGCAAGGCACTTCTGAAGAAGACAATGGACCTCGCAAACGAAGTCCGCGGTCTGTTGAAGACCTTTGGCATCCGCCTGCCCAAGACTGTGAAGCATGGCAGCTTCGACGGTATCGTCCGACCTATGATCGAAATGGACGAAGTCTTGGCGCATGCACTGGCGCCACTCCTCGATGCCCGGCTCGTCTTGTATCAGCACTTTCTGGAACTGGACCGGCGGGTCAAGCGCGCTGCAACTCAGGACGAAGTTTGCATGCGGATGATGACGGTTCCCGGTGTCGGCCCTATCGCAGCGCTGACCTTCAAATCCGCCATTGATGATCCCGCCCGCTTCAGGCGGTCCCGCACTGTGGCCGCCCATTTTGGGCTGACACCGAGGCGGTATCAATCGGGCGAGCACGACAATCCTGGCCGCATATCAAAGGCTGGCGATAGAGATGTCCGTGCCACACTTTATGCCGCAGCCAATGCATTGCTTATGCGCATGATGGCCGGGTCGCAGATCAAATCCTGGGGTATGAGGCTGATCCGTACCAAAGGTCGGCGTCGTGCCGTTGTCGCGGTTGCCTGCAAACTTGCCGTCTTACTTCACCGGATGTGGGTCGACGGCACGGAATTCCGTCCGGCACAGGTGGAGGGTACAGCATGATCTAAAACGCCCCCCACCAACCCTGACGGGGTCGTCCCTCACCGGACGAGGTTCGTGGATGAAGCCGAAAATGTCTGCTGCGCAACGAGAAGCGCGCCTCTAAGCAAGGCTCTCCACGTCCGATCCGACATATGCGTGCAGCGATGCCATGAGGGCATCAAACCAGACTGCGAAGAGACGCGTGACCCGGATGAGCGACAACGACCCAGAAGAAAGAAGGAAAACGAGCTTGACCCAGAAACCCAATTAGAGAAGCGGACATTGTAAACGTTCCTCTTTTCAACCTCGTCCTGCATCACTAAAGCCCGTCATCCCTCGTTCGCCCTGTGTTGCGGGGCCACAAATCGCCCATAGGCCGTAGCATACACCACAACCCCCCATATCATGGCACCCTCCCCTTGACCCCACCCTTCTTTGTGATCACAAGGAAGGGTATGCTTTTGAACCCACGCCCCTCCGAAATACCTGCCGCCGCGCATGACCGCGTTTATCGCACTTTGCGCACACGGATCATGTACGGCGATATCGCACCTGGTCAGGCGATGACTTTGCGCGGGATCGGCGAAGAATTCGAAGTGTCCATGACCCCTGCACGCGAAGCCGTACGTCGTTTGGTGGCTGAGGGCGCTTTGTCGATGTCCTCATCTGGTCGGGTATCCACGCCAGAACTTAGCAGTGAGCGGATCGAAGAGCTGGCGGCCCTACGCGCATTGATCGAGGTGGAACTTGCCAGCCGCGCCTTGCCCCGCGCGCATATGGCGCTGATCGAGCGTTTGCAGATGATCAACACCTCCATCGCAGAGCAAATCGCGCGACAGGATGCTGTGGGTTTCATCCGCACCAATCTGGAGTTCCACCGCACGCTTTATCTGCGCGCACAGGCCCCTGCGATGCTGGCGATGGCAGAGCAGGTCTGGCTACAACTGGGCCCCACCATGCGCGCGCTCTACGGTCGCTTGCGGCGCAAGGAACTGCCGCATTTTCACCGCGTGATTGTTGCCGCCTTGAAAGCTGGCGATGAACCGGGGTTACGTTTGGCTGTGCGCTCAGATGTGACGCAGGGTTTGAAAATGCTTGCGCGCTAAGCAATCCCTAAAATCCTACAGTTTGACGAAACCTCTTTTCAAGGTGTCTTTGATACCCCGTCGGGAACGTGATTGTTCTCGGCGAGGTTTCGTGAATGCCCGATCTGCCCATTGATACCGCAGCAACGGCCGATGACATGGCAGCCGCGATGTTCGGAAACGGGATTACAATCCTCACTGCCAGCTACACCGGGGCAGTAGGGGCCTCTGGCACATATTACGGCGGCGATGCCAACGCGCCGGGCATCACCCCTGCCGACACCCGTGTTATCCTATCGACCGGCAATGCGACCGACATCACATATGCAAGCGGGGATATGAATGTTTCTGCAGCCACCAGCACCGATTACGGGCTAGCTGGCGATAGCGGTCTGAACATGGTTTCGGGCGAAACAACTTTTGACGCTGCCATTTTTGAAGCTGAATTCGTCCCCGAAGGAAGCACCTTAACGATGTAAATCGTTTTCTCTTCAGAAGAGTATCTAGAATTTGTTGATGGCGGTTTCAACGATGCGGTCGGCGTTTGGGTAAATGGTGCTCAAGCCCAGCTTAGCGTCGGCAATGGCGATATTTCTATAGATAACATCAATAATGAAGACAACGAAAACCTCTACATTGACAATGCTGCGACTGACGACACTTACAACACAGAAATGGATGGGTTTAAGGTTACATCAACCCTGAAAGCACCTGTCATACCAGGTGCTACAAACACGATCAAAATCGCGATCGCGGACGGTGGTGATGGTGCAGTAGATAGTAATTTTTTGAGTGCAGGTGAGTCTGTTCAAACCGCTCTCATCGCGGGTGACGATGATATTTCACTCAAGTTCGGGCAAAGCGGCGAATTTGATTTGTTGGCAAATGATTCAAGTACAACCAGTAGCGACCTGACAATCACCCATATCAATAGTCAACCTGTGACGGTAGGAGACTCAATCACGCTTGCCTCTGGCGAAGTCATCGAATTGACGGCAAGCGGCTTTATCCTTGCCGGTGTTGGCACCGAAGTCGATGAAAACGCATTCCGCTACACAGTCGAAGACGGTGACGGGTATACGGATGTCGGTTTCGTCACAATCGAAACGGCACCATGCTTTACGTCCGGCACGCGCATCAAGACCCCGCAAGGCGATAGGATCGTCGACACTCTGGTCCCGGGCGATCTGGTTGAGACCATGGATCACGGTCCAAGGCCCATTCTTTGGCTCGGCCGTTCGCGACGGGATGCACGCGGGGCTAATGCCCCTATCGAAATTAAGGCGGGCGTCTTGGGCGCGCGCAAAACTACGGCTGTCTCGCCCCAGCCTACGCAGATACGAAGCACGGGTGCTGACTTCATCTATTGACGCGATATCAGCTTGGCCCAACACAAACGCCCCACCGAAAGCAGGTTTCGGTAGGGGGATGCTTGAAGTTAATCAGGTGTAACGGTGTGGCAGGCCTGCCGTGAAGGTATATTGACAGATCACACATCAACACAGGGGTCGATGCTGTTGCTATTTAGCAAATGCGCCTTGAACCAGAGTGGTTACTGTTGTGTCAAACAAGGCGGGATCGTTGATTGTACCGTTCGTGAGCTCAACGAGAACACTAGTGCCGCCGGGTTAAAAGATGCTTGCCGGAGCGCACGCAGTTGCGCGGTTCACGCCTAGACGCTGACCCCAAAGACCCAACCAATGCCTGCGGTGACGACCATCGCAAACACGCCCCAGCCCACGACCCGCAAAGTTGGACGCAAGAGCGGAGCCGCACCCGCCTTGGCACCCATTGCCCCAAGTGCTGCTAAAGCCAGAACCGTGACAAACAACACAATAGGGATGATCGAAGCGGCAGGTGCCAACCAAGCCGCAAGAAGCGGGATCGCTGCGGCGATACTGAAGGTCACGCCTGACGTGAAGGCCGCCTGCAAAGGGTTAGCAGATTGATCTTCGGTTATGCCAAGTTCATCACGCACATGCGCGCCCAGCGCGTCATGCGCAGTTAATTCTTCGGCGACAATCTGTGCGGTTTCAGCGCTTAGCCCTCGTTCGCGGTAAATTCCTGCTAGCTCGGCAAGCTCGTCTTCCGGGAAATCTTTCAACGCCTGTGCTTCGCGTGCGATGTCCGCACTTTCGATATCTGATTGCGAAAAGACCGACACGTATTCACCCGCCGCCATCGACATCGCGCCAGCAGACAAGCCTGCAACACCTGCGATGATCACCGCTGATTGGCTTGCGTCTGCAGCGGCAACACCGACGATCAAGGACGACACCGACACAATTCCATCATTCGCGCCCAGAACAGCGGCGCGCAACCAATTGCTGCGCGTGACATAATGTGGCTCGCCGGGGTGTGCAGAAGTGTTTGACATTTAAGTATTCTTTCTTTGGGTGCTTACGATACAGGCAAGTTAGTCGGTCGAAATCAAAACAGCTTCTACACGTCGATTGGCGGTGCGTCCTGCGGCATTCAGATTGCTGGCCACAGGTGATAAAAAGCCGACCCCTTGCGCGGACAGTTGATCGGCTGTCATACCGTAGGTTTCAATCAAGCGGCTTCGCACAGAGCTTGCACGACGTTTTGACAGGGCAATATTACCCTCAAGGCTTCCCTCAGCATCTGTGTGCCCAACCAATGCGATGCGGCGTTCGGGGTTCTGTTGTAAATACTCGGCGATTTTCTGGAGCGAGGCAAATGGCCCTGCGCCCAGCTTGGAAGACCCCGTTTGAAACGTGAGGTCACTTAGAATGACATGCCCGACACGATCAAGCTGCTGTGCAGTGCTTCCAGTCGCTGTGGGCGTTCCCGTGCCTTGCGTGCTGGCGACGATTTCATCCCCTTTGGACACTTTGATGTCGGCCGATTTATCTACCGCGATTTGAATGATCTGGATGTAGGATGCAGCTGCGCTGCGCGAAATAAGCAATGACATCGCAGCCTTGGGTGCGTCTGCTTGGCCTTTGATCGCAGAGACAAAACGGAAATCATCCAGCGCTACATACATGTCGGGCGCATCAATCACATCAGTGCCAAAGCGGAAGTCAAACCCGCCACAGGCGCGCGCGGCACATTCGAAAATCAATGCATAGCCATTCGCTTTCAACTCGTCGCGCAACGGCAACAAAAGCTGAAGCGGCGTGACCCCGCCCCCTTCGAGACGCCACGCCTGACGGGTAACAAAGCCCTCAAAGATGCGCGCGGGAATGTCGGTTCCGTCAAACTTGGCGATTGGCAGCGCATAGCTATCAAAGCCCAAGTCCTGCCCCGCCGTTTGGCGTGCAGACCCGGGCAAGGTCAGCTCAACCGCAGACGCAATACTGGGCAAAAGGCCTAGAACAAGAAAAATAAACGCGCGTAGGGTCATCTGTGTTGCGCGTGATATTCGTCGTTGGGACGCATATCTATCGCGCTCGCCACGCGGTTGGACATGTTATAAAACGCCGTCACATTAGCGATGTCCCAAATATCACGATCGCTGAACCCCACGTCGCGCAGGGCTTGGCGGTCACTTTCCTCGATCGAGTGGCTTTCTTTGGTGACATGCTCTGCAAACAACAACATTGCGCGTTGGCGTGCATCCAGATCAGCGACGCGCCAGTTCATCACCAGCATTTCACCCAGCTTTGGATCACCCGACAATTGCCGTACCGCCGCGCCATGGGCTGTTAGGCAGTAGAAGCATTTGTTGATCGACGAGGTGACAACTGCGATCATTTCGCGCTCAAGCTTGCTCAGACCGCTGTCGCCCAGCATCAGATCGTTATAAAGCCCCGTAAACGCATTGAGTTTGTCGATATCGAATGCATGCGCTTGCAGCACATTCGGGATCATCCCCAGCTTGTCCTGGCAAATGTCGAAATACTTCTGCGTGGGTGCGGGAAGCGGGTCGACCATGGGCAGATCAAGGGCGGTTGGTTTGCTCATCTGAAATGTCCTTCAATCAAGCTTGATACGGTAGTGATACCTACCAGTCAGCGTCATCCCAAGCGAGGTGTAAAGCCCGTTCGCTGCGTCATTTTCTCGTGTGCAGATTACGGACATATGGGCTGCGCCCTGCGTTTCGGCCCAGACAGCGGCGCGGCGCATCATCCATTTGCCGACCCCCATCCCGCGTTGGTGTTCCAGAATTTCCAGCGCGTGAACCATAGCGACACCTTCATAGATCGCGACATATCCGGTTCCAGCAGGTTGATCATTCCACCGCCCCAGCAAGGCCGTTTTAGGACATTGGGCCCGTTGCATCACGCCAAAGCGTGCAGCATTGATGCCCCCTTTCGCCCAAATGTCGTGCATGATTTGCAAGGGTTCCCAAATAGTGAAGGCCGTGA
Organism: Planktotalea sp.; assembly: GCA_965662135.1. GTDB lineage: Bacteria > Pseudomonadota > Alphaproteobacteria > Rhodobacterales > Rhodobacteraceae > Planktotalea. Next base: position 49,007 of record CBFIGL010000013.1, on the reverse strand, counting down.
CGCGCGGGATCTCAACGTCCGTAAGCTGTGTGATGGGGCATGTGTAGAAGTTGACCGGATCTTTGATCGCGTAGCCGTTGTTTTGAAGCATTTCGTCAAGTTCTGTTTCCCCGTCACGCACCATGAACAGATTTGGCTGCCCAAGCTTCTGCATCGCCACCTCTGCGCTTGCCAGATCGCTTACACCGAATGCACCGTCAGCGGTTGTGGCTGACACACGCTGGCCGCCGCCTTGGCCATCACGGATTGTCCAAGGCCCAACCCGCGTCTCAACAGCCGCAGGCCACGTCGCGGCGCAAACGTCGTAAAGGGTTTCGATACTTGGCAAGGTCGTCACGCAGACATCTCCAAAGCAAGGCGCGCAATAGCCGAGTCGATTTGCGACGCATCATGTCCACGGATCACGATATTAGAGCCGTATTTACCATCCTTTTGAAACGGGTAGGATCCGATAGAGAGTTCGGGGTAATCCTGTGCCAATTTACCCAGTGGTCCCGCAATATCCCCTTCTCCGCGATCAATGCGCAGGCTTTGGCTTAGCAGAGGTGCGCCACCTGTAAGCGTCGGCAACACGCTTGCGACCATCGCTTTGAACACGGATGGAACACCCGCCATGACATGCACGTTTTCAAGAATGAAACCCGGCGCAACAGATACCGGATTGTCGATCAATATCGCCCCGTCCGGGATGCGCGCCATACGCAAACGGGCTTCATTCAATTCGCTGCCTTGGCGTTCATAATGCGCGGCCAAAAGCGCGCGCGCATCTTCGCGCACGTCGATATGGGCACCAAAGGCCAACGCGATGCAATCGGCCGTAATATCATCATGGGTCGGGCCAATACCGCCACTGGTGAACACATGTTCAAACGCTTCTGACAAAGCTTTCACTGCCGCAACAATCGCGGGTGCATCGTCACTAACCACACGCACTTCGCGCAGGTCGATCCCATGGGCGGTCAATTCCTTAGCCAGATGGTTCGTATTTGAATCAAGCGTGCGACCTGAGAGGATTTCATCGCCAATCACCAACATGGCGGCTGTAGGGTTGGGCATTCTCGGCTCTCCTTGATGGGTGCTTTCTTGTGGTATAGGCCTTGCGTCATGCGCTTTCAAACCCCTCTCGTGCCAGCTAGGCTAATACGTCGCTACAAACGCTTTCTTGCCGATGCGCGGCTGGAGGATGGCCGCGAGATCACCGCCCATTGCGCCAACCCCGGTTCGATGATGGGGCTGGCGGATGAGGGCATGAAGATATGGCTGGAGCCGAATGATGACCCGAAGAAAAAGCTGAAATATGGCTGGCGTTTGGTCGATCACGAGAATGGGCATTTCACGGGGGTGGATACCTCTGTGCCCAACCGCGCCTTGAAGGCGGCGTTAGAGACGCATGAGGTTGCGGGTTTGGGTGATTACGATGTGGTCCGGCCAGAGGTGAAATACGGCGAGAACAGTCGCATTGACTTCCTTTTGCAGGGTGGCGGACAGGATACCTATATCGAGGTGAAAAGCGTGACGTTGTGTAGGTGCGCTGGTCTTGCAGAGTTCCCCGATAGCGTCACCAAACGCGGGGCGAAGCATTTGGCAGAGTTGTCCGCAATGGTGGATGAAGGACATCGCGCGGTTATGCTTTATCTGGTGCAGCGGACAGATTGCACGGAGATGACTTTGGCAGGGGATATTGACCCGACCTACGCGCAGGCATTTGCGGATGCGCGCGGAGCTGGGGTCCAGGTGATGTGTCTGGGGACGAAGATCACGCCAGAGGGTGTTTGGGTTGGGGAACCTCTGACAATTCTGCCCACCCCCTAGAACCCCGCCTCATTCCCAATTACATAGGCCTCAAGCAAATCACCAAGGAGCATCCCATGATCGGATCTAAAGGCCGCATGACCAAAGAAGGCATTCGCATCTATGAGGACGCGGACTTTGCGGGCATGGCAGCGGCTGGCAAACTGGCGGCGCAAATCTTGGACGAGGTCGCTGAACTGGTCACGGTCGGTCAAACGACGGGTGTTATTGATAAGTTTATCGAGGATCGTGTGACGGCGGCCGGTGCGACCTCTGCTACGATTGGCTATAAGGGCTACAAACACGCAAGCTGTATTTCGGTAAACCATGTGGTCTGCCACGGCATCCCCGGAGATAAGAAGCTGAAAGACGGCGATATTTTGAACATCGACGTCACTGTTATTGTCGACGGTTGGTTCGGCGACACGTCGCGCATGTATGTGGCGGGCAAGCTGTCGCGTAAAACCGAGCGTTTGTTGCAAGTCACGCATGATGCTTTGTTCAAGGGTATCGAAGCGGTGAAACCGGGCAATACGTTCGGCGATATTGGCGCTGCTATCCAGACCTACGTCGAGGGCCACCGCATGTCCGTCGTGCGCGACTTTTGCGGGCATGGTCTGGGCCGCGTGTTCCACGCGCCGCCCAATGTTGTGCATTATGGACGGCCAGGCACGGGTGCTGTTCTGGAACCGGGCATGTTCTTTACGATTGAGCCGATGGTGAATTTGGGCCGTCCTGAGACCAAGGTGCTGGCCGATGACTGGACCGCCGTGACGCGGGATAAATCCCTCTCGGCGCAGTTCGAGCATTCCATCGGTGTGACTGAAGATGGTTGCGAGATATTTACGCTTTCACCTGCGGGGACCTTTCATCCGACGTATGAGGTTTGAGAGTTGGCTTCCTATTCAAGGAATTTGAACTAAGCCGACCAAGATCCTACCTAGCTAGTAAGTCAATCGTCAAAATTCCGCCCAAAGCGAAAACCACAGTAACAAACGCGGGGACAAAACACTCGCCGAGGCTATCAGGAGTAAGGCCTTCGAAAAAGAAATATCTCATTCTTCCAAACAAGTAAAAGCCGCTGCCACATCATTGCTAAATGTTCTACTAAATTCAAAAGCGTCGAACCTCGCCAATAACTTAAGCCGCCAAACCTTTAGATCCCATCGCCAAGAACTTTTCGCGGCGCGCTTGGATCAACGCTCTGCCGTCCATGCCTTGCAAGTCATCCAGCATCGCGCCAATCGTGTTGCTGACCGCGTCCATTGTCGCCGCGCGGTCGCGGTGTGCGCCGCCTGAAGGCTCGTCCACGATGCGATCTACCACACCCAATTTCTGCAAATCTTGCGCGGTCAGACGCAGGGCTTCCGCCGCTTCGCGCATTTTATCGCTGTCTTTCCAAAGGATCGACGCGCAGCCTTCCGGCGAAATCACTGAATAAACAGAATGCTCTAGCATCGCCAATTTATTCGCGGTCGCGAATGCTACCGCACCGCCAGATCCGCCTTCGCCAATGATGACGCTGACCAAGGGAACGCCAATCTGCAAACACATCTCGGTCGAGCGCGCGATGGCTTCGGATTGCCCGCGCTCTTCGGCACCTTTGCCGGGGTATGCGCCGGGGGTGTCCACCAGCGTCACGACAGGCAGGTTAAACTTGCTGGCCATTTCCATCAGGCGGATCGCTTTACGGTAACCTTCGGGGCGGGCCATGCCGAAATTACGTTCGATCCGCGTGGCTGTGTCGTTGCCTTTGTCCTGACCAATCACCACGACCGGGCGATCTTTGAAACGGGCAAGACCACCCATGACCGCATGATCGTCTGCAAAACCGCGATCCCCTGCGAGGGGCGTATAATCTGTAAAGATCGAAGACAAATAATCCGCGCAATGGGGGCGTTCGGGGTGACGCGCGACTTGGCATTTGCGCCAAGGCGTTAGGCTTGCATAAAGTTCGACCAGCAAATCAGCGGCTTTTTGATCCAGCGCTGCGGCTTCGTCTTCTACCTTAGCTTCTTCATTCGCGCGTGCCATTGCGCGCAGCTCTTCCGCTTTGCCTTCAATTTCTGCCAGTGGTTTTTCGAAATCGAGATAGTTCATGGGGCACGCTCACTTACTGAATTCTTCATGCTTATATGGCGCGCCTCTGGGTCAGATGCAATAAAGCAAGATCAGTCCATCTGCTTTGCGTATTGCTGGAACAGCATTCACGAGGACTTCAGACATGAACCAGCACAGTTATGATAAGCGCATCTCACGGGTGATAGATTACATCTATTCCAACCCAAGCGCTGATCTATCGTTGGATGCTCTCGCGGATGTCGCTGCAAAGTCGCGGTTTCATTGGCATAGGGTTTTTCTGCTTTGACAGGGGAAAGTTGTGCGCAGATCGTGCGACGTGTGCGTATGCACCGCGCGGCGTTCTGGTTGGTGCAGACCGACTGGCCCTTGGCAAAAATCGCGCGCGAAGTCGGGTATAACAACACGCAAAGTTTCACCCGCGCCTTTCGCGAGGTGTTTGATGCCAAGCCTTTGGAAATTCGCGACGCCCAAGCGCAGCATGTCCTAACCTTAACCAGAAAAGCAGGAAAGCTTGATATGTATGATGTGAAAATTGAGACCGCGCCGAAACGGCGGCTGGCTGCGATGGCGCATGTTGGTGCCTATAACGGGCTCAGCAAAAGCTATGAAAAGGTGGCCGCCGTCTTTACGGCGCATAATCTTTGGGGCCATGCGCGCGGAATGGTCGGGATATATTATGACGATCCCTCGACAGTGCCTGAGGCGGAGTTGCGTTCTCATGCGGCTGTGGAGTTGGCGACAGATTTGGTGGTGCCAGAGGGTTTGGAAGAGGTCATGATCCCGGGCGGGGAAAGCGCGGTTCTGGTGATGAAAGGGGCATATTCAGGTCTGCAACACGCCTAAGAGTGGCTTTATGGGCAATGGTTGCTGAAATCTGGCCGACTGCCTGCGGATCAACCAAGTTATGAGGTTTATTTGAATTCGCCCATGGACACAGCCCCTGCAGATTTATTGACGCAGATCTACGTCCCGCTTCAGGCCAATACTACCGGATAAAGCGAGGCGACAAGCAAGATCGCCATAAGCCAGTTGAACGCGCGCAATCTTGCAGCACTTGTGAGAAAGCGCGCCATTTGTTCGCCTAGGACTGTCCAGACTGACACGTTGGGCAGATTCACGATGCCGAACACAAGCGCAACCAGCAGAACTGAAGTCAGGGTTTGAGTTGGCGTGTAGGCAGAGATTGCGGTCAGCGCCATGGTCCATGCTTTGGGATTCACCCATTGGAACAACGCCGCCTGAATAAAGGTGATAGGGCTACTCTCGCTTTGCACATCGCCTTCGGGGGCCGCGGCATTGGCGATTTTCCACGCGAGCCAGAGCAAGTAGATAACGCTGACCACTTTCAGAATTTGATGCGAGATCGGATAAAGATCAAAGATCTGCACCAAGCCAACGCCAACCAGAACGATCATCACCGTAAAGCCGATGCCGACCCCAAGCATATGCGGGATCGTGCGACGAAAGCCGAAATTTGCACCAGAGGCCATTAGCATAAGATTGTTTGGTCCCGGAGTGATCGAGGACACGAAGGCGAACAAAGTCAGCGCAAGGAGTAGGTCAAAGCTCATGCCCTATCGCTACTTCAGAATGTGGTCTGTGCAAATCGTTTTATTGTACCAACCAGTTCGCTTGAACCTTGAGTGGCCCACGAAACGCCCAGCCGCGATAGGCGACGGGTTCGCGCAATTCGATATCTTTCAGACGCGCGAAGAACATGGGCAAAGCCACCTCTGCGATCATGCAGCGTGACGCCCATGCGCCTGCACAGAAATGCGGACCTGCGCCGAAAGAGATGGCCTTGGTCGTGTCGCGTGTGGCGTCGAATTGATCGGGACTGGCGAAAATGTCTTCATCGCGATTGCCAGAGCCAAACATCAAAAATGCGCGATCCTCTGGTTCAAAGGTGACGTCGTTGATGGTGTCTTGGCGCGCGATACGGCGCGGGGACATGCCGATAGGCGACATCCAACGCGCGTATTCTTCGAACACTTGCAGCCATGTGATTTCGCCCTTTAGTGCCATTTGCAATTGTTCAGGATGTTCCAAGAGCGTGGCAATGGCCCCTGCAATCGCATCGCGGGGCTCATTCTGACCGCCCGAAATGGCAAGTTTGATGTTCGCACGAATTTGGTCCATTGGCATGCCCGCTTTCATCGACACCGACAGCAAGGACAGGTCAGGACTGGCCTGCAAGATCGGAATTTGCGCGTCTATGTGGGCGTCGATGGAGGCGGTGCAATCATTGCAATTCGCCTCGACCTCAGGGTCGCCAGCATAATTGGCACATCCGTCGATCATGCCTTGGCTGACGCGGTCCATTTCAGCGAAATGCATATTGGTGAGACCAGTGATGGATTTCAGTGCTTCCGCAGAAACAGGCATGGCAAAGTCGCGGACAAGATCACCGATGGTCATGGTGCCTAGGCGGTCCAAGATCGCGTTTGTCGCGCTTTCAAACTGGGCTTTCCACACATCACGCACAGTGCGGGGTGACACGCTGGGAAAGATCATTTTACGTTCAGCCTGATGTGCAGCCCCATCCTTGCGCATCATGTTTTCGCCCATCAAAGTCGTCATCAACCCCCCGGGCTGTAACGAGCTAAACACATCCGTGCGCTTTTCCTGTCGAAAAATATCGTCGCGCTTGGTCAGCAAGGTCGCGCCAAGTTCGGGCACATAGGCGATCGGCATCTTGGCGCGCAAAACGGCTAAATCGGGATAGGGATCAACCCAAAATTTGGAGGAATCAATGTTGTAAATTGGGGCGTTGGACATATGCCATGCTGCGATGGCGCAGGTGTGCGGTCAAGCCATGTGCTTGGGCAATTCTTGCGCTAGCAAATCAAATACCAATCTAATCCTGCGTGACGTGTGAAGTTCACGGTGCGTGACCAGCCATGTTGGGAAAGTCAGCGCGTCACTGTCGGGGAAAAGCGTTTCAAGATCAGGTGCGTGTCGCGCAACATCAACCGACATTGGTGCAATTCCAAAACCTTGTTTTACCAGTTCCCACGCAACGAGACTGTTGCTTGAGCCAATTCTGAAATGCCGTGTTTCGAGTTCAACACCGAGTTGGCGGTAGTGGCCAATCATTTGATCAGCATCGCTAAACCCCACAAAATCATGGTCCGGGAAATCTGCGATAGATTTGGGCCATCCGCGTTTTCTGAGATAGGATTTAGAGGCGTAGTAGCGCCCGCTCGATTCATGAACGAGGCGTGCAATCAGGTCTGGCTGTTCGGGGCGCACATTGCGCACAGCTACATCTGCTTCGCGCTGCAAAAGGTCGCTAATGGAATTGCTGGCCACGATGTCTATGTCGATTTTCGGGGCGACGCTGCGCAGTTTTGCTAAGATCGGTGGTAATAAATAAGCCGCGAAGAGTTCCGAGGCGGCGATGCGCACCACCCCTTCGATGGTTTGCGACTGACCCGAAGCAAGCATAGAAATGCGTCCTGCGGCATCGGCCATAGCGCGGACGTGTTCGGCCAAATCCAAGCCCGTGCGCGTGACAATCAAAGAACGTCCCGCGCGTTCGAACAAGGTGACGCCTAGCGCGGCTTCCAGTGCTGAAATCTGACGTCCGATTGTAGGTTGGGTCTGGTTTAAGACCCGTGCGGCCGAGGACAGCGACCCTTCTTCCACGACGGCCAGAAACGCGCGTGTTTGGTTCCAGTCATATGAGATCGCCTGCCAATTCATGCGTTAATGCATAACACAACAACAAAATTCGGCAATTCCTATATAATACATGCATACTTTAAGGTGGAGGAAAGGAGATAGCGATGATTGAAGATGCTAAATTTTGGGACGGTGCCGCTGAGAAATACGCGCGTGATCCGATCCGTGATATGGATGCCTATACCTACACGCTGGAACGGACACGGTCTCATCTGCGCAGTGCGGACACTGTGTTAGAGATTGGATGCGGCACAGGATCAACGGCCTTGTTGCTGGCTGAAAGTGTCGAGACCTATCATGGCACTGACATTTCTGATGAAATGATCAAGATCGCACGGCGCAAAGTGGCGCAGACCAGCCTGCCCAATCTGAGCTTTGAATCGCACCCTGCCCTAGACGGGATTCGTGTGCATGAGGGGTTGGATGCGGTTATGGCGTTTAACCTACTGCATTTGTTACGCGATATTCCGGCGACATTGGATGCGGCTCATGCCGCTTTGCGCCCGGGTGGTTTGTTGATTACGAAGACGCCTTGTTTGCGCGATGCGGGTTGGAAAATAAGACTTTTGATGAAGCTGGTTCCCTTGGGCCAAAAACTAGGAAAAGCGCCTTTTGTGCAATCCTTTAGCGTCAGCGCCTATGATCAGATGATCGAGGCGGCTGGTTTCGAGATTGTGGAATGTGGCAATCATCCCGTGGACCCGCCCGCCCGTTATGTTGTGGCGCGCAAGATCTAACGAAGCGCGCGCTTGGCCCAATAAAGCAACGCGTGGGCATAAAGTTTGTGAAAACCAAGAAGCGCCTGGAACAGAAATGGCATCTTCGGATTGCCGTTTCTGTCAAATCCATGAGGTAGAATAGCGCTGCCGAAATAGAGCTGAGTCGCGTCGGCTGTCCCTGTGCGCATTAGCCAAGTACGGATCGGCGTATGCGGCACTTCGAGCAGAATTTGATCGCTGTCACGACGTTCTACCTGCCACGCGGCCATTGTATTGGATGAGCCAGTCGCAAGTTCAGCGATATCGGCTCTCGTTGAAGGCTTTCTAGCAAAGATCGCCAAGATGACTCGCTCTAGGCGAAACAGCCAAGTGTTGAAAAACGCATTGATAAAACTTTCTCAGGAAATGCCCTTTGGCAGTTCGGTACTGAAGCAGTCTGCATAGACGCCTGCGTGTTGCTCATACACGTTAAGATGTGCGGATTCTGGTAGAGATGTAGATTTGACTTGTGCCACTTACCGGCCCTCGCTCACGATTCCCTACGCTAGCGTATGTTAAGCGCTGCGTTCAGGTCAACGCAGAGGTACGTGACTGCGACACTAACGACGAAAAACGCCGCCGGACATTTGATCCAACGGCGTTTTGCATGTCTTACAGGTTTCGGGTTAACTGAAGACGCGCCCCAAGGCTTGGTCAACCGCATCTGTGATATGATCGATATCATCCGCGGTCGCGATCAAGGCAGGCGAAAAGCACAGCGTGTTGTTCTTGCCCGGGATTGAACGGTTCGTAGCCCCGATGATAACGCCTTGCGCCATACAATCGGCAACAACTGCGCCAACCATTTTCTCGTTCATCGCTTCTTTGGTGTCGCGATCCGAAACCAGTTCGGCCCCGATGAACAGACCTTTACCGCGCACATCACCGATAACGGCGTGCTTTTCAGCCAAAGTGTGAAGGTTGTTCATCATCCGCTCGCCCATGGTAAGGGTATTGGCCATGAGGTTTTCGTCCTCTATGATGCGCATGTTTTCGATTGCCGCAGCAGGTCCCGCAGTACAGCCACCAAAGGTAGAAATATCGCGGAAGTAGTTCAGCGGATCAGATGAATCGTCTTTGAACATGTCAAAGACTTCTTCCGTCGTCACACAGCAAGAGATTGCGGCGTAACCGGACGCCACACCTTTTGCCATTGTGACGATGTCCGGTTTGATGCCGTAGTTTTGATAACCGAACCAAACACCTGTACGACCCACGCCGCAAACGACTTCGTCGATGTGTAGCAAGATATCATACTTTTTGCAGATTTCCTGAACGCGCTCCCAATAGCCTTCCGGAGGGGTGATGACACCGCCGCCAGCTGTCACAGGCTCAAGGCAAAGCGCACCGATTGTGTCAGCACCTTCGCGCAGAATGACTTCTTCAATCTGATTAGCTGCCCAAACGCCATAGTTCTCTTCTGGCGCGCCGTCCTGTTCATGCTTGCGGTATTCCATGCAATGCGGAACGCGGATGAAACCGGGGGCGAAGGGGCCGTATTGCGCGTTGCGCTCGTCCTGACCGCCTGCGGACATGGTCGCAAGGGTAGAGCCGTGGTAGTCGCGATCACGATACAGGATCTTGTGCTTCTTGCCGCCATAGCGCTTGTGCGCGATTTGACGGACGATTTTGAAGCCTTTCTCGTTGGCTTCAGACCCAGAGTTCGCGTAGTAGACGCGGCTCATACCGGGCATCTTGGAGATCAGTTTTTCCGCGAAAATCGCACCTGGAATAGAGCCGGTTGTGCCGCCAAAGAAGTTCATCTTCACCAGCTGGTCACGCACAGCGTTTGCAATGCTTTCGCGACCATAGCCGACGTTCACAGTCCACACACCACCAGAGACGGCATCAATATGCTCTTTGCCATGCTGGTCCCAGACCTTCATGTCTTTGCCTTCGATAATGATGCGAGGCTCGCCGGTCTCGAACCCTTTGTGCTGGATCAAATGGTGCCAGACGTGCGCACGATCAGCGTCTACGATTTTGGAGTAGTCATTGTCTTTGAATGTACCGTCCATTGTATTAACCCTTGTAAATATCGCCTGACTTTGCGGCGAGCATATATCTCCCGTTTTATCGGGAGTGTGATAGGTGCAACTCATACGCAAAGATGAGTCTCTGATAGGGCCAGTTCATTTCCCTATTTAGGTCCAAATTCATGCAAGGCAGATTAAATTTTGATCAAATCAGAGGATATCTTTCTGAATTCCAAGCCAATTTTCAAATTTGTGAGTTGCCCGAGATTAAGAAACGTGGCTTGTTGCGGGTGCACGAATGCAAAAACAATTTGCATGACATCACGTTTTGCGTTGATTTGAGCGACGCAAGACCTTGCCCTCGGGCGGGATTCTAATCCAACCGGCAAAATGGCCGGACCTAGCACTTTCGGGTGCACCAACGGGAGAAGACTAAATGACACTTAAAACCAAACTCATGAGCGCTGTAGCAGGCGTTGCAATGCTGTCCGGCGCGCAAGCAATGGCAGACGGTCATGGCGGCCTGACAGTTGGCTATTTCCTAGAGTGGCCAATGCCATTCCAGTTCGCAAAAGCTGAAGGCATGTATGACGAAGCGCTTGGCACAGAAGTAAAGTGGGTTGCCTTCGACACAGGCACCGCAATGTCCGCAGCGATGGCATCTGGCGATGTTCAGTTGTCCGTTTCCCAAGGCATCCCGCCCTTCGTTGTTGCAACATCTGCCGGTCAAGACCTTCAGGTTGTCGACGTTGCGGTTTCCTACGCTGATAACGACAACTGTGTTGTTGCCGCCGCGCTTGAGATCGACAAAGATTCTGCGGCTGAATTGGCTGGCAAGAGAGTTGCGGTTCCACTTGGTACAGCGGCACACTACGGTTTCTTGAAGCAGATGAGCCACTTTGGCGTTGACGTTGCAAGCCTCACAGTTGTGGACATGGCACCTGCGGAAGGCCAAGCGGCTTTGGCGCAAGGGTCTGTCGACATGGCCTGCGGTTGGGGCGGTGCTCTTAAGCGTATGAAAGAGAGCGGCAACATTCTTTTGACTGGCGCAGAGAAAATGGAACTGGGCATCCTGGTATTTGACGCAACAACAGCGCCAACATCCTTCGTTGCTGAAAATTCCGACATGGTTGCGAAATTCTTGAAAGTCACAGCAGACGCAAACGCGATGTGGGCTGATGAAGCAAACCAGGCGAAGATGTTGCCAGTGATCGCAAAAGACGCGGGTATGTCCGAAGCAGATGCAGCTTCCAGCCTGTCCACGTTTGAGTTCCCAGACGTTGCTGGCCAGCTGTCCGACGCATGGCTTGGTGGCACCGCTCAGGACTTCATGAAAGGCGTTGCAGACGTCTTCGTGGCTGCCGGTTCTATCGACGCGGCTAAAGAGTCTTATGCCGACAACGTAAACACAGGTCCACTTGAAGCAATCAAGTAAGACTTAAACAATGTGAGGCGGGTATTTGAACAAAGTACCCGCCTTCATTTTACCTAGATAGCAGCTCCGTTAAGGGGCGGAGAGGAACAGATGTCTGGACTTCAAATTGACAATGTTTCCATGCGTTTTGAGTTGCCCAATGGCGGGCATGTGCAAGCGCTGCAAAACGTATCCCTAGATATTAAATCCGGCGAGCTGATGAGCGTGCTTGGACCGTCAGGTTGCGGCAAGACCACGCTTTTGAACATCGTGGCCGGTTTCCTTGCCCCGACCGAAGGCAACATCATTCTGAATGAAAAGAAGGTCGTTGGACCCAGCGCCGATCGTGGCATGGTTTTCCAGCAGGGCGCTTTGTTCGAATGGATGACGGTGCGTGAAAACGTCAGCTTCGGCCCCGACATGGCAGGTGTCAGCCGCGCGGAAAGCAAAGAGAAAGTTGAACATCTTCTTGAAGTCGTCGGTTTGGGCGACTTTAAAGAGAAAGCGATCTACGAGCTATCAGGCGGCATGCAGCAACGTGTGGCTTTGGCCCGTTGCTTGGCCAATGACCCCGATGTGATCTTGATGGACGAACCGCTTGGCGCTTTGGACGCTTTGACGCGCGAAAAGATGCAAGGTCTGGTACTTGATCTGTGGCGAGAGACGGGTAAGACGATCATTCTGATCACCCACTCTGTCGAAGAAGCGCTGCTTTTGGGCGAGCGTTTGTTGGTTATGGCCCCGCGTCCAGGTCGCGTTCACAAAGAGTACCGTTTGCCATTTGCCGATCTTGGCGTTGGCAATGATTTGCGCGAAGTGAAGAAACATGCTGATTACAGCAGCACACGCGAAGAAATTCTCGAAATGATCTGGAGCATGGAAGAAGAAATCATGGGCCGGACGGAGGACGCATCATGAGCGGTCTATTAATTTTCTCACTCTATCTTGTTGCTTTCTTTGGCAGCTATCTGGTCTTGTCGCGACTGCTTACCAAATATTTCCAGCGTGACGGGTTCAACTCACTCAAGACTGTAACCTTTGGTGATGAAAGCGCCGTCAAAGCCAACCGCGTCGCTTCGATTATTTCGGTGGCGACTGTGTTCTGGCTTTGGGTAGCGTTCACAAACTCAGCAATCCCGTTGCCCAAACTGCCCGGCCCGTTTCAAGGAGATGCGACGTTTACCTATACAGCCACCCTTGAGGATGGCACGTCAGACGACGCCACAGTGACAATACGTGTGTATCGCGAAGACATTCAGCAAACTGTTGATGAAGATGGCAATCCAGGTCGTGAACCTGCTGCCGCCGAAGTTGAGCCTGGCGATGGGTTCGCCAAGAACGACACGCTGACCGCTGCGCGTTATAGCTTTAAAGTAATCGACGTTTGGAAGAACGACGAGGCATCCAAGAAAGACGGCTCCAAGATCACAGCGATCAATGGCCAAGCTATCGCCCCGGGCGAAAAGATCAAAACCCCAGAGGGTATGGTCGGGCTGACCGACAAAGGCACACCCACATTTGCACCAGCCACTGGTTTGCGAATGGCGCGTCTTTATCTGCCTGCCCCTGAAGTCGTGATGGAGCGTTTCATCCGCCTCAACAAAGAAGGCTATCAAGACTTCACTTTGTGGGAGCACACATGGAAATCCGTCTCTCGGGTTCTCTGGGGGTTCTTGCTCGGGTCGCTTGTCGGAATTCCTTTGGGCTATGCGATGGGTCTGACAAACTGGTCACGCGGCTGGTTTGATCCAATCGTGGAGTTCATGCGTCCGGTTCCACCGCTTGCTTTGATCCCCCTGATGATCATCTGGTTTGGCATTGGCGAAACATCCAAAGTGATCTTGCTGTTTCTTGCTGCCCTTTGGATCATGATTATCGCAGCACGCTCTGGTGTGTCCGGTGTTGCGATTGCCAAGGTACATGCGGCCTATTCGCTTGGGGCATCCAAGTGGCAGATCCTGACCAAGGTCATTGTGCCGAACTCTTTGCCTGAGATCTTCACAGGCGCGCGCGTTGCGATGGGCGTGTGCTGGGGTACAGTTGTGGCGGCAGAGCTTGTTGCGGCCGAGGTTGGTCTTGGCAAAATGATTGTTGTCGCCTCCAAGTTCCAGTTAACGGATATCGTTCTGGTGGGCATCATCTTGATCGGTATCATCGGCTTTTTGATCGACGTGGGTGTGCGCGCTTTGGAGACTTGGCTCGTCCCATGGAAAGGGAAGGTTTAAACCTTCCACACAACAATCCTTAATAAGGGGGCGGAGCTTAGAGTTCCGCCCCCGCTTTCTTTTCACCCCAGATCAGACGCGCACGCGCGCCGATTGTGGCAAGCGGCGCTGGCGGCAGTTTTTGGGGCAAGTCCAGCGCTTGCATATCGCACAGCATGTCCGACTGATGCCCGCAGGCCATTTCAGCTGCCATCATCCCGCCCAACGTCCCTTGCACTGTCCCCAGTCCGTTCTGGCAACACGCGCTGAACAACCCATCCTCAACCTCGCCGAAGGCTGGCACATTGTTGAGCGACAAACACAAATGACCGCCCCAACGATGCTCCATTTCAACACCTGCAAGCCGGGGAAATCGCGCTGCAAAGCTTTTATCGTGTGTGCGCCAGATACGCTTTAACTTGGCGGGGCTGACTGACATTGACGGCTCATACGTAAAGCGATTGCGCACGATCAGACGATCACCACCTGTGCCGCTTACACGCCGCACGGTGCTGCCCAAAGGATCGGCGGGCGTCAGGCCCCAATTGGGATCGCCGCCCAGCTTTTTCACGGTTTCACCATCCATCGGACTGCTCATCGATCCATAGGTGTAGACATGCACAAGACGGCGCTTGAATTGCCCGAAACTCTGCGCATGACCGTTCACGGCTAGGATCACCTTGGGCGCTTTGACCGCACCACGGTCTGTACGCGCGTTCCAGATGCCACCGACACGTTCCAGCGAACGCACTGGACTTTGCTCGTAAAGCGTCACACGGTTAGAGCGCAGTTTCGCAGCGACAGCGCGCACAAAAAGCGCGGGCTGCAACATGACTGTTCCAGGGGTGAACAACCCGCCTTGATAGTAGGTACTTCCCGTGATCTCGCGCATCTGTGCGGCGTCAAGCAACTCGCTCGGCTCGCCTAGTTTGCTCAGATGGGCGGCGTATTGCGCATTATGCGCCATGCCCTTTGCACCGGCCGCCCCGTTAATCTTGCCTACTTCGCGAAACGCTTCATCGGGCAGGTCCCATTCATGCACCATTTCGCGCGCGAAAGACATCGCCGAACGATTGTGCGCTATGGTCGCGCGATCCGCTTCCAGATCACCGCCATAATCCGACGAGGCCAGATCATGCGGTAGATCAATCATAAACCCCGTGTTACGCCCTGCTGGCCCGTCACCAACGCGCAACGCATCCAGCACGGTGATTTTGTCGTCAGGACATAGCTGCGCCAACCGCCGCGCGGCCGCGAGTCCCGCAAAACCCGCACCAATCACCAACCAATCAACGATTTCATCTGTCTCAAGCGCGCCAAAACCATCCCGCGCAGGCAGAATAGCATCCCACGCCGCAGGGCCCGGATTTGAAGGAAACCGCGTAATCTTCATCTTGCTTTTAAACTCTCCCCGAAGGGCCCGTCGGCCAAAGGTTAATACTCTTGATTAAGCGCATCCGCAGCCGGGATTTCCCGCTCGCGCCGCGCTATATAATCCAAGAGCGCCTCGTTCACACCTGCATCCAGCTTAGGTTCTTCATACTCGCCCAGCATCGTGCGCACTTGGCTCAAAGCACGTTCATTAATCTCGACCGCGCCGTCTGCCTGCCACTGCTCGATTGAATTGTTGTCGAACAATTCCGGCATGAAGTAAGCGCGTTGAAAATTCTCCAAAGTATGCGGATGCCCCAAGTAATGCCCTCCGGGACCAACGTCGCGCACGGCGGCTAAGCCTTCAGCAAAATCATCCCAGTTGATACCTTGTGCCATGCGATAGGCCATCGCACATTGTTCGGCATCGACCACGAATTTCGCCATGGAACAATGCATCCCTGCCTCGTTCCAACCCGCAGAATGCCAGATGTAATTCGCACCCGACATCATCACCGCCATCAAGGTCGTCGCACTTTCATAGCCCGCTTGCGCGTCAAAGGTTTTCGCGCCGCCTAGCGTATTTGAGGTACGCCAGGGCACGCTGTAGAACCGCGCCATTTGTCCGATCATCATGTTCATCAAGCTGATTTCAGGCGTGCCTGCCATTGGTGCGCCGGACTTCATCGACACGGTGCTCAAATAATGCCCATAGATCGCTGGCGCGCCTTTGCGGATCACTTGTGTATAGGCCAGCGCACTCAATGCTTCGGCATTCAGCTGCGCCACCGTTGGCGCCACTGATGCTGGTGTATTCGCCCCACCCAAAACGAAAGGCGAGCACAAAACCGGCTGATTGCGCCTTGAGAATGCACGCAATGCGCCAAGCATCGTTTCGTCCCACACTAGTGGCGAGTTCCCGTTGCAATTGCCCGTCACCACAGGATGCGTTTCAAGAAACTCTTCCCCGAACAGGATCGCCGCCATGTCGAGCACATCTTCAGCATTCTTCGGGCTGGTGGTCATCCCCATGAACGTCTTGTCGGAATGTTTCATCGACGAATAAGTGATGCGTAAATGGCGCTGACTGATCGGATGATCATAGGGTTCCACAATGTGATGTGCGCTTGAGTGCATCGCGGGAAGCATGTGGCTGAGTTTGTGAAAGTTCGCCAGATCATCCAGTGTCGGGTTACGACGTATATCATCCAGATCGCGCAAATAGGGCGCGCCTGTCATAGGCACGAAGATCGAATGGTCCTTGCCGAAGGGCAGGTTGTTGGCTGGATTGCGTGCATGATAAGTGAAGGTTTCGGGGATGCTCGCGATCAACTCGCGCACCAAAGCGCGGTCCAGATGCACGGTTTCACCGCGCACATCTGCGCCCACACGCCGCCAGTCCTCTAACGCGATCTCGTCGCGAAAAACCACGCCGACGTCTTCCAGAATGTCCATAGACGCTTCATCAATGCGCGCAATTTGTTCCGCGTCCATCGGTTCTGTTAACGGGATACCACGCTTCAACGCGGGTAGCATTTTCACATCGCGCGTTTGGCGGATGGTGCGCCGGGCCCCGCGTCCACGGCGTGTGGTTCCAACAGCATCCACGCTCATGATCCGTCCTTCATCTTGTCGCTCAAATCTTGCAAAACGTTGCGAATGAGCAACCGGGTATCCGCCGCCTCCATCGCATCAACCACCGCGCGGTTCAGCGTATTTGGTGAGGCCAGTGCAGAGCGCGCCTCTAAGATACGTCCCTGCCCGTCTTTGGGGATATCGCGCATGAAACCCGCGACCAGCGCGGCAACATATGTATCTGCACCGTTTGGATTTCCGGTTTGCTCACCCAGCCAATCCACGCCGTCTTTCATCACTGTCAATGCCGCCGAAAGCAGTGCAGACGCGGCAAAATGATCTGCGATCTGCACCTCTTCATTTAGCGGGATCACAGGGTTTTCAGGGCTGAACAGGCTCGCAAGCGGCTCGGCTTTCGGGAAGGCAGGCAAAGGACATCCACCGCGTTCCAAAAAGCCTATCGGGATCGTAATCGAAATGTCGGTCGCTGGAGCAATCGCGTCCAGAAGCGCCGCGACAGACACATCCGCCATGACTGAAACGACTTGCTGCTCTGCACGAAAATTCAGATCCTTGACGATGCTTTCCCAAACCGCGGGGCGCAGGCACAAAAACACAATGTCAGAATTATCGACAACCGCTTGGTTCGCCATGACCTTCGCGCCGACACTCGCGGCAAGGTCTGCCGCAACGTCTGCACCGCGCTCTGATACAAGGACCTCATGTCCTTTAGACGCGAGGAAACGCACCATCGGGGCCGCAATATGACCCGAGCCGATGAAGCCTATGCGCTTCATGTCAATGCATCCGCGTCATTGGGATCGCTCAGATCAATCCAGATTGTCTTGAGTTCGGTGTATTGATCGTGGGCGTGAACACCATTGTCGCGTCCGCCAAAGCCGGATTGTTTGTAGCCACCAAAAGGCGTCGCGATATCGCCTTCGCCATAGCAATTCACAGTCACTGTGCCTGCGCGGATCGCACGCGCAGCACGAATTGCGCGACGGGTATTGGCTGTAAAGACCGAGGCGGCAAGGCCGTAGTCAGTATCATTGGCCAGCGCGATAGCTTCTTCGTCGCTTGCAACAGTCAGAACGCTAAGGATCGGGCCAAAAATTTCCTCACGCGCGCGCGGATCATCTTTGTCGATGTCATAGACTGTGGGCATGACATAGGGTCCATCTTGCGTGCCCCCGATCAACGCATCCCCTTTGAGATATCCAGCAACTTTGCTGCAATGCTCTGCATCAATCAGCGCACCGAGGTGGTTTTGCGGGTCAAGCGGATCGCCTGTTTTCCATTCGCGCATTTGTGCTGTGATGTGGGTCAGAAGTTCGTCTTTGACGCTTTCATGCACGATCAGGCGCGACGCGGCAGAGCAGTTTTCGCCCATGTTCCAGAACGCCGCATTGACTACATGGGACGCGACGAGGCCGAGATGTTCAGCATCGGCAAAGACAACAGCCGGGTTCTTGCCACCACATTCGAGCACAGTCTTCTTAAGGTTGCTATCAGCCGCATAGCGCAGGAACCGCCGCCCCGTTTCAGTCGAGCCTGTAAAGCTGACCATGTCCACATCCATATGCATCCCAAGCGGTTCGCCGACTGACGGACCATCGCCCGGCAGCACTTGCAAGACGCCGCGTGGCAGACCGGCTTCCATGGCGAGTTCGGCAATGCGCAGCGCAGTAAGCGAGGTTTGCTCGGCCGGTTTCACGATGACGGAGCAGCCCGCTGCCAAAGCGGGGCCGATCTTCCATGCCAGCATCAGCAGCGGGAAGTTCCATGGCAGGATCGCCGCGACAACGCCGATGGGTTCGCGCACGATCATTGAAATCGCATCATCCCCTGTGGGGCTGGTTTGATCGTAGATTTTGTCGATGGCTTCGGCATGCCATTTGATCGTGGCAATTGCCTCGGGGATATCGACGTTCTCGCAATCGGCAATGGGCTTGCCGCTCTCAAGGCTTTCCATCACCGCGAGCTCACGCTTGTTGCGCGTCATCAGCTTGGCGAGACGGATCAAGATGTCCTTACGCTGTGTAGGATGTGTGGTGCGCCACGCACCCCCGTCAAACGCCTCGCGCGCCTTCGCAACAGCGGTGTTCACGTCATCTGCACCGCACGCAGCAATTGTGCAAATCTCTTCCCCTGTCGCGGGGTTCAGCGTTTTCAGCGGCGCGCCAGTGCCTGTACGAAAACCGCCATCGATAAAGGCAGAGCGCGGGAAATCAATGCTATCGGCAATCGCGGCATATTCCGCGCGGGTCAATAAATCGCTCATGCGCTTTCTCCTTCAATCGCGGCCAGCGCCGCATCCATCGTGCGGATCACTTGATCCAATTCGCGTTTGTCGTCTTTGTTCAGGGGTAGCATAGGGCGCCGCGGTGGACCCGCTGGGATACCGCGCAAGGTGAGGCCGTGCTTGATGCATTGCACGAATTTTCCGCCCTGCTCTAATACGCGCATCAGCGGCAACATTGCCGACATGATTGCGCGGCCTTTGGTAAAGTCGCCCTCAACCGCACAGGCTTGGTAGAGCGCGATATGCGCATGTGGGGCAAAGTTTGAACCCGCACAGACCCAAGAGCGCGCGCCCCATGCGAAGAACTCAAGCGCTTGATCATCCATACCGCAGCTCATCTGGATATGCGGGTAGTCGCGCGCAAGCATGTGAAGGCGGTTAATATCACCCGAGCTTTCCTTGATCGCGCAGAAATTCGGCGAACGGCCAAGACGATCCAGCACCTCTTCATCCATGTTCACCGACATGCGGCCCGGGTAGTTATAGAGCATTGCAGGCAAGTTTGCGGCGCGGTCAATCGCCAGACAGTGCATCGCGATTTCGCGGCTGTTTGGATAGGCGTAGGGCGGTGTTGCGATCAGCAGAGCATCTGCGCCATTGGCTTGCGCCTGAACCGCGTATTCAATGCTTTCTTCCGTGCGGATCGCACCTGTGCCGACGATCATCGGCAAACGACCTTTGATCAATTCGCGGCACAGGCCCATCATATAAACGCGCTCTTTCATGCTCATCGCGTAGTATTCGCCAGTGGTACCAGCCACGATCAGGCCATGCACGCCAGCGTCGATCAGATATTCCACGGTGCGTTCCAGAGCGTCTTTGTTCAGAGTGAAGTCGTCATTAAACGGCGTCACCAAAGGCGTGTAGATGCCTTCGAATTTCATGTTCTGTCTCCTGTCGTGCGGCGTGTGGTGTCATCTGGCAAAGGATCCGGCCAGACGTAGCGTTCTATTTCGTCACGGCTTAGCGCCCAATGATCGAGAGTTATTTCAACGGCTTCTTCGGCGCTGCGGCGTTCAATCGCATCGATCAACAGGTCATGCTGATGCGCAGATTGATTGATGCGCACGCCATCTTGCGGTGCCACCCCGCGGTAAAAGCGTTGGGACATGCGGGTGTGGTCAATCAGCAAACGTCCCATTGCGGGGATGAGATAAGGATTTGTGGACATGTCACTGGTGATCTCGTGAAAGCGGTGATTGGCAAGCGCCATGGCACCTGCATCCAATTTGCCTTTGGCTTTGGTGAAATCGAACTGTGCAGCTTTGAGTGATCTCAATTGCGCAAGAGTCGCGTTTTCAGCGGCAAGACGGGAAATGGCGCAGTAGATGATGGGGGCGGTTTGGAAGAATTGGCGCATCGCCGCGACGTCCATTGCGGAGACGACGGCACCTCTGTTCGCTTCGATGCTGATGTAGCCTTCCCCTGCCAAGCGTTGCAGGACCTCGCGCAAGGGGGTGCGCGACAGACCGTAAGCCGCGCTGAGCGACACTTCATCAAGCGCGGCCCCCGGCGCTAGATCAAGTGCGAGCACGCGCGCTTTCAAATCAGCGAGGCAGGCGTCTTTCTTAGACATGGTTTTGGCGACTCACGGTTATTTTGTATTCATATTGTATACAAAAATCCTTCGGTCAATCTTTTTCTGACCACCATAAGTCCAGTTGCATCGCGACTTAGGACCAGACTAGAGTTACGCATGGCTATTTCGATTGATACATTCTTCCTCAACCCCGACTCGCACGGGACGTTACAGGCGCAAATTCAGCAGATGATCGCGCAGGGAATTCTGTCAGGCCGGTATGCTAAGGGAGAAAAGCTACCGTCTTCGCGCAAGCTTGCGTCACACCTTGGGATCAGTCGGATCACCGTGACACTGGCCTATACCGAGTTGCTGTCGAATGATTATCTAACCAGCCGCGGGCGTTCGGGCTATTTCGTGTCAGAAAATGCACCCGAGCCACCCAAATTCGATCCGCCCACAAACAAAGCCGAAACAGTCGATTGGTCGCGCGCGATCGGGCAGAAATTCACGGGCGGTTCGACACCGTCTAAGCCGATGGACTGGGCCAAGTATCGCTATCCCTTCATCTATGGGCAGGTGGATCAAAGCCTGTTTGATCATGCCAATTGGCGTCTGTGTGCCTTACAAGCCTTGGGCGCGCGGGATTTTTCCGCGCTGACTGCGGATTATTACGATCAAGATGACCCACAGCTTATCGAGTTTATTACGCGCCACACTTTACCACGGCGCGGAATTGTTGCGCGGCCTGAAGAAATCCTGATCACCGTCGGTGCCCAAAACGCGCTTTGGATCACCGCACAAATCCTGCTGAACCAACGCCGCGCTGCTGCGATTGAGGATCCTTGTTATCATGCGCTGCGCGATATCTTGACCCATGCGCGTTGCAATCTGTCGCCAGTTCCTGTGGACAAAGACGGGTTGCAACCTGACCTGATCCCTGACGATACGGACGTCATCTTTGCCACGCCAAGCCATCAATGTCCGACCTCGTCCACCATGCCGCACGCACGACGCAAAGCCTTGTTAGCGCGCGCCAAAGAGCTGGATGCAATCATCGTTGAAGATGATTACGAATTCGAGGTGTCTTTCCTTGGTGCGCCGTTGCCTGCGCTCAAGTCGCTCGATGCAGATGGGCGCGTTGTGTATGTGGGCAGTTTCTCCAAATCCATCTTTCCGGGTCTTAGATTGGGCTATCTTGTCGGATCAGAACCTTTCATCCGCGAAGCGCGTGCCCTTCGCGCCTCTGTGCTGCGCCACCCGCCTGGACATATCCAGCGCACTGCCGCCTATTTCTTATCGCTGGGGCATTACGACGCTTTGGTGCGCAAGATGGGCAAGGTCTACAAAAAGCGCCGTGAATTTATGGAAGATGCTTTAAACCAGCACGGGCTGGACATAACCGGCCGCGGTGTTTTTGGCGGGTCGAGCTTCTGGATGCGGGCCCCCGAGAACGTAGACACAGACGTTCTGGCTGATGCTTTACGCGCACAAAGTGTTCTGATTGAGCCCGGGCATCCTTATTTTGAAGCAGGAAGTGCACCCAAGAATTATTACCGGCTTGCCTATTCTTCGATTTCACGCGAACGCATCCCCGAAGGGGTCGCCAGAATCGCGCAGAAAATTGATGAATTAATGAGACAATAAATCTCATTAAATTTCTCACTGGACATATTCCATCTAGACAACTGGCCCTAACTGGAATCTCTAGGGCTGAATAATGTCGCCTCAATTCGCCTGCTCTTTTTGCGGGCTCTTTTTAATTCCACACTGCAGCCCAGGAGCGCATCCATGAAGATGACCACTGAAGAAGCTTTCGTTAAGTCCTTGCAACGCCACGGTATTCAGCACGCATTCGGGATCATCGGTTCAGCTATGATGCCGATCTCGGATATTTTCCCGAAAGCGGGCATCAAGTTCTGGGATTGCGCGCACGAAGGCAGCGCCGGCATGATGGCAGACGGCTATACGCGCGCCACTGGCAAGATGAGCATGATGATTGCTCAGAACGGCCCCGGCATCACAAACTTCGTGACAGCCGTAAAGACCGCTTACTGGAACCACACGCCTCTTTTGCTTGTCACGCCTCAGGCGGCGAACAAGACCATCGGTCAGGGCGGTTTTCAAGAAGTCGAGCAGATGAAACTGTTCGAAGACATGGTTGCCTACCAAGAAGAAGTGCGTGACCCGTCCCGCGTTGTCGAGGTTCTGACGCGGGTGATTTCACAGGCAAAGCGTCTGTCCGGTCCTGCACAGATCAACATTCCGCGCGACTTCTGGACACAGGTTGTTGACATCGAAATCCCGGATCCAATTGAATTCGAAGCATCCCCCGGTGGTACAAACTCTGTTGCGGAAGCTGCAGCGATTTTGTCAGCGGCCAAGAACCCGGTTATCTTGAACGGCGCAGGCGTTGTTTTGTCCAAAGGCGGCATCGACGCCTCCAAGGTTCTGGCAGAGCGTCTAAGCGCACCTGTCTGTGTTGGTTATCAGCACAATGATGCGTTTCCGGGTTCACACCCCTTGTTCGCAGGTCCATTGGGTTACAACGGGTCCAAAGCAGGAATGGAATTGATCAAAGACGCAGACGTGGTTCTGTGCCTTGGCACACGTCTTAACCCGTTCTCTACATTGCCGGGTTATGGTATGGAGTACTGGCCAGCAGACGCAAAGATCATTCAGGTCGACATCAACCCTGATCGCATCGGTCTGACCAAAAAGGTCACTGTTGGGATCGTTGGCGATGCTGCGAAAGTTGCGAACGGTATTCTCGCGCATTTGTCTGACGATGCAGGTGATGCAGGTCGTAAAGAGCGTGAAGCCAACATCGCGCAGAAGAAGTCGGCTTGGGCACAAGAACTGACCTCTATGACCGAAGAACAGGACGATCCGGGCACGACGTGGAACCAACGCGCACGCGCGGCCAAGCCAGAGTGGATGTCACCACGTATGGCATGGCGCGCCATTCAGGCGGCTCTGCCGCGTGAAGCGATCATTTCTTCCGACATCGGCAACAACTGTGCGATCGGTAACGCCTACCCTGATTTCGATACGGGTCGTAAGTATCTAGCACCGGGTCTGTTTGGTCCTTGTGGCTACGGTCTGCCTGCGGTTGCGGGTGCAAAAATCGGTTGCCCTGACGTGCCTGTCGTTGGTTTTTCTGGCGACGGTGCTTTCGGTATCGCGGTAAACGAGCTAACAGCAATTGGTCGCGGCGACTGGCCTGCGATGACACAGGTTGTGTTCCGTAACTACCAGTGGGGCGCGGAAAAGCGTAACTCAACCCTTTGGTTCGATGATAACTTCGTTGGCACAGAGCTGGACGAGGGCGTTTCCTACGCTGGCATCGCGAACGCATGTGGTCTGAAGGGCGTGGTTGCACGCACACAGGACGAGCTGACCGCAGCGCTACATCAAGCGATCAAAGATCAGATGGAGAACGGCATCACAACGCTGATCGAAGCCATGATCAACCAAGAGCTAGGTGAACCTTTCCGCCGCGATGCGATGAAAAAGCCTGTTTCTGTTGCTGGTATCAGCGCAGACGACATGGTTCCCCAGACCGTCTAATCGGGAATGTCTGGCAACGCAAAACCTGTCGCTTTGCTAGAAGAAGCAAACAAGCTCCCGCCGCTCGCGTCTTTGATGACGCGGGCGGCGGCGGCCCCTAAAACGATTGCCTTTGCCGAAGGCAGCGATCCGCGCATTGTCGAAGCTGCTGTTACTGCTTTAAATGCGGGTCTTATCAACAAAGCGCATCTTGTTGGGCCTGAAGCTGATGTTCAGGCCACGCTGGCTAAGTTTGATCTGGATGATCCGACGGGTGTCGACGTGCACGACCCCGAAAATTCAAGAATTTTCGGCACCCTCGCCGAACGCTTCGTCGAGCTTCGCGCCCACAAGGGACTGTCTTTAGAGCTCGCGAAGAAAGCGACGCTTGACCCTTTGGTGTTTGCCGCCTTGCTAGTTGAAACCGGTCGCGCCGATGGCTCGATTGGCGGCGCAGTTGCAACGACGTCCGACACAGTTCGCGCGACGCTGCACGTGATAGGCAAAGCCAAGGGCGCGCCTTTGGTGTCCTCGTTCTTCTTGATGATTTTACCTGAAAATCACCCGCTGGATCGCGCGGCGATGGTCTTTTCTGACTGCGGTATGGTGATCGATCCTGATGCAAACGAACTTGCCGGCATTGCATCGCAAGCCGCCGATAGTTTTGCCGCGCTTGTGGGTGAGACGCCGAAACTTGGCATGCTGTCTTTCTCTACGCACGGCTCTGCCAAGCATGAGCGCGTCACGAAGGTAAGCGAGGCGACAGAAGCGTTGAAAGCTGCGCGCCCTGATTTGATTGTCGATGGGGAGTTGCAGCTGGACGCTGCCCTTGTCCCGTCTGTTGCCGCGTCCAAAGCCCCAAGTGGTGCTTTGCAAGGTAGCGCAAATGTATTGATCTTCCCCAACCTTGATGCAGGTAACATCGGCTATAAACTGGCGCAGCGTTTTGGTGGCGCGGTTGCGATCGGGCCTGTCTTGCAAGGTCTTGCCAAGCCTTCAAATGACCTATCGCGCGGCTGCACTGCGGGCGATGTTCTAGCGATGATTGCTGTGACTGTCTTACAAGCGCAGACCGTATGACAGAGCTGCTGGGCCTCACTGTCACCGAGATTATCACCCTCGCAGTGATCTGCTTTTGTGCGGGTCTTGTGCGCGGATTTTCGGGATTCGCCCTGTCTGCCCTTGTGATGGCAAGTGCTGCGTTGATCCTGCCACCCGTTCAGTTGATCCCGATCTGTTGGTTCTTGGAAATGTCGGCAAGCTTGCTTATGGGCAAAGGGGGCTGGCAGGACGCCGATCGCAAACTGGTCAATGCGCTTGTCATCACATCCGGCATCGGCGCGCCTATCGGCCTTGCGCTGACCACCAGCATTGACGTTGATCTGTCCAAGTTGATCGCGCTCAGCATCATCATCACGCTTGCCGCGCTACAGTTGGCGCGCATTCAAATTCCTGCGCTCGCCTCCAAACCTGGCACATACATCACGGGCCTTGTCGCAGGCATAGTTTCCGGCATCGCCAGCGTGGGCGGCATGGTCATCGCGCTTTATGTTCTGTCCAGCCAAACCCCGGCGCGCCAAATGCGTGCGGCCTTGGTTCTATTCCTCTTCCTCAGCTCCGCCATTTCGATGTTCTGGCTGATCTGGTTCGGGGTTCTGACACAAGTCGCTTTTTTGCGTGGTCTCGCCTTTGCCCTTCCTTCCATGCTGGGGGTTTGGGCAGGCATGAAGCTGTTTACGCCCCGATTGGAACCCTATTATCGCCCGTTCTGCCTGACCCTTTTGTGCGGTCTATCCGCCTTCGGGTTATTGCGGTTAAGCTTGTCATAATGGCCTGCTTCACCCACACTAAAATTCGCACGCCCAACAAGAAAGATATCTGACATGCCCAAAGACCAACCCACACTGGACCTGTCACCCCACGTCTCTGACGAGGTGCGTAAAACCACCTGCTACATGTGTGCGTGTCGTTGCGGCATCAATGTACACATGAAAGAAGGCAAAGTCGCCTACATCGAAGGCAACAAAGACCATCCCGTGAACAAAGGCGTTTTGTGCGCCAAGGGGTCTGCGGGCATCATGCAGGTCAACGCGCCATCGCGTTTGAAAGCGCCGCTAAAGCGTGTAGGGCCACGTGGATCGGGTGAGTTTGAGGAGATTTCATGGGAAGAAGCGCTGACAATCGCGACCGATTGGCTTGCGCCTATTCGTGCAGAGAACCCTGAGAAACTGGCGTTCTTCACAGGCCGCGATCAGTCTCAGTCCTTCACCAGCTTTTGGGCGCAGCACTTTGGCACACCAAACTATGCGGCCCACGGCGGGTTCTGTTCCGTGAACATGGCCGCCGCAGGCATCTACACGATGGGCGGCGCGTTCTGGGAATTTGGCCAACCTGATTGGGATTACACAAAGCTGTTTATGCTCTTTGGTGTGGCAGAGGATCACGACAGCAACCCCATCAAGATGGGCATTGGCAAGATCAAAGAACGTGGTGCGCGCGTGATTGGCGTGAACCCCATCCGCACAGGCTATAACGCCGTCGCTGACGATTGGGTCGGCATCACGCCCGGCACGGATGGTCTGTTCATCCTCGCCCTTGTGCACGAGTTGATGAAGGCGGGTAAGATCGACCTTGAGTACCTCGCACAATACACCAACGCGCCGGTTCTGGTTGATGCTGAAACTGGCCTATTGATGCGTGATGAGGACGGCAAAGAGCTGGTGATTGATCGCAACACCGGCAAGTTGACACCCTTCGATCAAAAAGGCGTGCGCCCTGATCTGTCCGCCACACATCGTCATGCAGGCGTGGCGCATAAGCCCGTCTTCCACCTGATGGCAGAGCGTTACATGTCCGAGGACTACGCGCCCGAAGCAGTAGCCGAGCGATGCGGCATCCCTGCCGAACGTATTCGCGGCATCGCCAACGAAATCGCGCGTGTGGCGTTTGAAGAAAGCTTTGAGCTGGATCAAGAATGGACCGATTTCCGCGGTCAGACGCATTCCAAAATGACGGGTCGCCCTGTGAGCTTCCACTCCATGCGCGGTATTTCTGCGCACTCGAACGGGTTCCAAACCTGCCGCTCTTTGCATGTCTTGCAAATCTTGCTCGGCACTGTCGAAGTCCCCGGTGGTTTCCGTTTCAAACCGCCTTATCCAAAGCCTGCGACCATCCACCCGAAGCCGCACTATGGCGTGACACCGGGCAAGCCTTTGGACGGTCCGCACCTTGGTTTCGTCCATGGTCCTGATGATCTTGCTCTCAAGCCAGACGGCACAGCCGCGCGTATCGACAAGGCATTCACATGGGACAACCCCATGTCCGCCCATGGCATGATGCACATGGTCATTTCCAACGCGCATGCGGGTGATCCCTACAAGATCGACACGCTGTTCATGTATATGGCGAATATGGCGTGGAACTCTTCGATGAACACGCGCGGCGTCATTGATATGCTGACGGACAGGGACGAGGAAACCGGCGAATATGTGATCCCACGGATCATCTATTCCGATGCGTATTCTTCTGAAATGGTCGCTTATGCGGACCTGATCCTGCCGGATACGACATATTTGGAGCGTCACGATTGTATCTCTTTGTTGGATCGCCCGATCTGCGAAGCGGATGCCGCTGCCGACGCGATCCGTTGGCCCGTGATCGAGCCTGATCGCGATGTACGGGGCTTCCAATCGGTGCTCTGTGAGTTAGGCGCGCGTCTTGATTTGCCAGGCTTCATCAATGAAGACGGATCGCAGAAATACGCAGATTACGCCGACTACATCACCAACCATATCCGCAAGCCGGGCATTGGCCCCCTTGCAGGTTGGCGCATGGGCGAGAACGGTCTGCAAAACGGACGCGGTGAGGCGAATGAAGCGCAGCTTGATGCCTACATCGAGAATGGCGGCTTCTTTGTAGAGCACATCCCAGAGGGAGCGAATTACTACAAACCTTGGAACATGGCCTACCAAGAGTGGGCCGTGGGCATGGGCATCATCGATAAGCCTGAGCCGTATCTGTTCCAGCTCTACGTCGAACCTATGCGCAAGTTCCAACGCGCCGCTGAAGGGCATGGGGAGCGTCAACCGCCAGAGCATCTGCGCGAGCGGATCAAGGCGACAATGGATCCGCTGCCAATCTGGTACGAACCGTTTGAGGACAGCGCCGTCGATGTGGACGAATACCCTGTGCACGCCCTGACACAACGCCCGATGGCCATGTATCATTCTTGGGGCAGCCAGAACGCTTGGCTTCGTCAAATTCACGGTCACAACCCGCTCTATCTACCTACAAACCTGATGGAAAAGCATGGGTTGAAGGATGAGGATTGGGCAACGGTTAGCTCTACACACGGTTCGATCACGGTTCCTGTCATGGAAATGGCCGCGCTGAATGCGAATACGGTCTGGACATGGAACGCGATCGGCAAACGCAAAGGCGCGTGGGCCTTGGAAGAGGATGCGCCAGAGGCAACCAAAGGCTTCTTGCTCAACCACCTCATCCACGAATTGATGCCACCCAAGGGCGATGGTCTGCGTTGGTCAAACTCTGATCCGATCACCGGGCAAGCAGCATGGTTCGACCTGCGTGTGAAGATCGCGAAAGCGGCCAATCCACCAAGCGAAAGCCAACCCGCCATGCCCGCCATCAAATCTCCCGTTGGCACAGGTCCGTCCGAGTTGAAGTGGAAAACCAAACCATGATGTTTCCTTTCTCCATAAATATCCCGGGGTCTGGGGCAGCGCCCCAGTCCCGAACACAACAAAACAAAGCAGAGGCCAGATCATGACCACACTGCCCACCAGCACCCAGAAGAAACTCGGCCTCGTTATCGACCTTGATACATGCGTGGGCTGCCACGCCTGCGTTGTGTCCTGCAAAGGCTGGAACACCGAAAACTACGGCGCGCCTCTGTCGGATCAAAACCCATATGGTGGCGATCCATCGGGAACGTTCCTCAACCGTGTCCACAGCTACGAAGTGCAACCCGATGAAGGCGCGGCGCAGCTGATCCACTTCCCGAAATCCTGCCTACACTGCGAAGACGCACCTTGCGTCACCGTTTGTCCCACTGGCGCGAGCTATAAGCGTGTTGAGGACGGCATCGTTCTGGTGAACGAGCAAGATTGCATCGGTTGCGGATTGTGCGCATGGGCTTGCCCGTATGGCGCTCGCGAAATGGATGCGGCTGAGAAGGTGATGAAGAAATGCACGCTCTGCGTGGATCGTATTTACAACGAGAACTTGCCTGAAGAAGATCGCCAGCCAGCTTGCGTGCGCACATGCCCGTCTGGCGCGCGTCACTTTGGCGACTTGGGTGATGAAAACTCCGACGTCAGCAAACTGGTTGCCGAGCGTGGTGGTTTCGATCTGATGCCAGAAATGGGCACCAAACCTGTAAACCAATACTTGCCCCCACGCCCCAAGGACACGATGGAAGAATTCGACATTCTAGCGCCTTACCTTGAACCTGTGGCGCAAGACGCTGGCGGCTTTTTGGGTTGGCTCGACAAGGCGCTCGACAAACTACCTGGCAACTCAGCTGGAGGAGCGAACTAATGCATCCAGCACCGTCGATTATTCTATTCACCACGCTCTCGGGTCTTGGCTTTGGCCTACTGGCTTTCCTTGGGTTGAACATGCCCGGTTCCACTGGCTTCGTCGCTTTCGTCTTCTTTGCAATTGCCTATCTTTTGGCGGTCGGTGGTCTGTTGTTTTCAACCTTTCACCTTGGCCATCCTGAGCGCGCAATCAAGGCGTTCAGCCAATGGCGCTCTAGTTGGCTATCGCGCGAAGGCATCTGCGCAGTCGCGGCCCTTGTTGTTATGGGCATTTACGGTATTGGCCGCGTGTTTTTCGCGCAGCATTGGGGCCTTATCGGTGGGATCGGCGCGATCTTGTCGCTGGCAACAGTCTACACAACGTCGATGATCTACGCGCAGCTCAAGACAGTGCCGCGCTGGAATATGCCCCTGACAAGCCCGCTGTTCATGGCGCTTTCTATCACAGGCGGTGCTTTGCTCGCGGGTCAAATCACGCTGGCAATTCCGTTCCTAATCATTTCAGCAGGCATACAAGTCGCCTATTGGATCATGGGCGACGGACGCTTTGCCGCCTCTGGCACAAACATGGAAACGGCAACAGGCCTTGGTCATATCGGCAAAGTCAAAGCGTTTGAACCTCCGCACACCGGCACCAACTACCTGATGCGCGAATTTATCCATGTGGTTGGCCGCAAACACGCCTTCAAACTACGCGCGATTGCGATGGTTCTGGGCTTTGCGCTGCCGCTGATCTTCTTGCTGCTGCCCTTTGGTCATATCTTCGCGCTTTTAGCGGTCCTGTGCCACATCGCAGGTATATTGACGTCGCGCTGGTTGTTCTTTGCGCAAGCAGAACACGTCGTCGGCCTGTATTACGGCAAGCGGTAAGCACTGTGATCCCCAAATAAAAAGCACCCGCCGAACAACTCGGCGGGGGCTTTTCTATTGTATCAAATGGCAAAACCTACTTGCGCCAGCTTCCGAACCATTTCTTCACACCGTCACTGGTGTTGGCGATGCTATCGCCTGCGTCTTCCAAGACAGGATCGATATTGGCTTCGCGGAAGCGACGCCAGCGGACCCAGATCGCCCAAGCAAATGCGAAGAACACGATCAGAATACCGATATTCAACCACGGAATAATCCGCACATTAGGATCATCCACCGCGCGCACGCTGACTGCGTTCGGGAAGATCGACATGAATTCATTGCGCCAGCCGTAATGTTTGATCACAATCCACTGCGGCGTCTCAGCCACTGATTTGAGATCGGATGCTTCAGCCTGCAAATTCGTGGTATCGAACTTGAAATATGGTGGCCATCCCCAGCCTGTATCCTCGTTGCGATACACCATCACGTTGTCATTGCTCAGCCGCGTTTGGATGAAGAACACATCGCGGTTCACGGATGTGACAGCATTGCCTGTGTCAGCAGCCGCCCAGAAGATCGAATTCTCGCCAAAGTCGATCCGCTTTTCATAAGTGTCCGTAATCCGCGCCACGTCGTGTTGCGGCAGCGTATAGTGAAAGAAGGACGCGACCAAGACCCAGAAACCGATCCAGAACGCCCATTTTATATAGCCCATTGATTAGGCTCCCTTACATGAAATTCGTGGCATAAATGATAAACGAAACGATACTGATCGGGACAACATAGACCCCAAGGATCAACTTGCGGCGCAAGGACCCATCATACTCTAACAGCCCCGCTTGCACAAAGGCTTCGCGATCGCCTTCCCTGACCTCTTCGTCCCACTCTTTTTCCAGCTTGTCACGGCGGACAGAGCGCGAATAGAGCGACAGACAAACGTAGACAACAGATAGCCCAAGGAACCCGAATACCAGCAAGCGTGCGAGTGCGATCATCTTATCTCCCCCTCACTGCGCCCCAAGGGCCCACAGCGGCAATCTTTTTGTCACTGACGCTCCAAGGACCGTCGCGTTTCGGTGCGGGCTGTTCCATTTCGGCTTCATGCCCGAACAAGGCTTCGCGCGCAGCTGCTTTGTCCACTTGATACTCGCGATCCAGAAAATCCGCCACATAGGATTTTTTGGTGTCATGCCATGTGGCGTAGAGTTTGTAGAACAGTTCTTTATGGCAAATAAACAATTGGCGCACGTCTTTGGGGCTAAGCTGAGACAACAGCATGTTCACCAAGTCGCGGTCGCCGTGGTCCGCACTGCGCAGCGTGTAGAAATACGCAGGGTGATCAGAGGTGATGCGTGGCCAACTGCCGCCCTCCTCTGCCCAGCGCAGCAGGTCGGCAAGACCGTGGAATTCTTCCGGCAAATCTTGCGCATGCCCCCGCGCAAGCGCGCGAATGTCCCGGCGCGTGGCCCCTGCCAGATCAATCCCGCTGTCCTGCGCAGTATCAATCACGATGAAATCCATCTTCTGACGCAGGATCGCTGCCGCATCTATGCCGCGCGCCTTCATAATCGGTTCGACCAGATCGTTATATTCCAGGAACTTCGCGATCTGATTGCGGTCTTGCGTATCGAACACATATTTGATCGGCAGTTTGCCCAGCGCCGCTTTGCTCCCGCTAGAAATCACCGCCGGATGATCCATCCCTTGGAACACATAGAGCCCACCAAAATGCGCCGTCCAGAAGTTGCGCTGCTCGAATTCCATCAGATCAAGGCGTACAGGATTGCGCGTCACATCGCCCGTGCGCTTGGCCTTGCT
The DNA here is from genome assembly GCA_965662135.1 of Planktotalea sp. Classification (GTDB taxonomy): domain Bacteria; phylum Pseudomonadota; class Alphaproteobacteria; order Rhodobacterales; family Rhodobacteraceae; genus Planktotalea. The sequence continues at coordinate 16,548 of CBFIGL010000013.1, read as the reverse complement.
GATCATGTTCGCGATCAGCACATCATCGAACCACGCATCTTCTTCACGCATAAAGCGATCGACGTCGTTGGCGAGCGCTTGGGCCTGTGCAACAGTGCCTGTCGTTGTATCCGCCTCGATCTTGACCCGCCTGATATCAAAGAGTTTTACAGGGCTATCCACTGCATAGACAGAGTTCACCAACTCCCCCGCCACCGCATCGCGCGCTGTGAGCGCAAAGAGTTGCGGCTCATTCTTGGTTATAAATTCCTTAAGAATTTCGCGCGAGGTGGAGAACTTTGCGTTGAGCAAAGGTGCTGACTTTTGATCGGTGGTGAGTAGGATAAACTGCCGGTTCACCCCCGCGTGGTTGAGGTAGAGATGATCATCCAGCTCATCCCCAATCTCGGGCGAGTAGCCAGAGATATCGATATGAAATTCGGTGAGGTTTGTTTGGTTCTGCGTGAGATGTTTGAGCGCACGGTTGTAGCGCTCCACCAGCGCGGGTGCGGCGACGTGGATCAGGTTCCCAAACATAAGGCCGCGTTGGATGAGGTGGATCATCGTGTTTCCTCAGCGACTGGCGGTATCCAAAATACCGGATTGGTATCAAGTTCTTGAACGTGTGCAACCAATGAAATTATGTCAATTCTATTGTACCTATGCAGCATGGCTTCAGACAACGATGGTGCTAATTCCTGAACTCTTCCTAGACTTTCCAAGAGTTTAACAATATATTCTGGCTTGGAAATGTCTGGTTCAAGGGAAGCATCTTCGCATCGCCACTTTAGTTTATCTACGCTATCATACTGGTGTATCAAGCTATCAAATTTCTGTTCCCAGCCCCAACTATCATCAAATTCAACTTCTAGATTTATCTTCGATTCAACTGAATTCGGTCTGTCGCTAAACCACCGCACATATCCCAAACTTCGACAGAACTCGAACACATCTTCACAGATTTCTAGAAACAGCTCTGCAGTCTCGAGTTCTTTGCGTTGTCTTTGTTCTTCTGCAAAGATTTCTCCTTGTTGAATTAAAAGGTCAACTTGCTTCGTCTGCGCATCTGCCATTTTTTTAAATTCTTTGCGTTGCTCTGAAAGCTCCATAGCTTGCATTGCCACGGTCACAATAATCCAAATAAAGGCCAAAGCTCCTGCAAATCCCGCAAGAGTATCCCCAAGCTCGTTTGGTGTCGATTGTTTCAAGTAGAACCACTTCGTTGGGCAGTTGATAACGGCTGCGGAAGTTTCATAACAAGCAGGCAACCAAGCGCTAACGTATGCAAAGCATCCTATAAGTAGAGTGAGAAACGTGCCTACGATCCAAGGCCAGTTTCGCCTAAAATACATCATTGCTTAACCCGTTTCAGTATAAACAAACGCACCACCCAAACCACAGGTGTCACCAGAAAGAACCAGCCGAGTATGTCCCGCATCCGCTTCACGCTTTCCCCTCCAAATAACGCTTCTTCGCCACTTCCGTGCGCTCATAATCCCGCACCATCGCGTCAATCGCGACTTCATCGGATTTATCCGCATAGCGGAACTCACTGTCGGCGTAGCGGTTGATCTCTTGTATGACCATCTCCACCGTGATCGGCTGACGTAGCTCAGAAATCATGCCTTTCTTCTGATCATAGGATTTGAACAGGAACAGATCAGGCTTTTCCATCCATTCATCGGGCAGTTCAAAGTCCATCGCGCGCACTTTCACGGCGTCGGTGATGTTCTTGATCGCGCGGCCTGTGAACCGTTCGTCCGCCTCCTGAATACCCTTCAAATAGGTGCCCAGTTTCGCAATCGTATCCAACTCGCCCACTTGCGATTGCACTGCGTCAAAGACCACTGCCAATCCTTCCTCATGTGGCCGTCCATGGCTGGCAAAGCTGGCGGCAACCGCCTTCTGGATCGCTTGCGCCTCGAACACATCATGCTCGCCCAGCGGAATATCGTGGTTCTTGCCCATGAGCAGATAAAGGATGTCGATATAATCATCGCGCGTTTGCGGTCCATCCACCAAGAAGCGCGCACCGGCGCGCTGGCGCAAAGCATCGTCCACGTTTTCGGGATAATTGGAAAACATCCCAAACGTACAATTCCCGCGCACGACGGTGTTCGCGCCCGCGAAACTCTCCATCAGCACGGCGGTAATTTCGAGTTGCCCCGCGCTGGACTGTCGATCTCCGCGTTTACCCGCAAGCTGGTCGATATCATCAATCGTGCCAAAGCCAATCACCGATGGATCGATGATATTGTTGATAAACGCCTTAGCGTTTTGACCGGATTTACCTTGATAACTGTCGATGTTGTCGGTGGAGAGGTTCTGGTAACGGAACGGATATCCCGCCGTCTCGCAATAGCCCGAAATCAGCCCTGCCATCATCTGGATTAGCGTGGTTTTCCCCGTCCCCGGCGCACCATCGCCCATGAAAGTAAAGATGAACCCGCCAAGATCCGCGAAAGGGTTCAAGCGACGCTCGAAATCATAGGCCATGAGCATTTTGGCCAGCTTCATCGCTTGGTACTTGGCGATGTGGTTGCCGACAACCTCATTGGGCTTCTTGAAGGTCATGGTCAGCTTTGTCGATTTGCCCTTGGACGCAGGCTTAAAGCCGTTGACCACGAAATCATCCGCCTCGACCTTCCAAGTGGCCGATGTAAACGCCTCCAGACGTCCCGCAGACCCAGCGCGCGCAGCGATCTTGTCCATCAGGGCTTCTGCGTAGGCACTTACCGTCGCGATCAGCTTAGGGTCATCATCCGCATGATCCGCGATGTCCTGATCCAACTCCCAAAGCACGCCATGTAGGGCCAAAGGCGCGTTGTCGGTCAAAATTTCCTCAACATCGCCCAAAGTCACTGACACTTCGCTCGCATGCGATACCAGCAAAACCGAAGACGCCGAGGCAAACACATAAAGCGAAATCAGCGCCTCTGCCGTAAGCATCTCGGAAAATTCCGCTTTTTTGCCAGCCGAAACACCACCCTCTAAATTGGCACGTTTCAAATCGGACAAACCAACCTGTTCAGCGTAGTTCTCGGCAACAGCCATCGAAATCGCCAAAGCGCGTCGCAGTGCGTTCATGACCGTCGCTTGCGCAGGCGACACCAGCGCCTCGCCCCCATCAGCGCCCTCGATCCGCGCCAACAGCTGCACCCCTTCAGCGCGCACAGCCGAGCGTGTGACCAGACCCGGCGTGGTCGAGCGAAACCGCCGTCGCGTGCCAAGTCCCGCAGATTTCTCAACCGCCGCCTCGCGTGGCTTAGCGACACGCGGCGCATGATCAAATCCCTGTAACAACGCCAAGGCCGCACCGTAATGCTTCTCGATATCCGCTTCACGTAGTTCCATCTGATCCGCTGTCACGCTCATCTAAATCACTCCAAATATCTTCATCTTGCCAATAAACTCATCCGCAGTGACCAGCAGTGCAGCCTAGCGATAACTCAGCACACGCCCACCCGCGCCCACAACAAATTTGCGCACGGATGAAAACCCGGGCGGGTTCTTTTCTTCCAAAACCTGATAGGGGCGCTCGGGCAGAATAATGCTGCGTTCCATTCGCGTCGCACCCGTATCAGCGCCGCGTCCGGCAAAAGGATCAAGTGCAAAGACCTCACGATCCACAGTGCCAAACCAGCCAGCGCGTTCTTTCTCCACACGCTCGCTTTCCAGCTCTTCGCGCGTCCACGCCAGCGCCCAATCTTCGCCTTCTGGCGCGCGCGCTTCTTCCAAGACCTCGCGCAAAGGGCCAGTCTGGCGTGTGTACCCATGGGAATACATTGGACCAAGATGGAAGCGTCGCAGGCTTTTGGGGTGCAGATCGTTGAACGCCTCATCAAACCCTTTTGCGATCGTGAGCAGTTTGAGCCCAGCGAGCGCTTGCCCCATAAGATGCGCTTGCACTTCTGGCCAGCGATACTGATCCTTTGGCAAAGCAGCTTTGCCGCTATCTTCAATTTCCATCAGATAGACCACTGGAAGGTTCACCTGGCTGTCATAAACCGCCCAATGGATCAGAAATTTGCGCCGCCCATCAGCAAGATTTTCCACCCACACGCATTCAGGGTCATTCTGCGCCCAGAACAATTCACCGCGCGCAATTTCCTCGTAATAAAGCCTCTGAGACAAGGCGAATTGCAGCTTCGTCGGCAATTCCTGATCGCCCACAATCCGGCGCACCATTTGTTCTTTGTATTCCGTCACAGAGGGCATGTTCGCCAGATGCTTTTCCGCCTGCGCCGCGTCATTGGCCATGGTCAATAATTCGCGATGCACCGGAAACCCGCTTTCGCGCGTGTCCATCGAGAGTGAGCCAAAGAACTGCCCCGTGTCGCGCCCAACGAGCAGGTATTTCATGCTCAGCGCGCGAAACGTGAACGAGAGTTTCGTCACATAGCGCGTAATCACTTCGACGTCGGCTTTGCTCAGCCGTCCTTCCGCCTGCATCACTGCAGAAACCCGCATCATATGCTGGGTGATCTTGGCGAACTTGCGAAAGTAACGGCGAGAAGCAAAGGCGTCACCAAGACCTGCGTGATCGCGCGAGACGTCAGTTCCTTCGTTCACTTACCCACCATATGCATTGCTATCATGCTTCTCGACGATCTGCGCAAAGCGGCGTGCAAAACGCTCGTCCGCTTTCGCTTTCGCTTCCAGCACATCACGCGCAAAGACCATGTGATCTTCATGCGCTTCCATCATGTCGGCCATACGCTGGTTCGTCGCCGTGCCAATCGCCGCCATGGCGGTTTGCGCTTCTTGGTCTGTTTCAACACCAATTTCGTTGATCCGGTGCGCCACATCTTGCTGTTGCGCGGTCTTCAAGGACTTGGTCAGCGCATCATAAAGAACGACACGCTGCTTTGTGTCCGTTTGCAATTTGTTGATCAGCACCATTTGCGTCGCCGCTTGGTTCTGTAGCGAGTCGATCCAGGTTTTGCCCTTTTCGATGTAGCGCTCCAGCGTTTGGGACTTCGCTAGTTTTACCTGCTCGTCCTGTACCAGCTCGTTATACTTGGCGTTCATATCGGCCAATTCGGTTTCAAGTTTGGTACGCGCAGCCGCGTCTTGCTCTACGGCAATCTTACCTTCCAGCGCGATGATGGCAGGGTCCATGGCCATGATTTGGGATTTGACGTCCTCCAGTTCGCCTACGGTGAATTCACGCTCGTCCAGCGTTTCAGCCAAATTCGCCTCAACCTTGGTTTTTTGATCGTTCAATACCGACAACTGGCCTTCCAGCAATTTGGTAATCACATCGGACTTCGAAATCAGGTCCTGCAATTTGTCATCAATCGACGCTGTGCGCACTCGCTCTTGACGCATCGAGTCTGCCTTCGCGCTTGCGAAGATGCCGACAAAACTTTCCCAGCCCGTCTTGTTACGCATTTCATCGAAGTCTTTGGAAAACGCCGCCGTGACGTCATCAAGACCCATTATAAGCTCTGCGATATTGGCATTCATCACGTCTGTGTGGGCATGAACGTCCTCAAGGTTGGCATTCTCGATATCAATCATCGCATCATCGCCCGCCTTCATTTTTTGGCGCGCAACTTCGATCCGACTGGTAAGTTCGGAAATCTTGGCTTGTGCTTCAGCGACTTGGCTTTGCGACTCGGCCACTTGGCTTGCAAAATCTGACATATAAAATTCTCCCGTCTTAGAATGTGTTACTAAAGATATATGCAATGTGAAGACTGTTTACATCCCCGCTGTCTCAAGTTTTGCCGCAACTGTCGCAAATGTCTTGGCAGATGGGAAGACAGATGGATAAGAATGCGAGAAAAATGGACACAAGGAACGTGCGCAGATGAGTTGGTCACCCGAAAAAACCGAAGTCAAAAGCTGGAATGAATGGGACACATTGCGCCACGTGATTGTGGGCCGCGCCGATGATTGCCACATTCCGCCAGAAGAACCGGCACTGGACGCGAAGGTGCCTGAGGACAGCGATATGCGCGGTCAATGGGGACGCCGCCCACAAGAAACCATTGACCGCGCAAACGAGCTTTTGGATAACTTCGCAGGGATGTTGGAAAAGCGCGGCTTGCGCGTAGATCGCCCAACATCGATCGATCATGCCTTGCCTGCGACAACGCCCGATTTCCACACGGAAAGCCAGTTCGGTTGCATGCCACCACGTGATGTTTTGCTGACTGTTGGTCGCGAAATGCTAGAGGCGACCATGTCCTATCGTTGCCGCTGGTTCGAGTATCTGAATTACCGACCGCTGATGCAGCAATATTTCAACGAAGACCCCAAATTCCGCCATGAAAGCGCGCCAAAACCACGTCTGACGGATGCGGATTATCATCCTGACTATCTGTCGGATAAAATCGGCGATGCAAAACGGCTTGAGTGGGCCGCTGCGAAGTTCTTCGTAACGACTGAGGAAGAACCGCTGTTCGACGCCGCCGACGTGCTGCGCTTTGGCAAGGACCTCGTTGTCCAGCACGGTTTCACAACCAACGAAAAGGGGATCGAATGGCTGCGCCGACACTTCCCCGATCACCGCGTGCACACGGTAAACTTCCCTGGTGATCCCTATCCGATCCACATTGATGCGACCTTCACGCCTTTGCGCCCGGGCTTGATCCTGAACAACCCACAGCGCCGTTTGCCGGAAGATCAACGCAAGATGTTTGAAGCCAATGATTGGGAAATCGTGGATGCAGCGCAGCCTGCGCATAACACGCCACCGCCTCTGTGTTATTCCTCTACATGGCTGTCGATGAACGTGCTGGTGCTTGATCCCAAGACAGTCTGCGTCGAGAAATCCGAGGTCTATCAGGCCGAACAAATGGACAAACTGGGCATGGAAGTGGTCGAAGTTGAATTGCGCGACGCCTATGCGTTCGGTGGTGGTTTGCACTGCTGCACCGCGGATGTGTATCGCGACGGTGAATGCGAAGACTATTTCCCGAATATGTGAGAACCTGACCTGAATCTCGCTTTTGGTTTCCTCTCTCCATAAATATCCCGGGGAGCGCGAGGGGCTGGCCCCTCGCACCGGTCGGGTGGCGCCATAGCGCCATCCGAAACCAGATAAGACCACAACGGTAAATTAGGGACCGTATGGGTACATGGTGATGTTCTCGTTACCATTCTCATGGATGATAAGAATGTCATGCTCGCGATACCCGCCGGCTCCGGGTTGATCGTTAGCAATCGTTAGCATTGGCTCCATGGAAATCACGTGCCCCGGCTCAAGCACCGTGTCGATATCCTCGCGCAGTTCAAGACCGGCCTCGCGGCCATAGTAGTGCGACAGAACACCAAAGCTGTGACCGTAGCCAAACGTGCGATATTGCAGCAAATCACGCTCTGCGAAGAATTCATTGATTGCGCCCGTCACTTCAGCGCAGCTTGCACCCGGCTTCAGCAAAGACATGCCTAGTTCATGCGCGCCTATGTTGGCTTCCCAGATTTTCAACGATGCATCGTCGACGTCACCTACAAACATCGTCCGCTCAAGCGCTGTGTAATAGCCAGAGATCATCGGGAACGTATTAAGTGACAGGATATCACCACGTTGAAGTTTGCGCGATGTCATTGGGTTGTGCGCACCGTCCGTGTTGATGCCGGATTGGAACCATACCCATGTATCACGGTACTCTGCGTCAGGAAATTGCTTGGCAATCTCGACCTCCATCGCATCGCGGCCTGCCATGGCAACGTCGATTTCGCGCACCCCTTCACGAACCGCATCTTTGATTGCGAAGCCGCCGACGTCGGCGACGGATGCGCCTGCGCGAATCAAAACCAGCTCGGCTTCGGATTTGTGCATACGTTGCAGCATCGTTGCCTCGTAGAGGTCAACAGAGCGGGTCGGTGCAAGGAAGCTATCAAGTTTTGCTTTTTGCAACAGGCTCAGGTGGTCGCTTTCGTAGCCAATGGATTTACCCTCGCCAGCAACGAATTCGATCGCGCGCCAGTAGTTGTCGCGCTGCCAATCCGTGTAGGTGATGTTGTCACCATAGCAACGACGCCAAGGTTGACCCGCGTCGATCCCTGCGGAGATTGTGACAGATGTCTCTGGTGTCACGACCAGCGCGTAGGGTCGACCAAACGCGCAATAGGTGAAACCTGAATAGTATGAAATGTTGTGCATAGAGCTGAAAACAGCTGCATCCACACCCATGTGGGACATGGTTTTACGCAATTTGCTCAAGCGGGCTTCATACTCGGCATTGCTGAATTGTAGGGGGGCTTTTTCGCCGTTATGGAAACGGTAGAAATCTGGACGTGCAGTCATGGTGTGACCTCCATTTTGACGCATCAAAGAGAGGTCCCGGCGTTCAGGACGGAATAAGTTGAGTTCGTCTGGGTAACAGACGGGGCGACGCCATCGCCCGTGGTGTTCGTTGCATAGCATACGTCTTGCATCCTGTCCGTCCGCGCCACAAACCATTCCGAATCCGACGTCACGCACCGCGCACTAGACAAGATCGCATTGCCGTGCTTTTCCTGCGCAACACATATCCTTGGGAGATTATCATGCTCGACACACCTACTAACCTCGCGTCTTTGCTTAAAGATCCAAGCCTTTTGGCAACCAAAGCCTATATCGGCGGGCAATGGGTTGATGGTGAGAATGGTGCCAAGTTCGACGTGATAAACCCTGCACGTGGGGATGTTATTGTCCAAGTTGCAGACGTGAGCCGCGCGCAAGTTGCGGGCGCGATCGCTCAAGCAGAGATTGCCCAGAAAGACTGGGCGAAGAAAACCGGCAAAGAGCGGTCAAACATCCTGCGCAAATGGTATGATTTGATGATGGAAAACCAGGATGACCTTGCAATCATTCTAACCGCAGAACAGGGCAAGCCTTTGGCCGAGGCAAAGGGTGAAATTGCTTATGGCGCATCTTTCATCGAGTTCTTTGCAGAAGAAGCCAAGCGCATTTATGGCGAAACGATCCCGGGGCATCAGCCTGATAAGCGCATCACTGTGATCAAGCAGCCTATCGGCGTGGCCGCATCAATCACTCCTTGGAATTTCCCCAACGCCATGATCGCGCGCAAAGTCGCGCCTGCTTTGGCTGCGGGTTGTGCAATGGTCGCGCGGCCTGCGGAAGACACGCCCTTATCTGCTTTGGTCATGGGTGTACTGGCCGAACGTGCCGGTATTCCGGCAGGTGTCCTAAGCATTCTGCCGTCCACCGCATCCAGCGAGATCGGCAAAGAATTCTGCGAAAACCCAGTCGTTCGAAAATTGACCTTTACAGGATCCACCGAAGTGGGTCGCATTCTGATGCGTCAAGCAGCGGATCAGGTGATGAAATGTTCTATGGAATTGGGCGGCAATGCCCCTTTCATCGTCTTTGACGACGCGGATGTTGATGCCGCTGTTGAAGGTGCAATCATGTGCAAATTCCGCAACAACGGCCAAACCTGTGTCTGCGCGAACCGCATCTATGTGCAGGCTGGAGTTTATGATGAGTTCGCCCAAAAGCTCGCCGCGCGTGTTGGCGATATGAAAATTGGCGACGGACTAGAAGGCAGCGTTGATTTTGGGCCGCTGATCAACCCGAAAGCGGCGATCAAAGTGAATGCGCATATTGCCGATGCCAAGGCCAAAGGGGCGCAGGTTATTCTGGGTGACAACGGGACTGAACTGGCCGGAAACTTCATCGCGCCCACAATTGTGACCGGTGCGACGAAAGAAATGGCCGTGTCCACGGAGGAAACTTTTGGTCCACTCGCGCCTTTGTTCAAATTCGAGGACGAGGATGAAGTCATCGCGCTTGCAAATGACACGATATTTGGTTTGGCGTCTTACTTTTACGCCAACGATTTAAGCCGCGTTTACAAGGTGGCCGAAGCATTGGAATACGGGATCGTTGGTGTGAACACTGGTATCATTTCAACCGAAGTCGCACCTTTTGGCGGGGTTAAGCAATCCGGCCTGGGTCGCGAGGGCAGTCATCACGGGATCGAAGATTATCTTGAGATGAAATATATTTGCATGTCGGTTTAAGCGCGTTTTGCGTATCGGCCCTCCGGGGGGAGTTTAGTTAGCAAGATGAAGGATGATGCCTTTCAGGCCGCGTTAGAAACACTTGGTGTCAATGAACCACCGCGTGTATGGTCGTTCATTGTAACTGTCTTTGGTGATCTGGCACAGCAGCAAGGCGATATGATTTCCGGGCCTGTTTTAGGGGATATTCTATCCCCTGTGGGTGTGCGTCCAGAAGCGATGCGGGTTGCCTTGCATCGATTGCGCAATGAGGGCTGGATTGAAACCACCAAGGATGGGCGTGTCGGACTGCATTCCCTGAGCGACTACGGGATAAGGCAAAGTGCCGCCGCAAGCCGTATTATTTACGCCAACGCAAACCCGGCAAGTCCTGATTGGCACATTTTGTGCTATGCTACCGCGTTGTCTGGACAAGAACATGCACGCGCGAGCAAGTTGGCACAGCAAGGATATATCGCGCTTTCATCTGGCGTGTATTTGTCCAATCGGCCCTGTCAAAATGCAGATCCTGACGCGATGGTTTTGAAAGGCACTCTGGGAAATATTCCTGTTTGGGTGTCGCGCTCCCTTGCCTCAAACGCCCTGCGGCAAGGGTTCAATGACCTGCATGCCGACGTGGCGCGTTTGGAACTGGACACAGATATTGCAAAAGGTTTGACACCCCTTCAAATCGCAACCCTGCGGGCGTTGATTGTCCATAGATGGCGTAAGCTGGTTTTGAAGTTACCCGCTGCGCCAGACATCTTGTTCGGGGCTGAGTTTGAAGGCACAATCTGCCGTGCAGAAGTGATGCGTCTTCTCAGCGTCCTGCACCGACCAGCTATCGTTTCACGCACCTGAATTTTGTTCCAGCGCGAGCAGTGAAGACAGCCCAGCGCGATAGTCAGGGAACAACAGCTTAACCCCGAGTTCCGATTTGATCCGGTCGTTGCGCACTCGTTTGCTTTCCGCATAAAAGCTGCGCGCCATCGGGGTCATTTCGGCGGCCTCAAAATCGGCTTCGGGCGGGAGCGGAACTCCCAAAAGCTCTGCCGCATATGCGATCACGTCTTGGGGCGGGGCCGGATCATCATCACACATATTATAGATCGCACCGGGATTGGGTTGCGCGATTGAGGCCGCTAGAATTTGTGCAATATCCGCAACGTGGATGCGGCTGAACACCTGTCCCGCTTTGATAATGCGTCGCGCTGTGCCTGCGCGCACTTTGGCGAAAGGCCCGCGTCCAGGGCCGTAAATACCCGCAAGTCGGAAAATATGAAGAGGCAGATCAGGGATACTTTGCCAATCTGCTTCCGCAGCAACGCGCATTTGGCCGCGCTTGGTTGCGGGGTTCAGCGGGCTATTCTCATCGACCCATCCCCCATGAGCGTCACCGTAAACGCCAGTCGTGGACAGATACCCCACCCATTGAAGTTTGGGCGCGTGTTTGGCGATGTCATTGCGTAGTGCGTTCAAAACCGGGTCGCCGTCGGCATTTGGGGCGGCGGAGATCAAAAGATGTGTGGCTTTGGCAAGCTCGGTACTGAGATTGCTATCGGGCCAAACAAGGGGTGTGATACCAGTCGCGGCAAGCCCGTCGCATTGCTCATGCGAGCGCGTGGTGCCAGTAATTGTAAACCCTTGCGCTAGCAAAAGCGGCGTAAGGGCGCGTGCTGAAAAGCCGTGGCCGAACGAGAGAAGGTGTTTATTTGTCATCTGTTCTATGTGCTGCGCAAACGCTGTTGATGCAAGATATGATGATACCGGCTCTGCACCCCCTCACGAGGCATAGTTTGATCCTTCGTCATCAAGAATTGCCTTAAGCTCTGCCAAGTGACGTTCGTCCTGTTCTGGATAACCTTCAAGTTCTTGCGCCGTCTTTTCGGCGATTTCGTCAGACAAAACGCGCAAAGGCTGGCCAGTTTGCAAGGCACGGACATAGGTTTCGCAAGAGCGTTCAAAGTAGAACAGGCGGTTAAACGTCTCTGCGATTGTGTCGCCGACGATCATGATGCCGTGGTTGCCCATGACCATGACCTTTTTCTTGGGATCATCGAACAGTTTAGCGCAGCGTTCGCCTTCTTCTTCGAAGGCCAAACCGCCGTAATTGTCATCCACGACCACGCGATTGAAAAACGTCGCCGAGTTTTGATCAATCGGGGGTAAACGGCTATCCGCAAGGGACGCCAGAACAGTCGCGAAGGTGGAATGCACATGCATCGCACAACGCGCGTGCGGGCAATGGCGGTGCATACCACCATGAAGCCCCCATGCAGTCGGATCAGGCGCGTCGGGGCCTTTCAGCGTTTCAGGGTCATTGGCGTCCACGATGATCAAGTCAGACGCTTTGACCCTGCTGAAATGCACCTGGTTCGGGTTCATCAGAAAGCGGGTACCATCTTCGTTAATTGCGAAAGAGAAATGGTTCGCGACAGCTTCATGCATGTTCAAACGTGCGGTCCAACGGAACGCCGCTGCAAGATCTACACGTTCTTGCCAATGATCCATATTCGGGCGTTTTGCTGCGTTCATTGTGCGTCTCTTTCTTCTTGTGTGAGCGGGCGGGAAGGAACCCAAGCATAGCCATTTGCGCATAAGATACAGGCTTCGCGTAGACCATGGGGTTTATTGGTTGGTTCTTGCAAAATATGCCCACCTGCACCTTCAGCTTTGTAGGCAGCGACATCTGGGTCGGTCGCAAACAGATGAAAGGCAGCGCCGCCGCCGCGCGGGCCGGATTCCGGCATCAAGGACGGTAAAGGATGCGAATGATACGTGGCATCACTGTGGAGTTGGAAGACGTGATCGCCGTAGGTCATAATCGCGAAGTCGGCCGATACGCGATTTGCTTTGATCCCGAAGACATCGCTCAGGAATACGGCTTGGGCCACGACATCGCGGACCAATATGTTCAGCCCGAGACCTTTAAGAGAGGCCCCGAAATCTGCCGCGCCGACTGTTTCAAAATCCATTTAGCCTGTTCCTCCTTGCGCTCAATCAGATGCTTGAACATCCTCCGAGAGCATGTCAACTTTGCTCATGAGCGAGACAAACTTCAAAACATGGGCGCAAAGCGCTTCGAGATTGGTCGCCGTTGCCGCAGGACGCGCAGCCGCAGACCTAGTGATCAAAGGCGGCACTTGGGTGAACGTGCATACCCGCGAATGCCTTGAGAACCACGATTTAGCTATTGCTGACGGACGGTTTGCCTATTGCGGACCCGACGCATCGCATTGCATTGGGCCTGACACTGAGGTGATCGACGCGAATGGCCGCTACATGATCCCCGGTCTGTGTGACGGGCATATGCATATTGAATCCGGCATGCTGACCCCCGCAGAATTCGCGCGTGCGGTAATACCGCATGGAACGACATCCATGTTCACTGACCCGCATGAGATCGCCAATGTTTTGGGCCTCGCGGGTGTGCGCATGATGCATGACGAAGCACTGATGCAGCCGATAAACATCTTCACGCAGATGCCATCCTGTGCGCCCTCTGCGCCTGGATTGGAGACCACAGGCTTCGAAATTTCAGCCGAGGACGTGGCTGAGGCGATGACTTGGCCCGGCATTATCGGGCTTGGCGAGATGATGAATTTTCCAGGTGTGGTGAACGGTGATCCGCAGATGCTGGCTGAAATTGCGGCGACACAAGACGCGGGTAAGATTGTCGGTGGGCATTATGCGTCGCCTGATCTTGGGCCAGCGTTTCATGCTTATGCGGCGGGTGGGCCTGCGGATGACCATGAAGGCACATGTGAAGCCGACGCGATTGCGCGCGCGCGTCAAGGAATGCGTCATATGATGCGGCTTGGGTCTGCATGGTATGATGTGGAAAGCCAGATTACGGCTGTCACGGAAAAGGGTCTTGATCCGCGAAGTTTCATCCTTTGCACGGACGACAGTCATTCAGGGACTATCGTGAATGAAGGGCATATGAACCGCGTTATGCGTCATGCGATCGAGTGCGGCTGCGATCCTGTCATTGCGCTGCAAATGGCGACGATCAATACGGCGACGCATTTCGGGTTGGAGCGTGAGCTAGGCTCCATCGCGCCGGGGCGTCGTGCGGATTTGATCCTGACCTCTGATCTCAAGACCTTGCCGATCGAACATGTGATTGCGCGCGGTCAAACCGTGGCGCGCTTGGGAATTTGCGAAGTAGATTGCCCGCATTTCGATTGGCCGCGGCATGCGCGCAATACGGTGCATATGGGACCCGCAAAAACCGCTGAGGCGTTTGAAATCAGTGCGCCTGATGGTGCGAATACGGTACGCGCCAATGTGATTGGCGTGGTGGAGAACCAAGCGCCGACGAAAGCCTTGAAAGCGGATTTGCCTGTAACGGACGGGCTTGTTGAAACCACTGGCGACGTTTGCCAGATTGCTTTGGTTGAGCGGCATCGCGCGACTGAAAACGTGGTGAATGGCTTTGTCTCTGGTTTCGGTTACGAAGGCAAAATGGCAATGGCATCCACAGTTGCCCATGACAGTCACCATATGATCGTCGTTGGCACAGACCGCGCGATGATGGCTCAAGCGGCAAATCGGCTTTCAGAGGTCGGTGGCGGCATCACTGTTTGGAAAGACGGCGCAGAATTGGCGTTGGTGGAACTGCCCATCGCGGGGCTTATGTCTGATGAACCCGCGAAAGAGGTCGCGCGCAAAGCCGAAGCGATGGTCCAAGCCATGATTGCGTGCGGCTGCACATTGAACAACGCCTTCATGCAGCATTCCTTGCTGGCTTTGGTGGTGATCCCCGAAATCAGGATTTCCGACCTTGGCCTTGTGGATGTCACGAAATTTGAACTGACCCCGCTCTTTGAAAGCTAGGAGCGACTGAGGACCATATGAACGATAAATCTGTAGTCACACCGAAACATGCACACCCCGAAGCCTTTCGCGATCCGAAAGCTGCGGTCGCGCAGTTGATCAAGCTGTATGAGCAAGCAACAACTTTTCTGTGCGAGAAATTTACCGAAACGATGAAAAGCGGCCATCCGGGCCATCGCTACCGCGCGTTTTATCCAGAGGTCAGGATTACCACGACAAGCTTTGCCCAAGTGGACAGCCGTCTGAGTTTTGGTCACGTTTCATCACCGGGCATGCATGCCGCCACGATCACACGGCCTGATCTGTTTCGCAAATATCTGGAACAGCAAATCGGGTTGTTGATTGAAAACCATGACGTGGCTGTTGGTATCAGCGTGTCTGACACGCCGATCCCTGTTCATTTCGCGGTTGCCAATGACGCGCGCATTTCTGTGCCGCAAGACGGTGCGGCGGAATTCACCCTGCGTGATGTGTTTGATGTGCCTGACCTTAGCACAACCAACGACGATATCGTCAACGGGACGCATAAATTGCCCAAGGATGGAACAGAACCACTTGCGCCGTTCACCGCGCAGCGCGTTGATTATTCACTGGCAAGGCTGGCGCATTACACGGCGACCGAGCCTGAGCATTTTCAGAACCACGTTTTGTTTACCAACTACCAGTTCTATGTCTCCGAATTCGAAGCCTATGCGCGCGCGCAATTGGCTGATCCGAAAAGCGGCTACAGAAGTTTTGTAAGTACCGGAAATGTCGAAATCACATTACCCGATGATGTGATTGAACCGGTGATGAAGATGCCACAAATGCCAACCTATCATTTGAAGAAGGCCGATGGCAGCGGGATTACGTTGGTCAATATTGGTGTGGGGCCGTCAAATGCAAAGACAGCGACAGACCACGTCGCGGTTCTGCGCCCGCATGCCTGGTTGATGGTCGGTCACTGCGCGGGTTTGCGTAATTCGCAAAGCTTGGGTGATTTTGTTCTGGCACATGCTTATTTGCGCGAAGATCGTGTGCTGGATGATGATCTTCCTGTTTGGGTTCCTATTCCAGCGCTAGCGGAAATCCAGATCGCGCTCGAAAAGGCTGTAGCCGAAGTGACCGAACTCGAAGGTTACGATCTGAAACGTATCATGCGGACAGGGACAGTTGCGTCGGTGGATAATCGCAACTGGGAGTTGCGCGAACAGGATGGCCCTGTGCAGCGCCTCTCGCAATCACGCGCCGTCGCTTTGGACATGGAAAGCGCGACAATTGCCGCAAACGGTTTTCGCTTTCGCGTACCCTATGGCACGCTGCTTTGCGTGTCCGACAAGCCGCTTCATGGTGAATTGAAATTGCCGGGCATGGCATCGGATTTCTATACGACACAAGTCGCGCGGCATTTGATGATCGGGATTCGCGCCATGGAATCCCTTAGCGAAATGCCCCTAGAACGCATCCATAGTCGCAAATTACGCTCATTTCAGGAGACAGCCTTCCTGTGACCTAGCGGAAACTAGCCAAAATGCCTGTTTTTTGTACTTTTTTACACCTCTATGCGTTGTGCTAACTTGCAAGATGCAGTTAGATGCGGCGGTAGAGGCCCAACATACGGGCAGTATAAGGAGACCATGAACATGGCAAAACCGATGACAAAAACTCAACTGGTCGCTGCACTGGCTGACGAAATGGGCGCAGACAAGAAAGCTGCAGGCGCAGCGCTTGACGCGGTATGCGCGCTGATCACACGTGAAGTATCTGGCGGCGGCGCTGTGACACTTCCAG
>CBFIGL010000012.1:0-93343 GCA_965662135.1 Planktotalea sp. | reverse complement strand
CGTCATTGCGCCTCGTGTCACTTGGCTCCGTACTTCAATCCGGTTCAGCTCGCGCTCGCTCATGATCACCCATTCCACGGCCAATCTCCAATCCTGCCTCAGACAGGAAAGTGTGACACTTCTACTTTGCAGATGTGGGACATTATCGCTTTGCGGCGATAGTGATCGTTCCGGTGATTTGAATTGTGCTTTTTGTCATAGTGGGCTCCGGTGATTTTGGGGCACTCTTAGGCGACTTTGATCGCGACGCGTCCACGCAGCTTGCCGTTTAGCAGGTCGTGGCCCAGTTGCGGCAGATCGTCGAAATTCCGGGTATCCGACAGATGCGCCAGCAGATTACGGTCAAGGTCTTGCTCAAGTCGCGCCCAGGCACGCATACGGCGTTCCAGCGGGACCATCACAGAGTCCACGCCCCGGAGTGTCACCCCACGCAAGATGAACGGATAAACGCTGGTCGGCAATTCGCCGCCTCCCGCCATGCCGCAAGAGGCAACGACACCATCGTAACAGGTTTGCGCGATGACACTGGCCAGGGTGTCCCCCCCTGCCACGTCAATGGCACCAGACCACCGTTCCAGCGCCAGCGCTTTGCCACCCGCAGCAAGGTCTTGGCGCGAGATCACATCACGTGCCCCCAGGTCGTGCAGATAATGCGTCTGATCCACGCGGCCCGTTACGGCAACGACGTCAAATCCCGCACGCGCCAACAACGACACGGCAACCGACCCCACGCCGCCCGTTGCCCCCGTAACCAGCACTGCGTCTGCCCCGGGTGTCAGCCCATGATCGGTCAGCGCCATAACGCAAAGCATTGCGGTATAGCCCGCTGTGCCGATTTGCATGCATTGTTCCGCCGACAGGCTTTTGGGGCGTGGCAACACAACGCTTTCGGGCAGGGATTGGTACTGGCTGAACCCACCCCAGCGGGTTTCAGACAGTCCAAACCCGTTTACGATAACCGCGTTCCCGGGGCGGAATTTCGGTGATCGGCTGTCCACCACCTCACCCGCCAGATCAATGCCCAGAACCATCGGCCAGCTGCGCACAATCGGGGCCTTGCCGGTGATCGCAAGCGCATCTTTGTAATTCAGACCCGAATATTCGATCCGCACCAGCACATCACCGTCAGGCAATTCGCCAAGCGGCAGGTTTTCAAATTCAACTTGTTGCCCGTCATCGGTTTTACGGGCCACAAGGGCGCGGGTGGTATCAGGGCGCGTTGGCTGTGGCATATCAACCTCTCTGGGTTCGTGAGCAAGGTCGGCGGGTGCGACGCCGTCGGGATGGGCGGCCAGCACGGGTCCGTCTTCATATTCCAGCACGACAAGCTGCATGGGCGTGTCGCACAAAGGCTGCCATGCCGTCGGTCCCAGCAACCGCAGCAATAGGCGCGGGCCATCAGCCACATCCACAAGCCCTACCATGTAGGGGGCCAGACTGGACAGCGCGCCGGGGGCCGCATGAATGGTTGTCGCGGCATAAAGCGTGCCGGTTGTTGGTAGTGGCAAATCATCAAACCCGGTGGCCCCGCAGCCACAGACTGCGGGCACGGGCAGATGCGCGGTGCCACAGTCGCGACAGACCGACATCTGTGGGGAGCCGGAAATCAGACCCGCCTCATAGGAGACAAGACCCATGGCGGCCATCGGAGCAACAGGGCGATTGCCATAGACAGAAAGCCGGTTCATGCGCGGCCTCCTGTTGCAAGGATATTGACCATCGCACCGTTGTATTTTCCGGTTTCGCAGGCATGCAGCGCATGACGCGCGCCTTTGACCTGCCGCTTGCCTGCCCGACCGGTGAGCTGAAGGTGAAGTTCCATAAGGTCATAAAGCGCTGTCACGCCAGTGGGATGCCCGCGCGACAAGAGCCCGCCCGAGACATTCACGGGATGCGCCCCGCCAAGCGCCGTGGTGCCTTCGGTGGCAGCCCACCCGCCCCGGCCCGGCGCGGCAAGCCCCAGGGTTTCGACGCTGATCGCCTCGACCGCTGTCATCGGCGCGTAAAGCTCGAAAAGGTCCATATCGCCGATGCTCTGACCGGATTGCCCCAGCGCAAGCGCGGCCGCCCGTGCCAGCGATACATAGGGCATCACCGGGCCGGGGTGACCGCTGGTCTGAAACCCACCATCATGGGCAAAGGCTGATCCCGTCAGCACTGTAAAGGGGCGCCCAGATGCCTCAGCCGTGGCGCGATCACACATAACCAGACAAGCCGCGCCATCGCCGCGTGGCGACACATCGTAAAGCCCCATGGGGGCCACCACGGGCCGTGCAGTCAACACCTCCGAAATGGTCAGATCGCAGGTGAATTGCGCAAGCGGGTTCATTGCGGCGTGGCGGCGGTTCTTGACGGCAATCGCTGCCAGATCGGCGCGTGTGCCATCCGTGCCATGCAGCCAGCGCTGCGCATCCATCGCATACCACGACAGCGGCGTCGCACCCGACGGGGTCTGATACCCGACATCGCCGGTAGAGCGGATCGCGCTATCCATTGCGGTGGCCGTGTCAATCCCGGTTTCCATCCAGACACCAAGGGCCAGCGCCACCGAGGCGCGGCCGCGGGCGATCTCGGCTGCGGCGGCATCAAAGGCCAATCCGCCGGTCCAGCCGCCCGTGCCGCTTTCCACCACCTTGCCGGTATTGCGAAATCCCAGCCGCGCGGTGGCATAGGAGGAAAACAGTCGCTGTGCTGTCCCTGGACCCGGCGTGCTGTAGCTGAGCGCTTCGACCGCATCGCGGCCAATCCCGGCATCGTGCAACGCGCTGCGCACGGCCTCGTCCAGAAGGTCCAGATCGGTCCGGTCGGTTTTGGCCTGCCAGCGGTCCACGCGTGTGGCGCCTGCGCCAAGAATGCAAATCTGCCCTGTCATGGTGTCAGGCTACATCCCGTAGCCCAAATACTCCACGGCCTGTCTGCGGCTGTAGCTGTCGAGCGCGGCTAGACCGAATTCGGTGCCGTAGCCCGAGGCCCCGGCAGGCTCAACCGGAAGCGACATGCCGGTGCCTGCATCAAGATCGGGTTGCGCTTTCACCTTGATATGCCCCGCCACAATCTGCTGCGACAGTGCGTTGGCACGGGCAAGTTGGGTCGTCCACAACGTGGCCGCAAGGCCATAGCCCCCCGCATTGGCCATCGCAATGCCATCCTCGATCCGGTCGTAGGATGCGACTGTTAGGACAGGGCCAAAATACTCATCCCTGAGCAGGGCGGAATTCGCGTCCTCCACCGCCAGCAGCGACATGGATTGCATCAGCGGATCGTCACTGCGCCCGTCCCTTACGAGGTGGGCTTGCCTGCGACCGTCCTCGATCGCGGCGGTGACATCTAGTGCGTGTTTCAAAGACGAAAGCGGGCCATATTCCGTAGCGCTATCGCGCGCATCACCCGGCCCCAGGGCCTCGGCGGCGGCCACAAGGGCATCTGTCAGCCCGCCTGCCAAAGACTGCGGTACTATGATCTTGGACCGTGCCACACAAAGCTGGCCGGAATTGGCGTAGGATTCGGCAATTGCGTCGCGCGCCAGCCCTTCAAGGTCTGTAACGTCATCGCAAACAAGGATCGGGTTCTTGCCGCCCGCCTCGATGATCGAGGGCACCAGTTTCTCCGCTGCGATCCCGGCGATCAGTTTGCCGACAGCGGTAGACCCGGTGAAAGCCAGCATCGATATACCCGGATGGCGGCACATCAGCGTGCCTGCCGCCGAACTGCCCGACAGAACCGAAACCAGCCCTGTCGGCAAAGCGGTCTTTAACGCAAGTGCCGCCAGATGCAGGGCGGAACGCGGTGCCTGGCTGGACGGTTTGAGGATAATCGCATTACCAGCCGCGAGCGCCGGGGCGAGTTTCATCATCGCGTTGATCGCCGGATAGTTCCACGAGATGATCGCCCCCACGACGCCGTAAGGACGGCGCGTCGAGACGGCCAGCGCTTGCGGGGCCGAGGGCGCGACAAAGCCACCGGTCTTGTCAATGGAGCCTGCATAAAAGCGCAGGATGAACGCGGCGATATGCGCCTCTTGCGTTGCGACGGAAATGGGTTTTCCCATGTCGATTGAGTCAAACCGGGCAAGGGTGTCTGCCTCAGCCTCGATCAAATCCGCCCATTCCATCATCGCCATCTGCCGTCCCATGGGGGGTAATGCCGCCCAATCTTCCTGTGCCTGCGCCCCCAGGGCCACGGCGGCGTCAACCTCCGCCTCGCCCGCGCTTGCATAGGTGAGCTGACCGTCTATGACCGGACTTGACCAGTTGCACACCGGTCCATTGCCCGCAACAGCCTGACCGATGATCGAGCGCAAGGCATCCGTTTCAGGCGTATCGCTCATGATTGGCCATCTCGCAACAGGGCCAATGCTTCGATCTCGACCAGCGCGCCGTGCACCATCAGATCGGCACGCACAGTGGATCGTGTGGGCAACTCCGGCCCTGGAAAGGCGGCAGCGTAGGCGTGGTTGAAGGCGGCAAAATCCTCAACCCGGGCCAGCCAGATCGTCGTCTTGGTGACATCCGACAGGTCCAGCCCGTGTTCAGCCAGAAGATGGGCGATGTTATCGACGCAAACCCGCGTCTGGGTCGCCACATCGTCGCCCTCGATCGTCATATCAGGCCCAAAAGGCAATTGGCCGGACATGTAGAGAAACCCGTTCGCTTTGCGCGTCAGGGCAAAATGCGGGCGGCGGCCGTCAACGGGCGGCGGGGCAAGGTCATGAGAGGACTTCATGCGGGGTGTTCCTTTCTCTCGAGAATGAGATCGCTTGCCTTTTCTCCGATCATGATCGCGGCGGCGTTGGTATTGGCAGAGATCAGGCGCGGCATGATCGAGACATCGGCAACGCGCAGTCCGTCGATGTCGCGCACTTTCAGGTCGGGCGACAGCACCGCCATCGGATCATCGTCCCGACCCATCTTGGCAGTGCCAACGGGGTGATACATTGGAAAGGCCATGGCGCGAATGGCCTGTTCCAGCGCTTCGTCGCTTTGCACATCCGGCCCCGGCAGGCGCTCGCCTTGCGTGACGTTTGCCATCGGCGTGGCCGCGAAAATCTCGCGCACGATGCGGATGCCACGGATCAGGGTGGCGACATCCTCGTCGCTGCCCAGCAGCTGGTGTTCGATCACGGGTGGGGCACTTGGATCGCCAGACGCCAGCGTGATCTGCCCCCGCGCATTCGGGCGGCAGACGTTCACGGCCGCGCCACAGGCGCGCTCCTTGGCAAGCGTGGCGCCTTCGGTGCCGAAATCATAGGCGAAGGGCGAGAAATGGATTTGCAGGTCGGGAATGTCCAGTTCGGGTCGCGATTTGATAAAGCCGACAACATGGGCAATGCCGGTGGTGGCCGCCCCCTTGCGCATAAGGCCGAATTGAAGCCCGTGGCGCAGATAATCCAGCACGCCGGTTTCGGCATTCAGCGTCGGGCTGTCCACGTTATAGCTGACGATTACGCCGGGATGTTCCTGGAGGTTTTTGCCCACACCCGGTAGATCGGCCTTCACGGATATCCCGTGGCCCGTCAGCACCTCCGCATCACCGATACCGGACAGCATCAGCAGTTTCGGCGTGGCGATAGCACCAGCGGACAGGATCACTTCCTTGCGGGCGCGCACGGTCTGCTTTTGCCCCTTGCGCGTGAAGGTGACGCCGGTGGCGCGGCCCTCGTCGATCTCAATCCGCTGCACCATCGCGCGGGTCAGCACCTTGCAGTTCCGGCGCAGGGCCGCGCGGTGCAGATAGGCGCGCCCGGTTGATGAGCGCAGGCCGTTCTTGATGTTCGACTGGCTGTGTCCCAGCCCGTAAAAGAACTCTCCGTTGGAATCGTCGTTGCGCGGGATGCCAGTGTTTGTGGCCGCGTCGATGAACATCTGGGTCACAGGACGGCCTGCGCGCGTGTCGTCCACCCCAATGGGGCCATCGCCGCCATGCCAATTGTCTGCCCCGCGCGCATTGGATTCAGCACGGCGATAGTAAGGCAGAACACCCTCATAATCCCATCCGGTCGCGCCCAATTGGGCCCAACCATCATAATCCTCCGAAGTGCCGCGCACGTAGACCATTCCGTTGATGGCAGACCCGCCCCCAACAACCTTACCAGCAGGCCACATATCTTCGCGCATGTTGCGCGAGGGGTCCGGTTTGACCGAATAGCGCCAATCGAACTTGTCATTCCCGACCGCGTTCATCTGAAGCGCAGGAATATAGGTATAGGGGTGGATATCCCAGCCACCGGCTTCCAGCACCAGCACGCTATCGGCGCCGTCTTCCGACAACCGTGCCGCAATCACGGCCCCCGCCGTGCCGCCGCCAATCACGATGTAATCATAGTCGTTCATCTTAAACCTCAAGCCAGTCGCGACGGATGTCGGGATGGTTCTCAAATTCGTCGGGCGTTCCTTCAAAGACGATGTCCCCGTGCCCCATCACATAGATGCGGTCCGCCACATCCAGCGCTATTTCAAGTTTTTGTTCGACCAGCAGAATGGCCAGACCGTCCTTTTTCAGCTCATGCAGGATGCGCGCGATGTCCTGCACGATGCGCGGGGCCAGCCCCTCTGTCGGCTCATCAATCAGGATCAGCTTGGGATCGGACAACAGCGCACGGGCCATCGCCAGCATCTGTTGTTCGCCGCCCGACAGCACACCGGCATCGGTGTTCATCCGTTCGGCCAAATTGGGAAAGCGCCGATGCACGCGGGCCATATCCCACAGCGCCCCTGTCCGGGGCTTTTCACGCACAAGGGCTAAGTTTTCAGCGACGGTCAGGCCCGCGAAAATCTCGCGATGCTCCGGCACATAGGCGATACCGCTGCGCACCACCTGATGCGTGAGCATATGCGCCAGATCATCGCCGTCAAAGATGATCTGCCCGGTGGTCTGGACTTCCCGCATGATCGACTTGATCAGGGTGGATCGCCCCACGCCGTTGCGCCCCACAAGGGCGACCACCTCGTGGCTGTTCACGCTCAGATCGACGCCATGCAGCACATGGCTTTTGCCGTAAAAGGCGTTGAGGTTTCGGGTTTCAAGCATGGTCTGCCCCCAGATAGGCCTCTTGCACCTTCGGATCGTTGCGAATGTCTTCGGGCCTGCCCGTGGCAATCACATGGCCACGCACCAGCACCGAAATCCGGTCCGCCAGGGAAAACACAACGCCCATGTCATGTTCGACAATCACCAGCGTGCGCCCTTCGGTCATCTGTTTGATCCGCTCAATGGCGCGGGTGGTTTCCTCGCGGCTCATGCCCGCTGTCGGTTCGTCAAGCAACACAACCGACGGATCGCCCGCGATGGTCATGGCGATCTCAAGGCTGCGCTGATCGGCATAGGCCAGTTCACCCGCCTGAGTATCGGCCCGGCTGTTCAGGTCAGAGCGCTCGAGCAGATCATCGACATCCGCCCGAAGCGCCCTGTTGCCCATCGGAAAACGGAAGGGAGAAACGCCGTATCCATGGGATCGCAAAAGCGCGCGCATCAGGTTTTCACGCACCGTCAGCCCGGCAAACAGGTTCGACACCTGAAACGAGCGTGATAAACCGCGACGTGCCAGCAATTGCGGTGCCATCCCGCCGATTTCCTCTCCGTTCATCCGGACATATCCCGAGGTGGGCCTGAGCCTGCCAGAGATCAGGTTGAACAGAGTCGATTTGCCAGCGCCGTTGGGGCCGATGATCGCGAGCCGTTCGCCGGTTTGAACTTCAAGATTGGCGTCACGGATGATTTCGGTCTTGCCGAAACTCTTGCACAGGTTTTCGAGGACAAGCGCACTCATGTTTCCGCCTCCGCCTTGACCTGTCCGAAGAGCCACGCACTGCCGGCCAATGCGGCAACCGCAACGAACCAGGGCAGGGCGGATTTCGGATCCACCGCCACCCCGAAGATGTTGATCGAGCCGCCCGCATTGAAACCCAGGGCCGCCCCAAGCGACGTTGCCATCTCCACGATCATGATCAGCCCGAGCCCCGCCAGCAGAAAGCCGGCAACAAGCTTGACATCGCGGCGTGGTTTGGCGGTACCCCGATTGCGGACGTATTGCATCCCAAGGTCATCAATGATCCCGGCCAGGCCGCCCGGCGCGTAGAGCACGATGACGATGAAGGTCAGCCCAAGATACAACAGCCATGCGCTGGTATAATCGGGCAATACCTTGTCCAGTACAGAGAGGAAGATCGCCCCCAGAACGGGACCAAGGAAATGCCGTGAGCCGCCTATGACGCACATGAAGAGCGCAAAGGCCGAGGTCTTGAGCGAGAATTGATCGGTTGAGACCTGCTCGATATTGAGCGCGTGCAACGCGCCCGCCAGGCCCGCAAAACCACCTGCAATAACCAGTGCAATCAGGCGGATATGCCATGTCGACTGGCCCGAAAAGCGCACGCGTTCTTCGTTTTCACGCGTCGCTTCAGCCAGCATGCCAAAGGATGTGCGGCGCAAAAGCCAGATCAGGCCGGCAGCGATCAACGCCCAGGTCAGCACCAGCCAATAGGCCTCGCGCTGCGGGCCAAAGTTTGCCAGACCGAAAAGGAAATCGTCATAGGCCCGGTCGATCCCGATGCCGCCTTCGCCGCCAAAGATGGAATCAAAGGCGATGGCGAGATAGATCACCAGCTGGCTGATGGCCAGGGTGATCATGACGAACGCAACCCCGGTGCGCGCGGCCAGGAAAAGCCCCAGCAGAAACGCGGTTGCGGCACCGACGCCAAAAGCCAGCACAGGGGTAAGCCAGACCGGCCAGCCGCTCCAGCTGCCGCCATCGGCGGCCGCGATGATGTGACTGGCGGCAAAGGCACCCGCCCCAAAGAACACCGCGTGACAAAAGGACAAAAGCCCGGTCTGTCCCAACACGATGTTATAGCTGAGCGCAAGAACAACCCAGACAAGGGTTTGCGTGGCAATGGTGATCGTAGTGTTGCTGCCCGCGTAATAGGGCAAAAGCACCAGGGCGATCAGAGCGGCGACAATAGCAAGGATACGCAGCATCACAGATCCCTCTGACCAAAGAGGCCGCGTGGTCTGATCAGCAGGACGATCAGCATCAGAAGATACGGCAGGATGGGGGCAAAGCTGGTGGTGTTGAAGCGGGCGAGATCAGCCAGGAACGTGCCGCGTTCAGGCGTGCCGAACAGTAAGATGACCAGCGGCTCGGCCGACAATTTGTAAGTGGTCGCAGCCGTGTCGATGAGCCCCAGTGCCAACGCGACGATCAATGCGCCGTTCAAGGACCCCAACCCGCCAACCACGACAATCACGAACAGAAGCGGCGTGATGCGTTCCGCCATCACCGGATACACGCCCAGCAGGTTGCCCGCCATGACCCCGGCAAGCCCCGCCACGCCAACCCCGGCCGCAAACACCCAGTCATTCACACGGTCAAGATCATAGCCCATGGCACGCACCATCTGCGGGCGCGACTGGGCTGCCGACAGGATCAGCCCGATGCGCGTGCGTTTCAGGATCAGCATGATCACCGCGAAAAGCAGAACCGAGACGACGAGAATGAAGAAACGGTAAACCGGAAAGTCGAGCCCGCCTACGTTAAACAGCGCGCGCGTCATTTCCTCGGGGATGCGGTAAGGCACGGCAAGACGGCCCCAGATGATCTGCACCCCTTCGGTGATGACCATGGCGGCCCCGAACGTCACCAGGAGCTGACTGACTTGATCTTCAATCGCCAATCGGCTGATCAGAACCCGCCGGAAGGCCACGCCCGCCAGGCCGAGCACCGCAGGTACAACTATCATACCGACCCAAAAGCCAGCCCATTCCGACACCTGATAACCCAGATAGGCCCCCAGCATGTAAAAGCTCGCATGGGCAAAATTGATCACCCCCATCATGCCGTAGATCAGCGTCAGGCCAGCGGCGAGCATGAACAGAAGCATGCCGAAAAGCGTACCATTCAGCAGGACAAAAGGAAGGATATCCATCTAAACCTCAAAGCTCAGCGTGGCTGTACGAAAGGGTACACATTCCGTCCGAAGGCCGCGTTGGCCTTCGGACGGGATGTGGTCGGATCAGGGCTTTTCGATTTCGCAGCTCGGTGCCAGCGCCATCGTGGCGGCCGGAATGATCTGCTCGGTTTTCCAGCCGAACCCGATGTCGTCCCCTTTATAGAGCACGGTGGCAGGGGCCGCCTTGTCAACACCGATGATAAAATAGGGGATGATCATCTGGTTGTCTTCGGCGCGCATGTAACCCTCGCCGCCTGCGGTGGTCAGCTTGACCCCGCCCATGGCACCCATGGCCACCTTGGGTTCAGCGTCACCAGCGGCCTCAATCGCGCCGACAATACCATCCACCAGCATGCGATACCGGTCGATACCCCAGCTTGTCTTGGCCACTTCACGATATGTCTTGTTCAACTCTTCCAGAACCTCAACGCCACCGGTGTCGTTTTCATCATATTCAAAGGGTGCGATCACGCTGGCGGCTTCGAACTTGTCGGCACCGACCGCTGCCATCGTGCTGGGGTCCGGCCCGTAAAGTGTAGCGAACTGAACATCCAGCCCACTGTCGACCGATGCATTCAGCAGGCGGATCAAGTCAGGCCCGAAATTGCCGGTCATCACAACCTTGGCACCCGACGCTTTGATCCGTGCAACCAGCGGAGTGAAATCCTGCACCTGTCCGAACGGCGCGATCATTTCAGAGCCAGCAATCTCGATCCCGGCCTTTCCAGCCAGTTCCTTGAAAGAGGCATCCACCGTCTGACCGAACGAGAAATCAGGATTGATCGTGAATACCGGGCCTTCAATGCCCAGCTCTTTCATGCCTGAAATCAGGGCGTTCAGCTTCATTTCGACGGTCGGATCGAATACCGCCTGATAGTAATCGCAGTTTTCCGTGGTGATCGCGTTGTCACCGGCCGAATGCGCCAAGAACGCCATTTCATCGCCTTCGTTGCGGCGGTTGTATTTGCGAATGTAGTTGGTGATCGCAGTCGCGTGTTGCGGCCCGATCCCGTTGATCACGTAATCGACGCCCTCATCGGCGGCGCGCTGCATCTGCTGCGCGGTTTTCTCCACGTCCCAGCCGTTATCGAGGCCGATCACCTCGAACATCTGGCCGTCCAGAACCCCGCCCGCGTCATTCACGCGGCCAAAGAGAAACTGGAAACGTTCCAGGATATCGCCACCGTTGGCGGCCAGTGGGCCGGACAGTGGTTCGATGACTGCGATCTTGATGGTGCCCTCGGCAAGGGCGGGCGTTGCAAGGGCCGTCGTTCCGACCAGCGCAAGGGCAAGCAGTGATTTGATCTTCATGATAGAGATCTCCCTTTGGTTTATTATTGGCCCAAGACTAGTGCGGCGCGAAGCCTCTTACTTTTTGCAAAGCGTCAAATAGCTTTGCGATGCCCTGATCATGCGGGTCAGGCCATATAGCCGCTATCGGCCACCAGAACCTCGCCATTGACAAAGGACGCCCGATCAGAGGCAAGAAACAGAACCGCTTCGGCGGCCTCGTCAGACCGGCCAGCGCGCCCATAGGGCATGGCCGCGACCATCTGGTCGTACATCGCCGGATCCATGTCGCGCATCCGCCCGGCCATCGGGGTTTCGATCAGGCCCGGCGCCACGGCGTTGATGCGGATCCCGTCGCGGGAGTATTCGTGCGCGCAGGACCGCGTGGCAAGTTCCACCCCCGCCTTGGAGGCCGCATAGGACGCACCTCCGGCAAAGCCGCGACCGCCCGCCACCGAAGACAGGTTTACGATACTACCGGATTCTTGCGGCAACATCAGTGCGAGTTCACTGCGCATTGCCATAAGACATGCTTGCAGGTTGACCTGCAACATCTGCGCGATCACGTCGGGGTCGGTCTCGTGCAACCGGGACGGTTTCATCTCAACACCTGCGCAATTGATCGCGATGTCCAACTGTCCTTTTGTTGCCACCAACGCGCCCAGCATCGCGTCGACACCAGAAAAATCAATCACATCCAACGCGATCGCAGCGCACCCGGTCGGCGCGGTGCCGCTACGCGAGACCACCGTCACATTTGCGCCGCCCGCAAGCAGCCCTTCGGCCACGGCGGCACCGATGCCGGATGAGCCGCCCAGAACGACGGCAGTCTTGTTGGCAAATTCAGTCATTATCTTCACCTTCAAAACTTACCGGGTGACGCGGTGTGCGATCGATCACGCAGCGCACAATATCGGGCCGGGCATAATGCCCGGCGCTGTCGACAAACATCTTGAACCCTTCGATCTGTTCATAGTCGACATTGCCATGCACCAGCATCTCGGCATCCGGATCGGACTTGGCGACCCAGTTGCCCCGACAATCAATGACGCCCGACATCCCGCCGCCGGGCCTGAGCAGATCGGTGCTGCCGCCCTGGTCCAATGCAGCGATCATTTCGGGCGTGTTGACCGAGGTGACAGTGACCACAAAGCACTGCGCCTCGAAGGCATAATGGCACATCGCGTGTTCCATTATGCTGTCAATTCCCGCGATGCCGCCGGGCCACTGCGCCACATGGATCTGTTCGCCCTGACCCTGCACGGCATAACGATAAAGCGCGTTGGAATGCTCGAAGCAGATCAGCCCGCCAAGCCGTCCGATCTCGGTGTCATAAAGCGGAAAGTCGCGCCCGTCGCCCATGCCCCAGACCATCCGTTCATGGTGCGTTGGCATGACCTTGCGGCGGCGCCCCAACAGGCCGGTCGGGCCAAAGAAGGCCTGAGTGTTAAAAAGGGTATCGCCGTCCCGTTCGCTTAGCCCCATGACGATATGGAGGCCGTGATCCTGTGCCGCTTTGGAAATCGCGTCGATTTCCGGGCCATTCATCGCAACGCCTTTGCGCAGATACGCCGCCTTCAGGGGGCGTGTGGTTTGTGCATCGAGATGTAAGCAGTAAAATGGATAACCGGACAAAAACACCTCAGGAAACGCTATCAGGTCGGACCCCGCCGCCGCCGCATCGCTGATCGCATCCAGTGCTTTTGGCAACGTGGCTGCCGGTCCATCCAGATGAGGTGCCAGTTGCGCAGCCGTAAGCATCAGTTGGCGTTTCATTGGCTCAGAGCCTCCTTATAGGTTTCGCGCAGATCACGTTTGCGGATCTTGCCGCTGTCTTCGCGCGGCAGGTGCTCCACGACGATGAGCTTGCGCGGCAGTTTGTAGGCGGCAAGGCGCTGTCTCAAAGCTGCGATAAGCTCAGCCTCATTCGGGCGATGCCCCGCTGCCGGTTCAATCAAGGCAATCACCCCTTCGCCCAGATCGGGCTGTGGCACGCCAAACACGGTGCAATCACCGACGCCTTCCAGCGTTACCAGCACCTTCTCGATCTCAGCGGGGTAAATATTCGCCCCACCCGAAATCACGATATCCGAGCTGCGATCGGTCAAAAAGATAAACCCGTCTTCATCCACGTAACCGATATCGCCCAAACCCACATAGCCGGGCCACCCATCCACCTGCTCGCTGCCTTCCCGGTTGTGATAGGTAAAACTGGTGGTGCTGTCGGATTTGCAGATCAACCGGCCAGTTTCGCCGACAGGCAATTCGTTGCCATCGTCGTCAATGACCTTGACCACACATTCACCCGCTGCCCGGCCGATTGTGCCAGGATGACTTAGCCAATCTTGCGATGTCGAGCATCCGATAATGCCGGTTTCCGTGCCCGCGTAATACTCAAGGATAACCGGGCCGAACCAGTCTATCATCGCCTGTTTGACGGGCACAGGACAGGGTGCAGCCCCATGGCAGATCGAAACAAGGTGCTGAGTGTCAAACCTCGTTCGGTCCGTTTCGGGCAAGGCGATCAGCCGCGAAAACATCGTTGGCACCATATGCGCGTGGCTCACATGATGTGTCCGCATCAGATCAAGCACGACCCCGGCATCAAAGCGCGGCATAAGAACCAGGTCCATCCCCATCGCCCAGGCATTCGTGGCATGGGCGTTGGGGGCCGAATGATAGAGGGGCCCCGGGGCCAGGGCGACATCGCCCGGGCGTGTTCCGGGCAGCCCGAATGCGTCCAAGGTCCGGCCGCGCACCCGCGCCCAGACGTCATCGCTCAGCGGCGCTCGCTTGACGCCCTTCGGATTGCCGGTCGTGCCTGAGGTGTAAAAGATACCGCCGCGATTGCCGGGCAACGGCGCGCCGTCATATTCGGGCAGGTTCGCCAGATCATCCCATTTGGCCCAGTTGCCTTGCGGATCTGAGATCTGAATCTTGGGATAGGCCAATGCCACCTCTTCTGGCGTTGGAACCGCCAGAACATGCAGGGATTCGGTGTGCTCCAGCCCAGCCTGAGCCAGCAAAACGTCATGTCCAACCAACACTTTTGCGGCGCAATCGTTCAGTATGTAATCCAGTTCGGTCCGTGTCAGATGCCAGTTCAGCGGCACAAGATAAGCTCCGAGCAGGCCGCAGGCCCTTGGCAGGCTGAGATAGACAAAGTCGTTCCACAACAGGCCTGCGGCCACGTCATTCTCGCCCACGCCTTGCGCTGCAAGCCAGCTGGCCAAACGCCGCGCATCCGTGTCAATCTCTTCACGCGTCGCCTTGCGAGCCCCTGAAAAAGCAGTCTGCGCTTTTATCATTGAACACCTCCTGGGCCTGACGAATACTATGACAGTGTGCCGCGCGTCTTTTGCGCATTCGGCGCAGTGTTATGCCGAACCTAGCACCAGGATATTCGAAAGAGAGCGTCGACACATGGCAAAAGACATCAATATGCTGGTCTATGCACCACATTCTTTCGAGGTCATCGACGTGCGCCCTATCGGTTCGGCCTCTTTGGTTCAAACCCGCACAAAGCAAGGCGGTTCGGACGGTTTTCGCAACACCATAAGCCTTGGCGGCGGGCTTTTTGCAAGCTGGGCCTCGGTGCAGCGTGCCGAACCGATGGACGAAGAATACGACAGCAATGGCAGCATCAAGATCAACCTGCGCATTGATGGCGACAGCGTGATTTCCGGGAAGAACCACGGGCCTTACGCGGTCACTCCAATGATGTGTTCGGCCTTGCTTCAACCAAAAGGGCGCAGCAAATTCGAGCGGTTCGAGGCAAGCGCCCATGAGAAATCCGTCACAATTTCTGCAACGCGCGAACATCTGGTGGAAGAGCTTGGCCTTTCACCTGATAGCTTTGATGGCGCATTGCACGCGTTTCTCCTGGGGCAGCCTTATGAATTCACCTTCCTGAAGGCTGATTTCAACATCGCGCTAAAACAGGCCGCCGATGCCTTTTTCGAAACTGATGAGAGTCCTTTCTCACTTGGTCTTTTGCTGCGGTCTCGCGCACATGACATTCTGCGGCTTTTTTTTGAACAGATGCAGACTGACAAAGAGCAGGCGCGGCGTTTTCGTCAACCAGAACTGGACATGATCGAAGACATCAAAAGTCTTCTGACCGATAGCCTCGACACGACGCTGTCAACGGCCGAGATCGCCACCAAAGTGGGCAGCAGCACGTCCCGTCTGACCCGCCTGTTCAAGGCCGTCGAAGGGCGTACGATCAGCGAATTCGTGACGGCCCGCCGCATGGCCTGCGCCCTAGACTTGATGCAGGAAGGGCGGCTGACGATCACCCAGATCGCGTTTGAGGTGGGCTATGAACACTCGGCCAATTTCTCAACCGCCTTCCGGCGCCATTATGGAATGACGCCACGGCAGGCGATGCAGGGCATCAAAATCCCGGGCCCGGATCAATAGCCGGTCAGACCCGCGATCTTGTCGCGCCCGCGTTGCATGAGATGCAGATATCCAGCCGCATCGATATTGGCACCGCAGACGATCAAGCCAACGCGCTTGCCTTTCAGCCTGTCGCGCAATGGCGACAACAGACCGGCCATCGCAGCACCGGCCGCAGGTTCCACGGCCAGTTTGGCCTCTTCCTGCATCACCACCATACCCGCACAGATGCCATCATCAATCACGGTCACCATATCATCCACATGGGCCTCGCACATGGCAAAGCCGAAGGGCAACGCCATCGGCGGGCCGAGGCTGTCGGCAACCGTGTCGACCCTGTCCAGCGTTACCGGCGCGCCTGCCGCGCGCGAACGGCTCATACTGTCGGCTCCGGCAGGTTCAACGCCATAGACCTTGCAGGCCGGGTTGATTGCCTTGACCGCCGCGGCCACGCCCGAGATCAGCCCGCCGCCCCCGACCGAGACGACCACGGCGTCCAGATCAGGCACATCTTCCATCAGTTCCAGCCCGACGCCTGCTGTGCCCAGCGTGGTGTTGATCCCTTCAAACGGGTGAATGAAAGTGCGCCCCTCGTCGCGCACCAGTCGCTCAGCCTCGCCGAAGGTCGCCGGTCCGCCTTCTTTCAGGATCACCTCGGCGCCTTCCGCACGGGCACGGGCGACGCGAAACGGATTGGCGGAACTTTGCATGACAACCTTGGCCGACAGACCTTCGCGCCGCGCGGCCCACGCGGCGGCGATGGCGTGATTCCCGGCACTGGCCGCTGTGATCCCCGCGGCGCGCTGATCCTCGGGGATCGCACGCGCGACCGAAACCGCGCCACGGGCCTTGAAGGTGCCGGTATGCTGAAAGCACTCCAGCTTCATATGCACCTGACCACCCTCCAGCACTCTGTCCATCAGCGCAGAGATCAGCGGCACGCATGGCGTGCGCACCACGTCAGCAGACAAATCGGCATGGCGTGCGCGCATCGCCTCAAGTGTCACGGCGCTGATATCAGTCTTGCTCACGGGTCGCATCCTCCAGGATTTGTGCAAAGGCCTGCGCGCCGCGATGGCGCAGGTAGGCGCGCCAATGGGCGTCGTCAGGGATAAAAAAGTCAACCATATCACGCCGCGCACGGGCCAGATCGGGGTGATCGCTTTCGCCCCCGTGGGCGCGGGTCTGGCGATGCTCGGCTAGCAGCCGCTGCATAAAAATATCCTGTGGCTGGGTTCCCACCTCCAGCACGCCCGCCATCACATCCGCCGATGGAAACAGCGCTTCATAGCCGTCCGTGCTGTGACCTGTCACGTCAATAAACCCCGCTGGCGGGTTTTCACGCGGGGCCAGTATCCAATCCCCAAACACCTGTTTCGCGCGCTTCAGACCTGCGCCGGTTTGCATGCCGATGATGGACCCATAGGCATAAGGGCCAACGCCGGTGTGGTAATCCAGCGCATAGATCCGTTTTGCATTGCTGGCTTGACCCAGCATGATGGCCTCAAGCGTTTGGCGCGCCCATGTCGGGGCCTTCCCACCAAATCCGATCCCATCGGGGTCACGATATTGTCCGGACATGACGGCGGCATAAAAAGCCGGAACGCCATGTTCAGAGGCGAACCTTGCAAGCTCGGCATCCGCGTCTTTGGCGTCGGCGGGGGCCGCATCAAACAGCGGCTGCAGGGCATTGTAGCTGTCCAGCGGGTTGGGCGACGCCTGCTCAAAATCCACGAAATTCCGGCAAAGATCGACGTTTTCCTCAGTATATCGCCGCCCCGCCGCAGCCCCCCAGGGGTTGATCGCATGGATGAGAACGACCGCAATCCCTTTCGGAAGATTATCCAGAACGCCCTGATCTATCAGATCGAACTGGCACCAGGACCCGGCAGCTTGCTCGACCCCGTGCACGCCGGAGGTCAGAAAGATGACCGTCTGCGGATTGTCACCGCCATAGCGAAGAACGCCAGTTTCAAGCCGCCCGAAACGACCACCACTTTTCGGGTGCTCACGCACTTCAAATGCGGCGTTCTGCCGCCTGGCCCTCAAGCGGAACCCACGCATGAATTCGCCTGCCGTGTGGTCGGTCATGGTGATCAATTCCTCCAACGCGCTATCTTGGACTTCTACGCATCTACGCCAGCGCTGTCTTTTGCGCAAAAGTTCAACAGCTTTGCGAATCCAATCGGGGAGAGCACGACACGCCAATGCAATACTGAGAAAAAACAACGACTTCGAACAGTTTCCCTTTGCTGCGACCTGCGCGCGTTTTATGGGATTTGCGCAGGATAGGGATAGTAACGTCGTCGCCTGCGAAAAGTTGGTCGTAGAACTACAGCGTTTGAATGCTGATCTCAAAGTACCCAGCCCAAGCGAGTTGGGTTTGGTTGCGTCTGACGACACCTTAGTGATGATGGCGCAGCAAGCG
Organism: Planktotalea sp.; assembly: GCA_965662135.1. Classification (GTDB taxonomy): domain Bacteria; phylum Pseudomonadota; class Alphaproteobacteria; order Rhodobacterales; family Rhodobacteraceae; genus Planktotalea. The sequence continues at coordinate 75,280 of CBFIGL010000012.1, read as the reverse complement.
CTGGCTTCTGGATCTCCACAAAACAATCCGCGTGTGCCGTGTGTTGATAAAATCGTCAGATTGTATAAGCAGATCTGGTAAAGGGCGCGCATTTCCACGCGCCTTTTGATTGTTTACTGAGCCGCAATCAGCCCCATGCTTTCAAGTTTGAGAAGCACTTGGTGGGCGCAATTGTCGACCTCGACGTTTTCGGTTTCAACGCGCAGTTCTGGGTTTTCCGGAACGTCGTAAGGATCAGAAATACCTGTGAATTCTTTGATCTTACCTGCACGAGCAAGTTTGTAGAGACCCTTGCGATCCCGTTTCTCGCACTCTTCAATCGACGTATCGACGTGGATTTCAACGAATGCGCCGAAGCCTTCAACATCTTCACGCACAGCGCGGCGGGTCGTGGCATAAGGCGCGATGGGCGCACAAATGGCGATGCCGCCGTTCTTGGTGATTTCAGACGCAACATAGCCGATGCGACGGATGTTCAGATCGCGGTGCTCTTTTGAGAAACCCAATTCAGACGATAGGTTCTTACGAACAATATCACCATCCAGAAGCGTCACAGGGCGACCGCCCATTTCCATCAGTTTGACCATCAAAGCGTTCGCAATGGTGGATTTACCGGAACCAGAGAAACCCGTGAAGAAGACTGTGAAGCCTTGCTTGGAGCGCGGTGGCTTCGTGCGGCGCAATTCTTTCACAACTTCTGGGAAGGAGAACCATTCAGGGATTTCCAGACCTTCAGACAAACGACGGCGCAATTCGGTGCCGGAGATGTTGAGGATCGTGACGTTTTCCTTATCTTCGATCTCGTCTATCGCTTCGTATTGTGCGCGTTCAGCGACCCAAACCATGTGTTTGAAGTCGACCATTTCACAACCGATTTCGGATTGGTTTGCGCGATAAAGTTCTTGGGCATCATATGGGCCATAGAAATCTTCGCCTGCGGAGTTCTTACCGGGGCCTGCGTGGTCGCGACCAACAATGAAGTGTGTGCAACCGTGGTTGGCGCGGATCAGACCGTGCCAAACTGCTTCACGTGGGCCAGCCATGCGCATAGCGAGGTTCAAAAGGGACATGGTTGTTGTGGACTGTGGATACTTGTCCAGAACCGCCTCGTAGCAGCGAACCCGTGTAAAGTGATCGACGTCACCCGGCCTCGTCAGGCCAACGACAGGGTGGATCAACAGGTTTGCCTGCGCTTCTTTCGCAGCGCGGAACGTCAGTTCCTGATGCGCGCGATGCAATGGGTTGCGGGTTTGGAAGGCCACAACCTTGCGCCAACCGAGTTTGCGGAAATAGGCGCGCAACTCGTTCGGTGTGTCGCGGCGTCCACGGAAGTCATAGTGAACCGGTTGCTGGATGCCTGTGACAGGGCCACCAAGGTAGATTTTTCCGGCCTGATTGTGCAAATAGTTAACCGCAGGGTGCGCATCATCATCAGCGCCGAAGACCTTTTCAGCTTCGTTTGCTTTGTTCGGCTCCCAACGATCTGTAACCGTCATGGTGCCAAGAATGACACCTTCCTGATCGCGCAGGGCGATGTCTTGGCCCAACTCGATTGAGGCTGCGAAATCTTCGGACACATCCAATGTGATCGGCATCGGCCAAAGCGAGCCATCCGCGAGACGCATGTTTTCGACAACACCGTCGTAGTCCGCTTCGGTCATAAAGCCTTTGAGCGGATTGAAGCCACCGTTCATCAACAGTTCCAGATCGCAAATCTGGCGTGGTGACATGTCGTAAGACGCCAGATCTGCTGCTTCTAATTTAAGTTTCTGAGCGCTCTCATAAGAAACATAAAGCTCTGGAATCGGGGCCAAATTCGGGGTCATACTCATATTCTGCTCTCTTGCATCACGGTTTATCGCAGTGAATCTGCGTTACTCATTGGGCGCGGGATATGAGAGGAATAAGGCACAAATCAAGCAAACCTCGGAAATTCGAGAGGCAATGACGAGTTTTCTGCGAACTGTTGCTAAAATCGGAACAATTTTAGTCGTTCTCTGCCAACCACCGTTCAGCTTCCAAAGCGGCCATGCAGCCCATGCCGGCAGATGTCACAGCCTGACGATACTTGTGATCGGTTAAATCGCCCGCTGCAAATACGCCGGGGATGGATGTCGCAGTGCTATCAGGCTGCGTAACGACGTAACCGCCCATGTGGGTTTCCAGAACGTCCTTCACCAACTCATTCGCAGGTGCATGGCCAATCGCGATGAACACACCTTTGCACGGGAGGTCGGTGATTTCGCCGGTTTTCGTGTGTTTTACTTTCACGCCTTCAACGCCAAGGGGCGTGTCGGTGCCGTAGACTTCTTCGATCTCGTGGAACCACAGGGTTTCTATCTTTGGGTTCTTCATCAAGCGATCTTCAAGAATTTTTTCGGAACGCAACTCGTCGCGGCGATGAACTAGCGTGACCTTGGATGCGAAGTTGGTGAGAAACAGCGCTTCTTCGACAGCTGTGTTACCACCGCCAACCACCACGATTTCCATGCCGCGATAGAAAAAGCCGTCGCAGGTGGCGCAGGCAGAAACGCCAAAGCCTTTGAATTTTTCTTCGGACGGAAGACCAAGCCATTTCGCGCGTGCGCCAGTGGCAAGAATCACGGCGTCGCACGTATAAACAGTTCCGCTATCGCCGTTGGCTGTGAAGGGGCGTTTGGAGAGATCGAGGTCGGAAATGATATCGCCAACGATTTCACAGCCCATTGCTTTGGCGTGCTCTTCCATACGGATCATCAGATCGGGGCCTTGGACTTCGGAATCGCCGGGCCAGTTTTCGACCTCTGTCGTTGTGGTCAACTGGCCACCGGGTTCGATGCCTTGAACCAAAAGAGGATTCAACATGGCGCGGCTTGCGTAGACGCCCGCGGTATAGCCTGCAGGACCGGAACCGATGATGAGTACTTTCGAGTGACGTGTTTCGGTCATGTGAATGCTGTCCTATCCTGAATTTCGCTCTTGCTATAACGCGGATTCGGATAGGCGAAAAGCACCAAGCGCAGGTTTCACGGTTTTGGCACTGACGTGGTTGAAATTGTCAGATTGGATAATTTTATTGCGTGTGTGCGAAACATTATTGCGTATCCGTTCGTGCGTAGAGTATATTGCAAAAGTTATTTTGGGGGACACCGATGGCTGGCACGCGACTTGATCCAATTGATCGCAAAATTCTTGCCGAATTGCAGGCTGATGGTCGCATGACGAATGTGGAGTTGGCCAAGCGCGTTGGAATCTCTGCGCCGCCGTGCCTGCGTCGTGTGCGCACCCTTGAAGAAGCGGGCTACATAAAAGGCTATCATGCAGATGTAGATGCGCGCGAACTGGGGTTCGAAGTGCAGGTTTTCGCGATGGTCGGACTGCAAAGCCAGGCCGAAGCAGATTTGAGCGCGTTTGAAGAGCAGTGCCGCAGTTGGCCGCTTGTGCGCGAGTGTCATATGTTGAATGGCGAAGTCGATTTCGTGCTGAAATGCGTGGCCCCTGATCTGAGCTCGTTCCAGAGTTTTCTGACCTCGAAATTGCTGACAACTGAGAATGTGGGCAGCGTTAAGACCTCGCTCGTCATTCGCGGTGCAAAGGACGAGCCAGGGGTTCCGTTCGACGTGCTTGAAGACCGCCTTAGTAAAGCTGAATAGGCTTAGTTGCGCGTGAGGCTTTCAAGCGTGTCTTTTGACATGCGAGGATAGGCCAGCGTGCCAAAATCTTCGAATTTATCGATATCCGGAAAGAGCGACAGGAAGAGCGAACGCATGTTTTCGCCCAACTGATCTTCGACGCCTTTGCCCGGGTGATATGTTTCCACGGCACGGCCATTTGCATAGACGGCTGCATGTTTCGCGGTGCGGATATGGAACAGGCGAACTGGGCTGGGGGGCGATACCAAGAAGGCGGAAAAACCGTCTTCGAGATCGCGCACAGGTGTCAACACCGCGCTGACGCCAATCTTTTCTTTCAACGATGGCGAGCTTTGCAGCAAACGCGCGTTCTGCCCCAATAGCAGATCGCCAAGTGCGCCGGATTTGGAATAGCCGTCTGCAACAATGCGCATAAGGCCTTTGAGAGAGGATGTTGGAAGGGCTTGGGCAGGAACAAAACTTGTGGATCCGATCCAAGTGACGGGCATCGGATCGCCATCAACTGTATCAACCAGATCGCCGGGATAGAGATCTTCGATCGCAACCGGCCCCATGGGTGTTGAAATCAAAGCGCCGCGCGCAAAGGCGGAGCAGGTTTCTTCGAACAAATCAATGGCTGGCGCTAGGTGGTGAGAGGTGCGCGCAGCGCCGCAAGGAAGGAGTGTCGCGATCTCAAATTTGCGCATGAGAGCCTGGGTGCGCTGAGTCCGTTCGTTCGACGGAGCAAACCGATCAGTTTTGACCGGAAGGGAGTATGTGTTCTCGGCCCGCAGGGCGGGTGAAAGCTGATTAGCCATGATGATACCTATCGAGGTATGTCACAACCGCGTCGGCCCCCACCGACAACGACGACCGGACAAGTCGTTAAATCTGAATTATGAATGTCATGCCCTGAGGGCGTCTGTCAAAATTTAGGTTAATTTTGTCATTATTCTTCACCAATCTTACTCGTTACGCTCAGACTGTTTCGCCAGAAAAAGGCAAAGCTGCCACAATATTGCCCGGAAGTGGGCTTGATATATACAAACAGCGCCGAATCGCGACGCTACTTAGGACCTCTTAGTAAGACCTGTGCAAAGCCGATCAGGCAGATTTGCGAATTGTTTTGTCCTCATCGCGCTTGGCGATGAAGGCGGCACGTCGCGCACCGCGCTCAAACGGAAGAGCCGGCATGTCGGATTTCGCCGTCTTTACAACGGATGCGATAAAGCGTGACTTGGGTTTCATATCGAATACTGCCTGATACTAATTTTTGTTTACGTCTCAGGAACAGTGATGCCGCTGGATTGGGGCGGCAAAGTGGCGGGTCTTAGGTCGATTTAGGTTAATAGCGGGGAATCCCTGTGATTGTTCACAAACGAACAACAGAGATCAGCCGCCCGTAGTCAGCTTCTTTGTTGTGGGTTGTGCGCCGGTAAGAGTAAAAGCGCATCGGGTCTTTGTATGTGCAGTGGCCGATCCATTCAGCGTTGCCGACGCCTGCCTCGCGCAGCATGTGCAATCCAAATCCGGGAAGATCGAACTGCATCCGGTCGTCTTGGCCCGATGCGAAGAAGCGCGTGAAGTCGTAATCTTGTGCAATGAAATCTTCGAAAAATTCTGGACCGACTTCATACGAAGCCTGTGAAATGCATGGGCCGATGGTGGCTGCGATGTTTTCGCGTTTGGCCCCTAATGCTTCCATAGCGGTAACTGTGTTGGTGAGCACGCCGTTCAGCGCGCCTTTCCACCCAGCATGGGCCGCGCCGATGACGCCCGCCTGTGTGTCCGCGAAAAGGACTGGCTGGCAATCAGCGGTCAGGATTCCCAAGGCAATGCCTTTACGATTTGTCACCATTGCATCGGCCTTTGGGCGATCCGCTGATGGGGCATTTATCGTTGCGACATCCGCGCTGTGATACTGATGGACACCCACAAGGGCCAAGGCGGGAACATCCATTGCATCGGCAACGCGCGCACGATTGTGTGCAACGCTTTCAGCATCATCATTCGAGCCGACGCCGCAATTCAATCCTTCGTATATGCCGATAGATGCACCGCCTTTTCGGGTGAAGAACCCATGCTGCACATCGTGAAGGTTATCAGCCTGAAGGGTTTCGATCGTCATATCTCATATCCCGCTGGTGGGTTTGCGGTGCTTGGAAACACTGCAATGGTCTTGAAGATCGTCCCCATTTCATCTGGATGGGTCAAGCGTCTGTGCGCCGCGATGTGTTGATCGAGCGCGTCTGCTTTAAGGTTCTTGGCCAAAGTTTGCGCGCGTTCTGTGATGCCGAGGCGCTCAAGGAATACGCCCTGAGGTGTCAGCCGCGAATGGGTGCATGGCAGGTCGCTGATCAGGGCTTCGAAATCGACATGAGAGGTCAGATCACTTTGACCGGGCTTGAACAGGGGCGAGACTTTTTCATGCGCGTGAACCGCCTGTAGGGTATCCCCAAGCGAACGCCAATCACCATAGTCGAAAATCAATGCTGCGCCGCCATTGGCTTCAATCCGCTGTGCGAGGGCTTGCATGACCAGCGGTGCGGTGGCGCAGAATTCGACAAGGTCGCCATCCTTGGTGTCACTAAGTCGATGGCTCAATGCGTCAAGCGGGGCAGGTGCGCTAAGACCGAAGGCGAGCGTGTCGTCGTCTATGCCGATCTGGCGTTCACGCCACGTATCGCCATCGCGGATCATCTGGCGAATAGGCAGCGCGTCGAAGAATTCATTGGCGACACCGTATAGAGGAAGATCATCGGGCAATTGATCTGCATGATCGTGCCAGACGGGCGTCGTTCCGGCCAATGCACTTGCTTGGACCTTGCGCAACTTTGGTGAGGCCTCAACAAGATGCACATCGCAGGCTTGCGCAAAGGCAGGCACAGCTTTGGCCGTGCGCAGGATATCGGCCATTAGGGTGCCGCGACCGGGGCCAAGTTCAACCAGTGCTATTTTCGCGGGCTGTCCTTGATCCATCCAGGTTTGGGCAAGGGTAAGGCCGACTAATTCACCAAACATCTGGCTTACCTCGGGGGCAGTGACAAAATCACCGGCAACGCCAAAAGGATCGCGCGTGCTGTAGTAGCCGTGTTTGGGGTGAAACAGGCAAGCGGTCATGTACTCCGCCACGCTTAGGGGGCCGTGCGCTGTGACTTGCGCCTTCAGGATCGTTTCTAGGGCAGTCATGCTTTGCGTGCGCGCAGGATGAACCAGATCCCGATCAGGATCATCGGGATCGACAAAAGCTGGCCCATGGTAAACCCGTAGCCCCCTGTTTGCAGCGCTAGCCCCAGAGGGTTTCCAAGCGTGACGAACTGTGCATCCGGCTGGCGGAAGAATTCGACGATAAAGCGCGCGATGCCGTAACCCGCAAAGAAGGTGCCCATGATGACGCCGGGCTTTTTTAACGCATTGCGACGCCAAACCAGCCAGAGAATGACAGTTCCAAGCACAAGACCTTCAAGGATTGCTTCATAAAGCTGGGAAGGGTGACGCGCGCAAATATCTATTAAAGGACCGCAGGCTTGGGCGGCGCGATCAGGAAAGATGACACCCCAAGGCAGATCGGTAGGGCGACCCCAAAGTTCCGAATTGATAAAGTTGGAGACCCGACCAAGGAACAGCGCGGGTGCTACAGCCAGTGCCATCATGTCTGCAGTTTGGAGTTTCGAGATGCCAGTGCGCGCGCAAAAATACAGACCCGCAGCGATCACACCAAGCAGTCCCCCGTGGAAAGACATGCCCCCTTGCCAGATCATCAAGGCCTCTAAAGGATTGGCGAGGTAATAGGCAGGTTGATAGAACACAACGTAGCCCAAGCGCCCACCGACAATGACACCCAAGATTACAGAGGTTAGTAAATCCTCAACCTGTGACGGCGTCATAGGGGATTTATCATCAGGCCAAAGGCGCGCGACCTTTACGGCCATCAAAGCCAAGCGCCAGCCAATGAGAATGCCGACAATATAGGCAAGTGCATACCAGCGCAGCGCAAAATCAAAGCCGAACAAAGAGATCGAAAAAATCTCGGGAGAGATCGGAGGAAATTGAATTGCTGCGTGCATTTGCTTTGCCCTGTTATCGGATGCGCCTGATTGACACCTTGTAGCCTGCTGCTTTCAAGCCCATATATTCCTCAAATGGAACCTCGGAGGCAAATATGCAAACTCGAAACAAAGTTCTGGACGATATTTCGCAGCTTATGACCAATGCTATGGGCGTGGCACAAGGCGCAAAGACCGAAGCAGAGACAGCGATGAAGTCTTTGGTGGATCGCTGGTTGGCGGATCGTGATTTCGTGACGCGCGAAGAGTTTGATGCAGTGCGTGCCATGGCGCAAAAAGCGCGTGAAGAGAATGAAGCGCTGAAAGCGCGTCTGGATGCGATGGACGTGTCTTCTAAATAACGACCCCTGACGTTATCCCATCTAAAGAACCTGCCGCATCTTGTGGCAGGTCTTTTTTTGTCCACAACTTATTGAGGTTATCCCCAACTTATAGCTTTACAGGTCTGTGCAACACCCTCACGATATATGGTAGGAACTTTCATAGCATTCACAAGATGCATTGGCACCAACCAGATTTAGGGGCAAACATGGCTAATCTCGAGCAATTTATCGAAGACGACATTCACCCCATTGATCTGGTGGAGCATCTTGCAGAACATCATGAGTGGGAATTTGATCGTATTCATGACGATCAGATTGCGATGTCGGTTGAAGGCCAATGGCGCAATTATTCAATCACGCTTGCATGGTCCGCTTATGATGAAACCTTGCGGATGATTTGCACATTCGAGATGGAACCCCCTAAGGCAACTTTGCCCAGATTGTATGAAGCGCTGAACGCGATCAATGATCGCTGTTGGGCGGGTGCCTATACCTATTGGGAAGATCAGCAGTTGATGGTCTATCGCTACGGTTTGGTATTGGCTGGCGGTCAAGTTGCAGGGCCGGATCAGATCGACACGATGATAAGTGCCGCCGTGACAAGCGCAGAACGCTATTACCCGGCCTTGCAATTGGTCGTCTGGGGGGATCGTAGTGTAAAAGATGCGCTTCAGGTCGCCATTGCAGAGGCCTACGGGCGCGCGTAACACTTTCCCCGACAGTTATTTCGGGGGATCACATGACATTAGATGCAGTTGGCGCGCGCGGATTGGTTCTGCTTGGATGCGGTAAAATGGGCTCTGCGATGTTGGCCGGATGGTTAGAGGGCGGATTGCCGGCTGGTTGCGTGTGGGTGCAAGACCCCTATCCATCTGACTGGCTTGTGGCGACGGGTGTTCATATCAACGAAGGGTTCCCAGAAAACCCGGCTGTTGTTCTAATCGCAGTGAAGCCACAAATGATGGGCGAAGCCTTGCCCGCTTTGGCGGCCCTACCCAAAGACGGAACAGTATTTCTCTCCGTCGCGGCGGGTGTGTCGATCAAAGCGTATGAGGCCGCGCTGGGCGCTGATGCAAGCATCGTACGCGCCATGCCGAACACGCCTGCGGCTGTGGCCAAGGGCATCACGGCAATCATCGGAAATGCGAATGCTTCGCGCGCTGATCTGGACCTTGCCGAAGCATTGCTAAGCGCGGTTGGTCAGGTCGTGCGGCTTGAGAATGAAGGCCAGATGGATGCTGTCACGGGCGTGTCCGGATCTGGCCCGGCTTACGTGTTTTACATGATTGATGCCTTGGCCGCCGCAGGTGTCGCGCAGGGTTTGCCCGAAGATTTGGCGATGATGCTGGCAAAAGCGACTGTTGCAGGTGCGGGTGTGTTGGCTGAAGATGCAAGTGAAACGCCAGAACAATTGCGCATCAACGTGACGTCGCCCAATGGAACCACACAAGCTGGGTTAGAGGTGCTGATGGCTGAAGGCGCTTTAATGCCGCTTATGGCTGAGACGGTAAAGGCAGCGACTGAGCGTTCGAAGGCATTGGGCAATGGCTGAGATTACGTTTGACGACTTTATGACTGTCGATATCCGTGTGGGTCGCGTGATTCATGTGGAACCCTATCCCGAGGCGCGCAAACCCGCGATCAAAATGCAGGTCGATTTTGGCGGTGATCTTGGTGTAAAGAAAAGCTCGGCGCAGGTCACTGTCCACTATACGCCAGACAGTTTGATGGGACGACAGGTCTTGGCAGTGGTGAATTTCCCGCCGCGCCAGATTGGCAAGTATATGAGCGAAGTTCTGGTTCTTGGGGTTCCTGATGAAAATGGTGAAGTCGTTTTGATTGCACCGGATATGGATGTGCCAAAAGGTGTGAGGTTATTTTGATGAAGCTTTTGATTTCGAGACCTTTGCCGATCCCTGTGATCGACGCGGCGCGTGACGCTTTCGAAGTGACTGTGCGCGAAAGTACGGCGGTTATGACACCTGCTGAACTGCGTGCATCTTTGTGTGATTTTGACGTGGTTATTCCGACACTGGGCGACGTGTATTCGGCTGAGGTTTTCGCCGATGTTCCAGACGCACGGGCGAAAGTGTTGGCGAACTTTGGTGTTGGTGTAAACCATATCGACACTAACGCTGCGACGGCAGCGGGGATTGTAGTGACCAATACACCCGGCGCAGTGACGGACGCGACAGCGGATATCGCGATGACCCTAATGTTGATGAGCGCGCGTCGGGCAGGCGAAGGCGAACGGATGATACGTGCAAATGAGTGGGCGGGCTGGCACCCGACGCAAATGCTGGGACTTCATTTGACGGGCAAGCATGTTGGTATTGTGGGGATGGGGCGCATTGGGCAAGCTATTGCGCGACGCTGCCATTTCGGGTTTGGAATGCAGGTTAGTTTTTTTAACCGCTCGACCAAGCAGATGGATTTCCCTGCCACGCAGATGGCGACATTGAATGACCTCGCCGCGCAGGTAGACGTGTTGGTGGTCGCAGTTCCTGGTGGTGCGACGCGGCATCTGGTGAATGCGGACGTGCTGCGCGCCATGCAGCCCCATGCGCATTTGATCAACATTGCGCGCGGCGAAATAGTCGAAGAGGCAGCATTGATCGCAGCTTTGCAGTCAGGCGAAATCGCGGGTGCGGGTCTGGATGTTTACGAATTCGAACCCAAGGTTCCAGACGCCTTGAAGAAAATGGAGAACGTCACATTGCTTCCGCATATTGGAACAGCGACATTGGACGTACGCACAAGCATGGGATTGATGGCTGTTGAAAATGCAACGGCTTTTGCAAAGGGCGCACCGCTGCCTAATCCTGTCTAAGTGCCTGTTGCTTCGCGCCAATGGCGGCGGCACAGAGAGACATAGACTTCGTTGCCGCCGATTTGAACCTGTTCGCCTTCGGTCAGCGCACGGCCGGTTTCATCCTGACGAATGACCATTGTCGCCTTCTTTCCGCAGTGGCAAATCGTGCGCACTTCGCGCATTTCGTCACTAAGTGCGAGCAAAGCGGCAGAACCCGGGAACAGCTTGCCCCGAAAGTCAACGCGCAGGCCGTAGCACATGATCGGCACTTTCAGATCATCGACGGCGCGTGCCAATTGCCAGACGTGATCTTCGGTCAGAAACTGAGCTTCGTCGACGAAAATGCAGGCGCATGGACCGTCTGTAAGGCGGCGTTCTATTTTGGCAAACAGATCATCCCCGACATCGAACGTGTCGGCTTCTTTGCCAATTCCGATCCGACTGGCGATCCGACCGTCACCTGCACGATTGTCAAAGCGCGCCGTCAACAAATACACCTGCATCTTGTTTTCGATGTAGTTGTGCGCTGCTTGCAGCAGAACAGTGGATTTGCCTGCGTTCATCGTCGAGTAGTGAAAATACAGTTTGGCCATAAGCGCGTTTTGCCGATGAATGGCTGCGTTTGCAAGATGCTGTGGTGTGGGTGGACAGGAAATGAAATGGGTGCGCGAAACAGGGTTTCCCGTTTTGCGCACCCGGAACTCATACCAGTGCCAGAGAAGCATCACTGCAGAAAGTGTGCGAGACGTTCTCTCGCGAAACGCCCCAATACGTGGGTGACTCGTTACGGATATGTGCCGAAATCGTTCGGAACGGTTTACAAATCCCACATTCTCGCTAAACGATAAAAGGGAATGTTTCTGGGAACTTCCCCATAAATGTGGTTCGGGATTTTGAGGGTACGGATATGGCTGGAGTTGGCAGTTATCTGAAGAAGCACACGGAAGCCTTGGTGAAGGACGTGGGTATTGAGCCTGCGTGCGAACTAACAGGCAAATCCAAAGCCACGCTTGGGCGATACTATTCGGACAATGATGAACACGCTGATCGCTTTATGCCCGTCGATGCTGTTGCCGCATTGGAGGAAGCCGCGTCCTATCCGCATGTGACCGCTGCCCTTGCAGAGCTCAAAGGCATTACGCTGTCCTATGACGAGCGGCGCAAAAACACCAATGCCAAAGGCGGCGTAAACCAAGATGTTATCGCGCTTAGCCAACGGTTTGCGATGCTAATGGCGGAATACAACATCTCTATCGAAGATGGTGTGATTACGATGAACGAGGCCAAGCGTTTGTTGAAAGAGACAATTGCGATCCAGCAGGTTCTTATTGATATGAAGCTGCATCTGGAAGACGAGCATAAATAAGATTTTTTGAAAGCTTGAACGTAAAAAGCCCCGACGGTGAGTCGGGGCTTTTCTGTGTCTGGGTGTATCTTCGTTTTAAACGAAGAACTGCGCACCGTTCGCCGAAATGGTCGAGCCATTGATGAAGCCCGAATCGTCAGATGCAAGGAAAGCTACGCAGCGCGCGATCTCTTCTGGCTCGCCAAGGCGGCCTGCCGGGATCTGGCTGATGATGCTCTCGCGCACTTTCTCTGGAACCGCCATAACCATTTCTGTCGCGATGTAGCCCGGGCAGACGGCGTTGGCTGTAATCCCTGCGCGCGCGCCTTCTTGGGCCAAGGATTTCACTATTCCCAGATCGCCGGCTTTGGTTGCAGCATAGTTAACCTGTGCGAACTGACCTTTTTGACCGTTGATCGAAGAGATCACGATCACGCGGCCAAATTTGTTTTCGCGCATAGAAGGCCAGATCGGGTGAACTGTGTTGAACACACCTGTAAGGTTTGTGTCGATCACTTGGTTCCACATTTCTGGTGTCATCTTGTGGAATGGCGCATCCTTTGTGATGCCCGCGTTTGCAACGACAACCTCGATGGCACCAAGATCGGCAGTGACCTGCGCGATTCCCGCGGCACTTTCTTCGTAGCTTGCGACGTTCCACTTGTAGGTTTTGATCCCCGTCTCAGCGGTGAACGCTGCCGCGGCTTCATCGTTGCCTGCGTATGTCGCCGCGACTGTGAAGCCATCTGCTTGTAGCTTTTTAGAAATGGCCGCGCCGATGCCGCGCGATCCGCCTGTGACGAGTGCAACTCTTGCCATGATGTCTCTCCAATTCGTATTTGCGTCAGTAATCTTATTACTGAGGGCGTTTGGTTTTAGCAATAATATTTCGTAATGGATTTTGATCTAGAGTGCTGAAAGGGCGTTTTTGCGCGCCCTATCATGTTCTGACCGTCAGTTATGGACGCTCAAGGCACATAGCCACGCCCATGCCGCCGCCGATGCAAAGTGTTGCAAGACCTTTTTTGGCATCGCGACGCTTCATTTCAAACAACAGCGTGTTCAGGATACGCGCGCCGGACGCGCCAATTGGGTGGCCAATCGCGATTGCGCCGCCATTGACATTAACCACTTCAGGGTTCCAACCCATGTCCTTGTTTACTGCGCAGGCTTGGGCCGCGAAGGCCTCGTTTGCTTCCACAAGATCAAGATCTTCGGCTTTCCAGCCAGCTTTCTCCAATGCTTTGCGGGACGCATGGATCGGGCCAACGCCCATGATGGATGGATCAAGGCCTGCCGTCGCATAGGACGCGATGCGCGCGAGCGGCTCGATGCCGCGTTTTTCTGCTTCATCCGCAGTCATCAAAAGTGCGCCAGCCGCGCCGTCGTTGAGGCCGGATGCGTTTGCTGCTGTGACAGAGCCGTCTTTTGTAAATGCAGGGCGCAGTTTTGCCATGGCTTCCATTGTTGCGCCGTGACGGATGTATTCGTCTTGATCGACAATAATGTCGCCCTTGCGCGTCTTAACCACGAATGGCGTGATCTCGTCTGCGAAACGTCCTGCTTTTTGCGCAGCTTCCGCTTTGTTCTGTGACGCAACCGCGAATTCATCCTGCATGTCACGGGTGATTTGCCACTGATCGGCGACGTTCTCAGCTGTCTGACCCATGTGATAGCCGTTGAATGCATCCCAAAGACCGTCGCGGATCATACTGTCGATATACTTCATGTCGCCCATTTTGTGCCCCGCGCGCAGGTGCGCAACGTGAGGGCTGAGGGACATGTTTTCTTGACCACCTGCAGCAACGATAGCTGCGTCGCCAAGCTGGATGTGCTGGGCTGCAAGTGCCACTGCGCGTAGGCCTGAGCCACACACCTGGTTAATGGACCATGCAGAAGACTCGATCGGTAGGCCAGCGTTTACATGCGCTTGTCGCGCAGGGTTTTGGCCCTGACCCGCAGTCAGAACTTGACCTAGGATCGTCTCAGACACGTCTGCGGCATCAATGCCTGCGCGTTCGACCAATGCCTTTAGCATTGTGGCACCTAAATCATGTGCTGGTGTGTTTGCGAAAGACCCTGTGAAGCTGCCAACGGCAGTACGAGCGGCGGAAGCGATTACGATATTTGTCATTTGATCCCTCTATCCTCAGACATGATGACGCCCTTGTAGCATAAACCGCTATAGAGCCACATCACTGTCGGCGTGCGATTCTGCTTAGGCCAGCATTCCCTTGGGTCAATAGCGCGTGTGGCTATTAACTGTAAACGGACAGTGTGTCTCAGTCAGGGGCCGTAGGACAGAGTTGCGCGTTGTGCATGGCTTAGGCCGAATGTCACTATGCGCTTGCTTTGAAGGTATCTTGTGCGATTTCCCAAGGGGGCCGGACAGTCGGGGCACCGAAGTAGTACCCTTGCAAACAATCAACGCCATTTTGCGCAAGGAATTGGGCGTCGGGCGCATTTTCAACAAATTCCGCGACAGTGAACATATCAAAATGCCGCGCAATCGAAACGAGAGCCTGAACAAGCACTTGATTGTCAGGGCTATTGGCGATGCCACGGATGAATTGCCCATCAATTTTGATCATATCAAAATAGAAATCTCGTAAATAACGGAACGATGTGTACCCTGATCCAAAATCATCCAGCGCAAAGCACACGCCTTTTTCCTGCAGCTCTGCCATAAAGGAAATGACGAGTTCAGGCACGAGCATGGCGGATGTTTCTGTAATTTCCATGATCAATCGTTCGCCTAAAGTCGGGTCTGTTCGCAAATTGCGGTCCAACACTTTCTTCCAGCGACCGTATCCGATGGAGCGAGCGGACATATTGATCGACAAGCGAAGGTTCGGGTTTTTACGCAAGGCGCGCATCCCTTTTTCTAGGGCAAGACAGTCAATTATGCGCCCCATTTCTGTTTCTTCGATCACATTGATGAATTCACGCGCCGGTATAACGCGTCCTGTTTCATCAAGAACGCGAATAAGACCTTCATAGAACGCGACACTTCCGTTTGACGCCATAACAGGCTGATAGGCGAGCATGACCTGTTTATGTTCAAGCGCTGCGCGCACCATATCAAGTGTGGATCGGTCGCGCTGGTTGACCGCAGCTGAAAGCGGGTCATCGTTGCTATGGGGATCAATCCTGTTGCGTTTGTGCTGTGGCGCCATGGCGGCTCTCCTTGAGGTCTCTCGTCAGATAATCTGGAACCCTCTAACAAGAGATTAATATTCCCATTTTGTTCTAATTTAATTAGAACAGAACGTGTTTCAGATTTAAGGATATACCGATGAGCGAAATTTGCGGCTGGGCCGACTCCGAAGACATCTATATCCACTACCACGATACAGACTGGGGCGTGCCGGAATATGACAGTCGCGCGCTTTGGGAAAAGCTGATTTTAGATGGGTTTCAGGCCGGTCTTAGCTGGATCACCATTTTGAAAAAGCGCGAGAATTTTCGCGAAGCTTTTGCAGGTTTTGATCCCAACATCGTTGCAGGTTGGGGCGAAGAAGACATCGAGCGCCTTTTGCAAAACGCTGGCATTATTCGTCATCGTGGCAAGATCGCAGCCACAATCACCAACGCGCGCGTTTGGCAAAGCATTGAGCAAGAGCAAGGTTTTGATCGTTTTCTTTGGGATTACGTGGGCGGCACTCCAATTCAGAATACATGGACCAGTCTCAGCGGCGTTCCTGCCTTTACCGATCTCTCGACGCAAATATCCAAAGACCTGAAGAAACGCGGGTTCAAGTTTTGTGGCCCGACAATCGTTTATGCCTTTATGCAGGCGGTTGGCATGATAAATGACCACCTTGTGACGTGCCCGCGGCACGAGGCTGTGAAAAAGCTGGTGCGTTAGGCCTTTGGGCTGTTGACTCACCCAGACCCCCTCTATATGCGCCGCATCATTGGTGTTGGTGGCCCCCGCAAGGGGATGCCTGTCGGGACGCGCTCTGTTTATACCTTCACGTGTAGAGCAAGTCCAAAGGACAGCACCTTTCAAAATTGAAACTTGAAAGGATCCAGATCGTGACCAAACGCACATCTGCCAAATATAAAATTGACCGCCGTATGGGCGAAAACATCTGGGGTCGTCCGAAGTCCCCGGTAAATCGTCGTGAATATGGCCCCGGCCAGCACGGTCAGCGCCGTAAGGCAAAAGTTTCCGACTTTGGTCTTCAGTTGCGCGCCAAGCAGAAGCTAAAGGGCTACTACGGCGACCTGACTGAAAAGCAATTCAAGAAGATCTTTAAGGAAGCCGATCGCGTCAAAGGCGATACAGGCGAGAATCTGATTGGTCTGCTTGAGCGTCGTTTGGATGCGGTTGTTTATCGTGCCAAGTTCGTTCCAACAGTCTTCGCTGCACGTCAGTTCGTGAACCACGGCCACGTCCGTGTGAACGGCAAGAAAGTGAACATCGCGTCCTACCGCGTCAAAGAAGGCGACGTTGTCGAAGTCCGTGATCGTTCCAAGCAGATGGCAGCGGTTTTGGAAGCAACACAGCTTCCTGAGCGCGATGTGCCTGACTACATGGAAGTCGATCACTCCAAGCTGACAGCAACATTCACACGCACACCTGGTTTGTCAGATGTTCCTTACCCAGTTGTGATGGAACCAAACCTCGTCATCGAATATTACGCACAGAACTAAGGTTCGAGCGTAGAAAATTTGAAGGCCGTCACGAGAGATCGTGGCGGCCTTTTTCGTTCTCAGGCGCTATTTGGTGAAATGAAACTAAACGAAGTTCAACCAAACTGGCCTTTGCTTGCTGTGCAATCGTGCCACCGGATGTATGGTGGGCTTTTTTGTCGCTGGCGAAAACGCATACTGCACGGTACTAAGCGCTAAGTTTATCAAGGAGCAGAGGCGTGAGTGGCAAAAGCCCCCAGCTTTCTGCGATTGCAGATCAAAGTATTAGGCGACACCATGACCAAAATCACACCTCAGCCCGGCATCCTAGACATTTCGCTCTATCAAGGCGGGGCAGCCCATGTGGAAGGTGTTAGCAATGTCGTGAAGCTGTCGTCCAACGAAAACCCCTTTGGTCCTGCCGCCAGTGCGATAAAAGCGTTTGAAGCTGCAGGGCGTAGTTTGCATCGCTATCCTTCAGCCGATCATTCCGAATTGCGCGGCGCGATTGCCGAGACGTACGGTCTGGACGCACAGCGCATAATTTGCGGTGCGGGATCTGATGAGGTGATCGCGTTTCTGTGCCAAGCCTATGCAGGCCCGGGGGATGAAGTCATTCATACCGAACACGGGTTCGCGATGTATGCAATTTCAGCGCGCGCAGCAGGGGCAAGCCCTGTTGAAGTGGCCGAAAGTAGCCGCATGACAGATGTTGATGCAATTCTGAAGGCGTGTACGGACAAGACAAAACTTGTCTTCCTTGCGAACCCGAACAATCCAACGGGCACAATGATCCCCCTGTCGGAAATTGAGCGACTGGCAGAGGCGATGCCCAAACAAGCGATCCTTGTACTGGATGGCGCCTATGCGGAATATGTCGAAGACTATGACGGCGGTGCTGCTTTGGTTGATGCGCGCGAGAATGTCGTGATGACGCGCACATTCTCCAAGATTTACGGGCTGGGTGGTTTGCGCATCGGTTGGGGCTATGGACCCAAGCATATTATTGACGTGTTGAACCGCATTCGCGGCCCCTTCAATCTAAGCGAAGCAGGTCTTTCGGCAGCTACTGCCGCGGTGCGGGATCAAGCCTATGTCTCACAATGTCGAGAAGCGAACGCCAAGTGGCGTGATTGGTTGGCGCATGCATTGGCCGCCCATGGGGTTCCTTCCGATGTGAGCCTTGCGAACTTTATTCTAGCGCGATTTAGCAGCGAAGACGAAGCTGCCGCTTGCGATCTTTATTTGCAAAGCCAAGGTCTGATCGTGCGTCGTGTGAAGGGCTATAAACTGCCTAACGCTTTGCGCATTACGGTTGGGGATGAAGCGTCTTGCCGGCAAGTTGCCCATGCTGTGGGTCAATTCAAAGGTGGCGCCCGATGAGCCAGATCTACGAACGGGTTGCGCTGATTGGATTGGGCCTGATTGCGTCCTCATTATATTGGGCGATCAAACGCGATGGTTTGGCGGGCGAAGTTGTGGGCTATGCGCGCTCTGCCGAGACCCGTGATACAGCACGCGAGATTGGGCTGTGCGATACGGTATACGATAGCGCGGCTGAAGCTGCTGAAGGCGCTGATCTGGTCGTTCTTTGTGTGCCCGTTGGCGCGATGGACAGCGTCGCGCGCGAGATTGCTCCAGCGCTCAAAAAAGGCGCGACAGTCACGGATGTTGGCTCTGTTAAGCAAGCGGTGATTGATGCGGTTGGTCCGCATTTGCCGCAGGGCGTGCATTTTGTTCCCTCGCATCCGATGGCGGGAACGGAACATTCTGGCCCGCGTTCAGGCTTTGCTGAATTGTTTGAGAACCGTTGGTTTCTGATCGTTCCGGTTGAAGGTAGCGACGTCGATGCAGTTGATCGGATCGAAGCGCTCTGGAAAGGGATCGGATCGAATACGGCGCGAATGGATCCCGAACACCATGACCTCGTGGTCGCGGTGACTTCGCATGCGCCGCACTTGATCGCGTACACGATGGTCGGCGTTGCTGATGACCTTGGCCGCGTGACGGATAGCGAAGTCATCAACTATTCAGCGGCGGGTTTCCGCGACTTTACCCGTATTGCCGCGTCTGACCCTACCATGTGGCGCGATGTGTTCTTAAACAACAAGGATGCGACGCTGGAAATTTTAGGGCGTTTCACCGAAGAGCTGTTTGTGCTGCAACGCGCCATTCGAACGGGCGACGGTGACATGCTGCATGAATATTTCACACGCACACGCGCCATTCGACGCGGTATTGTTGAAGCGGGGCAAGATACGGATGCCCCAGATTTTGGACGAACGAAATCATGAAGCACTTGATCGCAGCCGCATTTTTGGCAGTATTCGCCCTTCCTGCCGCTGCGATAGCGCCTGACGCGACGATGCGCCCTTTGGCGCGGGGTGAAACGGCGGCACCCGTCGTGATGCGTCCAAAGCTGCGCCCGGTTTCAGCTGTAGAAAAGGTGATTGCTTCCGGCTTGCCCGTGCGCCCGAAGTTGCGTCCCATGTCTGAGCAGGAAAAATCGATGAACAGTGATGGGCAAGTCATTCTCGCCTCTGCGGCAGTTGGTTTGCCCCAATCCATCTATCCGACCACGCGCCCAAAAGGTTTGGCGGAAAAGGTCATGGGCCAGCGCCGCCAAGCAGAGCGCGCACGCGCCAAAGGGGCTGTGTGTGGTGATCCGGCCTTGCAAGGCGACGTGGTTGGTACTGTGCCTGGCAAGATTCGAGGCTGTGGTGTTGAAGGTGCGATCAAACTGCGTTCTGTTGCGGGTGTTCAATTGAGCCAATCTTCAATTATGGATTGCGGTACTGCGAAGGCCTTGAAGACTTGGGTTGAAAAGGGTGTGAAGCCCGCCTTAAGCAACCGCGGCGGCGGGGTGTCTTCAATCAAAGTTTCTGCCCATTATGCGTGCCGCACGCGCAATAACAAAAAGGGTGCCAAGATTTCCGAACACGGCAAAGGTCGCGCGATAGATGTGTCCGGTTTTACACTAAAGAACGGTGAAACCGTTACTGTTTTGAAAGGGTGGAGATCGGCAAAGAATGGCACCGCTTTGAAGCGTATGCACAAAGTGGCGTGCGGACCTTTCGGGACGGTTCTAGGGCCGAATGCGGATCGCTATCATCAAGATCATTTCCACTTTGATACGGCGCGATATCGCTCTGGTAGTTATTGCCGATAAGTTTTTCGAATTGGCTTCGCCAATCCAACCGTGCGAGGGGCCAGCCCCTCGTGCTCGCACCTTTGATACGAGGGGCCAGCCCCTCGTGCACCCCGGGATATTTACTGAGAGAGGAAAATAGGACGGGTTATTCGCGAAGCTCGTCGAGCATGACGCCCCAAAGGGCGGTCTTTGGAGCCCAGCCTTTGTATCCCGCAGAGGACAAGCGACACCACTCAGGGCCACATTTCCCCAGACGCGCGATGACACCTAATTCAAGCCGCGCCATCACCGGGGTGTTGGGATCCGCGCGTTGATGAAGTGCGAGCATATCCTGTTCAATCAGGACATGGCGTGTACCTGAAAGCAAAGAGTAATGCACCCATCCACCTGCGCCATCGCGGTCGCGCACGCGGCGCCAATGGCCATGTTCTGCCGTGATCTCGAGTGGCATATCACGGCGCTTGAAGACCCAATCAATGCGATGTGTCAGAGACGGGCCACGGCGCACGTTGCCTTCGCTTGCCTTCAGTGAGACGTAGCGCGGCAGCGGTAAATTGGTGACAGCTCCGCGTTCTGACGCGCTGGCGGACGTCGCTATAAGGACAAGCATGCCTGCCCGCAGTAGCGTTGCAATTGGTTTCATTGGTGTGCCTGCATTTTGACTGCGTAATATTATTGCGCATAGGTTCTTGTAGGTGCCCGCGCTTTTAGGCACTCTGCACTTCAATGGTCTGTTTGAAAAGCCGCAAGGAGTGCAAGATGCCATCAGAACGCTTGAGTGTTGTCGTGACGCGACGCCTGCCCGACGCGGTTGAGACGCGGATTAAAGAGTTGTTCGATGCAAAATTGCGCGAAGATGATACGCCGATGACGCGGGCTGAGCTTGCCGAGGCTATGAAAACCGCAGACATTTTGGTTCCGACTGTTACGGATGAGATTGATGCAGCATTGCTTGCGCAGGCCGGAGAGCGATTGAAGTTGATCGCGAACTATGGCGCTGGTGTTGATCACATTGACGTTGCCACTGCGCGTCAACGCGGAATTTTGGTGTCAAACACCCCCGGGGTTCTGACCGATGATACGGCGGATATGACAATGGCGCTTTTGCTGGCAGTCACGCGACGTATCCCAGAGGGTCTGAATGTGATGCAATCGGGGGAATGGACAGGCTGGGCACCTACGGCTTTGTTGGGTGGCCGCGTCGGCGGACGACGCCTTGGAATTTTGGGCATGGGTCGTATTGGGCAAGCGGTTGCACATCGCGCGCGTGCGTTCGGGATGCAAATCCATTATCACAATCGCCGTCGTTTACGTCCTGAGGTCGAAGACAGCTTAGAGGCCACATACTGGGAGAGCCTTGACCAGATGGTTGCGCGCATGGATGTGATTTCGATCAACTGCCCGCACACCCCAACGACATTTCATTTGCTGAATGCGCGACGTTTGAAGCTTATGAAGCCAAACGCCGTTATCGTAAACACATCGCGTGGCGAAGTGATTGATGAAAACGCGCTGACCCGTACGCTGAAAGCAGGGGATATCGCGGGTGCTGGCCTTGATGTTTATGAACATGGCAAAGAAGTGAACCCGGACTTGCAAGGTCTGCCCAACGTCGTGCTGCTGCCGCATATGGGATCAGCCACGCAGGAAGGTCGTCTAGAAATGGGTGAGAAAGTTATCATCAATATCAAGACCTTCGCAGACGGGCATCGCCCGCCGGACCAAGTCGTGCCGGGAATGTTATAAAGCGAACCAGGAGACATGAGTATGCGCCAGAAGTTGATTGCAACAGGACTGGCGCTGCTTGCGCCTTTGTCTGTATTTGCTCAGGACGCTGCGGATGCTGTGCAGCCTGAAACCACCATTTCAATGAATTCCAAGGCCGCAGGGACACCTGTTCAAGCGCAAGATTGGATGGTCGTTGCGGCCAACCCGCTGGCCTCGCAAGCCGGGGCGAAGGTGTTGGCGCGTGGCGGCACGGCTGCGGATGCGATGGTTGCGGTGCAAGGTGTTTTGGGTCTGGTCGAGCCGCAAAGCTCCGGCCTTGGGGGCGGAGCGTTTCTGGTTTGGTATGATGGTGAAAGTGGCGAACTCACGACTTTAGATGGTCGTGAAACGGCACCTGCCGAGGTCACGCCACGCTTGTTTCAGGATGAAAATGGCGAACCGTTAAAGTTTTGGGATGCTGTTGTTGGCGGTCGCTCTGTCGGGGTGCCGGGCACGCCTGCGCTAATGGAACGTGCGCATCTTAAGTGGGGCAATCAGAAATGGTCTAGCCTGTTCGAAGACGGCATTGCTTTGGCCGCTGGCGGATTCAAAGTGTCCGAGCGTTTGGCTGGCATGATCGAACGGGATGCAGATCGGCTTGTGCGATTTGGTGGAACATCGGGGTATTTCTATCCTGCGGGTGTTCCTTTGAGAGAGGGTCAGGTTCTGCGCAATCCAGACTATGCTGAAACCTTGCGGGATTTGGCCCGCAATCGCACCGAGACCTTCTATCGCGGAGACATCGCGCGCGAGATTGTTGCCACGGTTCGCAAAACCTCTGGAAATCCAGGCGTGTTGAGTATGGCGGATATGGCGACATATGACGTGAAAGAACGCGCGGCCGTCTGCGCAACGTATCGTGGACATGATGTGTGTGGCATGGGGCCGCCGTCGTCGGGTGCGTTGACGGTCGGGCAGATTCTGGGGATACTGGATGGCTATGATCTTGCTGCTTTGGGGGCTGGCAATCCGCAAAGCTGGCGTTTGATTGGCGATGCGTCGCGGCTCGCCTTTGCGGATCGTGGACGTTACATGGCAGACAGTGATTATGTGCCTGTACCTGTGAAAGGTTTAGTGGATCCCGAGTACTTGGCGCTACGTTCCGAAGCGCTGGATAGTGGTTCTGCTTTAGAAAGCGTGAGCGCTGGAATGCCTGCGTTTGATCACGCAATGATCTGGGCAGATGATGAAAGTATCGAGCTGCCTTCGACCTCTCATATCTCGATCGTCGATCGCTATGGCAATGCGTTGTCGATGACGACGACAATCGAGAATGCTTTTGGATCGCGCCTGATGGTGCGCGGGTTCTTGTTGAACAACGAGTTGACGGATTTTTCCTTTCGCACGCACAAAGAAGGCATTCCCATCGCCAATGCAGTGGCACCGGGGAAACGTCCGCGGTCTTCTATGGCTCCGACGATTGTGCTGAAAGAGGGCAAACCTGTTCTGGTGGTCGGTAGTCCCGGTGGCAGCCGGATTATCGGCTATGTGGCCAAAACCATCATCGCGCATTTGGATTGGGGGATGGACGCCCAACAAGCTGTTTCATTTGGGCACGCGGTGAACCGCTTTGGCACATATGATCTGGAAACAGGCAGTGCCATGGAAGCGCTTGCCCCCGAGTTGGAGGGTTTGGGGTATAAGGTCAATGTTCGGGATTTGAATTCTGGTTTGCATGTGATTGCGATTGGCGCTGATTTGCAAGGCGGAGCTGATCCAAGGCGCGAAGGGGTAGCGCTTGGCGAATGAGTTTAGTGGCAAGATGAAGCAAGGGTTGCGCGCAAATTAGAGGTTGGGCCTTGTTGCGAGCCGTTCGCAATACCATATGTAAGATATGAACAGACGATATTTTACCGCTTCGCTTGCTGCACTGTTTGCATTTGCAGTGCCTGCCATGCCTGCTGTGGCGTCCCTGGTGCCAGCGGCTACGTCGCAAACGGCGGCGTCGCATTTTGCGACGGCCAAATTGCTAGCGCGTGCGCACAACCGTTGTTCGCCAGCAATGTTGCAACGCTTGCTACGCGTTGATAGCGCAATTGCCCACGAATTGAATGCTATGTTGTTGAAGCGCGGTGTGATTTCAGCAGCCAGTGCTAAGGGGACGTCGATAGCGACCAATCCGCTGAATACACATTGCATCACTAAAGAAGCAACGACGACATCCAACATCACGCAGAAACTGCAGGACGCAAAAGCCCGACTAAATAAAGTGGCTGAACTGGGTAATAGAACATCCCACAAAGACAGCTTGAAAGTGCCCGATCAAGTGGATCAGCGACCTGAGTTGCATCAAGAGCGCCCAGAGCAGGAAAGATAAGTCGCATTCCAGCGGTTTTGCGTCGGCTGAACTCTGCGTATGTGCTTATATTTTGCGACAAGGGATTAAAGTGCTCTCAGGGAATCGCGCATCATGAAAACTCAGGTCAAAGCTCTCGTTGTCGGCGGTGGTGCCGTTGGAACCTCAATCGCTTATCACCTCGCCAAGGCGGGATGGGATGATGTCATGCTTTTGGAGCGTGATGAGCTGACATCGGGCTCGACATGGCATGCGGCAGGTTTGCTACCGCTGTTCAATATGTCCTTTGCGACAACGCATATTCACCAATATTCAGTCGAGTTTTATAAGCAGCTTGAGGCAGAGACAGGCTTGAATGCGGGTTTTGCCGTGGTTGGCAACTTGCGCATGGCGCAGACCAAAGAGCGTATGGATGAATATATGGTCTATGCGACCACTGCCGAGACCTGCGGCGTTCCATATGAATTCATGACCCCTGACGAGATCAAAGCGCGCTGGCCTTTGATTAATACCGAAACGCTTGAGGGCGCGTTGTACCACCACACGGATGGCTACATAAACCCTGCGGATGTGACCATGGCGATGGCCAAGGGCGCGCGTCAACGCGGCGTTGAGATTGTGCGTCGTTTGCAAGCGGATGCGTTTGAGTGGACCGGCACCCATTGGGATGTGACCTGCACGAAGATGATCGAAAAGGGCGGCAATCTGGTTCCGTCTGACGAACAGGTTGTGATTACAGCCGAGCATGTTGTGACCGCTTCGGGCAATCACGCACAGCGCACGGCGAAGATGTTGGGGATCAAGATCCCTGCGATCCCTGTGGAGCATCAGTTCATCGTCACAGACGTGGATCCCGCGCTGCAAGAGTGGCGCAAGGATGGTAATCCAGAGCATCCAGTGATCCGCGATGCGGACGCGCAAAGCTATGTGCGCGAAGAACGTGGTGGCTGGATTTTAGGTGTCTACGAGAAGAACGCACCAGCGGTGTTTGAATATGGTGTGCCCGATAGCTTCCGCGCGGATTTGTTCCCGCTCGATCTGGAGCGGATTGAAGACCAGTATATGGCGATGATCCATCGCATGCCGTCTTGTGAAGAAAGCGGGCTCAAGGACGATTTCAACGGTCCTATCTGCTACACCCCTGATGGCAATCCGCTGGTTGGTCCTGCGCCAGGCTTGCGCAATATGTGGCTTGCTGAAGGGTTCTCGTTCGGGATCACGGCGGCGGGTGGCACGGGTTATTACCTCGCGCAGATGATGGTAGACGGCGAAGCCGAGATCGACATGGCAAGCCTTGATCCCAAGCGGTACGGCAATTGGATGACCACCGAATTCGCAGCGCGCAAGAACGAAGAGTGCTATGATCACGTCTATGTTCTGCACCATCCTGATGAAGAACGTCCGGCCTGCCGGCCTTTGCGCACGGCCCCTGCGTATGATCGCCAGAAAGCGCGCGGGGCGCAGTTTGGGTTTGTGAATGGGTGGGAGCGTCCGAACTATTATGGACCGCTGGATGCGCCTGAGAGTTTCGATCACGATGGTCGCTCGTTTCGACGTGGCGCGTGGTGGCAACATGCCGTGGATGAAGCAAAAGCGATCCGCGAAGGTGTGGGTCTTATTGATGCGACGGCCTTTACCAAGCACGTTGTCAAAGGACCCGGTGCGACGGCGTTCCTTGATTGGTTTACTTGCAACAAACTGCCCAAAATCGGCCGCATCAACCTGACCTACGCGCTGACGGCAGCGGGCACGACGCGCACGGAATACACGATCGTACGCAATGGCGAGAATGAGTATTACCTAGTCTCTGCGGGGGCTTGGACTGCTTATGACGCTGACTTCTTGCGCAAATGTGCTGAAGATAAAGCGTCTGAGTTTGGCTATATCGAAATTCAGGATGTCACGACGCAATGGGGCGTTTTCGCGATTGCGGGACCAAAATCCCGCGATGTTTTGAATGCGGTGATTAAGGATGCAAACCCCGAGACCGCGCTTAGCAACAAGCGTTTTCCATGGCTGTCCGCGCGTCAGATCGAGTTGGGCATGTGCCCTGTAAATGCGATCCGCGTGGCCTATACGGGCGAGCTGGGTTGGGAGCTGCATCATCCGATGGAGATGCAGAACTACCTGTTTGATCTGTTGGAAAAAGCGGGCGAGCCGCATGGCATGAAGCTGGTTGGCGCGCGTGCGCAAAACTGGTTGCGTCAGGAAAAGTCTTATCGTGCATTCGGTAATGAGCTGGGCCGCGATGCAACGCCAGTCGAGGCGGATCTGCCGCGCTTCATCGACTTGTCCAAGGAGTTTCAGGGCAAGGCAGAGATGGAAGCGATTGGTGTGCGATCCAAATGCGTTACGCTCTTGATTGATGGACCTGATGACGCTGATCCCTGGGGTCGTGAAGCGCTTTATGACGGTGACACAAAGATTGGTCGCCTGACATCGGGTGGCTATTCGGTGCATTTCGGCAAGTCGATTGGCATGGGCTATGTGCGCCCTGATCTGGCAACCGTTGGTCAAAAGCTGAAAGTCAAAATGTTGAACCAGCTTTGGGATGCCGAGATCGTCGAAGACAGTCCGTATGATCCGAAAAACACAACGATCCGTGTGGACGGGTAAGCGTATTTTCCAAAAAATTGGCAGCATCAAAGGGTGGCTTAGGCCGCCCTTTTTTATTGCAATGTGGCGGGTATTATCTAAAACATACGATAACGTATGGATAGTCAAAATAACCCTAACAACGCTACACCGGACCAACGCGAAAATTCTGGGACTTTTCATTGTTCTGCATCTGGCGAACCACGCGGTTCTTTTGGCAGGGCGTGAAAGTCATTTGGAAGTGATGGAATTCATACGCCCAATTTATCGCATGGGGCTTGTAGAGTAACCGCTTTTCGCGCTGTTTGCGGCGCAGATTATCTTAGGCGTTGCGCTGATCATTAAACGCGGCAAACCCAAGGGTAGAGGGGCCTGGGCACAGGTGACTTCAGGGGGATATATCGCGTTCTTTCTGCTGCAGCATTTGGGTGCAATCGTCATGGCCCGATTAAGCTATGACTTCGAAACCACGACCTATTTCGCGGCTGGTGTGGTGAGCAGTCTTCCATATGGTCTATACTTTTTCCCATATTATGTGCTTGGGATCACAGCTATTTTCACCCACATTGCGGCGGCTTTACGATTTGCCAGTTGGCCAGCGCCAGCGCATAAATGGCACATCGCACTACCATTCATTGGCTTTGCGTTTGGGTTGTCAGTCGTCAAAACGCTATCATATGGAGCCGCGCAAGATCTTCCCGCAGCTTATCGAAACTATCTGATAGAATCCTTCGGACGCTAACGTACAGCGCGGGCCTTGCGCCATTGTTTCCATTGCGCCTCGGACCCGTTGAAGCAATTCAGATCGACTTCTTTTTCAATACCATCGAGAATCCCAGTCGCGGTGTATTGCCAGAACCGCCAACCGCGCGTGCCATAGCGTTTTTCGACATGGTTCGCGGTTGAACGAAGCCAGAAATCCCGTTTCAAACGAGCCACATCATTGCGTTCCCAAAAGTCAGGGGCGGTATAGACGACCACGCGGGTTTGGTAGTGCCGTTCAACAATTTTGATGAACCGATTGGCCACACGGCGCACTTCGGTGGCTGGAGGACGTAGGGTACATGTCGGAGAAAACGGGTTCCATTCCAGATCAAGCACTGGGGGCATACCACCGCGTAAGCGTGGTATGTTTTTGATGAACCATTTGGCCTGCGTGTCAGGATCCGTACAGAAATAATAGAAATGGTAAGCCCCGACCGGAACCCGCGCACGTTTGGCTGCGCGCCAGTTTGCCTTGAATTCGGGATCAAGCAGATCACCGCCTTCGGTCGCTTTCAGCCATGCGAAGCGAACACCTTGGCGACGCACTTCTTTCCAATTCATCAGGCCTTGAAAACGTGCGGCATCAATTCCGTGGACGGGAAATGTAGACGGTCCGCGAGGGCCGAAATTTACCGGATCACTGTCTTTGAACTGCGAACGAGCCAGCAACAAGGATGGCGCAGAGAGGAACGCTAGGCTGGCCAATCCTGAAAGTGTGGCACGACGTGTCAAAGACATAGGTTTACTCCGGTCTACTAAAAACAAGGCTCAAATTATTTGCGGGCATTTCGAGAACATGGGCTGTTTCAAGCCCTGCTTCTTGCGCCCAATCAATCACGTCAAAATCATCTTTATATCCAATGTCAGCATCCGTGCTGATCAGGCTTTCATGAAAGCGTTCATCGCCCTGAGAGGTCAACTCGCCCCCGCGCATGAAAGGTCCATAGAGCAAGAATACGCCGCCCGGCGCGAGCGCTTTGGCGACTTCAGCGATCACGCTGCGCGCTTCCGTTTCGCTTATCAAATGCAACAAGTTTACCAAGACGATCAAATCAAGCGGGCCTGTTGTTTGGCTCCAACCGGTTTGCGTGGCATCCAGACGCACTGGCAAGGTTAAGTTGTCCAGCTGCGCTTCGCTGACATAAATCCCGATAGAGGCTAGTCGCGCATCGTCGACATCTGTTGGCACCCATGTGATGTTCGGACAGGCTTTTGCGAAAGCAACGCAATGTTGGCCTGTGCCGCTTGCCAGCTCTATTGCGCGGCCTGATCTTGGAGCGACATCGCGCAAGACTTGACTGATCAGCCCCATGTTGTTGATGGCGGAAGGGGCGACGAGACGGCCATCGCTTAATTGCTCTGCGATGCTTGCGGTGGGGGGAAGTTGTCTGCTCATACTCTTTCTTCCCAACGGTCGGTTGCGGGGGGTGGCGTCGGGCTAAGGGCAGCGGTGCGCGCGTATAGCGCGTCGTCCATGTGGAAATCCATCGCTGCGAGAGAGGGCTGCAATTGGGTTACGGATCGTGCCGACAAAAGGGGGACAGGCGCGGCTGGGTGTCGTGCCACCCAAGCTGCAGCAAGTGTGGCTGGATGAATGTGAAGATCTTCGCCTAGTTCGCGCAATGCGGCGGCCGTGTCGCGCATATAGGCCAGAGAGTAGCGCGCGTTATAGCGTTCGTCTGTGTCAATCCGGCCTGTTTCACCTTGGGTGTATTTGCCGGTCAAAAGACCACCGCCTAAAGGTGAATAAGGTGCGCATACGATATTCTGATCCTGACACATGGGCAGCAATTCCACCTCTGCCTGACGCTTTACGAGGTTATACATCGGCTGGATGATATCGATCCGCGTGCCATGCGATTTGGCAAGCGCGACGGCGTCCATCACCTGCCAAGCAGCGAAGTTCGATAGGCCGATATAGCGGATCGCGCCTTTGCTTTGTTGCTCTGCCATCCATGCAATTGCGCGGGGCAGATCAGCGCCGACATGGCGATGCAGGTACAAGATGTCGACGTTTTCCATCGCAAGGCGTTGGCGCGATACATCAAAGTCAGCCTGTAATTTTACGGCAGTACCGATACCATCATAGGCGACTTTGGAAGCGATAATCAGTTGCTCGCGCAAAGGCGCGGCAAGCTTGCCTAGGATCGTCTCGGACGCACCGTCGGTATAGATGTAAGCTGTGTCGAAGTGATTGATCCCAGCGGTCCAGGATGCATCAAAGAGTGCTGTTGAGGCGGCTTCGTCCGCAGTGCCGCCAAATTGCATGGTGCCGAAAGCAAAGCGGCTGGCGGGGGTTCCATCAAGAGTTGTCATCTGTGTCATGGTGCAAGAGTGACACGCGCGCCATAGCTTGAAAAGGGCTCATGCGGCTTGGATGATCGGTGCGCGCAAAGTTGTGATTGCGCGCCCCAGAAATTGGCCCGATGCGAGACAGTTGATCGCGACAAAACCCGCAAGGAAAAGCGCGGTTTGTGTGACTTCAGGCATTGTCGCGTTCAGAAATCCGCTCACAAAACCAGCGGCAAAGAGGATCATCATAGCACTCATTGTGGCCCATTCCCCTTTGACTTGAACCATGCGCGTGCTGCGCTCGATGATCCAGCGGCGCTGCATGACCATACCAAGGACGCCGCCGCCGCCATAAATCACGATGGCAATCACCCAGACCCACAAAGGTGGAGAGAGCGACAAGATGGTGCGTAATGTGAGAATGCCGAGCAATGGAAGGAGGTAGATGAAAGCGAC
Source organism: Planktotalea sp. (assembly GCA_965662135.1). GTDB lineage: Bacteria > Pseudomonadota > Alphaproteobacteria > Rhodobacterales > Rhodobacteraceae > Planktotalea. The sequence continues at coordinate 45,162 of CBFIGL010000012.1, read as the reverse complement.
AGGAACACTGCGATCTTTGCTGGCGCGCAGACCGAGAATGAGAAGAAGAATGAAAAGCGGCAGAACCCAGATTGGGACGTTTGAAAAGAAAGGTGTCATTGGGGTGATCCGTTTGATGTGTTGTGCAATGATTTGGCCTGAAAGGGGCGGGCGTTACGACTTGCTTTACGCAAATCGCTGTCTGCATACGCAAAATCCAATTGCTCGCATGTCGCGCAGCGCGAAATGCGGATCACGCATAGAAAAAGCCCCACCCAATTTCTTGGACGAGGCCCTTTTGAAAATCTTAATCAAGCAAAAGCTTAGTTAGGAATGTCGCCTGTGATGCCTTCAACGTAGAAAGACATGCCAGCAAGCGTGCCGTCATCCGCTGTCTCGCCTTCAGCCAACCAAACAGAACCGTCCTGCTTGTTGATCGGGCCAGTAAAGGCGTGATAGCTGCCATCCGCCAATGCGTCGATCATTGCCAAAGCTTCCGCCTTTACGTCGGCTGGAACTGCGTCGGAGATTTCACCGATTGCAACCATGCCTGCACCGATGCCGTCCCATGTGCTTGTGCTTTCCCATGTGCCATCCATGACCGCTTGAACGCGGGCAATGTAGTAAGGTGCCCAATCATCAATGATGGAAGATACGCGCGGCAATGGGCCGAACTCTGCCATGTCGGAGGCTTGACCGAATGTAATGACGTTGCCAGCCGCTTCCGCTGCGGCCTGTGGCGCAGTCGAATCTGTGTGCTGCAGGATCACGTCCGCGCCTTGTTCGATCAACGCTTGTGCGGCGTCTGCTTCTTTCGCAGGATCGAACCATGTGTAGGCCCAAACGATGGAAAATTCGACGTCAGGGTTCACTTTTTTCGCGTGGATATACGCTGAGTTGATGCCACGGATAACTTCCGGGATCGGGAAGGACGCGATGTAACCGATCTTGTTGGTCTTAGTCATCTTGCCTGCGATGTGGCCTTGAATTGCGCGCCCTTCATAGAAGCGTGCAGAATAAACAGACACGTTTTCGGCTTGCTTGTAGCCTGTCGCATGTTCGAATTTCACGTCCGGGAATTTCTTCGCGACGTTGATCGTGGGATCCATGTAACCGAAGGACGTTGTGAAGATCAGATTTGCGCCGGACAGCGCCATTTGGGACATCACGCGCTCTGCGTCGGCCCCTTCAGGAACGCTTTCCTGAAAGACAGTTTCGACCTTATCGCCGAAGTGCTCTTCAACAGCCAAACGGCCTTTGTTGTGTTCGTATGTCCAGCCGCCGTCGCCGACTGGTCCAACGAAGACAAAGCCGACTTTGGTTTTTGAGTGACCGTCTGCAAAAGCAGCGCCTGTCAACGTCATTGCAACAGCCGTAGCAGTCGCGAGAAGTGTTCTGCGGTTCATAGAATGCATCCCCCTGTGGATGGTTTAGGTCTGCCGCTCTTAACGAGAGGCGTGGAAAATCTTGCCCAATGCAGCGGGCGCGCCATGATTCCCGCGCGCAGAGATAATCACAAGCACAACAATAGTTATCAGATAGGGCGACATCGACAAGACCTCGATAGGAACCTTGGCCCCCGCAGCCTGTAGATTTAGCTGCAAAACTGTAACACCGCCAAAAAGATAGGCACCGATCAAAACACGCCATGGTTTCCAGCTGGCAAAGACCACGATGGCAAGCGCAATCCAACCGGCACCCGCTGTCATCCCTTCGGTCCATTGCGGCACGCGCACAAGGCTGATGTAGGCACCTGCAAGGCCAGCGCAGGCCCCGCCGAACAGGATCGCCATGATCCGGATGCGCACGACTTTGTAGCCAAGCGCATGGGCGGCATCGTGGCTTTCACCGACCGCGCGCAAGATCAGGCCCACGCGCGAATACTTGAGGACCGCCCAGGTTGCCGTAACTAAAGCGATGGAAAAATAGACCATCGGATCATGGGAAAACAGCATTTTGCCGAAGAGCGGGATATCTGACAAGAGCGGCAATTCCATCTTTTGCAAGGTCGGGGATTTGATGCCTTCGTAAGGTTTCCCGATAAGCGAGCTTAGGCCGAGCCCGACAAGGGTTAAGCCAAGACCTGTGGCGACTTGATTGGAGAGCAAAATTTGCGTGAGTATTCCGAAGGCGAGAGAAAGAAGCGCACCACAAACAGCCGCAAACATAAAACCAAGAACAGGCGAGCCTGTGTTGACGCCAATCGCAAATCCGCAGATCGCGCCAGTGATCATCATGCCTTCAACGCCTAGGTTCAGAACACCGGATTTTTCAACGACAAGTTCACCGAGCGCGGCCAAGAGAATTGGCGTTGCCGAGACCATAAGCGAGGCGATGAGAAGGGCAGGGCTAATCGAAGATAGGTCCATTACTTGGTCTCCCGTTTATTGAACCGTACGCGGAAGTTGATGAACACATCCGTCGCAAGCAGGAAGAACAATAACATTCCTTGGAACAGTTGGATTGCAGCGGCTGGAATGCCCAGCATCAAGGACGCAAGTTCGCCACCGATATACGTCAGCGCCATTAGTAAACCCGCGAACAGGATGCCGACGGGATGTAGACGACCCAAAAAGGCGACGATGATCGCCGTAAATCCGTAGCCCGAATTGAAGTCGATTGTGATTTGCCCTGCAGGGCCTGCAACTTCGAACATGCCAGCCATGCCAGCCAGTGCGCCCGCCATACCAAGGCAAAGGAAGACGATGCGCTTAGGATTCACCCCTGCGAACCGCGCCGCGCGTGGCGCTTCGCCAGCAAGACGAATTTGAAAGCCAAGCATGTGGCGCGATAGCAAGACATATGCGAAAATCACTGCGACGAAAGCGGTAAGAACCCCCCAGTGCATGCCTGTCCCTTCGAATATTTCAAGGTTCGCAGCGGCTGGATATTGCTGCAAGTTGCGGCTGCCGGGAAAACCCATGCCATCGGGGTTTTTCAACAGGCCCGAGGAAACAGAGGCGAGCCAAGCTTCGGCGACGTAAACCAGCATCAAGGACACAAGGATCTCATTGGTGCCAAAGCGCGTCTTCAACACCGCTGGAATCATGGCCCAAGCCCATCCTCCCAACGCGCCCGAGAGGATCATCAAGGGAAAGATGAACGCACTTTCATAGGGATAAAACGCAAGGCCCATACCCGCGCCACAGATTGCACCGATGATGTACTGACCTTCCGCACCGATGTTCCAAATGCCGGCTTTGAAACCAAGCGAAAGACCAATCGCGATCAGGATCAAAGGACCGGCTTTGACCAGCAATTGCGGACGCGAATAGGCCGCGAATTGTTCACTGAATAAAGGATCCCAGAAAATGATGCGGATCGCTTCGAACGGATCGCTGCCAAGGGCTGCAAACATGATACCGCCGACGATCATCGTCATCAAAACCGCAAGGAACGGGGTTGCGAACGTCCAAAACTGGCTTGGTTGCGCGCGCTTTTCAAGGCGGATCATGCTGCACCCTCCACGCTGGAATGTACGCCACCCATCATCAAACCAATATCTTCCACACTTAGGCCCTGAACAGGACGAATGGCCGACAGGCGTCCTTCATTTAGCGCGGCGAAGTGATCCGAAATTTCCATCAACTCATCCAAGTCCTGACTGATCACCACAAGGGCTGTCCCCTTTTCAGCAAGGTCCATTAAGGACTGCCTGATCGCTGCGGCAGCAGAGGCATCAACACCCCATGTCGGTTGGTTCACGACCAACACATCAGGGCTTTGCAATACTTCGCGGCCGATTACAAACTTTTGCAAGTTGCCACCTGACAGTGAACGCGCAGCATTCGCCGGACCGGGTGTTCGCACGTCAAATTCCTTGATGATCGTTTCGGCGAAGTCTTTCGCTTTACCCCAGTTCAAGAACCCTGTCGTCAACATGTTCTTGCGCACAGCTGCGGACAAAAGTGCGTTTTCTGTCAGGCTCATGTCCGGCACAGCCGCGTGCCCCAGACGTTCTTCGGGTGCAGAGAGAACACCCAATGCGCGCCGCGCTTGCGGTCCTAGCTTACTGATGTCCTGATCGCGCAACATAACACTGTTCTTGGCACTTGTGACTTCGCCAGACAGGGCACCCAACAGTTCATCCTGACCATTCCCAGCAACACCCCCAACGCCCAAGATTTCACCAGCACGCACAGTGAATGTCACGTTTTTCAAGGCTGTGCCAAATTCGCTTGGCGCGGGGAGAGACAGGTCATTCACTTGCAATAGCGTTTCGCCAAACGCACCTGCTGCGCGTTCGGGGACATGCAACGTTTCGCCCACCATCATCTCTGCCAGCTCTTTCGCGCTTGTCTCGGCCGGGGTGCAGGTCGCGACTTTCTTGCCCAAGCGCAGGATCGTCGCGGTGTCGCATAGACTGCGAATTTCTTCGAGTTTATGCGAGATATAAAGAATGGCCGTGCCTTCGGACTTTAGTTGGCGCAGGGTTTTGAACAGGATTTCAACTTCTTGCGGGGTAAGCACCGAAGTGGGTTCATCCATGATCAGAAGTTTTGGATTTTGCAAAAGGCAGCGGATGATTTCAACGCGCTGCCGTTCGCCTGCGGACAGATCACCGACGCGCATGTAGGGGTCCAACGGCAGACCATATTGATGCGAGACCTCTTTGATCTTGGCCGCCAGATCGCGCTGTTTTGGCGCGTTCTCCATCCCTAGCGCGATGTTTTCAGCGACGTTTAGCGCATCAAATAGCGAGAAATGTTGAAACACCATCGCAACGCCAGATTGGCGCGCAGCACTTGGGGCAGCGGGGGCAAAGGGCGCGCCTTTAAGGGTCATTGTGCCAACATCCGGTTTCACCAAACCGTAGATCATTTTCACCAGCGTGGATTTTCCAGCACCATTTTCGCCCAACAGGGCGTGGACTTCACCGGCATGAATATCAAAGGACACATCACTATTGGCGACAACTCCGGGATAGGCCTTTGTAAGACTAGTCAGGCGCAGCAGTGGGTCCGTCACGCGAAGCTCCTTTGTGTTTGGGCGAGCGTTGTGTTCGACCTCAATAACGACGCAGACACCCCAATCGCAATAGCCTGCGGGTGTTTGCCAAGGGCGGGATCACCAATCGGGCAGGTTATGCGTGAAATTTGAGCGCCCGTATGGCCAAGCGCTGCAAGCCGATTGCGAAACCGCGCCCATTTGCTTTTGGACCCGATCAGCCCCGCAAAGGCAAAGTCATGGCTGAGCAGTTGGTGGCAAAGTTCAAGGTCCAGCGCGTGGGAATAGGTCAGGATCAGATGATGCGCATCGGCCGGCGCATGTGTTGCCAGCCGTGCAGGGGCCTTCGTGGGGATCTGTGTCACGCCATCAGGGATGTCGGTGGGGAACCGATCTTTGCCTGTATCTATCCAAGTGATTGCAATGTCCGGCATTGGCGCAAGCGTGTTCACCAATGCGCGCCCGACATGACCTGCCCCCCAAATCCAGAGGTTCAGTTTTGGTTTTTGTTCTGGCTCAACAAACCATCCTTGGCAAAGTTGCGGATCCGGCAAGCAGCCTGTGTTGCGCGCATCGCTGAGCAGTTTTTGAACGGCCAATGGCATCTCGGAGGATCCATCAGTGGCGCGCGCAATGAGACCATTGATTGCTTTGGGCAGCGTTGCGGCAACGTACAGTTCTGTCAAAATTTGAACTGTGCCACCGCAGCATTGGCCCAGTTCTGGGCCAAGCGCGTGATGTGACAGGCGTCTGTTTTGCGTGTGCAAGGCGCGGTTTGCCAGTTCATACTCTAACGCGCCGCCGCCAATCGTTCCACTTTGGCCACCTTCCCAGACAAGCATTGAGGCACCCACTTCGCGTGGGCACGATCCTTGGATCGCGCCTATTATAATGCGCGCAACGCGACCGTGTTTTACGACAACTGCTTCTAGGGCCGTCAAATCAAACCCCATTGCGCACCTGTTCTACAGTTTTCAAAATACGCTCAGGGGTGGCAGGCGCATGAAGGGATGGGTAGCCTACTCCACAAGATGCAACAGCATCTGACAGTGCCATTAGCGCGGAAATGCCATGCATGAAGGGTGGTTCACCTACTGCTTTGGAGCGATAGATCGTGTCCTCTGGATTACTGCCGGTCCAAAGCGAGACGTTGAAAATATCGGGCCGATCCGAGCAGGCCGGAATTTTGTAGGTCGACGGCGCATGGGTGCGCAAACGTCCTGTGTCGTCCCAGACCAGTTCTTCCGTCGTTAGCCAACCTGCGCCTTGCACATAACCGCCTTCAACCTGGCCAATGTCCAAGGCAGGGTTTAGGGATGCGCCAGCGTCATGCAAAATATCTGTGCGCAAAATGCGGTTTTCGCCGGTAAGCGTATCGATGACAACTTCAGTGACAGACGCACCGTAAGCAAAATAGAAGAACGGTCGCCCATCGCCTTTGATCCGATCCCAGGCGACTTTAGGTGTTTTGTAAAACCCTGTCGCTGAAAGAGAAATGCGGTTCTGATAGGCGAGGGTCGCGACCTCGGCAAAACTGTAAACTTCCAGTCCGATCTGAACCTGCCCATCTGCAAAAGCTATGTCGTCGGTACTGACGCTGTAATGCTCGGACAAAAACGCCAGCAAACGCGCGCGAATTTTATCGCAGGCGTCTTTCACGGCCATCCCGTTCAAATCAGAGCCTGACGAAGCGGCGGTCGCAGATGTGTTTGGGACTTTTCCGGTGTCCGTTGCGGTGATCTTCACAGCACTTACATCCAATCCAAACCGCGCGGCAGCGACCTGCGCTACTTTCAGGAACAAGCCTTGTCCCATCTCCGTGCCACCGTGGTTCAAATGGACAGAGCCATCGGAATAGACATGCACCAATGCACCCGCTTGATTAAGATGCGTCAACGTAAACGAAATTCCGAATTTCACAGGGGTCAGCGCAATCCCTTTCTTCAAAATTGGGTTAGCGGCGTTCCACTTCGCAATCGCTGCGCGTCGCGCACGGTATTCTGACGAAACTTCCAGTGCTTCCGTCATCTCATGCAAGATGAAGTCCTCAACCTCCATCCCGTAAGGCGTAGTCTGCGACTTCCTCTCTCCAGAAATATCCCCGCCGGAGGCTCCATAATTCGCAATCGCCATCGGCGCATAATAATTTACGCTCCGTACGTCCAAAGGATCCTGCCCCAGATCATGGGCGATATGGTCCAACACTCGCTCGATCCCCAGCATCCCTTGGGGTCCACCAAACCCGCGATAGGCGGTGGCGCTTTGGGTGTTGGTCTTTAGGCGATGGCTTTCAATGCGCGCATTTTCCAATAAATACGCATTGTCGGAATGTAACATGGCGCGGTCTGCAACGGGCAAGGACAAGTCCTGTGCCCAGCCACAACGGGTATATTGCACGAAATCAACGCCGATGATGCGGCCCGTATCATCAAAGCCAGCTTTATAGGCAATTCTAAAATCATGCCGCTTGCCAGTGATCACCATATCGTCGTCACGATCATAGCGCATTTTGCACGGCTGACCCGTCAAGTGCGCCGCGATAGCGCAGGCAACAGCCAAAGCGTTGCCCTGACTTTCCTTGCCGCCAAATCCACCGCCCATACGGCGTACTTCGACACGCACTGCGTTCATAGGCACGCCAAGAGCTTCGGCCACCTTGTGCTGGATTTCAGTTGGATGCTGGGTCGAGCTATGCACAACCATATCGCCGCCTTCTTGGGGCAGTGCGAGGGCGGCCTGGCTTTCAAGATAGAAATGTTCCTGCCCGCCCATTTCAATCACGCCGCTTATTTTCCGCGGCGCGGTTTCAATGGCTTTTGCGGCGTCGCCTTTTTGATAAATGCGTGGACCTTCTTCAAACCGGCTGTTCGCAGCCAAGGCGTCATCAATGCTTAGAAGGGCGGATTTTTCGACATATTCAATCTTACCCATGCACGCGGCTTTGCGCGCCAGAAGATGCGTCTTTGCGACGACCATGAAAACGGGCTGACCAACGTAGTGAACTGTGCCTTTCGCAAGCAAAGGTTCATCATGTGTAGAAGGGCTGACATCATTGTCAAACGGAAGGTCTTCTGCCGTTAGAACCTCCACAACCCCTTCGGCTGCGCGTACTTCGCTCAGATCAATGCTGATGATTGCGCCATGTGCAATCTCGCTTTGACCAAAGGCAAGGCTCAGTGTGCCTGTTGGGGTGGGAATGTCATCGACATAGCGGGCTGCACCAGTGACATGCAGCTTTGCGGCATCATGCGGAAGGGGTTTTGCAACGCTCATGCGGACACCTCCAGAACGGATGTCTCAACGCCAGAAAGCTCTGCGAAATAGCGCCTTAGCATATTTTGCGCGATTTTCATTCGGTACTCGGCAGAGGCGCGCATGTCGGAAAGTGGGGTGAAATCATCGCCCATTACTTGGGCTGCTGTGTCCACGCTTTCTTGTGTCCAATCCTGCCCGATCAAAGCGGCTTCGGCCTTGGCTGCCCTCATTGGCGTGCCTGCCATGCCGCCAAAAGCGATGCGCGCTGAGGCAACCTTGCCATCCTCAATGATGATATTGAAACAACCACATACCGCTGAAATATCTTGATCAAAACGTTTCGAGAGTTTGTAACACCGCAGCGCATCAGCGGATTTAGGGATCGTAATTGCTTCGACAAATTCGCCAGCTGCGCGATCCTGTTTGCCGTAAGCGATAAAGAAATCTTCAATCGGTATGTCGCGCTGAACCTCACCTTTTCGTAAGTGCAACGTCGCCTCAAGCGCGATGAGCGCAGGTGGATTATCCCCGATGGGCGAGCCATTTGCGATGTTGCCGCCAATCGTGGCGGCTTGGCGCACTTGCTCTGATCCGTAACGGCGTATCAGCTCTGCGTACGAGGGGTGGTAGATCGACAGAGTTTCATACAGCCATGCCATTGTGACGCCCGCACCGATGCGGATGTGATCGCCTGACAGATCGAAGTGTTGCAGGTCAAAACAGCGGTTCAGAAAGATTGGCATTTCTAGGTCGCGCAGCTGCTTTGTGACCCAAAGGCCCACGTCGGTGGCCCCCGCGATCAAGGTTGCATGGGGGTTGTCGGCGTAAAGCGTGGCAAGGGCTTGGACGGTTTCAGGGGCGCTTGCCAATGGATGGGCTTTGCTATCCATATGTTCGACATCATCGTCAAGCCAGTCTGGGGCGTCTTTGTCCTGAGCGGCTTCAGCGGCACGAATAATCGGCGCGTAACCTGTGCATCGACACAGGTTGCCTGCGAGAATGACATCGTGATCTGTGCGACCTGCCGTATGCGCGGCCACCATCGAACTGATGAACCCCGGCGTGCAGAAACCGCATTGCGAGCCGTGATGTTCAACCATTGCTTCCTGTACAGGATGCAATTCTCCGTCTGGGCTGCTGTAGCCTTCAACTGTACGCACGGCTTTGCCATGCAGTTGCGGCAAGAACAGAATGCAAGCGTTCAAAGCTTTCGCGCCGCCCTCATCCGTGACCATAACAGTACAGGCCCCGCAATCTCCTTCGTTACAACCTTCTTTGGTTCCCGTCATCGCGCGTGTTTCGCGCAGCCAATCGAGCAGAGTGACCGTCGGACTACCGTCGATTAACTCTACCGCCTCTCCATTCAGAAGAAACTTGATGCTCATGCCATATGCCTGCCGCGGTACTGGTTTATTTGATAGTGCTGAAGTGTGCGCCCTCGATGCGGCGTAGAAAGCGCTTCGTTTAGATTGTGAAATTCAAACTTAGGAGGCGAACACGTGAACTTGCAAGAAAATTCGATCTGGTAGCACGAATTGAATATTATTTTTCGTGCGTTACGCAGGGCTTCGATCCGCCTCGTCCAAGGCAAATGTCACCAAACGGTCTACGGTGCGCTTGCTGGTCACGATCCCGTTGTGATCGCCACTTTCATAGAGCGTGACTTGCGCTGCTGGCCATGTTCTTTGCAACGGAGCAATGTCTTCAAAAGGGGCAGCGAAATCATTTGTGGAATGGAGGAGCAATAAGGGCGCACTTTGAGATTCAGCGACTTTATACCAGTCCTTATCTAGTTGGTAAGGCGCCCCTAATGCGTCGACTTGCTTGATGAAATAGGAAAAACTTTTACCCGCTAAACCAATCAGTTCGCCACCGCTTAGAATTAAATTTTGTAATTTCAAAGGTATGGAAGTAAATGCGTAGCGCGCACTTAAGGGACCATTTTCCAATTCAAACAAAACCGCATTCGCACTTACACAATGGGCGACTAACAAATGGTAAATTCCATGCTGTTTTGACGCTGTGCGCACGGTTTGCGCAATGGATCGCATTGAACATGTCTCTCTCTTTTTTCCGAGATGTCCAGGAAAGGCGAGAATATCGACGCTAAATTGGTTTTTATGCAGGTTACGTATCAACCTAAGAAATTGTTTGTAGTGCCCCCCGTGACCGGGAACGATCAAACACCTTCGCCTTGTGCCTTGAGCATCTGTTGCGTCTAATCTTAGAATGTAGCCTGCACCACATTTTATGACTTCAAATGGGGTTTCCGAATGTCTTACATCTCTCAAAATTTGATGCTTTGACTGGAGATATCGCCGGGCAAATACTTTAGCGGTTAATCTGGGAAAGACCTGCGCTACAATTGGAACCACTTTGTGAAACCTACCTGTTTGACGCTGCTTTGCGGCCTTCCGACCCGCGAAAGCGGTTTTAAAGAAGGTATTCAGCATTTGTTCGTTTCCGACGTCCAAGAGAAAGGTTTCGTCAAAGAACGCCAACACGTCCGAAAATTTAGCGAAACGCACTATTTTTTGTCAACATTCCAAAGGGAATAGTCCGTAAATTGCTATGTCCTCGATAGTTTGGTTGAGATATGCTTGCGCCATGACAAAAGCTCCTCGATTCATCCACCTTCGCACACACACCGAATATTCGCTTCTTGAAGGGGCGATGCGGCGTAGAAGCTCAGCGGACTTTCCGAGGGCCGGCTAAGCAACAGTTCTCGCGTTTGGCAAGACTTTGTGACGTAGTATTGCGCCTCATACCGCCTAATTAGACGCCAACTCCTGCGCTAATGCCTCAAGACTGTGCAAACCACCTTCCCAGCCTTCTTTGAATTCACTGGCCGCCTCAGTACCACTAAAGGAGGACACGGAAACATGGACGTTCAGCTTTGAACCTGCGCCATCCGCGGTAACGCGGTAAGTCACGAGCGAGGTCGCGACAGCGCTTCCGCCGAATTCAAGCGTCTCTGTAAAAACCGCGTCTGTTGGGGCTTCGAGGCGATACCATCGGGTCTCCACCTCAAATTCGGGGCTTTCTTTTGGCCCGCAAATATGACGCTCAATGCCGCCAACACTAAGGTCCTTATGGATCATCGTGAGGACCATTTCTTCGCTTGGCGCACCCCAGCGTTCCCGCATGTTGGCGTCGGTTAGGACATGCCACAGCTTTGCAGGTGCGAGAGGCAAGCTGCGTTCGAAATCAAATGCTCCGGTATCGGTGGTCATGTTGTCGTTCCTTCCAAATGTTCCGCCAACTCGGCGAGTTGCTTAAATGTCGTTGCCCAGCCGTCATAAAATCCCATGTCGATGTGTTGTTGGCGCTCGAAGTCGGATGGGTGCAAGACCGTTGCGCTGTAGCGCGTCCCGCTCTCAATGGCTTCTAGGTCGTATATTGCTGTCATGAATGGCTTTTCTGCGGGGCGAAAACCTGCCCTCAGCGCATCGGTTGTCACCAGCCGTTTTGCGGGGTTCGCTTCAAGCACGCAGCCTTCGAGGGGCATGATCGTGCCATCGGGTAGCACCATTGTTAGGTTGGCTTTCCCTCCGGGGTGGAACTGGAAATCTACATCGCGCTCGGAGACCGTTGGCGGGGTGAACCATTGCGTGAAAAGCTCGGGATCGCTCCAGCAGCGCCACACAGTTTCGGGGGCGCCGCGATGAGTTGTTCGAGTTCCAGATCGGTCGAGTCACTGAATTTACGCATCGGGTGTTCCAGTGTCTGAATTTGCTTCTAAGGATTCAGCAAGCCGTGCCAGTCGATCCAATCGACCTTCCCACATCGCGCGATGACGCGAGAGCCAGTCTTGCACTTCGGTTAAAGGTGCCGCTTCGATATGAACGGTGCGCACGCGACCGCTCTTCTTGGAATGGGTAAGCCCGCAGTCTTCCAATACCTTCAAGTGCCGCATGAATGTGGGTAGCGCCATATCGTGCGGCGCATGCAATTCGCTGACAGGGGCTGCGCCTTGGCTCAAACGCTCAATCACCGCGCGGCGGGTGGGATCGGCAAGGGCCGAGAAAATTTGATCAATTTGGTTAGTCATGCGGCTACCTATTTAGCAGTATGAGGTTGCTGTCAGGATAGTTAGCAATTTGGCTAAGTAATTAGTTGCCCTCAACTTTGGCTTTGGGCTTTCATCGCCGTGGGGGCCAACCTATTCTGGAACTATGATAAAAGCTCCTCGATTCATCCATCTGCGCACCCACACAGAATATTCGCTGCTCGAAGGTGCGTTGCGGCTTAAAAAGCTGCCGGACTTGTGCAAATCCATGGATATGCCGGCGGTGGCTGTAACAGATACCAATAATCTGTTTGCAGCGCTTGAGTTTTCCGTTGGGGCATCAGGGGCAGGCGTGCAGCCAATCATTGGGTGCCAAGTCGATATCACCTATCTGACGGCACAACCCGGCGAGCGCGAGAAAAAGCCAGAGCCTTTGGTTTTCCTAGCCCAGAACGAAACCGGTTACGAAAACCTGATGAAGTTGAACAGCTGTCTTTACATCGACAATGATGGTCAACTCCCGCAGGTGACGCTTGATGAACTGGATGCGTTGAATGCGGGTCTGATTTGTTTGACCGGCGGCCCCGAGGGCGCGATTGGCAAACTGTTGCAAGGCGGGCAGCGCCCGGCGGCTGAGGTATTGATGGATCGTCTGCACCGCGCCTTTGGCGATCGCTTGTATGTCGAGCTTCAGCGCCATCCAGAGAACGGCGGCCTGCCCGAGGCAGAGCGTTTGACCGAGCGCGGCTTTGTCGAAATGGCCTATGCCAAAGGTATCCCGCTTGTTGCGACCAATGACGTCTATTTCCCGAAATCCTCCATGTACGAAGCCCATGATGCGCTGATTTGCATCGCGGATGGTGCCTATGTCGATCAACAGGATCCGCGCCGCAAACTTACAGCGCAGCACTACTTCAAATCCCAAGAGGAAATGGTCACGCTTTTCGCGGACCTGCCCGAAGCGATTGAAAACACCGTTGAGATCGCGCGTCGCTGCGCGTTCCAGGCCTACCGCCGCGATCCGATCCTGCCGAAATTCGCCGACGACGAGGTTGCCGAACTGCGCCGCATTGCCAATGAGGGTTTGCAAAAGCGTCTTGCAGTCATTCCCCATGCGGCGACGGTGGAGGAGTATCAGGAACGCCTCGATTTCGAGCTGGGCATTATTGAGGGCATGGGCTTTCCCGGTTACTTCCTGATTGTTGCGGATTTCATTCAATGGGCCAAGGACAATGGTATTCCTGTCGGCCCGGGCCGTGGTTCTGGTGCGGGATCGCTGGTGGCCTATGCGCTGACGGTCACGGACCTTGATCCTTTGCGTTACTCGTTGCTGTTCGAGCGGTTCCTCAATCCTGAACGTGTCTCCATGCCTGACTTCGATATCGATTTCTGCATGGATCGCCGTGAAGAGGTGATCCAATACGTTCAGCAGAAATATGGTCGCGATAAGGTCGGGCAGATCATCACCTTTGGTGCGTTGCTGTCCAAAGCCGCAGTGCGCGACATTGGCCGCGTTTTGCAGATGCCATACGGTCAAGTAGATCGCCTGAGTAAGATGATCCCCGTTGAGGGCGTGAAGCCTGTTTCCATCGAAAAGGCGCTCGCTGACGAGCCGCGTTTGCGCGAAGAGGCGCGCAATGAGGAAGTGGTGAAACGCCTGTTGGATTACGGTCAACAGGTCGAAGGACTTCTGCGCAATGCCTCCACCCACGCGGCGGGTGTTGTGATTGGGGATCGTCCTTTGGACGCTTTGGTCCCGCTCTATCAAGACCCGCGCTCGGACATGCCTGCAACCCAGTTCAATATGAAATGGGTCGAACAGGCGGGGCTGGTGAAATTCGACTTTCTGGGTTTGAAAACCCTCACTGTCATTCAAAACGCGATGGAACAGATCAAAGCGAGTGGTCGTCAGTTGCATATCGCAGCGGACGGAACCGAGCTTTATCAACCACCCGCTGGTACGGTCGATGATATCGGCGCGATCCCGCTGGATGACGAAAAGAGCTACAAACTCTATGCCAGCGCCAAGACTGTCGCGGTGTTTCAGGTGGAAAGCTCGGGCATGATGGATGCCCTGAAACGGATGAAGCCGACCTGTATCGAGGACATCGTCGCCCTTGTGGCGCTATACCGTCCGGGTCCAATGGAAAACATCCCGACCTATTGCGAGGTGAAGAACGGGCTCAAAGAGCGTGAATCGGTGCATCCGCTTATCGACCACATTTTGGAAGAAACCCAAGGCATCATCGTTTACCAAGAACAGGTGATGCAGATCGCACAGGTCATGGCGGGCTATTCGCTCGGCGGCGCTGACCTCTTGCGGCGTGCGATGGGTAAAAAGATCGCAGAAGAAATGGCGAAAGAACGGCCCAAGTTCGAAAAAGGTGCCAAGGAAAATGGCGTGCCTGCCAAGAAAGCGTCGGAAGTTTTCGACCTTCTGGAAAAGTTTGCCAACTACGGCTTCAACAAGTCCCACGCGGCGGCCTATGCGGTGGTCAGCTATCAAACCGCATGGCTGAAAGCGAACCATCCTGTCGAGTTTATGGCAGGCGTGATGAACTGCGATATCCATCTGACGGATAAGCTGGCAACCTATTTTGAAGAGGTCAAAAAAGGCTTGGAACTGCCGTGGGTTCCGCCCTGTGTGAACCGCTCTGGTGCGACCTTTAAGGTGGTAGACGGTGAATTGGTCTATGCGCTGGGCGCTTTGAAAAACGTCGGTGTTGAGGCGATGAAACTGGTCGTAGAAGGGCGCATGGAGAATGGGGTCGATAAGCCCTTTGCGACGATCTTTGATCTGGCGCGCCGCGTCGATCTGAAACGGGTTGGCAAGCGCCCTCTGGAAATGCTCGCGCGCTCTGGCGCGTTTGATCAACTGGATCCGAACCGCCGCCGCGTGTTCGATAGTCTTGACGGTTTGGTGAATTATTCCCAAGCAATATTCGAGCAGAAGAATTCCAACCAAGTGTCCTTGTTTGGTGAGGCAGGTGATGATCTGCCGGAACCGCGCCTGTCGCCAGTGCAAGACTGGATGCCTGCGGAACGTCTGAACGAGGAATTCCGTGCAGTCGGTTTCTACATGTCGGGCCATCCGCTGGATGACTACATGGCCCCACTGAAACGCAAAGGCGTGATGACGCTGGATGAGGTGACTGCCAAGGCCGAAAGTGGTGCGTTGGTCGCCAAACTCGCGGGCGTTGTTGCAGGGCGACAAGAACGTAAATCTGCGCGCGGCAATCGGTTTGCCTTTGCACAAATGAGCGACACGACAGGGGCTTACGAAGTCACGCTATTTTCCGACACGCTGGATAAATGCCGCGAGTTTTTGGAAACGGGCGCGAAAGTTGTTGTGACTGTGGAGGCGACGATGGAAAGCGATCAGCTGAAATTGTTGGGCCGCTCGGTCGCGCCAATTGACGTGGTCGTGGCTGATGCAGGCCAGACCGCGCTGCGCATTTTCGTCGAAAATTCAGGGGCAGTTGCGCATATTGCGTCCGTATTAAGCCGTGCGCAGGAAACCGTGAAACAAGGCGCGCGCGGACCTGTGATGCTGTGCTTGATGGACAGCGGATTGCCCGGCGAGGTTGAGGTCGATCTGGGTCGTGAGTTCCCTGTGAATCCACAGATCAAAGGTGCCCTCAAAAGCCTTGATGGGGTGATGCAGGTTGAAGAAGTGTGATGTGATTTTCTGGAAAATCACATGCCTCCGGTGGGGATATTTAGAGAGAGGAAGCCTAGCGCGGTGCGCGGTTTAAGGCCGCTTCAGCGAGTTCGGGCAGGCCTGTTTTGAGATAGACATCCGCGAGCATTTTGTTGAGCGGAACACCGTCCGGGTCAAAGGTGCGGCGCATTTCCAGGACTTGTTGCGCCTGCGCAAGGCGCTCTGTTTTCATAAGTGCATCGAGGTGGACTTGTTCAAACAGATCGCGTTGAGCGTGGCTACCGCCGACTTCTGCCATGCGCGGTAGGGCGAGGCCGAGTTTCTGCACTGTCTTTTCAAAATCCCCGCGCGTGTAGGCGAGAAGACCTTCGCAAGCGGGCAGCGCCACATCGCGCCAGACGTCTTGATCGAAACCCGGCGCGCTGGCCTTTTGTTTTATCGCGCTTATGAGTGTATCAGCCATAGGATTTTCCGAGCGCCCAAGTGCGTAGAGGTATTGCATCGTCAAGAACGGCAAGGTCGTATCGGCACCGCGCAAAGCGATGTGATTGGCCACGTCCGCCCAACGATCTGCGACGTTGATGCCTGCAAGTTCCATCCGCGCCAGTAAGGATGCGGCGCCGATCTGATCTTGCGCGAAGTTTTTCTCAAGCCCCCAAACATGGGTGTCGTAGGCAGCAATTACCTCGTCGTGTTGCCCCATAGAAATGTAGAACAACGCGAGATGCCACCAGTTGTGACTATACATAAAGCTATTGAGCCCTTCCCAGCGCGGGGCCATGTCTTCCATGAATTTTGCGCCTTCCACAACGCGGCCTTGGGTCAGCATGACATGGGCAATCGCGTGGTGTGCCCATGCATCGTTGGGTTCAATTTCGATTGCGCGGCGCGCGCTGGTTTCTGCTTGCTCTAGCTGGTGGCATTGCTCGTAACCAAAGGCGATCATGCCGTGGACATAGGGTTCATCTGCTGCTTCTGGTAATGCTTTGAGACAAGCGCGTAGCATGCTTGGCGCATCGCCTGCGTTGAAATGCAGGTACTGCGCGAGTTTAATGATCACGAGGTCACGG
The DNA here is from genome assembly GCA_965662135.1 of Planktotalea sp. Lineage (GTDB taxonomy): Bacteria > Pseudomonadota > Alphaproteobacteria > Rhodobacterales > Rhodobacteraceae > Planktotalea. The sequence continues at coordinate 28,241 of CBFIGL010000012.1, read as the reverse complement.
GGGTATTCATCGCTATGGGCTTCGCAGAGGCGCATGGTTTTTGGAACATCACCAAAAGCCCATGTCGCGGCAATCTCGGTGACAGAGCGTTCGCGCGGATTGCGTGTTTCAACGGCGTTCGCGCGGGTAATATAAGGCGCGGCTTTTTCGGTGGCGACGGGGGCTTCGAGGAACATCCAGAGCATGCCAGCATAGGCATTGGACAGCGCGTTGTCTTTGGCCTGATCAGCGATCGCAAGTATGTTGGCGGCTTTGGGTTGATACGCGAGAAAGCCGTGGACGAAGTCGTCAAGACCCTGTGCCGTCTCAAGGCTGCACGGTGACATTTCATTGCCGAAGCGATCAGTGTGCATGGCTGTGTTCCTTTAAAAAGGGTGCAAGTTGCGCAAGGACTGTGGCGGATGCGTCCCAGTGGATGGAATGGCCCGCACTTGGAATGGATTGAACGTCAGCTTGCGGGATTTGGTTGAGCAGGTCCAGCGCTTCGCTATGGGGAACGATCAGATCATTTTGTGCGAGCAGTGCCAGGGTTGGAGAAGCGATGCGTTGTGTTACATCGCTTGGATCATAACATTTGAGCGCGTTAAGCTGATGTTGCATCGCGTCAAGGCTTTGGGCGTGCGGATAGGCGAGACTGGCGGCTATCGCGCCTTCGACTTGCTCTGGGGTGTCGAAAAAGCTGTGATGGAAAAGCCAAGGGAATAAGGCGCGCAACCATAGCCCTTCGGGGCCTGATGCGCGTACGTCGCAAAAGGTTTGGAACAGATGCCAAGACCGTGCCAGGTTCAAAGGGGCGCTGCACAAAAGGGTGAGTGAGGTCGTGCGTTCAGGCGCACGAGCGGAAATTTCAGCAGCAATATAACCGCCCATCGAATGGCCGATGACATGCGCGCAAGGCAGGCTTAGATGATCCATGAGTGAAAGAACATCGGCGGCATTCTGCTCTGGCGAAGTTGCCGCAAGCGCGGGTGTTGTGCGTCCTGTGGTGCGGTTGTCAGGCCGAATAACGGTATAGTTTTCAGCAAGCGGTGCAATTAACGGCCCCCAACTGGCGCTATCACTAAGCATGCCCGCGATAAGGATAACCGGCGGGCCTGCTCCTTCAATTTCATAGTGAAGGTTGATGTCTGTAAGTTGCAGGTCAGGCATAGATCAATCCGCATTCTTTTCGTGCCAGGTTGGCAGTAGATTATCTGTCGCTGGCCTTGCTTCATAAATTGCACGGGCAATGGCGCGCGCAACACAAAGCGACGCTGCATGGCCGATCATCGCGAGGTCTAAATCGGGGGATGACAATTCTTTCGCGCCGGTTGCCGTGCTGAATATCAAGTCGCCGTCCATCGGCGTATGTGCCGGCACGCAGGCACGCCCGATTCCGTCATGGGCAGCAACCGCGATACGCTTGCACTGTGCTTTACTCAGGTTTGCGTCTGTAGCGACGATGCCGATGGTGGTATTGGCTTGGCGCAGCATCGCGGTGATCTTGTCGGATTTCATATCGCGCCCAAGGCCGGAGCGCGGATCAGGGCCGAGCCCGCCAAATTCATCGTCAATCTCGAAAGGCGCGGCCCAGAAATGACGCCCTCCAGGTGTTGTGACCGCGCCGATAGGGTTTGCGATCATAAGTGCGCCTACGGTTATGCCGTTATCCAGAACCAGAGAGGCCGAGCCGGTTCCACCCATTAGCGAAGCGCTCATCGCGCCGATGCCTGCACCGACAGAGCCGAGTGCGAAGTCTGGTTGTGCCGTGCTAAGAGCTGCTTCACCGAGTGCAGGATAAGGGCTGGTGGTCCAGTCCTTGTTCCCGCCATTGATCAAATCAAAGATGATCGCAGCAGGTACGATCGGGACGCGCGCTGTGTGAACAGCAAACCCACGGCCCGCGTTGCGCAGGCCTTTCATCACGCCGCTTGCGGCATCAAGGCCGAAGGCCGAGCCACCAGAGAGGACGAAGGCATCCACACCGGGGGCTGATTTGTCAGGGTCGAGTAGATCGGTTTCACGGCTGCCCGGCGCACCACCCATGACGTGGACCGAGGATGTAAGGGGGATGTCGGCGGTCAGCACGGTTGTGCCAGATTTAAGCGCAGTGTCTTGTGCATGGCCGACTTTGAGACCTTGCACGTCCGTGATCAGGTTTTTGGGGCCTTTTTGCATTTGGCGGGAGCCTCCGGCGGGGATATTTAAAGAGAGAGGAATTGGAACGTTAAATACAGCGGCCACCGTCGACTTCCATGCAGACGCCTGTGATCATGCTGGCTTCATCCGAGCACAGGAAGCAGGCAGCGTTGCCCATATCTTCTGGTGTTGAGAAGCGGCCAATTGGGATGGTCGAGAGAAATTGCGTGCGCCGCTCTGGAGTATCTTCGCCCAGGAAGGACGCAAGAAGCGGGGTTTCACCAGCGACGGGGTTAAGCGCGTTAACGCGGATACCGAAGGGGGCGAGTTCGACAGCCATGGTTTTGGTCGCCGTGTTCATCCAGCCTTTTGACGCATTGTACCAGTTGAGATTTGGGCGTGGGCTGACCCCTGCGGTCGAGGCGACGTTGAGGATCGCGCCTGTTTTGCGTGTTTTCATATGGGGGGTGAAGGCGCGCGCGATCAAATAAACGGATTTGCAGTTTACAGCGAACACGCGGTCGAAATCCTCTTCCGAGATGGTTTCCATCGGGGCGGGTAAATGTGTGACGCCTGCATTATTGATAATAATATCCACATGGCCCATTTCTTTAAGCGCCAGATCAGCCATGTCCTGTACACTTTCGGCATTGCTGACATCTACCGTGCAGGGCGTGCCGTTGATTTCAGCCGCGATAGCAGCCGCGGCATTTGCGTTAATATCTGCAACAAGAACATGTGCGCCTTCGGTTGCGAATTTACGCGCGATGCCGGCCCCAAAGCCTGATCCTGCGCCGGTGACAATGGCAGTTTTATTGAGTAGACGCATGAGTGTCTCCTTGTTTGGGATTGTTTGGGCGTTCGCGCCAAATCACGTAAAGAGCGGCGAGCGCGCCAATCGCACCGCCGAAATAGCTTGCTTCATGCATGATAGCTGCGCGCACAAAGCCTTCGGGATCAGAAAACGCATCAATGTTTGGAAGGTAGCCGACCAATGTATTGATGTCTGCAATTTGTCCGAACGCGAGGCCGATAAAAGCTGCGATCGCTGCAATGCTGGTGGCAATCCAGATGGCCTTCAAACCCGCATAAAAGTAGCGCCGTCGACCGGCTTGGGTAACGTAGCCAAGTGCGAAGGCGGGCAATCCCATGAGAAGACCCATCCACCAGCTTGCGAGCGCGCCGACGATGCTGGCACTGATACGATTTTGTACGATTGGATCAATGCCGAACTGTGCAAATTTGACGTCGTAAAAATAACTTGCCCCGATGGTAAAACTGATCTGGTTGTGCAGCGCGCCGAAAACCGCAGCAGCGAACATCGCGCAGAAGCAAAGGCATATAAAAACTGCAATTCTAGCCATGTTTTGCAGCCACGGTTTTGAGCGTTGAAAAGCCGTAGAGCGCTTCAAAACCTTTTTCGCGCCCATGACCAGATTTGCCAACGCCACCGAAGGGCAATTCAACACCACCGCCTGCGCCGTAGTTGTTGATGAACACCTGCCCTGATTTAAGCGCTTTGGCGAGGCGCATTTGCCGTGCTCCGTTTTCTGTCCAGATGCTCGCAACAAGGCCGTAGTCGGTACAGTTGGCAATGGCGATAGCGTCGGCTTCATCTTTGAACGGGATGACGACTTGCACGGGACCAAAAATTTCCTTCTGCGCCAGCGGGTGATTTGCATCGGGGCACAGCAGGAGGTGGGGCGCAACATATGCGCCTGATTTTGGTGCGTCTTCGGCGATCTTCCCTGTGGCTGCGATGTGCAAATCTTGCCCTTGAGCAAGGAAGCCGGTGACGATGTCCTTTTGGCGGTTAGAGATAAGCGGGCCGAGATTCAGATCGTCCAACGCTGGTCCGACTGTAAGGCTTTTGTAACGCGCAGACATCGCGGCAACGACTTCGTCATAGCGGTTTTCTTGCACGAGGATGCGTGAGGAGGCGGAGCAGGTCTGGCCCGCGTTCTGGATACCCGCGTTGACAAGGAAAGGCAGGGCGTCTTCGATGTTTGCATCTTCAAACACCAGTTGGGGGGATTTACCGCCAAGTTCCAGTGTTACGGGGATAACATTTGCACCGGCAGCCTGCTGCACCAACGCGCCAGTCGCGACGGAGCCTGTGAATGAGATGTGTTGGACGTTTTTATGCGCGCTTAGCGCTGCGCCAGCCTCGGCCCCAAGGCCGGGAACCACATTCAAGGCGCCATCTGGCAATCCAGCTTGGCGGGCGATTTCGGCGAACATAAGGGCGGTAAGGCAGGCTTCTTCCGCCGGTTTCAGGACTGCGGCGTTGCCCATCGCAAGTGCGGCACCGACCGAGCGTCCGATGATCTGCATGGGATAATTCCAAGGCACGATATGACCTGTGACGCCGTGGGGTTCGCGCAATGTGTAGACAGTGTAACCGTCGAGATAGGGAATGGTTTCGCCGTGTATCTTGTCCGCAGCGCCGCCGTAGAATTCCATGTAACGCGCAAGCGCGACAGCATCTGCGCGTGCTTGGGTAAGGGGTTTGCCCACATCGCGGGCTTCCAGCTCTGCCAACAGCTCGACATGCTCGAGCACGAGCTGGCCGATTTTTGTGAGGATGCGGCCGCGTTCCAGTGCCGTCTTTCGCCCCCAGTCGTCGTTGAGAGCGTTTTGAGCGGCATCAACCGCAGCGTCGATATCACTGCTTTGACCGCGCGCGATTTGGGCTAATTCGCTGCCGTCTGAGGGATCGATCAACGCAAGGGTCTGGCCCGAGAGCGGCGCGCGCCAAGTGCCGTCGATCAGGCAATGAGAGGGGTTGAAGGGAAGATCAGGCAGGGGCATCGGTAAGGGCTTTCACATCAGGAAGGGTCGGGGCAGCCGCGATCAGACTGGCGGTATAGGGATGGCGTGGAGCGTCGAAAACTTGCTGCGTGGCTCCGTCCTCAACAATCTCGCCGTCTTGCATCACCAGCACGCGATCTGTGATCGTGCGCACGACAGATAGATCGTGGCTAATAAACAGATAGCTAAGGTCATGGGTTTCGGTCAGCTCAGCGATCAGATCAAGAATTTGCGCACGGATGGATACATCGAGGGCACTGACCGCTTCGTCGAAAATGATTAATTCGGGATCGATTATCAACGCGCGCGCGATGGCGATACGTTGACGTTGGCCCCCTGAAAATGCGTGAATGTATTTGTCCGCATCGGATGGATGTAGGCCGACAGCGATAAGGGCTTCGGAGATGCGGTTTTCGCGTTCTTGTCCGCGAGGTGGATCACGAAGCAGATGGAACGGTTCCGTTACAATGCGCGCGACTTTATGGCGGGGATTGAAGCTGCCGTAAGGATCTTGGAACACCACTTGCAGACCGGAGCGCAGAGCGGCAGGCATATCGGGGCCGACCTTTTGGCCAAAAGCGGTGATGGAGCCACCTTGGAGCGGTTCTAAGCCTAGAATTGCCCGTGTGAGTGTAGATTTTCCACAACCGCTTTCGCCGACGAGGCCGATGCGCTCGCCCTTGTGCAGTGTAAAGCTGATGCCATTCACGGCGCGTGTGTATCCGCGCGCAGCAAAAAGCGTGGTGCGTGGTTTCGGGTAGTCGCGGATGGCGTCTTTGACGATCAACAGCGCGTCTGCTGGTGTGTTGTACGGCAATGCGACTTCATGCGCGGAGGCGGCAAAAAGCGCTTTTGTATAGCCGTGTTGCATGTTGGCAAAAAGCGCTTTGGTTTTGCCCATCTCAACCACTTCACCGTGGCGCATGACGACGATGCGATCTGCCATATCCGAGACGACCGCAAGGTCATGGGTGATCATCATCAGGCCCATGCCGAAGTCCTGTACAAGGTCTTTCAAAAGGTCGAGAATTTGCGCTTGGGTGGTGACATCAAGGGCTGTTGTCGGTTCATCCGCAATCAGAAGGCGCGGGCGCAGGGCGATGGCCATGGCGATCACCACACGCTGGCGCTGGCCGCCAGACAGTTCATGGGGAAAGCGCGCGAGACTATATTTTTCGGGGGGCAGACCAACGCGCGCCAGCGTTTCTTTGGCACGTTCGCGGGCTTGATTGCGGCTTGTGTCGGTGTGGAGCAGAATGGTTTCCATGACCTGATCGCCGATGTTCATCAACGGGTTCAGTGCGGTCATGGGTTCCTGAAACACCATGCCAATATCGTTGCCGCGTAGTTTGCACATCTCTGCGTCAGAGGCGTTGAGCAGTTCACTGCCATCGAGTTTGATTGACCCTGTCGTCACTGTGCCACGCGGTAAAAGCTGCATCACGGAAAAGGCCGTAAGCGATTTGCCAGAACCGCTTTCGCCCGTGATTGCAACGATCTCGCCTTGCGCAACATCAAGACTGACGCCCTTCAGGATCGGTATGCCATGGATCGACAGATCGAGATCTTTGATGGACAGAAGGCTCATGTGCGCTCCACCCTGATGCGGGGATCAAGCAGGTCACGCAGACCATCGCCCATAAGATTCAGGCCCAGCACCGTCAGAATAATAGCGCCGCCCGGGATCAGCGCGAGGTGGGGTGCAAAGCTGACCATGGTTTGGGCATCTGCCAGCATCCGTCCCCAGCTTGGCAGCGGCGGTTGCGCGCCAAGGCCTACGTAGGACAGGCCCGCTTCGGCAAGGATGCCGAGGGAAAACTGGATGGTGCCTTGCACGATCAGCAGGTTGGTGACGTTGGGCAGGATGTGTTCCAGCGAAATGCGCGATGGACCTTTGCCTGCGACGCGCGCTGCCATGATGAATTCGCGTTGCCAAAGGGGGAGTGCTGCACTGCGTGTAAGGCGCGCGAAGACGGGAATGTTGAATATGCCAATGGCAATGATCGCATTTACAGCGCCGGGGCCGAACACGGCGGTAATCAGGATCGCAATTACCAGAGATGGGAAGGCGAAGACCAGATCATTGCCGCGCATGATGACTTCATCCAGTAGACTGCCTTGGTGCGCAGCGGCGGCAAGCCCAAGGGGGACACCAACGCCCATGCCGATGCCGACGGCGACCAGCGCAACAGCAATTGACGTGCGCGCGCCGACCATAATCATGGAAAATATATCGCGGCCGAAGTGATCCGTACCAAGCCAGTTTGTGCCGTTCGGGGTCTTTAGCTTGTTAGGGATGTTCATCTGTGTGACGTCAAAGGGTGTCCAGAGGAAACTGATCAGCGCCGCTGTGATGAAGATCGCGCTGAGCACGCCGCCAATGATAAGATTGCGAGAGGTCATGAGCGTGACCTCAGGCGTGGATCCACCCATGCATACGCCAGATCAACGATAAAGTTCACCATGATTACGGCAAAGACCAAAAGCATCACAACGCTTTCCACCACGATCAAATCACGCTGCGAGATGGATTGAAAGACAAGCCGTCCGAGGCCGGGGAGATAGAAAACCTGTTCAATGATGATGGATCCAGCAAGCAGAAAAGAGAATTGCAGTCCGATGATTGTAAGAACCGGAATAAGCGCATTGCGTAGCGCGTGTCGCCAGAGCGCTTGACGGCGGCTTAGACCCTTCGCGCGCGCAGTGCGGATGAAATCCTCGTTCAAGATATCAAGCAGAGACGAGCGCATAACGCGCGCCAAGATCGCGGCTTGGGGCAGAGCAAGCGCGATTGCAGGGAGTGTCAGGGCTTTGAGACCTGCGAACACGCCTTCGTCCCAACCCGGAAAACCACCCGCAGAGAACCAGCGCAGATTGATCGCAAAGACCAGCACCAGCATCATCGCAAACCAGAAATTCGGGATAGCAACGCCAAGCTGCGTGGCCCCCATGATCGTGACGTCCCCAGCACCGCCGCGCCGAGAGGCCGCATAGATGCCTGCGGGAAAGGCGATGAGCGTAGAAAGCGCCAGCGCATAAAGCGCCAAAGGTAGCGAGACCCATAGCCGATCAGACACCATGTCAGCCACAGGTGTGCGGTACGTGTATGACGTTCCGAAATCGCCCTGTACCATGCCGAAGGTCCATGACAGATACCGCTCCAGCTTGCTTTGGTTCAGTCCCAATTCCTCGCGCAGCGCATTCAGTGTATCCTCTTGCGCGTTCATTCCAAGCATGAAGCTTGCCGGATCACCGGGTGCGACCTCGATCACCAGAAAGATGACAAGGCTGGCGATGATCAGGCTGATCGCGAGAGACAGCAGTCGTTTGAGGGCGTAGCGTAGCATTTTGCTACGCTAGGCGAGAGGCGGGGAAGGGTCCAGAGGGCTTGTCGCGGCGCGGATGCATTGTATGTCAAAGGAATGTTGGAACGCCCGCTTTTTATTGGTTCGGAAATTTATCGCGGCTCGTCCTATGGCGGGACGCATCCTTTGCGCGTGCCGCGCGTGTCAACCGTGATGGATCTGACACGTGCGCTGGGCTGGCTGCCGGATGCGCAATATGTGACTTCGCCGCGTGCCAAGCCAAAGGCGCTTTGGGCGTTTCATACACCAGAGTATGTGTCAGCCCTTGCAAGAGCTGAACGGCGCGGGGATGTCAGCGAGAATGAGCGCACGCAGTTTCACTTAGGCACGCACTCCAATCCTGTGTTCGGCGAGATGTTTCGCCGCCCCGCAACGGGCGCAGGCGGCGTTGTGCTTGCAGGTGAATTGCTCACGCAGGGAGGCATTGTGCATGTGCCTGGTGGCGGTACACATCACGGGATGCCGGATCGCGCCAACGGCTTTTGCTATCTCAATGATCCTGTTCTGGCGATCAAATCGCTTCAGCACCATGGAGCAGAGCGTGTGGTTTATATCGATATCGACGCACACCACCCCGATGGGGTGGAAGTGGGCTTCAAGGGTGATCCTTCGGTGCGCATGATCTCTGTGCATGAGGAAAAGCGCTGGCCCTTTACGGGTGGTTTGGAGGAAACAGCAGGCGGCAGTGCGTTCAACCTGCCCGTGCCACGAGGGATGAATGACAGCGAGATGCGCGTGATTTTGCAAGCGCTAATTCTGCCCTTGATCGAGGGCTTTGCGCCTGACGCGATTGTGCTGCAATGCGGATCAGACGCGATTGAAGAGGATCCGCTGTCGCGCCTGTCCCTGTCCAACAACGCCCATGTGGAGGTCGTTCGTGCTTTGATCGGGCTTGCGCCAAGGCTGCTGGTGTTGGGCGGCGGTGGCTATAATCCGTGGAGCGTTGGGCGTTGCTGGACACGGGTTTGGGGGGCGTTGAATGGTCTTGATGCGCCAGAACGACTTGAGGGCGCAGCAGAGAGTATTCTAAGAAATTTGCGTTTGGATGGGAACTCAAGGGGGCGCAATCCGCCTGAGCATTGGTTTGCGACGCTGAGCGATGCGCCGAATGAAGGCCCTGTGCGCGAAGACATACGCGCGCGCATTGGTGTATTGCGCGCGCGTTATTAGGGGGGGTCGAATCTTCTAGAAAATTCGAAACCCGCTTAATTCGACCAGCTGACGCCAGTAAGATCGGTTGCTTGTGTCGGGGCATTTTCCCAAAGTCCCTGAACTTTTGCATCCGCGACCGTCGGGAAAGCCAGTTGGAACAAATACCCGTTCACATAGTCTTGCGAGATCGTAGTTTGCGCTTGTGCAATCATGTCTGAACGCATGTCTGGATCAGCCGTTGCATTCAGCTTTGTCATCAACGCTTGGAATTCAGGATTATCATACTGGAAGTAGTAATCCGGACGCGCGTAGATGCCGATGTCGAATGGCTCGGTGTGGCTAACGATGGTCAGGCCAAAGTCCTTGCCGCGAAACACTGTTTCTAGCCACTGCGCCCATTCCACGTTGATGATCTCTGCCTTTATGCCGACCTCGCCCAGTTGTGCAGCAATAATTTCGCCGCCGCGGCGTGCGTAAGAAGGGGGTGGCAAGTGCAGCGTGGTTTCAAACCCATCCGCCAAGCCCGCTTCGGCAAGCAGTGCTTTGGCTTTTGCAGGATCATGGGCAGAACCAGCGGTCAGGTCTACGTAGTCAGGATTGTGCGGCGCAAAATGCGTACCGATAGGCGTGCCGTAGCCGAACATCGCACCATCGATGATCGCTTGGCGGTCAATCGCGTGCGCCAACGCCTGACGCACTTTCACATTATCAAAGGGCGGCATTTTATTGTTGGTGGAGAGGATCGTTTCGCCCTCGGAGCTGCCAACAAGGACTTGGAAACGCGGATCGGCTTCGAACTGAGGAAGGTTTTCAGGCGCGGGGAACCCTGCGAACACGTCAACGTCTTGTGCCATGACAGCTGCGAAAGCCGCGGTTGGATCAGAGATAAATTTGAACGTCGCCGTTTCAAGCGCGGGGGCTGTGCCCCAGTAGGCGTCATTGCGTGCTAGTTCGATTTTGTCGCCCTGCACCCAGTTCACGAATTTGAATGCGCCTGTGCCAATTGGCATCTGCTTGATATTCCCAATGCTCTCTGGCGCGACGATCACGGCATCGCCCCAAGCGAGATTGAACAGCATAGAGCCATTAGCCTCAGTCAGCGTCAGTTTTACGGTCATCGGATCAACGACGCTGACATCTTTGATGCCTGCATAAAGCGCCTTTTGCGCATTTGTGCTATCTTCTGCACGCGCGCGGTCCAGCGAAAATTTCACATCCTCTGCATCCATCGCGGTGCTGTCGTGGAACGTTACACCGTCACGCAGCTTGAACGTATAGGTCAGCCCGTCGTCTGAAATTTCCCAGCTTTCGGCTAGACCAGCAACCACGGATCCATCCGCCATAAAGCGCGTGAGGCCTTCGAACACATTGGAATAGAGCACGCTATCAATCGCGCCAGCGGCTGCGGATGTTGGGTCCAGATGCGGTGGCTCAAGCTGTAGGGCAACGATGATATCAGATTTGGCGAAAGCTGCGCCAGCCAGCAATGCGGCAGCACTCGCGCTTAGCAAAAGGGTGCGAAAATTGGTCATACTCAGTCTCCCAAAGGTTATTTGATAGGCAGGTTAGCCACTTCGCCCATGGCTGGCTAGGGAGTATTATGGGGAAAACAGGGCTTGCGGGGGCAGCTTTGAATTCGTAAAGCGCTGTTTTTGGGTAAGCAGGGTGTGAAAATGGGGCAGCAGGACGCAATTCTGGCGATTGATTTTGGCACCTCAAATTCAGCTGTTGGCGTGATCGAGAACGGCAAAACCCGGCTTATCGAGCTTGAAAACGGCGAACAAACGCTGCCTACAGCGTTGTTTTTCGATTTTGAAGAAAAGCAGATCGCATATGGCTCAAGTGCCGAGCAAGCGCTGTTTGAAGGTGCATGGGGTCGTTACATGCGTGCGCTCAAGTCCTTGCTTGGGACGCCGCTTATCCGCGAAAGCAGTATGCTTTTGGGCAAACGGATGAGTTATGTTGAGATTGTTGCGCGTTTTCTGGCGGAAATGAAACAGCGTTCCGAAGAGAGAACCGGGCAACATTACTTGCGCGCTTTGTCTGGCCGCCCGGTACGTTTTCACGCCGACCCCAAACGCGATGCGCAGGCCTTGGCTGATTTGACTGAGTGTTATCAGATTGCCGGTTTTGAAGAGGTTCGTTTCATGAATGAACCCGAAGCGGCGGCGCGCGCGCAGTCGCATGTGTTAAAGGCAGGTAATCTGGGTCTGGTGATCGACATTGGTGGAGGGACGTCAGATTTCACGCTATTTCGCACCAAGTCTGATGGCGCAATCGATATCATCCAAAGCGAAGGTTTGCGTCTTGGCGGAACAGATTTTGACCGCTTGCTGTCTTTTGATCATGTCATGCCGTTGATGGGGCGAGGCAGTCAAATTCGCCATGCTTTTGGTAAAGACACCCATCTAGCGCCCAACGGGATTTTTGCTGATCTGGCGACGTGGCAGAAAATTCCGTTCCTTTATGCACCGGAGTCGCGCCGTGCCGCTAAGGATTTGCTGAAATACGCGGTGGAGCCTGACAAGCTACAGCGTCTTCAGCGCGTACTCGAGGACGAACGCGGGCATGATCTTGCCTTTGCTGTCGAAGCTGCAAAGATAGCCTTGAACACCAAGCCGCTGGCAAGCGTGGATATCAAACTTGATCCTCTGGAAAAAGGGCTGATGTCGCCGCTTTACGCGCTCGCGCTTGCGCATACGCTTCACCCCTCTGCGGCTCAGATCGCGGAAACTGCATCACAGTGCATGCTTCAAGCCGGTCATGAGAACAGCGAAGTCACCCATCTTATTCTGGTTGGTGGCTCTAGCCTGATGCAGGTCGTACAGACCGGGGTTTCTGACGCTTTCCCGAACGCGCAAATCCATTATGGTGCAGCGCTTACGGGGATTATTGAAGGTCTGACACAAGCCACACAGGAATGGCGCGATTAAGTATCGCCCATCAGCAATTGTGCCAAACTATGCGCCATGACTTTTGCGCTATCGACCATATCATCAACGCCGACATATTCGTCCGGTTTATGCGCTAGTTCTAAAATACCCGGCCCATACGCGATGCAATTCTTCAACTTGCCGATGCGATCAATGTGTTTTTGATCATAGGTTCCGGGCGACGCGACATAGCGTACCTTCTTGCCCATCACAGCTTCGATCGAGCGTGCAACAGTCTGCACAACGGGCGCTTCTTTATCCGTCATCGATGGGGCAACGTGATTGAGTTCGCGCATAGCATATTCGAAATTCGGTCGTGTGACGCGCAACTCTTCGAGTAAATCCTTAACTTCCCCGCTTACGCCTTTATGGTTTTCCTCTGCCAAATATCGGCGATCAATTACGATACGGCAACTGTCAGGAACGCAATGGGACGGCAGGGCTGTACTGTCTTCTGCTTGCTCGTTCTGACCGCCGTGGATCGAATTGATGTTCATCGTGGATTGGCGCGCGCCCTCTGGGATGACGGGCATTTCCGTGTGGCGCGCGGCCATCGCGGGATAAAGCGTGTCTTCGAATTTATCCAGGACGGCCCCCATATGGCGCACGGCACAATCGCCAAGGAAAGGCATACAGCCATGGGCGATTTCCCCAAAAGTCTCGATTTCAGCCCACCAGCCGCCGCGGTGGCCTAGGCAAATCTGATCCACGCCAAGCGGTTCTGGGATGATTACATGCTGGACGCGGGACGGCGCGAAGAATCCTTTTTCGGCCAAGTAGGCGACGCCGCCATAGCCACCACTTTCCTCGTCTGCTGTGCCGCTGATCTCAATTGCGCCTGCATAATCAGGGCATTCCTCAACAAAGGCTTCCGCTGCGATGATCGATGCGGCCAAGCCACCCTTCATGTCGCAGGCTCCGCGTCCGTATATTTTTCCATCGCTTAGTTCACCACCGAAAGGATCAAACGTCCAGCCTGCGCCTACCTCGACGACATCTATGTGGCTGTTGAAATGCACACATTCGCCCGCGCGGGTTCCTTCACGGCGGCACACAACATTCCAGCGGGGGTATTTGGTGCAATCGCCCGGCGCGCCTTCTGCGCGCACCATTTCCATTGCAAACCCGCTGTGCGCCATACGCTCGCCCAGAAACGTACAAATCTCGCGGTAGTTTTCACCGGGTGGGTTTAGCGTAGGAATGCGGATCAGGTCTTGGGTCAATTGGATCAAGTCGTCGCGTTTCGCTTCGATGCGGGCTGCCACACGGGCTTGTAAGTCGCTCATCCCAAACTCTCCTTTACTAAAGAATTTCAGAGTGACGTGGCTTTCGATGTCTTGCAAGACCCGGAAACCCGTGTCACGAAGACATTGTTCTCAGGGCAGGGTGAAAGTCCCTACCGGCGGTGATAGCCCGCGAGCGCTTATGGTGTTCCTTCGGAAACCATTTGGTCAGCAGACTTTGGTGGAATTCCAAGGCCGACGGTGAAAGTCCGGATGAAAGAGAGCGGTGTGCATGTCCTTTTCGGGCAGGCAGGCCAATGCGATGCTCTGGGGCTTTTGTGCGTCTAAAACAAAGGTTCCAAAATGACGAAACAACTGAAAATAGCGTTTATCAAAGCGCGATGGCATGCCGATATCGTGGATCAAGCGCTTGTCGGGTTTAATGCAGATATGGACAGCGTCGACGCGACAGTCCAGATCACAACTTTCGATGTGCCCGGCGCGTTCGAGATGCCGTTACTGGCCAAGAAATTGGGTGCATCGGGTGACTTTGATGCGGTGGTCTGCGCCGCGCTTGTGGTCGATGGCGGCATTTACCGTCATGATTTTGTCGCCGCAGCCGTCGTCAATGGTTTGATGGAGGCACAGATGAGCACCGGCGTGCCCACCTTTTCTGTCTCGCTGACGCCGCATCATTTCCAACCGACAGGCGAACACGTCGGCTTTTATACCGATCACTTCGTTAGGAAAGGTGCAGAGGCCGCGCAGGCCGTGCGTCAAACTTTAGTGCATTACGCCTAACGCAAACGAAACAGCGGGGCCGGACCAATCGGGATCGGCCCCAATTTCATCTGGCCATTGTCCAGCGTCAGCGGCAAATCAAGTGTATTGCGATTGCCCGACAGCCCTGACAGCAGGGACAAACCTTGATCAATCGGGCGTTGCAATTGCTGAGGAACCGCACCAGTGGCAACGCCAAGCGCCAAAATATCGCGCCAGTTTTGTGCTTTGATCGTGATTTGGCCCGTCGCACGGCCTTGGCTGTCGACATCAAAACCACCTGCAAGGCGTAGTTCCAACTGACCCCATTTTGCTTCGATAAGCTTCACGTCAATCCGCGTTGGTTGTGGACGTGCAGTTTGTAACGATTGCAGATCCCATGGTGCGCTGAACGATGCGGTCACGTCGCCGCGTGCATATTCCAAGGCTTTGGGCAAAATGCCCGCCTCTAGGCGCAGGCCTTTGGGTTCCGGCAAAATCACGTCTTTAAGATCGACGCCAAAATGGTAGCTGGGCTGGACACTTGCGATCCGCTCGACCGCGAGCAGGCCTTTGGCCGCGCCGAATTCTTCACCACTGTCCATTTTTACAGCCACAGTGTCTGCCACGAAATTTGTTTTCTCCAGCGCAAGAGACGTGCTTTTTTCGAGGATCAAAGATGCGCGCATGTCCGTGCTGGTGATGTCCGCTTTGCCGAAAGGGCTGCTGATCGATTGTTCGTTCGGCCAGACGGCGATCAAATGCTCAGGCTTGTAGCTAAGGGCAAAAATTTGAAGAAACGGGGCGGCGTATGCGACGCCCGTGTCAGGATCAGCCAGTGAAATATCTGTCAGCGTTGTGTCAAAGCGGCTGGGGAACCCGTGTGTTTCAATGCTTTCGACCTCTGCCACCCAACCTTCAGTGCGGCGGTCTTCGAACCAGCGTTCAAAACTGGCGGTCGCACCGGATGAGCCGATAAACCAATAGCCTGCGTAAAGGGCGGCGGCGGTAACAATAACAAATAGCAGTCGTTTCATATCTTTTCCTTACGGCTTGGCTCGTATCTAAGGCAGGTATCTGTAAAGGACCAGTAAGATGACGATGTGGGTGTTTGGATATGGGTCACTTTTGTGGAACCCGGGATTTGAAACGGATGAAGCGCAAGTCGGTGTGATGCACGGCTATGCCCGCAGCTTTTGCATGCGTTCTATCCATCATCGTGGAACGTCAGATCATCCGGGTCTGGTGCTGGCGCTAGATGAAATGAAAAATGCCAGCTGCGAAGGCGTGGCGCTGCGTGTGAAAGCGGGGACCGAGGACGCAACCCTTGCGTATCTGCGTGAACGCGAACTGATTTCATCGGCCTATCTGGAAAAGATCCTGCCTGTGACCCTAAACACTGGCGACGTGATTCAGGCCGTGACCTATGTGATTGATCCAAACCACGTCCAGTATTGCCGCCTTGATCTGGAAGAGCAGGCGCAAGTGATAGCGCGTGCCATCGGGGATCGTGGGCCAAATACGGAATACCTGCACAATACGGCCAGTCATTTGGTGGAATTGAGTATTGAAGACCCTGACCTCGACTGGCTTTCAAAGCGCGTTGCAACGCTTTGCTCATAACTCTTGGCTTAATGGCGTAACCTGACTAGACTGTTTCCCAATAAGAAACGTGTCAGGAGCAGTCCCCTTGGACAAGCCAGACCGCGAAGTACGCGCGCAGTTTTCCCAGCCTATTCGACAGATCCTGTCGATGCTGATTGTTATAGGTCTTGTCGGGGCAGGGGCTTTCGTCGCCTTGCCGCGTGTTTTGCCTGTATTTTTGGCCAACCCGTGGCTAAACGGTTTCATCCTTTTCGTCTTTTTGATTGGCGTGCTGGCTTGTTTTTATCAGGTCGGTCAGCTGATCAATTCGGTGCGTTGGCTAGAGGCATTTGCATCGGATCAACGTGAAGAAGATGGGATCAAAGCGCCACAGTTGCTGGCGCCTTTGGCCACGTTGCTGCGTTCGCGCGGTGCACGAATGCAAATTTCTTCCAGTTCTACGCGCTCTATCTTGGATTCAGTTGCAACGCGAGTGGATGAAGCGCGCGAAATAACGCGCTATCTGGTCAATCTGCTGATCTTCTTGGGTCTGCTTGGCACGTTCTACGGGCTGGCCACCACTGTGCCCGCGATTGTTGATACGATCCGCAACCTCAGTGCTGCGGAAGGTGAAACCGGTGCGGATGTATTCAAACGCTTGCAATCGGGGTTAGAGGCACAAATGGGTGGCATGGGTGTCGCCTTTGGGTCGTCCTTGCTGGGCCTCGCAGGGTCCTTGGTTGTTGGGCTTTTGGAGCTGTTTGCAGGGCATGGGCAAAATCGCTTTTACCGCGAACTGGAAGAATGGCTCTCCAGCATCACGCGGTTAGGGTATTCCACGGGTGATGGCGAAGGCGGTGTTGAAAACACTGCCATGGCTGCGGTTGTCGAACATATGTCCGAACAGATGGAAGCGTTGCAACTGATGTTTACCCAAAGCGATGTCAGCCGATCTATGGTTGACGAAAAGCTGGGTGCGCTTACGGATGCGATTTCGAGCATGACGCAACGAATGGAAGCCACGGGAACTGCCACCGATGCGCTTATTCGGGTGGCCGAAGGACAGGAACAGCTGATTGCCAAGCTGGACGGTGGCGTCCTTGGCGGCAGCGAAGGCATAGATGCGGAAAGCCGCATGCGCCTGCGGTCAATTGATGTTCAGATGTTGAAGATCCTTGAAGAAATGTCTGCCGGTCGCGCTGAAACCGTGGCCGAGTTGCGCAGCGATATCAGCGGTCTGGGGCGAATGTTGACCCAACCGCGCAAAGCACCGGCTGGGGCTGCAAAAACCCGCGCCTCACGCACACGCGAAACTGACTGATGGCACTATCGCGACGCACAGGGCAACGGTTCCAAGGCTCGATCTGGCCCGGATTTGTCGATGCGATGACGGGGCTTTTACTGGTTCTTATGTTCGTATTGACCATGTTTATGGTGATGCAATTCGTTCTGCGCGAAACGATTACAGGCCAGGAAAGCGAACTTGATGATTTGGGGCAAGAGATTGCGGCCCTTGCACAAGCTCTTGGGTTGGAACGCGATCGCAGCGAGCGCTTGGAAAACGATCTTGGAACACTGAACGCAACACTGGATGACGTGAGCGCGCGTGCGGATGCGCAGTCAGCATTGATCGCATCGCTTCAGCAACAACGCGCAGAACAAGATAGCACATTGGCACAAGCACAGGCGCAAATCACCAGCTTTGAGGCGCAAGTCGCGTCGCTTCTGTCGCAGCGTGACGAGGCCTTAGGCAATGTCGCAGCGCTGGAACAGGCCCAAACCCAGCTTTTGAGCGAAAAAGAAGCGCTTGATCTAGCGTTGGCGTCAGCGCGTACAGAAATTGACGATCGGGTTGAAGCCGCGCGTTTGGCAGCGGCGCAACGCGAGGCGATGGATGCTTTGATCGCAGACTTACGCCAAGACGGTGAAGAGAAAGACGCCGATTTGAACGCGCGCGCGCTTGAACTCGCGGAGTTGCAAGATGCGCTGAGTGCCGAAGAACAAGCGCGATTACTGGAAGCAGACGCAGCACGTGTGTTGCGTGAACGCCTTGAAACCGCAGATGCGGAACTTACGGCAATGAGCCTTGCGCTTGAGGCCGAGCGCAAAGAAGCCGAAGAGACGCTTACGCTTTTGGCTGCTGCGCGGTCTGCTCAGACAGATTTGACGGCGCAATTGGCTGCTGCAGTGACCGCGGGACAGGACACAGATGCGGCCAAAACTGAAGTCGAAAAAGAACTGTCGCAAGTCTTGGCGCAACTTGCATTGGCACGTTCTGATCTGGATGCGGCACGTGCTGAGCAAGAACTGACCCAAGCCAGCAAACTGATCGCACAAGAAGACGCTGCCAAGCGGATCGCACAACTGCAAGCGGCGCAAGAAGCCGCACAGGCGTTACTTGCGCAAACCAATGCAAAGTTGAGCGCAGCAGAGACAGGGCTGGCAGAGATTACAGTGGCGCAAGAAAATGCGGTCGCGACAATTGCGGCCCTTACATCTGAGTTAGCGCGCACACGCGACGAACTCGCGACGGCAGAAGCAAATCTGAGCGTTGCTATGGATGATAGTGAAATCGAGCAAACATTGGCTGTGGCCTTGGCGGCGCGCACGGCGGTAGAATTAGAGCGCGAAAAAGTGCAGCGTCAACTTGCAGCCGCCTTGGCGGCGAAACTCGCAGCAGAGCAAGAGGCCGAACAGCGTTCGGATGATGCCACGCAACAAGCGATTTTGCTGGCGGCTGCGCGTGAGGAATTAGCGGTTGAGCAAGAACGCACGAGCCAGGCGCAGTTGCAAACTGAGGCGTTGAACCAGCAAGTTGCTGCGCTGCGCGCGCAATTGGGCAGCTTGCAAGCGATTTTGGACGAAGCGAAGACCCAAGACATCGCCGCCCAAGTGCAGTTGCAAAACCTTGGTTCTGAATTGAACGCAGCCCTAGCAAGGGTGGCCGCAGAACAGCGTAAGAGACGCGAGTTGGAAGAAACAGAGCGCAAACGGCTAGAGGCCGAGGCCTTAGCGCTGCAAGAGCAAACAAAAGATCTAGAGCGCTATCGTTCCGAGTTTTTCGGGCGTTTGCGTGATGTGCTGGGCACGCAAGACGGCGTTCGGATCGAAGGCGATCGCTTTGTGTTTTCATCGGAAGTTTTGTTCCCGCCAGGGCGTGCGGCTTTGTCGGATGAAGGGCGCGGTGAGGTTGCTAAGGTCGCATCAATCCTGCGCGCTATCGCGGATGACATCCCTGAGGGTATAGATTGGGTTATTCGCGTGGATGGCCACACCGACAACGTGCCGCTGTCTGGCCTGGGTGAATTCGCGGATAACTGGGAGCTGAGCCAAGCACGCGCCTTGTCTGTGGTAAAGTATATGGTCAATTTCCTAGGCATCCCGCCGACGCGATTGGCGGCTAACGGCTTTGGCCAGTTCCAGCCGGTCAACACAGAAGACAGTGACGAAGCCCGCGCCCAGAACCGGCGGATCGAGCTGAAATTTACAGAAAAGTAATGCGCCTTACGGTTCGACCGTGACGTGGGCAAAGCGGTTTGCGATCACCTCGCCCTGCCGCGTCAATGTAATTTGTCCGGTGTAATCTCCCACTGGCCATCCCGGTGCTGGCGCACGTTTGCCAAAGGCGCGTCGCGTGCTTTTCTTGGGGTTCTTCAACAGAATACTGTGTTGAAACGCTTTTCCTGTCGGACCTGTTGCGCTGATTTCCAAGACATCGCCATGTTGGCTTAACCCTGCTTCAACGTAGACTACCAATGCTTGATCGGGCTTGGATGACGTTAAGCGCGCTTTGCCTGAAACGGTGTCCTCAAAGTCAGGCACTGCATTGGAAAATCCGGCAAACCGCAAAAAAGTGTCGTGGTATTGTGGCGGGTCAAGCCAAAGGCTTTCACCTGCATCAACTGCGCATTGATCCGAAGTCATTGGTCGAAAAGGATCAATCTGCGCGCCGTTTTGTGTGACACCAAAATGCACATGCGGATGAGAGGTGCGACCGGATAGGCCAACTTTGCCAAGCGCTTGACCTCTGGCGACCTCATCGCCGATCTCAACAAGAATCGAGCCGCGCTTCAGATGGCAATAAGTGGTTTGATACCCGTCTTGATGGGACAAAATAACGGCATTTCCACAAGCGTTCTTAGATGTCACACCGCGTTGCAAACGATCATCCGGCATGCTGTCGCGCAGTCGCAAAACCCGCCCCGGGGCTGCAGCTAGAACGTCTACACCCCGTTCGATGCCCGCGAAATCAAGAAGCGCAAAATCAGTCCCCTTGTGACCGTCCCGCGTGTTAAATCCGCACCTGTGATCCTGAAGTGCGTTTTGTGCAGCGTTTGAATCTACATAGTCTTCGATAAAACAGGTCTTGCCCAAAGTGCAGTCAATGGGTTGAGAAAACCGTAGATCCTGCGCCGCAAGGGGTGTCGCGACGCAGGCTATCAATGCAAGGCAAAAGGCGCGCATTACTCGGCAGTAAGCAAGGGCGGCTTTTTACCGGAAAGACGCGGCTTGTCTGGCCCTTCCGTCTTAAGAACGATCTTGCCATCTTTGACATCAACTTTGACGACGCCACCTTTGGCAAGCTTGCCAAACAGCAACTCTTCCGCGAGCGGCTTTTTGATATGCTCTTGGATCACACGGCCCAGAGGGCGTGCACCCATTTTGCTGTCATAGCCTTTATCAGCGATCCATTCAGTTGCCTTCTTGGACAACTCGAATGTAACATTGCGATCCATCAGCTGTGCTTCAAGCTGTAGGACGAACTTCTCGACCACTTGCATGATGACCTTTTTCGGCAACGCGCCAAAGCTGATGACCGCATCGAGACGGTTACGGAATTCAGGTGTGAATGTCCGCTCGACCGCTGCTGTATCTTCACCCTCGCGCGCGGAGCGGCCAAAGCCCATGGCTTCCTTCGCTTGCTCGGCGGCACCAGCGTTTGACGTCATGATCAAAACGACATTGCGGAAATCAACCGCACGGCCATTGTGGTCCGTTAGTTTGCCGTGATCCATCACCTGCAACAGGATGTTGAAAACATCTGGATGCGCTTTTTCGATTTCATCTAGCAAGAGCACACAGTGCGGGTGTTGATCCACGCCATCCGTCAACAAACCACCTTGATCAAAGCCAACATAGCCGGGAGGGGCACCAATTAAACGCGAAACCGCGTGCTTTTCCATGTACTCGGACATGTCAAAGCGCAGCATTTCCACGCCAAGCGTGTCGGCCAGTTGTTTTGCCACTTCTGTTTTACCCACACCAGTCGGGCCTGCGAACAGGTAATTACCAATCGGCTTTTCAGGCTCGCGCAGACCAGCACGGGCGAGTTTGATCGCAGAGCTAAGCGCATCAATCGCAGCATCTTGACCGAAGACCACACGCTTGAGGCTGGCCTCAAGATCGCGCAGCACTTCCGCATCGCCTTTGGAGACATTCTTGGGTGGGATGCGCGCGATTTTGGCGACCACTGCTTCGATTTCCTTGGCACCAAGTGTCTTGCGACGTTTGCTTTCCGGAATCAAATGTTGCGCTGCGCCAGCTTCGTCGATGACGTCGATAGCTTTGTCCGGCAATTTGCGGTCGTTGATATAGCGTGCAGCAAGTTCCACAGCAGATTTGATCGCATCGGCCGTGTATTTGACCGAGTGATGTTCTTCAAAGTAAGGCTTTAGCCCTTTGAGGATTTTGATGCTGTCTTCTACAGAAGGCTCCGCCACGTCGATTTTCTGGAAACGACGGCTTAACGCGCGGTCCTTTTCAAAATGCTGACGGAATTCTTTGTAGGTTGTGGACCCCATGGTACGCAGTTTGCCGCCCTGAAGCGCGGGCTTTAGCAAGTTGGATGCATCCATTGCACCGCCGGATGTGGCGCCAGCACCGATAACAGTGTGGATTTCGTCAATGAATAACACGCTGTCTGGATGATCTTCGATCTCAGTTACAACAGCTTTCAAGCGTTCCTCGAAATCACCACGGTAGCGCGTGCCTGCAAGCAACGCCCCCATATCAAGTGAGAAGATCGTCGTTTTGGAAAGCACTTCAGGTGTTTCACCTTGTACGATCTTGCGTGCCAAACCTTCCGCGATTGCGGTTTTGCCGACGCCCGGATCCCCAACCAAAAGCGGATTGTTCTTGCGACGGCGGCATAGCACCTGAATACAGCGTTCGACTTCGCTATCGCGGCCAATCAACGGATCAACATCGCCTTTGGCCGCTTTGACATTAAGATCAACGCAATATTTCGCGAGCGCGCTTTCTTTCTTTTCTTCGCCGTCCATTGCGGCGGCGGCCCCTTCTTCATCCATTTCGGATGAACCGGTGACAGGACGGGATTCGCCGAAAGCAGGGTCTTTGGCAACGCCGTGGGCGATGTAATTCACCGCATCATAGCGCGTCATATCCTGTTCTTGCAGGAAGTAGGCTGCGTTGCTTTCGCGCTCTGCGAACATTGCGACAAGAACATTGGCACCGGTCACTTCAGAACGACCAGAGCTTTGCACATGGATCGCTGCGCGTTGGATGACGCGCTGGAACGCAGCAGTCGGAACCGCCTCAGAGCCTTCGATATCGGTGATCAGGTTGCTGAGATCGTCGTCGATGAAGCCGACCAAAGTCTGACGCAGTTCTTCTGTATCGACAGAACATGCTTTCATCACACGCTCTGCATCTGGTTCGTCGACCAGCGCGAGCAAAAGATGCTCTAGCGTTGCAAATTCGTGGCGGCGAGCGTTGGCCAAGGCCAATGCGGAATGGATTGCCTGCTCAAGTGTTGTTGAAAATGATGGCACGGAGGTGCTCCTTTTCTTGGACCCTGCTCGGGGTATGCCGGGCAACGTAGGCCTATTGTCTTAAAGTTTGGTCGATATTCGGCCAGCTTCAAGCGAATTCTGATAAATCTTGATCAACTTTGATGTGACATCTGCCATTTCGTTGCTGATTTAGACGTTTGCTAAGAACTAGGGCCGCTTCAAAATTTGTCACGGCGTTTGCGAATTTCAGTAAACACATCCACTGGCGCGGCGCCTGCCATGCCAAGATGTTCTGCGATCTGTGGAATATGGGCGCGCAGAAAGGGGTTGGTCGCGCGCTCACGCTTGAGGGATGAGGGCACAGTTGGCGAACCCGCCGCGCGTGCCAGTTTTGTGGCTTCACGTCTAGAGATAAGGGCAGTGTTGTTTGGTTCAATAGTCAGTGCAAATCTGGCGTTGGTCGAAGTATATTCGTGCCCGGAATAAATCATTGTTTCGTCCGGCAGGGCATCCAGCTTTTGCAGACTGCCATACATCTGTGCAGGTGTGCCTTCAAACAAGCGTCCGCAGCCAAGGGCCATTAGACTATCGGCCGTAAATGCAGCGTCGAGCTTGGGCATGTGAAATGCGATATGTCCCAGCGTATGGCCCGACACATCTATAACACGGGTCTTGATCCCAAGAATATCGATGGTCTCGCCTTCATTCAAAGCATGAGACAGGGGCGGCAGGCGGTGTTCGTCTGCTTTTGCGCCAATAACAATAAGGTCGCTTCGGCCTGTGAGGTTGTCGAGACCGTCCACATGATCCCAATGATGGTGGGTCAGCAAAACCGTTGTGAGCGTCAGGCCGCGCGTCTTAAGTTCATCGTTGATCGGTTCGGCATCAGGCACATCGACGATCGCGGCTTGCATCGTCTCAAGGTTGCAGATCAGGAATGCGTAGTTGTCTTCCAAGCAGGGTATAGTCACGATTTCATAAGGCATGGCGTTTTGGCTCCGGCTTGTTATGGTCAATGTCAGAGTGGCTGATCGAGAGAGGCGCTGCAATGCATCTTGATGTGCAAGACTTGCGAAACTTTTATTATCGTTCGGCCTTGGGACGTGCGGCGCAACGTGCTGTGCGCAATAGTGTCGTCAAGATGTGGCCCGAAGCCCAAGGGCAAACAGTTGCCGGTTTCGGCTTTGCCGCCCCGCTGTTACGCCCTTACTTGAAAGATGCACGTCGTGTGATGGCGCTTATGCCGGGGCCGCAAGGGGTGATTTCATGGCCAGCGGGTCTGCCGAATGTGTCAGTCCTATGCGAAGAAATGCTTTGGCCTATCGATACGGGTCGTGTTGATCGGCTGATCGTCATGCATGGATTAGAGACGTCGGAAAACCCGACGGCGGTTCTTGATGAGTGCGCACGCACCCTTGGGCCTGGAGGGCGGGCATTGTTCATTGTGCCCAACCGCGCGGGGCTTTGGT
Source organism: Planktotalea sp. (assembly GCA_965662135.1). Taxonomy (GTDB): domain Bacteria; phylum Pseudomonadota; class Alphaproteobacteria; order Rhodobacterales; family Rhodobacteraceae; genus Planktotalea. The sequence continues at coordinate 4,075 of CBFIGL010000012.1, read as the reverse complement.
CGCGCAGTGACACAACACCGTTTGGCTACGGGCGTCCTTATACATTTTCTCAGCTTGAAACACAGTTGAAGCGGCACGGGTTTTTGCCTGAACGCCATGCCGCGGCTTTGTATCAGCCCCCCAGCACCAAACGTGCGTGGATGAAGTCTGGCAACTTGCTAGAGCGCGTGGGCGGGAGAATTCCCGCAATCTTTCCTTCCGGGGTTTTATTGGTCGAAGCCTCTAAACGAGTGCAAGCGCCTTTGGGTCCGGGAACGCGCCTTCGTGTGCCAAGTCCGTTGGAAGTTCTTAGCCCTAAACCTGTGCCTGAATCCGCTGTCGGTTTGCGCAGCGAGCGCAAGTAAGCAGACGTCAGTCCCGCGAGGAATCACGCGAATTCACGAAATCTGCAGGGTTTTGTAACGAATTTACCTGCGCATCTCGTCGCACGCAGAGAGAATACTATAAAAATAAGGGCCATCGTCGGTATGCAATTGTATCAAGATATGTTGCGATGCGTGAAACCCTCTGCTACATCGGCCCAGAATTTCTCGCACCGACGTAAGTTGGAGCTCAATCGCTCTCGACCTGCTCCCTTGAGGGACTGGGGCCAAGAGCCAGAATATCGGAAGGGTGGACGTGTCAGAACCAGCTTCGATTTCCTCAGGTATCGCCGCGCGCTATGCCTCAGCAGTTTTCGACCTTGCCAAAGATGGCAAAGCGCTCGCGAAACTTGAAACCAATGTAGATGATCTGGCCACTGCGCTAGACAGCAGCGCTGATTTGCGTGACCTGATTTCTTCGCCGGTTTATTCCCGCGATGTTCAGGGTGCGGCGATCAACGCGATCTCCAAGAAAATGAAGTTGCAGCCGGTTATGGCCAACACGCTAAGCCTTATGGCGACAAAGCGTCGTTTGTTCGTGCTGCCGCAACTCGTTGTTCAACTGCGTGCCCTAATCGCAGAAGACAAAGGCGAAGTGACGGCTGAAGTCACTTCTGCAACTGCAATGACCAAAGCGCAGTCAGATAAACTGGCAAAAACGCTGAAGACCAATGTAGGCAAAGACGTTAAGATCAAGGCAACCGTTGATGAATCACTCATCGGCGGTTTAATTGTTAAAGTGGGCTCGAAGATGATCGATACGTCGATCCGCTCCAAGCTCAATTCCCTCCAGAATGCAATGAAAGAGGTCGGATAAATGGGTATCCAAGCTGCAGAAATTTCTGCGATCCTAAAGGACCAGATCAAGAATTTTGGCAAAGATGCCGAAGTTGCTGAAGTTGGCCGGGTTCTGTCCGTAGGTGACGGTATCGCTCGTGTTCACGGATTGGACAATGTTCAAGCCGGCGAAATGGTCGAATTCCCCGGTGGTATTCAGGGCATGGCCTTGAACCTCGAAGCGGACAACGTCGGTGTTGTTATTTTCGGTTCCGACCGCGACATTAAAGAGGGTGACACTGTTAAGCGCACCAACTCTATCGTGGACGTTCCAGTTGGCGACGAATTGCTTGGCCGCGTTGTAGACGGTCTGGGTAACCCGATCGACGGCAAAGGCCCAATCAACGCGAAGAAACGTGGTGTTGCAGACGTGAAAGCGCCTGGCATTATCCCACGTAAATCCGTTCACGAACCAATGGCGACTGGCCTGAAGTCCGTAGACGCGATGATCCCAATTGGCCGTGGCCAGCGAGAGCTGATCATTGGTGACCGTCAGACAGGCAAAACTGCTGTTGCTCTGGACGCGATCCTGAACCAGAAATCCTACAACGACGCTGCGGGTGATGACGAGAACAAGAAATTGTACTGCGTTTACGTTGCGATCGGACAAAAGCGTTCCACAGTGGCGCAGTTGGTTAAGAAGCTGGAAGAAGCAGGCGCGATGGAATATTCTATCGTTGTTGCAGCTACAGCCTCAGAGCCTGCACCTTTGCAGTTCCTTGCACCTTATGGCGCGACAGCTATGGCAGAGCACTTCCGCGACAATGGCCGTCACGCTTTGATCATCTATGATGACCTTTCCAAGCAAGCGGTTGCGTATCGTCAAATGTCTTTGCTTCTGCGTCGTCCACCCGGCCGTGAAGCCTATCCTGGTGACGTTTTCTATCTTCACTCCAGACTTTTGGAGCGTTCCGCGAAGTTGAACGAAGACAACGGTTCCGGTTCTTTGACGGCTTTGCCAATCATTGAAACTCAGGGCGGCGACGTTTCTGCGTTTATTCCGACAAACGTGATTTCGATTACAGACGGTCAGATCTTCTTGGAAACAGAATTGTTCTTCCAAGGTATCCGTCCTGCTGTGAACACAGGTCTGTCTGTTTCTCGTGTTGGTTCGTCCGCTCAGACAAAGGCGATGTCCTCTGTTGCTGGTCCTGTTAAGCTGTCGCTTGCTCAGTACCGTGAAATGGCGGCGTTTGCTCAGTTCGGTTCCGACCTTGATGCCTCCACTCAGCAGTTGTTGAACCGTGGTGCGCGTTTGACAGAGCTGATGAAGCAGTCACAGTATTCACCCCTGACCAATGCTGAAATCGTTTGCGTCATTTTCGCAGGTACAAACGGTTATCTCGATAAGATCGACGTTTCTGACGTTGCTCGCTTCGAGGCAGGCATGCTGGCGCATCTGAATTCCAAGCACAAAGACTTGCTGGATGAGATCACCAATAAAGATCAGAAGATCAAAGGTGAGATCGCAGATAAAATCAAAGCAGCTCTTTCCGAATTCGCTTCTGATTTCGCTTAAGGGGTTCGGGTAGATGGCAAATCTCAAGGACCTTAAAAATCGGATCGAGAGTGTGAAAAACACTCGCAAGATCACGAAAGCCATGCAAATGGTTGCCGCGGCGAAACTTCGCCGCGCGCAGGAAGCTGCCGAGCAGTCACGCCCCTACACAGAGCGTTTCAACGCTGTGATGGCGGGGCTGGCAGCTTCGGTTGGTGGTTCAGCCTCTGCGCCCAAACTGCTTAGCGGCACGGGCAATGATGCGACCCATCTGTTGGTTGTTATGACCTCTGAGCGTGGCCTTTGTGGTGGTTTCAATACTAACATCGCAAAGAAAGCGCGTGCGCATGCAGACAGCCTGCTCGCAGCTGGAAAGACTGTCAAAATTCTGACAGTCGGTAAAAAAGGCCGCGACAGCATGAAGCGTGAGTTCGGTCAGTACTACGTCGGACACGTCGATTTGTCTGACGTCAAACGTCTCGGGTATTCCGACGCTCAGGGCATCGCATCTGATGTTTTGAACCGTTTCGATACCGGTGAGTTCGACGTTGCGACACTCTTCTACGCGAAGTTCGTGAACGTGGTTACTCAAATCCCGACAGCGCAGCAGATTATTCCTGCGGCGTTCGAAGCGGATGAGAGCGCGGAAGCGGCAACGCTTTATGACTACGAGCCTAGCGAAGAAGCCATCTTGGCTGACTTGCTGCCACGCGGTGTCGCCACGGCCATTTTCTCGGCTCTGCTGGAAAATGCGGCGTCCGAGCAAGGCTCACGTATGTCTGCGATGGACAACGCAACACGCAACGCGGGTGAGATGATCGACAAACTGACGATCCAGTACAACCGTTCCCGTCAGGCCGTCATCACCAACGAGCTGATTGAAATCATTTCGGGCGCCGAGGCGCTCTAAGACAAAACCGGAGATATGATCGACAGGCTGACCATCGAATACAACCGTTCGCGTCAGGCCGTGATCACCAACGAGCTGATTGAAATCATTTCGGGCGCGGAAGCCCTGTAAAAGAACCGGAGACGAAACAATGGCAAACAAAAAAGGCAAGATCACTCAGGTGATTGGCGCCGTTGTGGACGTTCAGTTCGACGGCCACCTGCCCGAGATTCTGAACGCACTGGAAACCGACAACAACGGCAAGCGGCTGGTTCTCGAAGTGGCCCAGCACCTGGGTGAGAACACCGTGCGCACCATCGCCATGGACGCGACCGAAGGTCTGGTTCGCGGCCAGGAAGTGACCGATGCCGGCGCGCCGATCTCGGTGCCGGTGGGCAACGCGACCCTGGGCCGCATCCTGAACGTGGTCGGCGAGCCGGTCGACGAAAAGGGCCCGGTCGAGGCCACGGAAACCCGTGCGATCCACCA
>CBFIGL010000011.1:0-108851 GCA_965662135.1 Planktotalea sp. | reverse complement strand
TTCGACACTTGCGGAAATTGACGGGGTTGTCGAGCATTACCACTGGAACAAATCCCCGATCCCTTTCGAGAACAATTCTGGCGAAATCCGGTACATGGATGTGGACTTCGATATCTGGCAAAGCCGCTTCAGCCAGGACCTGGATTTTCACATTACCCAATGGAACCTGAAAACGGGCAACTGTACTTGTAATGGGTTGCGCAGTATGGCGATCCATGTGGAAATGGTGGAAAACATGGTCGAGCTGGGGGTCGACAGTGCCCAAGTCTGGCCGATTGTCCACAATACTACAAACGATCTGGGTGGTCCTGACGATGATGGCGTCGTTGAAACCGACGCGCAGGGCCGAGTGGTTGAAACGGTGCGTGGTGCGATTTTCGATCTTATGTCCGAAGCTCTGCCCGGCAAGGAGCTTATCAAGCTTGATGTTGGAAGCGTCGAAAACGGTATGGAGATCGCAGCCCATGAGCGCGATGGCGAGTTCGTATTCTACTTTGGCAGCAACTCGACCGTCCAAGAGAATTTTACGGTGGACCTCAGAGAGATCATTCCCGACTTCAGCTCCGCGGAGGGCGTCCAAATTGGATATGATCGGGCGACATCCGACGGCCAATACTGGAAACCCGGCGAAGGGCGCGTTGACGCGCTATCGGTGCAGATTGATGGTGAGATGTATTATTTGAACGAACATGACACGCGCGCTCAGTTGACCGATTTCGTCTATCGGTCTCCGGTCATCAATGTGTCCCTGAACCCTTATGAAGTGATTCTGATCACCGCCGCTGATTCCCAGAATTGCCGAAATGCGTGGCTCTGTCACAGATAGCTCGTGGATCATATCGCGCTAGGGCAGCAGGGCGATGTAGCAGTGCGACTCAAATTGATGCTGACTCGGGGCTAGTCCATGCCTAAAATGAGCCGTATTTCCCTACATTTATGTTGGAATTGAGCTCAAATGTGGCGCTAGAACTGATACCCAAACCGCCGGATGTCTTCCGCACATAATGCACCAACGAATTCTGCCAGGGAATCATCGTAATAGGTGCGATAGTCACGATCACGGTTAGAGACATTGGCGACAGGCACGCTTAGCCCAACACCAAGGTGTTTAACCAATGGCTGCAGATCTTCTTCTAGATGCTCGATCCGTATAAAGCTGTCACACCGCTCGATCCCACTGGCGTCGGCCATATACGCACCATATGGCCAATCATGAAACGCACCGACGGTCACGGGATCACGCATAAAGCGATCAAAATCCAGCAATTTGGCCAAGCCGACAGCAGGATGATCAAAGTTTTGTTCACGCAGCCAGTGGTAATAGCTTACGGCACGGTCCCATGGATTGCGCACCAGCGTTGTGCAAAACATATCAGCTAATTCTTCGGTGCTGACGATGCCGTCGATATCCGCTAGGGTGGAGTGTTTCCAAAGCCGCCCTGCAGGTGTCAACTTTTCCAGACGTTTCTTTCGCCGTTGCGCTTTGGGCGTATCGCCAATGATAATATCACCGCGCGCGGCGCGCTCTTCTAGCGCCAATGTAAGAGCTGTGCCGCCTGTCTTAGGAATATGAACAAAAACGTATCCTCTGGCTTTTGAGATAATCATACAAACCCTACGTCGCTACGACACTACGCTAGCCTGCTTAGCTCTTTGAACGCAACGCGATTAAGCTGCCAGCCGCCGCGATCATCGCAATGCCAATAAGTTGGTTTAACGTGATCGTCTGGCCGAACAAAAGATATGCGAAGAACGGGCCGAAGATGAAGATCGAATATTCAAACACGGCGACGAAACTTGGCTCGGCGCTTTGGTAGGCTTTGACAAGGAAGCCGACCCCGATCAACGATCCGACCGCTTGCAGCAAGATCAACCACCATGTCAATGACGTAGGCCAGATCAGCCCACGCAGTAGAAATCCGTCACTGCCAGCCGGTGCCTCGAGTGCGATGATCGCCAAACCTATGAGGACGCAAAGACCGATGACACCTTGCAAACCAAAGATGCCTGCCAACATGACCAGCGTGTCTTCATCAGCGCATATTTTTTGTGTGGCGACGGATCCCATGGCATAAAACAACCCGCCAAGCACCGGCAAGAAATTGATCCACGAAAGTCTGCCATCGCCGGGTCCAAGCACAATGATAATGCCGACAAATCCTATCAGAACGGCAACGACGCGCAGCAGGCCAACCTTTTCCCCAAAGGCAAAGACGGTGATAAGTAAAACGAAAATAGGCGCAGTGAACAAACCAGCTAAGGCCTGAGCAATCGGCATGAAGGCAAGCGAGCCAAAATAGAACACCATCCCAAGCGCGACAAACCCATTGCGTAACAAAACCGCCCAAAGGCGGATCGCGCGCAATGTTCCAAAGCCGAAATAAGCCACGACCATCAGCATCGGTAAGCTCATACAGGCGCGCACGAACTGGAATTGCCAAAGGCTTACATCACGCGCGATCACAGCGATATAGTTGTCTATCAAACCGATAATCAGCATCGAGATTACCATAAAACTGGCAGCTTGCTTGGGCTGATGCGTCATTGCTCTTTCCATCTTTCAAAAGTGCTGCCAATTTGCCTAAAATTTTGCGCCGTTCAACTGGGAGGAAGAAACGCATATGGGATGGATGAAGGATGAAACCGGATTAGACAAGCGTGAAGCGAATTACCGCGCATTGACGCCATTGTCGCATTTGCGCCGCGCTGCAAAAGTGTTCCCGAACAAAACGGCGATCGTTTATGGCGATCATCGCGCCACCTATACCCAATACCATGAGCGCTGCACCCGTCTTGCTTCTGGTCTGGTCCAGCTGGGCGTCTCGTCTGGCGATGTGGTTGCAACCTTGCTTCCCAATATCCCTGCTCAGGCCGAAGCGCACTTTGGCATTCCAGCCTGCGGCGCTGTGTTGAACACCATCAACACCCGCCTCGACAAAGGCACCATTGCTTACATCTTTGATCATGGCGAAGCTAAAGTTGCCTTGGTAGACACGCAATTCCTACCCAGTGTCGAAGCGGCCATTGCCGAAATGGATGGTACTGCACCCCAAATTGTCGAAGTTCCTGACGCGGCAGCGGGCTATCCAGCTACGGGGCGCTACCTGACTTATGATGCTTTACTCAACAGCGGCGATCCGGCGTTTGACTGGATTATGCCCGAGGACGAATGGGAAAGCCTTGCGCTGAATTACACGTCCGGGACCACCGGCCGCCCTAAAGGTGTCGTTTACCATCACCGCGGCGCGTATCTTATGACCATGGGCACCGTGGTCAGTTGGCAACTCACGCTCGCGCCTGTCTACCTGACTATCGTTCCGCTATTTCATTGTAACGGCTGGAACCACACATGGATGATGCCGATGCTCGGCGGTACGATTGTGTGCTGTCGCGATGTCACGGCCAAGGCAGTCTATGATGCAATCGCCGATGAACGTGTCACGCATTTTGGCGGCGCACCGATTGTTTTAAACACACTGGTCAACTCTGCACCCGAAGAACGTCGCGACTTTGATCACACGGTCGAGGTCTTTACTGCGGGCGCACCCCCTGCCCCAGCGACCCTCGCCGCGATTGAAACCATGGGCTTTCACATCACACAAGTTTACGGGCTGACCGAAACTTACGGACACGTCACAGAATGCCTTTGGGACGGCGAAACATGGGACGCGCTTGATCAATCTTCACGTTCTGCGATCAAGGCGCGCCAAGGCGTTGCGATGCCTATGATGGACGATATCACAGTGCTTGACCCCGACATGGGCCAAGTCCCGATGGACGGCACACATCAGGGTGAAATTATGATCCGCGGCAATTCGGTGATGAAGGGCTACCTTAAGAACTCGGACGCAACGGAAGAGGCTTTTGCAGGGGGCTATTTCCACTCTGGCGATCTTGCCGTGCAACACCCTGACACGCACATCCAGATTGCGGATCGCGCAAAGGATATTATCATTTCAGGTGGTGAAAATATTTCTTCTGTCGAAGTTGAGGGCACATTGATGGCGCATCCTGCTGTGTCACTTTGCGCCGTTGTGGCCAAGCCAGACGATAAATGGGGCGAAGTGCCCTGTGCCTTTGTTGAACTGCTGCCAAATGCGCACGTTACCGAGGCAGAGCTGATCGCCTTCGCGCGCGAAACTTTGGCTGGGTTCAAAACGCCAAAATCCGTAGTGTTCCAAGAACTGCCCAAAACATCGACTGGAAAAATCCAGAAATTCGAGCTGCGCAAACAGCTAACTTCTTAGTAACGCTCACCCATCAGGCGATAGCTCCAAAAGGCTTCGTCGCGCTCAAAGCCCCGCATCAATTCTGTGGGCGCGAAGCCCGTTTGCGCACGCACCTGACGCCCCATATGTGATTGATCGCAATAGCCTGCATCTGCTGCGATCCCCGCCAAATCATCGGTGCCCTTGCGCAGCGCAAGGGCAAACGCTTCTTCTGCCTTGCTATAGGTTTGAAGGCGCTTGAGCGGCTGTCCCGTCGCAGCCCTCACCCGCCTTTGGATTTGGCGCAAACTACGTCCCGACTTTGATAACGCTGCATTCATCATCAAAGACCGGCTCCAATCACCGATCATTTGCCCAAATGCATTCTGGTCAGGTCGCGCCTTTTGCCAGATCGGTGCTAGCCCGTCCTGAACCACTTCAAACGCATGTTTTGCGTCACCTGTTTGGAAACCGCGTTCTAGAACATCCCGCACTGGGCTGGCTGGCAAATCCTCAAGCGGCACGGACTTGTCATTCAAAGTTTCGATCGACAGCCCCAGCAAAGCCACCAAAGCGTCCGGGTAGAACGCAATAATCACACCGTGAATATCACCGTCATTCCAACTGCTTGTCGGCTGGCTTTGCGGCCCGCTCAACAGCTTTGATGCCATTTGCGGTGCCGTCTTGGGAGATACAAAAATTATCAGCACGCAACATCATCCGTGTTGTACCTTCAAACATCAAACTCAGCGCACACAAGGGCATCGAAGCAAAATGGTTAAATCGTTGATCCGCACCCAAACCACACCCTCGCATATCGCGCAGAAATCCACCTAAAATGCATTGCGCCAAGTCCGGGCGCGGATGCAAGAATTCAGAATGGGTTTGGCGATGCAACGTCGGTGGCAATATCGTCTCCATTCTATAAGTGGCGCATAGCCCAGGCTAACCTGCCCCAAAGAACACCTGCGCGAAAGCCCCACAATGCCCTTCATTACACCGCCCTATGTAATACCGCCCAAGTCTGTCCGCACTTCGCTTATACTACTCAAGCAATCCGCGCGCTGTATTCTCGAAACCTGGCCAGAGCACATGTACACCGCCGACACCTATCAACCACCTGTGAAGGGCGTGCTTTATGTGATGAAGCCCGAAGCGCTTGCCCAGATTTTCATCACCCAAGCGGACAAGTTCGAACAAAGTCACCTTTTGCGACGCATCATCAAACCGGTATGGCGCAAAGGTATTGCAACCAGCATCGGTGCGAAGTGGCGTTGGCAACGACGCGCAGCCGCACCCGTGTTCACGCCGAAGTCTGTAACGGCGATCATCCCCGCCGCAAACAAGGCTGCGCACCAAATTTGCGAGATATGGCGTGCCAGCGGCGAAAGTGATCACGAAGTCACCCACGACTTGGGCGATGCGGCACAGCAGGTTGTCTTGGATGGATTGCTGGGCATGCTCAATAACCCGCGTAGTGCGGAGATTTTGTAACTCCACGGGGCGGACCTTACCAAACTCACCGGCCGGATCAATTACGCCGACCTCCTTATGCTGCCCGATTGGACCCGTCGTTTCTTAGGCCCAACCCTAAGCAAACCAGCAATTGGGTTGCACGCTGTCGTAAGCGCACGTTTGGCGGCGCTAAAAGAGGGCACAACAGGGGAAAGCACAGGGCCTTTGCTGCATCTGTTGGCACAATCCAAAGACCCCGAGATTGGCAAAGTGATGTCCCATGATCTGCTTTGTGACAATATCGTCGGCTCTGTCGCGGCAGGGTGCGAGACGACAGCGCTTAGCATCGCTTGGGCGCTCTATTTGCTTGCTTTGGATCAAGACACCCAAACCCGTGTGCGCGCAGAGGTAAATTCAGTTGTAAAGGGCGACGACGTCACCGCTGACAACCTTGATCACTTGCAGTTAACGCGCAGCGTGTTGCATGAAGCGATGCGGCTTTATCCATCAGCTCCACAAATCGCACGTGTCTGTATCGAAGATGCAGAAGTGGCAGGCATCGCTATCAAAAAGGGTACGATTGTGACTATCCCAGTCTATGCGATCCATCGCAATCCCATGTTCTGGGACCAGCCCAACGCCTTCAATCCAGATCGCTTTCTCGCACCTGATATCTTTTCAAAGAAGAACCGCTTTCGGTATCTCCCTTTTGGCGGCGGCGCGCGACTTTGTTTAGGCCAAGCCTTTGTAATGGCCAAAGCTTTGACCTTACTGGCCCAGATCATTCGCAACTTGCACATCAGCGATGCACACCACAGCAAGATCAGGCTCGAAACCGGCGCCAGCTTGCGTTCCAGGAACGGGATAAACCTGCGCTTTTCTCCAGTTTAGTATCACAGTCTTGCTTGCCGTTGCCCGCCCCTGCACTGCCGTGTTATGTGTGCTCACCAATGAGGCAGAGCAGGCCCACCCGAAATGACAGCGTTGACAAAATATGATCGGCTAGAAGCCGCGGGCCTTTGGCGCGCAGCCCCGGATCAGCAGCGCGTGGATGTTATTATCAGCCTTGGGGATGCGACGCTTACGATCAAAGATATGCGCGATCAGGCTTTGGCACACTGGTCTTTGGCCGCCATCGCGCGCTCAAACCCGGGTAAGCGGCCTGCGTTATTCCATCCCGAAGGCGACACGACCGAAACCCTTGAAATCGCCGCCGATGAAGACGAAATGATCCGCGCCATTGAAAAGCTGCGCAAAGCAGTTGAACGATCGCGCCCGCGCAAAGGGCGTCTTCGCGGTTTTCTAACTTTGTCATTGTTGGCCGCAGGGCTTGCTGGCGCTGTTTTTGTCCTGCCAAACGCATTGGTAGACCAAGCGATGAAAGTCGTTCCAGACGTCAAACGCGCGGAAATTGGCAACGCGCTTTTGACCCAAATGCAGCGCGCCACCGGCGCACCCTGTAGTAGCCCGAGTGCCAATCCATCCTTGGTCGAGCTGACACAACGCATGACCACGGATGAAGGTCCTACATATCTCGCAGTGATGCGCGCCGGGGTAAAGGATGCAATCCACATACCCGGTGGCGTTATCCTTCTTAGTCGCACGATGGTCGAAGATTACGAAAGCCCCGACGTACTTGCTGGCTACATCATTGCGGAACAAGTTCGCCGCAGCCTACGTGACCCTTTGCGACATGTCTTGGAAAGCTCAGGAATGATGGCGACGCTTCGGCTGCTTACGACTAGCCGTTTGCCCCAAAGCGCGATAGAAAATCATGCGAAACAACTGCTGACGGAAGAACCTACGCCCGTCGCGATGGATGCTTTGCTAAAGCGGTTCGAGATGCAGGACATCCCATCAAGCCCGTACGGCTACGCGGTGGATGTTACAGGTGAACGCACCTTGCCCTTGATCGAAGGCGACCCACTTGCAGGTGTCGCGCCAGCCCCTGTGTTGCCGGATGCGTCCTGGGTGCGATTGCAGACAATCTGCGAAAGCTAAACCTACCACTCGGCACACAAAAAGCCCCGCCAATAAATAGCGCGAGGCTTTTCAATTTCATAAACGCGAGTGCTGTTTAATTGCGCGCGAATGCGTCGCGAAACCCTGCGTTACGAACAGCGTTCAAGGCACCATTTACATGTGCTGACGATCCAAATGGACCAGCAAGCACGATTCGCATTTGCTTACCACCGCGCGTGAATTTACCGATCCGCACAGGCAAACCCATGCGTTGGATACGTGCAGCTGTGCTTTGCGCATTACTGACAACACCGAATGTTCCCACTTGTACAAAGCGCTTGCCAGCCACTGCCGCTGGCTTGCGTGGCGCGCTTGTGCGGGTCGAAACCTGAACTTGCTTACGCGGTGCAACCGCTTGCTGGCGAACAACTTGACGCTGTTGAACGCGACGGGGTGCTTGACCTTGTGATGACACAGCTTGGTTGCCTTGGCGCCAAGCAGCGTTTTGCTGCGCCTCCGATGTATAGGGGTACTTCAGGCCCGGGAACGAGCGTGTCACATCGCGGCCAGTGCTGCGCACGATCAAAACACGCGGAACAGTTTGCGTCCACACCAAGTCTGTCTGCGCTTTGCCACCCAGTGTTTGGTGCGCGCGACGTGTGTTCAAACGATCGTCCTGCCAAGCGTTACGATACCCTTTCGGCGTCGGAGACGTTACGCGGGAGGCTTGCTGTTCTTCATAGACGTGGCGCGGAACGACAATTGCGTTGGGGCTAACATTCGCACTGTTTAGCACTTGGCCATTGGCAGAGCGAAAGGTCCCACCCGTTACATCACCAGCGCGTGTCACAAAGGCTTGTGTTTGAGGGCCACAACGCACTTCAGTGTTACGTCCGCCGATGTAGCGTTGGCTGACCGCTGACGCGCCACGGCATGTTTGCGATGTTGCCACTTGGCGCTGTGTGTTTGTCTTCACACGGCGGGGCTGCACCGCTTGCGCCGCGGGTGCGACGCGAATGACACGTGGCTGTGCTTGCGGTTTCACCGCCTGAACGCGCGCTTCTTGGCGGACGGGGCGTGCAACTTGGAAAGTACTTGGGCGTGGCGCTCTTGCAGTTTGAACGGTTGGCGTAATACGCTGTTTTACAACGGGTTTGGACGCAACTGTGCGCACAGGTCGCGGCGCTAGAACACTGGCAACTGTTGCACGCGCAGGGCGCACCGCAGGTGTTGCGGCTGCCGGTGCTGGCGATTTGGGTGCAGTTGTCGGCGCGGCACCGATCTGCACCGGTTGTTGAGTTTGCGACGCAGCCGCTGCAACAGCAGTATTTCCGCCTGAGCGAATGCTAGGTGACAAGCCACAAACAACCTTACGCGACCGCGAAACCCGAGGGACCCAGCTGGTGTTTCCATCAACTCCGGCGCGAATATAAACACAGCCTTTGCTGTCTACATATTGGTTCGCCGTAAAGGACGCAGGTGGTTGCTCTGCGGGTCCACTGTCGCGGGAAAGCGATTGCGCGCTCACACCACTAAAGGACAACACACAAGTCGCGGCTAACGCCGATACTAATACAAATCTTTTGACGTTCATTTTCTGCCCCCACAGATGGAAGAATAGTATGACTCAGATTCGCATGAGAGTCTAGCAAGCAGATGATCACAAAAGCGGGTAACCGCCTCTATTTAGTACCAAACATGCGATCACCCGCATCCCCTAGTCCTGGCATGATGTAGCCGACCTCGTTCAGCTTGTCGTCCAATGCAGCTGTGACGATAGGTACATCAGGGTGCGCTGCCTTCATGGTTGCAACACCTTCTGGCGCGGCCAACAAGCACAAGAAACGGATATTCTTAGCACCAGCCTTTTTCAGCAGGTCAATTGCAGCGACGGAAGAGTTGCCAGTCGCCAACATCGGATCAACTGCGATGACCAAACGATCCTCTAAGCCATCGGGCGCTTTGAAATAATACTGAACCGGTTGAAGCGTCTCTTCATCGCGATATAGCCCGACAAAACCGACCCGCGCGGAGGGGATCAATTCCAAGACACCATCGAGCAGTCCGTTGCCAGCGCGCAAAATCGAAATCAGCGCCAGCTTCTTGCCATCCAGCGTCGGCGCATCCATTTCCATCATCGGTGTTTCGATGCGCTTGGTGGTCATCGGCAAGCCGCGCGTCACCTCATAGGCAAGCAACTGGGAAATCTCGCGCAGCAACTGACGAAACACCGCTGTGGAGGTCTCTTTTTCGCGCATCAAGGTCAGCTTGTGCTGCACAAGAGGGTGATCGACGACGGTTAAATGCTCTGACATGGCTTATGCCTCCAATTTCTTGAGGATTTTTGTGCGGGTTACGTCATCGCAAAACGCTGCATTCGCAGATGCTTTCGCGATCTCGCTAAAGACCCCGGCATCCCAGCCAAACGTGTTGGCCAATTTCAGATATTCATCACGCATCGTGGTATGAAAAAACGGTGGGTCATCTGTGGACACGGTCACAGCCACGCCCGCCTTTCGCAACATATCAATCGGGTGGCTCTTCCAATCGGGATAGGCGCCCAGTGCGACGTTTGAGCCGGGACAAACCTCTAATACGATGCCCTTTTCGGCCAACTCTTCGACCAAAGCCGGATCTTCCGCCGCGCGCACGCCGTGACCGATACGTTCAACACCCAAATCCTGAACAGCATCGCGTACTTCTTGGGGACCGCACCATTCACCGGCATGTGTGGTCAGACGCAAACCCGCCTCACGCGCCATATCAAAACTGTATTTGAAATCGCGCTGACGACCCATATTTTCGTCACCGCCCATGCCAAAGCCAGTGATGAAATCACCCGCAGTTTCTGCAGCACATAATGCGGCTGCCTTCGCTTGTTCCGGTCCTTCGTGGCGAATGCAGGTGACAATCCCGCGCGACGTTATGCCGAAATCACGCTCCGCCTCGCCTGCAGCTTCCATCATCGCAGCCAAGTATTCGCGCCAAGCCGTTACATCCCCGCCACCACAAAAGTCAGGGCTAACAAAGCTTTCCATGTAGATCACACCATTGCTGGCCGCTTCTTCCAAAATCGCAAGGCCTAGGCGTTTGAAATCCTCAGGTGTCTGCAAGACCGTCGTTGCAGCTTCATAAATTCGCAAGAAAGGGACAAAACCTTCAAACGCATATGACCCATCTGCAGTGAAAATCTTGGACAGATCCACCTTCTTCTCTTTCGCCAATCCACGAATGAATGCAGGCGGCGCAGCACCTTCGTAATGCGTATGCAATTCGACCTTGGGCAGATCAAGGATTGCCGCCAGTTCTTCGCTTAACGCGCTCATAGAAAACTCCTTCCGGTGCCATTCGACTTGGCCCCAAGATGTGCTGCAATACTAGCCGCAACATCCGTGAATCCGCACAGACCAATCTCGCCTACTCCCGCGCCATGCACAAGCACCGGCACTTGTTCGCGCGTGTGATCTGTACCGGGCCAGCTTGGATCATTGCCGTGATCTGCGGTCAGGATCAGCAGATCACCTTCGCCCAAACGCGGCAAGAATTGCCCCAACCAAAGATCGAACCGCTCTAACGCCGCGCCGTAGCCGTCAACATCGCGGCAATGGCCGTAGTCAGTGTCGAATTCTACCAGATTGGCAAAGACGAAATCACCTTGCTCAGCGGTTTCGGCCAAGCCATCAAGTGCGGTCATCAATTCAGGGTCTCGTCCTTTGACTGACGTATCGATCCCGCTCATTGTGAAAATATCGCCAATCTTTCCAACGCCATGCACCTTGCAACCTATGTCTTGAACCCAGTTGGTCAAGACGGTTTCAGGCGGTGTTATCGCGAAATCGCAGCGATGTTTGGTGCGTTTGAAGTTCTCTTTACATGTGCCTACAAAAGGCCGCGCGATCACCCGTCCAACGCGCATCTCATGCAGCATGGGCGCGACGTCTGCGCACATTTTCAATAGACGCTCGCGGCCAAAGACCTCTTCATGCGCGGCGATCTGCAAAACGCTATCCGCAGATGTGTAGCAAATCGGCTGACCTGTGCGCAGATGCTCTTCGCCGAAATCATCAATCACTTTGATCCCGTTGGAATGGGCATTGCACAAGAGTCCATCGGTCCCCGCGGCCGCGCACAGGGCTTGCGTCACAGCATCGGGGAAGGCTGGCGTTGTTTCCGGGAAATACGTCCACTCCCACGGGACAGGCAGACCTGCGAGTTCCCAATGCCCCGATGGTGTATCCTTGCCACGCGATATTTCGCGCGCAACCCCCCACCTACCAGTCGGCACCGCATCTAAGCCTGCTGTCTCAATTCCCGTTGAAAACCGGACTGCGGCCCCAAGGCCCAGCGCATCCAGATACGGCACGTTCAAACCACGCTGCGCAATAATATGACCCAAAGTGTTCGCACCCGTGTCAGGTAAATCCCCGTTGAAAAATTCACCCGCATCCGGCGCACCCCCGCAGCCGACACTATCGAGCACGATCAAAAATGCGCGTGCCATCAGCCAATCACCTCATGCACCAGAATTTGTTTGACGGGTGCAGTTTCTGAAAGGGAAATTGCGTTGCGCACAGCCAAAGCTGCGCGATCCGCCTGCGCGGTTCTTGCTGCATGAACACGCGCCAAAGGCTGGCCCTTTTCAACTTTCGCACCAAGCAAAACAACATCCGACAGGCCAACAGCAGGATCGACCAGATCACTTTCCACCTGCCGCCCGCCACCTAGATCGACAACGGCTAACCCTAGCGCCTCGCCATCGATTGCGCTGACGTATCCGCTCTCAACACCAGTAATTTCACGAATAACAGGCGCTTCAGGCAAGTAACGCTGTGGATTGTCAACAAATCCCAAAGGTCCACCCATCGCTGCGATCATCTTACCAAACCGCTCTGCGGCCGCACCGCTCACAATCACATTGCTCAGTTTTTCGCGCGCGGCATCTTCGCTTTCGAACACACCGCCGCTGAACAATAATTGCGCCCCTAGCGCCAAGGTCAGCTCGTACAACGCCCCGCGCTCGGACCCGTGCAAGACTTTCATAACTTCTGCAACTTCCAGTGCATTGCCCAAAGCAGGCGCAAGCGGCGCATTCATATCCGTGATCAACGCTTTGGTCGGACAACCCGACAAATTCGCCGTCTCGACCAAAGCCGTGGCAAGCGCGCGCGCCTCATCATGGTTTTTCATGAACGCCCCGGAACCAACTTTGACGTCCAACACCAAACCGTCCAGCCCTGCCGCCAATTTCTTGGATAGGATCGACGCTGTGATCAGATCCAGACTTTCCACAGTCGCCGTCACATCGCGGATCGCATAAAGTCGCTTATCCGCTGGGGCAATATCCGCGCTGGCGCTGACGATAGCGCATCCGGCCTGATCCACGATGCGCTTGAACTGCGTCTCATCAACGACAGTGGACAGGCCCGAGATGCTTTCCATCTTATCAAGTGTTCCGCCTGTATGACCCAAACCACGTCCTGAAATCATCGGGACATAAGCCCCACACGCGGCAAGCGCGGGGGCCAAGACGAGGGACACACAATCGCCGACACCGCCAGTTGAATGTTTGTCCAATACGGGACCATCCACATCCCACGCCAAGGTCTTGCCGCTGGCCTGCATTGCCAAGGTCAGTGCTGTGCGCCCCTCTGGACCGAGGCCTTGCAAACAAACCGCCATCGCAAATGCACCGGCCTGCGCGTTGCTTACAGATTGATCTGCGAGACCTTGCGCGAACCACGCAAGCGCATCTGCATCAACCTTTTCGCCGCGCCGCAACGCCCCTATGATCGCGCGTGCATCCACTTAAGCGATATCCATGAAACTGGTGTCAAACGCGCCTGGCAACAGGTCGGCCACGGTCATGCTTTTCTCGATGCCGTCCGTAGTGGCCAGCGTAACAATCACATCTCCCGCGGCAAATTCCGCAATCTTTTGCCGACACCCACCACAAGGCGGAACAGGCGCAGGACATTCGGCGATCACATAAACTTCTGCAATCTCGCGTTCGCCTGCTGCACACATCGCCGCGATGGCCCCCGCCTCTGCGCATGTGCCTTCGGGATAGGCGACGTTTTCGACGTTGCACCCTTGGAACACAGCGCCAGACGTGGTTCGAATAGCGGCACCAACTTTGAAATTCGAATAAGGCGCATGGGCGTTTTCACGTACTGCGCGCGCGGCATTTTTCAGGGTCATTCAGGCTCTCCCACCCATGTTTTGAAAGCACCCGGCAAAGACACCTCCAACAGCTCCAGATCATCGGAAACGTCTGAATAGCGCGTCAACATTGACGGCGGCGTAACGAACGCATCGCCTGCTTCCAGGCGATGCGGATCGCGATCTTCACCCTCAAGCGTCATCGTACCGTCCATAACAAATGTGAAATGGATATCACTGTCATGGGCGGCCCAGTCAGCGACATCCCCGTTCGGACGTACCACATGAACTCCCGCTACATTGCGCGTGTTCTTGGCAATCAAGGTATCGCGGCTTTTGAAGCCTTTAAGGCGGAAGTCATGCCACTCTGCTTCATCTGCCTTGTGATGGACAAACTTCTGACCTTGGAATTCGCGATCAGGATTTAGCACGCCATTGGGAAGCTCCATCTCGTGATCAATCGTGGTCACATGCTCTGCTGGTACACCGATTTCGATCACCTCAATATTGTCAGAAGCAAAGAGAACCCGATGCCGGATTTCTGGCGGCTGGATCACGCAATTGCCAGCGTGCAGACGAAACGGCTCTCCTTGATCCTCATAGACCAGATCAACCCAACCCCGATAACAGAAAATCAACTGAAACCCGACTGTATGATAGTGCACCATGTCCGGCACAGGACCACCATCGGGAATACGAATATGAGAAGCGATGATCGACCCGCCAAGTCGGTCAGGGATCAAGTCGCGATAATGCATGCCTGCGCGCCCAACAACCCAAGGGGCCTGATCTGCCAAACGACGCACAACGAAAGAATGCAGGGTTTGCGGCAACACCAAAGGTTCGTGTATCTCGCAAATCTCGACTTTCGTGCCGCCGGGTGCGATTTGGTCCGCGACTCCCCCCAACGTGGATGGATCGTCACAGCGCAAACGCAAGGTCACGGGTGCCGCCTCGCTTTGCTGATCCAGCCGCAAAGATACACCGTGACCCGAAAAAACAGCCACTTGCGGATCATCAGCGGGATAGATCATGTCCATCTTGAATCCCAGCGATTTGGTGAAAAAACCAATATCCGCGCGAATATCACATGTTGGTCCACAAATTTCTGCTTTGATCTCGCCCATCCTGGCCCCCTATGGCGAGTCTCTAGCCGCCCGCATTTCCTAGAGTGTCAACGCACTCGCCCATTTGCAAGATATCAAGAAGACTGTATCAAACTCTCACAGTGTTTCCTGCGAAAACAAACTAGTTTAACTTCAAACCAATTCAGACGTGACGCAGGTAAGGGGCAAAAAATGACTGACAGCAAAGCCAATCTCGAAAAAGAAGCAGAACAGGCAAAAGAAGCAGTTCGCAAGGCAGCGCTTGATTATCACGAGCTTCCAAAACCCGGAAAACTGGAAATTCGAGCGACCAAACCTTTGGCGAATGGCCGCGACCTTGCGCGCGCCTATTCCCCTGGCGTTGCCGAAGCCTGCATCGAAATCGCAAAAACCCCATCGGATGCATCCCGCTATACTGCGCGCGGCAATCTAGTGGCGGTCATCACAAATGGCACTGCTGTTTTGGGCCTTGGCAACATTGGTGCGCTGGCCTCAAAACCTGTGATGGAGGGCAAAGCGGTCCTCTTTAAGCAATTTGCGGGGATTGATTGCTTTGACATCGAAGTCGATGAAAAAGACCCCGAGAAACTGGCCGATATCGTCTGTGCATTGGAACCGACCTTCGGCGCGATCAACCTTGAAGATATCAAAGCACCTGATTGCTTTATCGTTGAGCAAATCTGCCGCGAACGTATGAGCATCCCGGTGTTCCACGACGATCAGCACGGAACTGCAATTGTTGTCGGCGCAGCCGCAACCAACGCCCTGCACGTGTCGGACAAGAAATTCGAAGATATCAAAATCGTGTCCACGGGTGGCGGTGCTGCTGGCATTGCCTGCCTGAATATGTTGCTAAAATTAGGTGTGAAGCGCGAAAACGTCTGGCTTTGCGATATTCACGGCCTTGTCTATGAAGGCCGAACAGAAGACATGAACCCGCAAAAGGCCGCCTTTGCGCAGAAAAGCACTCTACGCACTTTGGACGAGGTGATCGACAATGCGGACATGTTCCTTGGACTGTCGGGTCCCAATGTCTTGAAACCTGAAATGGTCGCCAAGATGACAGATAAACCGATCATCTTCGCGCTGGCCAACCCGAACCCCGAAATCCAACCAAGTGTCGCCCGCGATGTCGCACCAAACGCGATTATCGCAACGGGTCGAAGCGATTTCCCAAATCAGGTGAACAACGTCCTTTGTTTCCCGTTTATCTTTCGCGGTGCACTTGATGTTGGCGCGACAGAGATCAACGATGAAATGCAACTTGCTTGCATCGCAGGTATCGCAGAACTTGCCCGCGCAACCACCAGCGCCGAAGCTGCCGCGGCTTACCAAGGCGAACAACTTACATTCGGCGTCGATTATCTGATCCCTAAACCCTTTGATCCCCGCCTATCGGCTGTTGTGTCGTCTGCCGTTGCTAAAGCTGCGATGGAAACAGGCGTTGCAACCAAACCGGTCGATGATCTCGACGCATACCGCGACAAGCTGAACGAATCCGTATTCAAATCCGCACTGCTGATGCGCCCTGTGTTTGAAGCCGCGTCAAAGGAAGATCGCCGTATCGTCTTTGCAGAAGGCGAAGACGAACGAGTCTTGCGCGCCGCGCAAGCCATTCTGGAAGAGACCACCGAAACCCCAATTCTGATTGGCCGTCCTGACGTAATCAACGCACGCTGTGAACGCGCAGGCCTAACCATTCGGCCTGATCGCGACTTTAACATCGTGAATCCTGAAAACGATCCACGCTACCGCGATTATTGGGAAACCTACCATTCAATCATGTCGCGCCAAGGCGTCTCGCCCGATATCGCACGCGCGGTCATGCGTACAAACACCACAGCAATTGCTGCCGTTATGGTCCAGCGAAATGAAGCCGATAGTATGATCTGCGGCACCTTTGGTGAATACCGTTGGCATTTGAACTATGTGAACCAGATCCTTGGCGACGAGACGCACACACCACACGGAGCCCTATCAATGATGGTGCTTGAGGACGGGCCTTTGTTCGTCGCCGATACCCACGTTTGGACCCAGCCATCACCCGAGCAAATCGCAAAAATGGCGATCGGGGCAGCGCGTCACGCACGTCGCTTTGGATTGGAACCGAAGGTCGCGTTTTGCTCGCAATCGCAATTCGGTACGCAATCAGAAGGTCCCGGAAAACGCATCCGCGAGGCGATGGCACTTCTGGACAAAATGGACACAGATTTCGCTTACGAAGGCGAGATGAAAGTCGATGCCGCCCTAGACCCAGAACTGCGCGACAAGCTCCTTCCGGGAGGCCGTCTAACTGGCGTTGCGAATATCTTGATCTTTGGCACAGGCGATGCCGCATCCGCGACCCGCAACGTGCTTAAAATGAAAGCTGCTGCGCTGGAAGTTGGCCCGCTTTTGATGGGCATGGGCAATCGCGCCCATATCGTTACACCCGGCGTGACAGCGCGCGGTCTTTTGAACATGGGTGCGATCGCGGGAACGCCTGTTTCCAACTATGGGTAAATCGAATTCGGCGGGTTTGCAAATTTGCAAAATTCGCCGAATTACCCCCTGATATCGCTAAACCAGCCAAGTTTGCAAAAATCTGCAAGGCACTATTCGCAAATATTGCAAATTAATCGCGTCAATCCGTCCCGTGGGGCACCTTGATGCTTGCTCCGAGTGTGCTGGGCAGACTAACTCTTTCGCAACTTAAGTGAAGGAGCATCCAAATGGGCTATAAAGACATATACGCAAGCTGGCAGAACGACCCAGAGGCTTTTTGGCTAGATGCTGCAAAGGCCATCGACTGGGATGAAGCCCCGATAAAAGCGCTGACCGACAAGGGCGAAGGTCTGTATGAATGGTTCGCGGATGCCAAGGTTAACACCTGCTACAACGCGGTAGATCGCCATGTCGAGAACGGGCGCGGAGATCAGGTCGCGATTATCCACGACAGCCCGATCACAGGCACGCTTCACAAAATCACCTACTCAGAACTGCAAACCCGCGTTGCAGCCCTTGCTGGTGCGTTGCGTGCCAAGGGGATCGAAAAGGGTGATCGCGTTATCATTTACATGCCCATGGTGCCCGAAGCGCTTGAAGCGATGCTGGCCTGCGCACGCATCGGCGCGATCCATTCGGTTGTGTTTGGCGGCTTTGCTGCAAATGAGTTGGCCGTGCGTATCGACGATGCGACACCAAAAGCGATCATTGCGGCCTCTTGCGGGTTAGAGCCAAACCGCGTGGTTCATTATAAACCGCTCGTCGACGGAGCCATCGAGCTTGCGGCACACAAGCCCGACTTCTGCGTCATCTTCCAGCGCGAACAAGAAGTCGCAAAATTGGGCGAGCGCGACGTAGACTGGTACGGGTTTCAGGCGGGCGTCGAACCAGCAGAGTGCTTGTCCGTCGAAGGCAACCATCCTGCTTATATCCTTTATACCTCTGGAACGACAGGCGCGCCAAAAGGCGTGATCCGCCACACCGCAGGCCATTTGGTTGCATTGAACTGGACGATGAAAAACATCTACAATGTGGACCCCGGTGACGTGTTTTGGGCTGCATCTGATGTGGGTTGGGTCGTGGGGCATTCCTACATTTGTTACGCACCCCTGATCCACGGCAACACCACGATTGTATTTGAAGGCAAGCCCGTCGGCACACCAGACGCAGGCACCTTCTGGCGGGTAATTTCAGAACATAAGGTCAAGAGTTTCTTCACTGCGCCCACAGCCTTTCGTGCGGTGAAACGCGAAGACCCCAAGGGCGAGTTCGTCAAGAAATACGATCTAAACTGCTTGAATGTCGTCTACCTTGCAGGCGAACGCGCAGATCCAGACACGATTGAATGGGCGCAAAACCAGTTGAATGTGCCAGTGATTGATCACTGGTGGCAAACCGAAACGGGCTACGCAATTGCGGCGAACCCTATGGGCATTGAACATATGCCGGTGAAACTTGGCAGCCCTTGCGTGGCGATGCCCGGCTATGACGTTCAGATTCTTGATGAAGCAGGCCATCCGATGCCAACAGGTGAGTTGGGTGCAATTGCTGTTAAATTGCCCTTGCCTCCCGGCACGTTGCCGACACTTTGGAATGCAGAGGAACGTTTCCGCAAAAGTTACCTAACGCAATTCCCTGGATTTTATGAAACCGGCGATGCGGGCATGATTGATGACGATGGTTATCTCTACATCATGGCGCGAACTGATGACGTAATTAACGTCGCAGGCCATCGACTGTCTACAGGTGGCATGGAAGAAGTGCTGGCAGCCCATCCCGATGTTGCCGAATGTGCCGTCATCGGAGTGACGGATCAGCTAAAAGGACAAATGCCTGTCGGGTTCTTGTGCCTGAATGCCGGAGCAGGACGTGACAACGCCGACGTCGTTGTTGAATGCGTCAAGCTGGTGCGCGAAAAGATCGGTCCTGTCGCAGCGTTTAAGCTGGCGGTCGTCGTAGATCGTCTACCCAAGACACGGTCTGGCAAAATCCTGCGTGGCACGATGGTCAAGATTGCGGACAGCGAACCCTTCAAAGCGCCGGCAACTATTGATGATCCCGCTATTCTGGATGAAATCAAGGTTGCACTACAAAGCATAGGCTATGCCAAGTGACGCCACCTGACGGTGTCGACAGGTTTTGCGAGGGCTAACGCCCTCGCGGTGCTCCAAGCCTAACGGCTTGGAGATTGAGTTTATTTGGCAAGATGAAGATTAGACGAATTGTTCGCGGATAAGACGTTCTTCTAGACCGTGACCGGGATCAAACAAGATACGATGCGCGATATCGGGTTTGGATTGAATGTCCACTTCGATCACATTCTTCACCGAGCGCCCGTCCGCATCTGCCATCACTGGACGCTTTTCAGGCTCGATCACTTCGAACCGGACTTTCGCGGCTTTTGGCACCAGCGCGCCACGCCAACGTCTCGGGCGGAAAGCAGCCATGGCTGTCAATGCAAGGACATCTGCGCCAATCGGTAAGATCGGGCCATGTGCCGAGTAATTATAAGCTGTTGATCCCGCAGGCGTTGCGAGTAAAGCACCATCGCACACCAGTTCCTGCATTCTGAGGCGCTCGTCGATGTAAATTCTCAGTTTGGCGGCCTGCGGACCTGCACGTAGAAGAGATACTTCGTTGATTGCCAGTTGATGATGTGTTTCACCATCACGATCAAGCGCGGTCATCAACAAGGGGTTTATCACCTCTTCTTCCGCATCCGAAAGACGTTCTTGTAGATCGCTTTCACTATACTCGTTCATCAAGAACCCGATGGTTCCACGGTTCATGCCGTAAACAGGAGCGGGCAAATCTTGGGTCGAGTGCAAGACAGACAGCATAAATCCGTCTCCTCCCAGCGCGACGATCACATCCGCCTTTTCTTGTTCAACGGTGCCATATCGCGTCACCAAAGCGCCCCGTGCAGCTTGTGCGGTGGGTGTTTCACTGGCGAGAAAAGCGATCTTAAGGGTCATGCCTTTTATCCTAATGCGAGCGGATGACCGTCAGAGAAGCACATGTCGCCTCCAACCACCAGCCATGACGCAGATTTTAGGCGTTCTGTCGCATAAGTCTCTTGAGCTTGAATATAAATCGTATACGGCTACGTCCAACCATGAAATCTACTTCTCGGGAGTCCACGATGTCCAATTCAAACAAACTGTTTTTCACGCAAAGCCTGTCTGAACGCGATCCTGAGATCTTCGGTTCGATTACGTCGGAACTAGGCCGCCAGCGCGACGAGATCGAATTGATCGCCTCCGAGAACATCGTTTCGGCGGCTGTTATGGAAGCGCAAGGGTCTGTCATGACCAACAAATACGCGGAAGGCTATCCGGGTCGTCGCTACTATGGTGGATGCCAATATGTGGATGTCGCGGAAACCCTAGCGATTGAACGTGCGAAGGAATTGTTCGGCTGCGAGTTTGCTAACGTGCAACCGAACTCCGGCTCTCAGGCGAACCAAGGTGTGTTCCAAGCACTTTTGCAGCCAGGTGACACGATCCTTGGTATGTCTTTGGATGCAGGCGGTCACCTTACGCATGGCGCCAAGCCTAACCAATCGGGCAAGTGGTTCAATGCCGTCCAATACGGCGTGCGCAAGCAAGACAATCTGCTGGATTATGATCAGGTTGAAGCCCTCGCAAAAGAGCATCAGCCAAAGATGATTATCGCTGGTGGCTCTGCGATCCCGCGACAGATTGATTTTAAACGTATGCGTGAGATTGCGGACATGGTCGGCGCGTATTTGCATGTGGACATGGCGCATTTTGCCGGTCTCGTTGCGGCGGGTGAGCATCCATCACCCTTCCCGCACGCCCATGTCGCGACAACGACGACCCACAAGACGCTGCGGGGTCCGCGCGGTGGTATGATCGTCACAAACGATGAAGCTTTGGCGAAAAAGTTCAACTCTGCAATTTTCCCCGGCATTCAGGGTGGCCCTTTGATGCATGTGATCGCCGCCAAAGCTGTGGCTTTCGGTGAAGCGCTTCAGCCAGAGTTCAAAACCTACATCAAGCAAGTGATCCTCAACGCGCAAGCGTTGAGCGATCAACTCATCAAGGGTGGGCTTGATACGGTTACGCACGGCACGGACACACATGTTGTTCTTGTTGATCTGCGCCCGAAAGGCGTGACAGGTAACATCGTCGACAAAGCACTGGGGCGTGCGCATATTACATGCAACAAGAACGGCGTGCCGTTTGATCCTGAAAAACCGACAGTGACTTCGGGTATTCGCCTAGGTTCCCCTGCAGCGACAACCCGCGGGTTTGGCGAAGCCGAGTTCCGCCAGATCGCGGATTGGATCATCGAAGTCGTGGATGGTTTGGCCGCGAACGGTCCAGATGGAAATGCAGATGTTGAGGCGAAAGTGCGCGGCGAAGTTGCCGAGCTTTGCGCGCGTTTCCCGCTGTATCCGAACCTTTAAAAACAGACTTAACCGCTGAACATTGTTGTAGGGTGCGTGATTCCACGCACCCTTTTTCGTTTCAAGCGACGGAAACTCGGAGGCGCGTCGTTCAACCTCTCAATTCACGGGAGAGAAACCATGCCGCCCTTCGCGCGTTTTATCATTGCAATCACCCTCACCGCCACTGCCGCTACTGCCCTTTACGCTGCCACCAACAGCGTAGTGATCAAGGAGGGCAGCACTGAAACTTGCATCACGTCCAACTCGATTCCAGATCACAGGGTTGGTCAGTTCCCCAACCGCGGAAACCCGCACACGATCAAATCGCAAAACATTTCGACCTGCCTTCCCGCCTATCCGGTCAAAGGCAAAACGGCCCAAACCGCACGCACGGTTGGCATTGCTGAGAATGGTGTGATCATTCGCCCGGGCACGGCGGATTATTACGACGCAAGCAGCCCACGTGGGCATTCGCGCGATCGTAGCTCTGGCTGGAACCTTGATGGTATGGGACCGGGCAACACGCTTGGACTTGATAGCAACAACGCGCATGTCGATCACACAGGCATTCATCACTATCACGGCGTGCCTGAATCCCGTGTTGAAATAAGCACGGATTCACCGATCGGCTGGGCTGCTGACGGTTTTGAAATCCACTATGTTGGCGACAACGCGCGCGCCTCCTACATGCTGAAAGGCGGCACACGCCAAACCGCACCCGGTGGTGCCCATGACGGGACCTACAATGAAGACTTCGATTATGCCGCGGGCTCGGGCAATCTTGATCAGTGCAACGGTGCAACCGTTGATGGCCAATACATGTACTTCGCCACAGATGCGTATCCGTTTTTTCCGCGCTGCCTTTATGTAACGCAGTTTGTAAACATCCGCTAGCCTGTGCCAAACATGCGGGATGAGTGAACAACAATCTACCCGCCACATCGAACGTCGCCTTGGCGACGCAATGCGCAACCGCCTACCACGACCAATCGCAGAATTGGCGATGTTCACCCTTAAACAAGCATGGGCCTGCCTTTTTGGCGCACTCATGCTTGCGGGTCTTATCCTATCAGACCTTGTCTGGAACGACACATGGGCGGTCCATCGCTACGATGCGTTGGTGATCTACGCGATCACCTTGCAAGCGCTGTTTCTGATCTTCAAACTCGAAACCCTCGCCGAAGCACGTGTGATCCTGCTCTTTCACCTCACAGGCACGGCGATGGAAATCTTCAAGGTCAACGCGGGCAGTTGGGCCTATCCCGAACCTGCATTCCTGAAAATATGGGGTGTACCGCTGTTTTCAGGCTTTATGTATGCGTCTGTTGGCTCGTTCATTGCGCGGGTGATCCGCATTTTCGATATGCGCTTTGCGCCTTACCCACCGCTTTGGATGACGTTCACACTGGGAACGCTGATCTACCTGAATTTCTTCGCCCATCACTATATTTGGGATCTGCGATACGTGCTCTTTGCAGCGACGCTGATCCTCTTTCTTCGCACTCGCCTATGGTTTCGCATCGCGGACGTTGACTACTGGATGCCGCTGCCTTTAGCCGCGCTTCTGACCAGCGTCTTTCTTTGGGTTGCAGAAAACGTCGGCACGGGGACAGGTACATGGATTTACGCGGGCGCGGACGGCATCGCCATGGTCAGTTTGGCGAAACTTGGATCATGGTATCTGTTGCTTTACGTCAGTTTCGTAACAGTCACGTTTGTGATGCGCGACGCGCTTATCGCGACGCCAATTACAAAAGACCGCGCCACGCCATAAGTGCGATCACCAAAGCAAACACCAATAAGATGTTGAAGGCTTGCGTCCCTAACATCGATAGCACTGCGTCTTTACGGAGCTCCTTAGGGTCGATCTTGTCCAAGTGCCTGTGAAGTACAGCTTCCGCAGTCGACACCGAATGTAGATCAACCATGCGCGCCAGTTTCGGATGCGCTAGCTGCGCTTTCGCATTGCTGATCACTTCGGCTGCGCGATGAGCATCACGCGGCAAACGCCGCCCCGCACGCTTCATTCCACGCTGCAAATCGCGCGCTCTCACACCTAGCTTGGCACGTAGCGCGATTAGCGCTTTTTGCTCTATCGCTTTGAGATCAAGATCGTTTTGCATCGACTCACTTTCAATAGCACAGACTACGCCAAGCCCTACCCCGCCTCAAGCAATGCTGACTGGCATACACACGAAATTCACGCTAACCCTAAGCATATGCTTAATTTAGTGACCCATGGCACCGACACGACAAAGCCCCCGCTGATGATTGTTCACGGACTCTTCGGCTCTGCGCGCAATTGGAATGTGATCGCCAAACGTATGTCTGAAACGCGCCGCGTTATCGCGCCTGACATGCGCAACCATGGCAACAGCTTTCAAAGCGACAGTCATAGCTATGAAGATATGGCGAGCGATCTCGCAGACGTGATCAAAGCGCATGGCGGCAATGTTGATCTGGTCGGACATTCCATGGGCGGGAAGGCCGCGATGGTGCTGGCACTGTCGCAACCCGGTTTAGTGGCGCGCCTTCTGGTCGCTGACATCGCGCCTGTCAATTATTCGCATTCGCAACAACAATTTATCGACGCGATGCGCGCAGTTGACCTGTCCAAAGTCACGCGCCGCGCGGATGCGGTTGAACAACTGGCGCAAAACGTAGCAGACAAAACGCTGCAGTCGTTCTTTACCCAATCGCTCGATGTGAAAGAGAAACGCTGGCACTACAATCTTGATGCGCTCGAACGTGACATGCCCAAAATTCTGGGCTTCCCTGAAATCTCGGGAACTTACGACGGCCTTACCTTGTTCCTGTCCGGAGCAGATTCGGACTATGTTCTACCAGAACACCGCGCCAAGATCAGAGCTTATTTCAGCAACGCGAAATTTGCTAAGATTCAGGACACGGGTCACTGGCTACACGCCGAACAACCCCGTGCATTCGAAGCCTCGCTGCGTGCTTTTCTGGACTACGCCCCGACCTAAGACTTTTTAGACGTCTGGATATTGTTCACAATTGCCTTGGAAATCAGGTACGTCGCTGGAATTGCAACAATAGCTCCCAAAGCAACAGCAACAAGCAGCGGATAAAGCGTGTCATAGCCCATGACCAACGCAGCCACCATGAAGCTGCCTGAAAGAGTGGTTCCGATCATCGAATACAAAATACTTGCCAATCGTTTCATCTGAGCCTCCAGCCCTTTTCGAGAATGATATCGCAAGTTTGATAGGCGCAATTCTGACGGCGCACATTGATCTACATCTGACGCCCTTAGAAAAATTATAAATGTAGTGTGCCACTGATCAAAACATGACCTGCACCGGAAACCTCAACACCTTCGATCGCGTCGCGTGGACCGAGAACCTTGACCTCGGCGCGCCCTGGACGGCCCATCCCGTGGCCTTGTTCGGCCACGAACTCTGGTGTTTCGATCAATCCGTGATGCCAAAGGTAACTTGCCAACGCCCCTGTCGCTGATCCGGTAAACGGATCTTCCGCTGGGCTTGGCGGCAATAACAACAATCGTGAAAACGTATCACCCTGATCAGTGAACCCACCAAGCGTACTTAGAAACGGTTCCATCACATCGACGCCAATTTCACCCAGACTGTCGTTCATCACCTCAATCGCAGATGCGTTCAACGTCGCGCAACTTAGCGCCACACGATCGCGAAGCAGTGTGATGATAAATGGCAAACCAGTGGACACCATTTGGGGTGGTGCAATGATATCTTCAACGCGCAAACCAATCGCTGCTGCTGCCACCTCTTTATCAACCACAGGTCCGAACACAGGCGCGATCTGGCGCATGGTGGCACGTTTGCCATCCGCACTTAGATGCACGGAAATAATCCCCGCAAGGGTTTCCAGTTTTAAATCACCGGTGCCGACTGTCCCAGCTGCATGCGCTGCAACAACAGAGGCAAGGGTAGGATGACCAGCAAAAGGGATCTCGCGACTGGCCAGAAAATAGCGCACTTGCAGGTCTGCGATATCTGACGGGCCTAGGAAGGTACATTCCACCAAGGACGTTTCACGCACAAAGGCCAGACAGGTTTCATCGTCCAAATGCGCGGCATGATGTACAACCGCGCATCCATTGCCGCCAAAGGGTCGATCTGTAAATGCGTCGACCCAATGGACCGCAAAATCAGGCATCAGTGAACCGTGTAAGGTGCGTAATCATTCTGGCGCGCCAAAACAAAAGCCAAGTCACGATCCGCAACAATTGCCAAACGCGCACCATCTTCTGAATGCACCGCATAAAGCTGTTCGGCACCATCTGCCTGCTTTTGCATTTCTGCGGGCAGATCGCTTAACTCAACGGAACGAACGTAAACAATCCGCTCGTCGCTACTTTTGGAAAAATCAAAAGTATCAGTCATGGTCTCACCCTTTCTTGATGTTTATTGTTTGAACAACTGTGTCAGGTCGCGCGCGGGTCAAGTCGACGTGTAGCAAACCGTTTTCTATTAAGGCTTCACCAACCTCAACGCCGTCAGCAAGCACGAAACTACGCTGAAACTGGCGCGCAGCGATTCCACGGTGCAGGAACATCCGCCCATCACTGTCATCAGTTTGACGACCGCGGATCACTAATTGACGATCCTCGACAGTGATCGAAAGATCATCTTCGCCAAAGCCCGCAACAGCAAGCGTAATGCGATAGGAGGTGTCTGTAGTTTGTTCAATATTATAAGGAGGATAGCCTTCATTTCCGGACTTGGCCGTGCGTTCCACAAGCCGTTCCAGTTGTTCAAACCCAAGCATATGCGGGTATGATCCCAGTGTCATTTTCGTCATCGGTGTGTCCTAAAAGTAAAGCGACTGTCGATTTAGCGCGATCCCGTTCTGGCAACCGCCTGTGTGATGAATATGGGAAGCATCAAAGCACAGTGCAAGGGCTATGCGCGCTTGTGCTGTGACGCTATAGTAAAGGTGTTGATATACTGGCCGAAATTGGAATCGATCCACATGAATGCGCCCACAGATATTTCTATGAAAACCAACGAAGTGCTCCGCATCGAGCTGGAAGTCATGCGGCGTGAACATCGTGATCTGGACGAAGCCATTCATGCCCTTGTGGAAAAAGGCACGGCGGATCAATTGATGCTGCAACGTCTCAAACGCAACAAGCTGCGCCTGAAAGACAAAATAGCGCAGATTGAAGACCGTTTAACCCCTGATATTATTGCCTGACATCATTGCCTTGACGGGGCATCTGACTATAGTCCGCCGCTTATATTTGCCCGTTTATATTCAAAGGTGAAGTAGTATGGCTAAGATCGAAGTTGGAATCATCATGGGCAGCCAGTCCGATTGGCCCACGATGAAAGAAGCCGCTGACATGCTGGACGCCTTGAACGTGCCTTATGA
This sequence comes from Planktotalea sp., assembly GCA_965662135.1. Classification (GTDB taxonomy): domain Bacteria; phylum Pseudomonadota; class Alphaproteobacteria; order Rhodobacterales; family Rhodobacteraceae; genus Planktotalea. Next base: position 81,684 of record CBFIGL010000011.1, on the reverse strand, counting down.
AACCAAGATCGTCTCTGCCCACCGCACACCTGACCGCCTGTGGGAGTACGGTAAAACTGCTGCCTCACGTGGATTAAAAGTCATCATTGCAGGCGCAGGGGGAGCGGCGCATTTGCCCGGTATGATGGCATCGAAAACCCGCGTACCTGTGGTTGGTGTCCCTGTCCAAACCAAGGCTTTATCAGGTGTTGATAGTCTCTACTCAATCTTGCAGATGCCCCGCGGCTTTCCTGTGGCGACTATGGCTATCGGTGGCGCGGGTGCTGCGAATGCGGGCTTGATGGCGGCTGGTATTCTGGCAACGTCCGATCCTGACCTCGCAAGTCGTCTCGATGCGTGGCGCGACGCGCTGTCTAACTCTATCCCCGAGGAACCCGTCGATGACTAACCCCCTCCCGCAAGGCGCAATCATTGGAATTTTGGGTGGCGGTCAATTGGGTCGCATGCTCTCTGTCGCGGCTGCGCGTCTTGGCTTTCGCACGCATATTTTTGAACCCGGCGCGAACCCGCCAGCGGGTCACGTTGCTGATCAAGTCACCACCGCCCGCTATGAAGACGAAACCGCCTTGCGCGCTTTTGGCACGTCGGTCGATGTGATCACCTATGAATTCGAAAATGTACCGACATCTGCCCTCGATCTGCTCGGCGCGCTCGCCCCGATCCATCCGGGCCGCGAAGCGCTGCGTATCTCCCAAGATCGCATCACGGAAAAAGATTTCCTGAGCGGTCTCGGCCTAAACGTCGCGCCCTATGCAGCCGTGGATGATGCCACAAGCATGCAAGCCGCCATCGAGAAAGTCGGCACACCTTCCATTCTTAAAACCCGACGTTTCGGGTATGATGGCAAAGGCCAAGCCCGCCTGAAATCGGGCGATGACGCCGACCAAGCGCTTGCAGATATGGCCGGAGCGCCTTGTGTCCTTGAAGGTTTTATTGATTTCACTTGCGAAATCTCCGTTATTGCGGCGCGCAGCCCTTCAGGTGAAGTTGCGTGCTATGACCCCGGCGAAAACGTCCACGAGGGTGGCATTCTGCGAAAAACCACTGTCCCCGCAAACGTGAAATCAGCACTGCGCATGGACGGTGTTCTGCTGGCTGGGCGCATCTTAAATGAACTCGACTACGTGGGCGTTATGGGTGTTGAATTGTTCGTCACGCCCAAAGGTCTGGTCGTAAACGAAATCGCCCCGCGCGTTCATAATTCAGGTCACTGGACCCAGAACGGATGTACGGTCGATCAATTCGAACAACACATCCGTGCGATAGCGGGCTGGCCACTGGGCAACGGGCAACGTCATAGCAACGTGGTGATGGAAAACCTGATCGGCGATGATATGGACCGCGTGCCAATGCTAGCCACCCAAGCCGAAACAGCGCTGCATCTATACGGCAAAGCTGACGTAAAAGCGGGTCGCAAAATGGGTCATGTAAACTTCGTCACGTCCAGCGACAAAAGTTAGGCCCGTCCACCGCTGGACGACAGAATAGCAGGATCGATTCCAAGCGTACCAAGCGCCGCTGACCACTTTTTGTGATCAGGTCGATCGAAAATTATCTCTGGTCCAACATCAGCCAAAAGCCAGCCATTCGCTGCAATTTCTTGTTCTAACTGACCCGGCCCCCAACCTGCATATCCCAAGGCAACCAAAGCTTGCTCTGGCCCGTTCTGGGAACCGATATCTTCCAGAATATCAATCGTAGCTGTCATCGCGAAATCCGGGCCTGCATCCATAGTCGACAACTCGGAATGATATTCAGCACTGTGCAACACAAATCCGCGCCCGTGTTCAACGGGGCCACCAAAATATACTGGGAAATTCTGACTGGCTGGTCCTTTGGGAATAAACAGCTGATCCATCAAATCGTTCAATTCAACGTCATGAACCCGCTTGTTGACGATCAACCCCATCGCACCGTCAGCTGAATGCGCGCAGACGAAAATAACGCTGCTGTGAAAACGCGGATCAGGCATATCGGGCATTGAAATCAAACACTTGCCAACAAGTTCGATCTTTGGATCAGAGCTGTTCATACTAATTACTATCTCAATTCAATGCATGAAAGATGAGCCGCCAAGCAGGTCAGTGCAAGCAATACTTGCGACATGGGCGGGAATCCTCGCAATATAGTTACGTGACATTGCTTCCCACAACGTGCACCCACGCAATATGACTATAAAAACCGCATTCCTCACCGCCCTCGCCGTTTTGTCTTTTGCGCCTGTCGCAAAGGCCCAGAATTTCGGTGACATCATTGATGCAAGCCTCATCACAGGCTGGCGCCAAGCCGATGGCAGTCACATGGCCGGCATACGGATCGCGCTTGAACCGGGTTGGCACACCTATTGGCGCGCACCCGGGGATGCAGGTATTCCACCGTTATTCGACATGACAGGGTCCGGCAACTTCAAGGCCGCGCAAGTGGTCTGGCCGCGCCCAGAGGTCTATGAACAAAATGGACTACGCTCGATCGTTTATCACGACCAAGTGGTTCTCCCGTTGCAAGTCATGCCAGCGTCAAAAGGCAAAGACATTACGTTGACGGCGAAAATCGACATCGGTGTGTGTAAAGACATCTGTATTCCTCAGACCTTACACATTTCTGCTGTGTTACCTGCCGCCAATACAAAGCGGGACAGTCGTATCGTCGCGTCGCTCGCGGATCGCGCGTATTCAGGGAAAGAAGCGGGTGCCCAGAATGTTCGCTGTCAGATTTCTCCGACGTCCGACGGTATATCGTTGAAAACGACGCTGACGCTACCGCGTGTTGGGCGTCGTGAAGCGATGGTGATAGAGGCCGCAAACCCGATGCTGTGGGTTGCAGAGCCCGAAATGAGCCGCAATGGTAACACGTTGAGCGCAACAACCGACATCCAACACGTCGAAAACGCGCCCTTCATGCTGAACCGCAGCGGAATTCGCATCACTGTACTGGGTGAAAGCCGTGCTGTTGAAATTGCTGGCTGCACAGGCGGTTAACGCGGGTTAGGCCTGCGGTTGCGACCCTTTGCGCCCTAGCATCAGCGTGATGAAAGACACCCCATAAGCCAGCGCAACAAGCACAATGAGACCCGCGCTAAATACCATCAATGCGGCTGGCATTGCCGACAGATCACCCAAGCGTGGCGCGATATCTGTAAGCGGTTTTAGCATCGAGTTATAGATCGCTGCGTAGCCCAGCGTTGCCGCCAACCAACCAGCAACGACACCGGACAATCCCAACATCGCAAGTCGTGGTCCGCGCGCGCGGAACGCCAATCCGCGTTTGTACGCATCAACGCGGCGGCGCACGTCGTATTGCATCGCGATCAAGGAAGGCACGACAAGCAGAACCAGCAACATCCCAAAGCCCAGTCCATAGACCAGCGTCACCACTGTCGGCTTCAGAAATTGTGCTTGGCTTGAGCGTTCAAAGAGCAGAGGCAACAATCCCAACACAGTGGTCAACGTCGTTAACATCACAGGGCGCAAGCGATTCGCGACCCCGTCAATAATCGACGGAATCAATCCACGATCCTTGGCATATTCATCAATCGTCGTCACCAATACGATGGAATCGTTGATAATAATACCCGTCATGCCCAGCAACCCGACGATAGAGAACATCGAAAGAGGAATATTCCAAACCGCGTGCCCATAGATCGTGCCAATCAAACCAAAAGGTATCACAGCCATCACGACAACCGGTCTTGTCCAACTGGAGAAGACCCAAGCCAACACCAGATAGATCCCCGTCAGCGACAGGATCAGGCCGGTCATCGCATCACTTAGGAATGCATTTTCTTGTTCTGACTGACCCGACAAACGCCACTCGACCTGCTGCTCTGAGGCAATGCGGGGCAAAATTTGTTGCTCCAGTGCGTCTTCGATTTCACTGGCACGTGCGGGATCATCCTCTGAAATCTCGCCTGTGACAGAGATGAGCCGCACCCCATTTTCGCGGCGCACCGTCGAAAAACCGGTGCGTTGCGTCACACTTACGATATCAGCCAAAGGCACGTAGCTGCCCGACTTGCTACGCAACAAAGTGCTGTCCAGAAAATCCGCACGCAACTCATCGCTTGGCAATTCGACACGAATGGTGGCGCTGCGCGGACCATCGGGGAAACTGGCGGCTTCAATACCGTTCAATCGATGCCGCAACACGCGCCCCAATTGATCAATCGTAAAGCCCAGCGCCTGACCCTGCGCGGTCAGCTCCAAGATCAGCTCTTCCTTGTCATAGGTCAAATTATCCTCGACCGCGGACACTTCCGGGAACCGCGCCAGTTCGGATTGCAGCGCTTCGCTTGCGGCTTTCAAGGTCTCCGCATTTGCTCCAAAAAATTCTACATCAAGGCCAGACCCGCCAGGGCCAGAGCGCCACGAACGGAAGGAAATATTTTCGGTCAGTGGATGACGGCGCACCGCGTCTTGCAGGTCTGCAACAAAGGAGAAGCTGGAATAAGGGCGCAAGTCCGCGTCTATCAATTCAATCGAGATACCACCCAGCAGATCATTATCTTTGGTATCCGATCCGGCCAAACCACGACCTGCCGATCCCCCGATCGTTGCCATGACATAATCCAGCGGATTTGTGCCATGCTCTTTCTCATACTCTGCTGCCAGTTCATTGGTCGCACGCTGCATTTCGCGCATCATCGCTAAAGTATCTTCGCGCGTTGCCCCTTCGACCATCGAGAAATTACCAGTAACCGAAGACCGCTCTGGCGCATTAAAGAACCGCCATTGCACATCACCCGTGATCACCAGTGACACTTGAGTTGCCAAGACGACAATCACACCGGCAAACACTACATAACGCGCCCAGATCACACCTGCGATAAAGGGGCGGAAAATCGTATCACGGACCCATTCAAAGCCTTTGTTCACCACGCGGCTTGGCAGGTCATACCAGTGGATTTTGACACTATGGGCCAATGCATGGCTCATATGGTTGGGCAGGATTAGGAAACACTCCGCTATCGACGCTACAAGAACCGCAATCACGGTAAACGGGATATCCGCGATCAAATCGCCAAAGCGTCCACCGACTGCGACCAATCCGAAGAAAGCAATCACCGTCGTCAACGTCGCCGAAAACACAGGCATCGCCATGCGACGCGCGGCATTTTCTGCAGCCACAACAGGGGGTTCTTTCAACTCGCGCGCGCGGTAATCCGCATGTTCACCCACAACAATCGCGTCATCGACCACGATTCCAAGCGTGATGATCAGCGCAAAAAGCGAGATCATATTGATCGTCAATCCGCCCAGATACATGATCGCAATTGCTGCGAACAAAGCCACGGGGATACCCGCAGCCACCCAAAACGCAGTGCGTGCATTCAGAAACAGGAAAAGCAAGAGAACCACCAATGCAAGACCCGTTACCGCGTTCTCGAGCAAGATATTCAAACGTCCACTGATGTATTCTGCGCGTGTTCGGATCAGCTCGATCGTGACCCCTTCGGGCAAGGTCGCCTGCATCGTCGCGGCCACATCTTCAACCTGTCTCTGGATCGCAATCGCATCGCCTTTGTCAGAGCGATCAACCCGGATCGTCATCGCGGGATTATCGTCCACGTAAAAACCGATGTCGCGGTCGACACCTTCTTGGCTAAGCTGCGCCACATCACCGATCCGCAGTTTGGATCCGTCATCGTTCGAGCGTAAAACAATCTGCGCAATCTGTTCAGGTGTGCGTTTCTCGACACCCGTTCGCACGCGCGCTGCGCCCCCTGAAACATCCCCTGCTGGGTCAGCGTCAACTTCTGACGCGATGGCATCTGCGATATCGGCCATGGCCACATCATAGGCAATCAAATTGCTTGAGGGGACTTCGACAATCGTTTGACCTGCGGCGACTCCGCGAATGGTCGTGCGCGTCACGCCTTCGCCAAACAAACGAATGCTTAATTCATCCGCAAACAGCGCAAGCTGTTCCACACCCACAGGGCCTGTAATCACAATGTCGGTGACACGATCCCGCCATTGACCACGCCGCACAACAGGGTCTTCTGCGTCATCGGGTAGCCCCGTCACCTGATCGACAGCTGATTGCACATCATCCGCGGCGCGCGCCATGTCCCAATTCGGCTCAAATTCGAGCGAAATGGAGGCTCGCCCTTCACTACTGCTCGCGCTTGAGCTTTCCACGCCTTCAACAGACAAAAGCGCAGGCTCGATGACCTGTACGATGGCGGCATCTACATCTTCCGCGCCAGCCCCGTCCCATGCGACAGACACCGAAACCGTGTCGACCACAACATCAGGAAAGAACTGCGCACGCATTTTGGGCATCGCGACCAGACCAGCGACCAGCATCACCACCAGCAATAGGTTGGCCAGCGTCTTGTGACGCACGAAATAGCTCAGCACACCGCCTGCACCGCTTGGAAGAGGACGCGCCATAGCTTAGCCCCCCATCCGGCCTTCGATCCGCTGCACCATTTGTGCGGGGACCTTGGGTTGATCAAGTTGACTTAGAATACGCGCTTTTGCCTCATCAGGCATGCGCTTGTTGGCTTCTATGAACGCGCGAATTTTAGCGCGCCGCTCATCGCTCAACTCTAGCATTTCAGGTTCTTCAATCTCTATCGCGCCCTCTGCTGTCAGCGGGTTCACCTTGATCCCCGCGCCTAACAGCGGTGTGCGCGCGCTAACCACATTGCGCCCGGCAAGGCCACGACCGCGTACCAGCACATCATCACCCTGACGCCGCACAAGGGAAACGGCCATTGCTTCAAGCCGATCTTCTTCCCCGATCACCAACACATTGCCATCCGCGCCCAGCGCTGTAGCAGGCAGGCGGATCACACCGCGTACCTCTGGTTCAGTGACTTCAACACGCACAAAATCACCGGGCTTAAACCCCGGTGCTTTGTCCAAGGTTGCAAAGACCAAGCGCCCTGATTGTCCTTCGCCGACAGATGCGCTGTCACGGCTAAGTGTACCGCTTGCAACCAAATCAGCGCCAAATACGTCCAAAACAACAGAGACAGGTGCTTTACTTAGAGCGCCCTGATCGTTCAAAAGCCGCGCATATTGCGCGGTGGACAGGCGGAACGAGACTTCCAAAGCATTCGGATCAATCAAACGCGCCAGTCGTTCATTGGCGGTCACAAGGCTGCCGCGTGACGCTGTGACTTCGGTCAGCGCCCCTGCAAATTCTGCTGTGATTGCTGTATTTTCCAACTTGCGCATCGCATCAGCCTTGGCCAGTTCGGCACGTGCAATTCTTGTTCTTGCTTGCTCAATCCGCGCTTCCGCTTGTGCCAGGGCTTGGCGGCGCGCCAACACAGCCTGACGCGCTGAAGACGCCGCCAATTCAGCCGTTTCGACCGTCGCAGCAGTGCCAACACCGCGCTGTGCGAGGTCTTGCTGACGTGCGAACGCTTTCTCACGCAGGGCAACCTGTTCGCGCGCAGCGCTCAATTCATCTTGCGCCAAACCGATGGCGCGGGCGGCTTCGCGGGCCTCAAGCTGTGCATCGCTAAGATCACTGGCCGCACGGTCCAGAGCACTTTGTGCTTCTGCGGGATCAATTAGGATAAGACGTTCACCTGCGGTGACACTGCCACCTTCTGTGAAATTATCCGACAATTCCAAAACTGTCCCCGACGCGCCTGCCCGCAAATCTAGTGTACGTGCACTTTCAATCTGACCGAACGCAGTCAAAACAGGCGCGACGCTTTGAATTTCTGCGGGTAAGACCGTTACCGAAAACACCCGCTCGCGCGAACGGTTTGGCCGTGGCTCTTCGCTCATTCGAGCTTGCACCGCGCCATACACCAGCGATCCCGCATAGACGAGCAACGCCCCAGTCATCGCGACCAAAAACAAACCTGCAAGGCTTTGTCGTAAAAATCTCATGAAGACGCTATCCTAGCCTGACACTTACTTAACGTAGTGACCCAATCTGCGATAGCAAATCCAGTCACATTTTATGTGATACGCGCCAAGCGGTCATTTCCGTCGCAAATGTTCGTCCAAACGCGGCATTATTTCCACAAAGTTGCAGGGCTTGTGCCGATAATCGAGCTGATAGCTTAAAATTTCATCCCACGCATCCTTGCACGCACCGGGGCTTCCAGGCAACGCAAACAGATATGTACCCAGCGCCACGCCGCCAGTTGCCCGGCTTTGCACCGCGGATGTGCCGATCTTGGCCATGCTCACATGGGTGAATACAGTGCCGAAGGCATCAATCTCTTTCTCATAAACATCGCGGTGGGCTTCGACGGTCACGTCGCGACCTGTTAGGCCCGTGCCGCCCGTCGAAATCACCACATCAATCGCGTCATCCTTGCACCATTGGCGCAGTTGTTCCGCAATCTCTGCGCGCTCGTCCCGAATAATCTTACGGTCCGCAAGGACATGCCCCGCTGCTTCCAACCGCGCGACGAGCACATCGCCTGAACGATCTTCACTAAGCACGCGCGTGTCAGACACAGTCAGCACAGCAATACGCACAGAAACAAAAGCGCGTGTTTCGTCAATCTTGCTCATTTTGCGCCCTTCAATTTTGCCTTCAAGGATAACAAATCCGTCCATGCCTCGCGTTTTTTTGCGGGGTTATTCAGCAAAAATTCAGGATGATACATGGGCATCACAGGCAGGCCCATTGCCTCGACCCACTCCCCCCGCATCCGCGTTATCCCGCGTTTGCCAAGCACCGCTTGGCAGGCGATATTGCCCATCAACACAAGCACATCAGGTTTGGCCAAAGCAACATGTCTCTCCAAAAATGGCAGCATCATCGCAAGGTCTGTTTCACTAACATCCCCACCACGGGGCAAACGCCAGGGCAATACGTTGGTAAGATACACGTTTTTTGACCTCGAAAGCTCAATTGCTTTCAGCATATTATCCAGCAAAACGCCTGTGTCCCCGGCAAACGGCAATCCGCCTTTGTCTTCGTCACGACTTGGCGCTTCGCCAATCACCATGACCCGCGCGCCAAGTGTTCCGTCCGCAAATACCAAATTACGCGCGCCGCGTTTCAACTCGCAAGCGTCGAACGCATTCAACGCGACTTTCAAACCCGCAACATCCCGGGCGCGCGTAGCAACCTCACGCGCCAACGCAACGCCATCCAACTTCTCTGCAACAGGCGCAATGCCAGCTTCAATCGCGGGCGCAGCCGCGACAGGGGTGACTTTCTTTGGCTCTGGCTTAATTTCAAATCGGTTCACCGGTGTTTCAGAAATTGCTTCATCCACGCCAAATTCAACCTGCCATTCCAGCAGGGCCTTCGCAGTGTGATAATCTAATGCCGATTCCATACCGCTAATCTATGCCGCCTGCACGAGATAGGAAACGCCCCATCTTGCCCGCGCGCGTCACCACGCCTATAACGGCGCGAACCAAACGAGGGCTGCCCATGACTTTCACCCAAGCTCACCTGCTCGGGATCGAGCATTTGCACCCGTCAGAGATCACCGCCCTCCTTGATCTTGCCGATCAATATGTTGATCTGGGCCGCGCAAAGCACAAACATTCCGACGCGCTCGCAGGCCTCACGCAGGTCAATATGTTCTTTGAGAATTCCACCCGCACACAGGCCAGTTTCGAACTTGCGGGCAAGCGTCTAGGCGCGGATGTGATGAACATGTCGATGCAGGCCAGCTCGATCAAAAAGGGCGAAACCCTGATCGACACCGCGATGACCCTGAACGCGATGCACCCTGACTTGCTGGTTGTGCGTCACCCGCATTCTGGTGCTGTTGATCTGCTTGCGCAAAAAGTGAATTGCGCTGTGCTAAATGCAGGCGATGGGCGTCACGAACACCCGACCCAAGCCCTACTTGACGCGCTCACAATCCGCCGCGCAAAGGGCCGTCTTCACCGTCTGTCCATCGCCATTTGCGGCGATATCGCCCATTCTCGTGTGGCACGTTCGAACATCATGTTGCTTGGCAAAATGGAAAACCGTGTGCGCCTGATTGGGCCCCCGACCCTGATGCCCAGCCAGATCAGCGAATTCGGCTGCGAAGTGTTCGAGGACATGCGCGAAGGCCTCAATGACGTGGATGTTGTGATGATGCTTCGCCTGCAAAAGGAACGTATGGATGGCGGTTTCATCCCGTCCGAGCGCGAATATTACCATCGCTACGGATTGGACGCGGAAAAACTCGGCTACGCCAAGCCTGATGCGATTGTCATGCACCCCGGACCCATGAACCGTGGCGTGGAAATTGACGGGGATATTGCCGACGACATCAACCGTTCTGTCATTCAGGAACAGGTCGAAATGGGCGTGGCCGTGCGCATGGCCGCGATGGATCTTTTGGCGCGCAATCTACGCGCAACGCCCAAAGGTGTTATGGCATGAGCCTGCAAATGAACATTACTGCAACTGAACACGGCATTGTCCGCCTCTTTTCAATAGAAACAGCGCAAAGCTTTGATCACAACGATCTCGCAAAAGCGCTTGGGATAGATACGCTCGACCCCGATCATACCGACCTTATCACGATAGACGATCTGGATGAACTCGGGCTGGAAGGTTATCTTGCGCTTGGCATGGGCATCGATGCGGATGAGATCGAAGCCATGCGCCCGCAGATCGGCGCACTTAAAGGCAATGTCGCGTTGATCCGATCGGCGGCGTTTGGTGGCAAGGCCACAATCCTGTCGCCACAAGCCCCGCTGCGCTGGATCGCCAGCTTTGGTGAAGTGCCGTTGGACACAACCGCAACCCAGATCAAAACCGCATCCGCGCAAGGTACAATTTCCGGCCCTGTTCCCGTACAAAGACCTTCCAACAATAGGGTTCTTTTGTGGATACTCGCCGCCTTCGCTGTAATCGTTCTTATCACCATTTCGATGTTTATCCGCATCACACCTTAAGAAAGGCCTGTCCATGGAAGATCCAAAAGACCCCAGAATGTCCGGCCGCATCGCATCGATCGTGCTGGTGTTTCTCGCCTTGTTTGTGATCCTTTTCGTATGGATCGCCTAGGATGACCGAGCAAACCGCAGGCTGGGAAGGGATTTTGGACGAAGGTGAAATAATCCTTTGGCAAGGTCGCCCTATCGCTGGCCTGTCGTTTCAGAATATCGATATCATGAGCGCCTTAATGGGGCTTTTCTTTATGGTGTTTTCACTTTTCTGGATGAGTATGGCGGCTAACATCTCAGGTAGCTTTGGCCGCTCCGATTTCGGGGGTATCCTACCAATGATCTTCCCACTTTTCGGCCTGCCCTTCTTTTTCATCGGCTTTTACAACGCGATAGGGCACATCCTGTGGGATGCCTATTTGCGTTCGAAGACTCATTACATGTTGACCAAAAAACGCGCCTTCATCGCGACAGATTATCCAAGCAAAGGCAAACTGCTGAACGATTATACAATCGATGCAGAGACCAATATCACGCTCAAAGTCGGCCCTCCCGATAGCGTTTTCTTCAAACACGCGACACACGGCTTCAAACGCATCGACGATGGGCGTCATGTCCACAAACTTATGCGGCAGATTCAGAAAGACTTGTCATGAACATACGGTTCACCAATGCACGCTTGATTGATCCCGAACTGGGAACGGACGAGATATCAGAGCTTACTGTGGTAGACGGTCTAATCGCAGACCCGAATGACACATCAGATATCGTTGATTGCTCGGGCAAATGCCTGGCACCCGGCATCATCGACATCGGCGTCAAAGTGTGCGAACCAGGTGAACGCCACAAAGAAAGCTACCGAAGCGCAGGGCTTGCCGCAGCGGCAGGCGGCGTGACCACGATGGTCACACGCCCCGACACGTCCCCAGCAATTGACAGCCCCGAAACCCTCGAATTCGTCCGGCGCCGCGCGAATGAAGCCGCCCCCGTCAACGTTCTCGTCATGGCTGCCTTGACCAAAGGACGTGAGGGCCGTGAAATGACTGAAATCGGCTTTTTGCAGGACGCAGGAGCTGTGGCCTTCACGGATTGCGATCACGTGGTCAGCGACACCAAGGTCTATAGTCGCGCGCTCACCTATGCGCGCTCCCTTAAAGCCTTGGTCATCGCTCATATTCAGGAACCCAACCTTAGCAAAGGCGCGGCTGTCACATCTGGCAAATTCGCTTCCCTTCGCGGGCTACCAGCGGTTTCAGCGATGGCAGAACGCATGGGGTTGGATCGCGATATCGCTCTGATCGAAATGACAGGCGTGCGCTATCATGTGGATCAAATCACCACGGCGCGCGCCCTACCCGCATTGGAACGCGCCAAGGCCAATGGTCTCGACATCACCGCAGGTGTTTCTATCCATCACCTGACGCTAAACGAGTTAGACGTTGCGGATTACCGCACCTTCTTTAAGGTCAAACCGCCCTTGCGTTCCGAAGACGACCGTCTCGCTGTAATCGAAGCACTTGCGAATGGCACCATCGACCTCATCTCATCCATGCACACGCCCCAAGATGAAGAAAGCAAACGCCTTCCCTTCGAAGAAGCTGCATCAGGTGCCGTCGCAATGGAAACCCTACTTCCTGCTGCAATGCGCCTTGTTCATAACGAACACCTTGACCTGCCAACCCTGTGGCGCGCGCTTAGTCTTGCCCCCGCCAAACGCCTTGGACTTGCCGCGGGCCGCCTTAGCGTCGGTGCCCCTGCTGATCTGGTTCTTTTTGATCCAGACGCGCCTTTCATCATGGATCGCTTCAAATTGCACAGCAAATCGAAAAACACACCCTTTGACGGCGCGCGCATGCAAGGTAAGGTCATTGCAACCTATGTGGCAGGCCGCCCGGTTTACGAGAGAGACTAAATGCCGATCATCGAAACAGGCGTCTTCGCACTGCTTATCTGGGCCGTTTTCGGCTATCTCTTTGGTTCAATCCCGTTCGGGGTCTTAATCTCACGCGCAATGGGCCTCGGCAATCTGCGTGACATCGGATCGGGTAACATCGGTGCCACCAATGTGCTGCGCACAGGTTCCAAACTCGCAGCCTTCGCCACGCTCATTCTAGACGGAGCGAAAGGGGCAATCGCCGCCCTCATCGCGCGCGCAATGTCAGGGGAAGACGCGGCACAAATCGCGGGACTCATGGCCCTCATTGGCCATTGCTACCCTGTTTGGCTCAAGTTCAAGGGTGGCAAGGGCGTTGCGACGTTCCTAGGCCTGCTCATTGCCCTTAGCTTTCCAGTGGGCGCTGCGTGCTGCGCCACATGGGTTGTCTTTGCAGCCCTCAAACGCATCTCATCCCTCGCCGCCCTTGCAGCAGCAGGTACATCAACTTTCTGGATGACAATTCTTGGCTATCCAGAAGGCTTCGTGATGGGCGTGCTCCTAACGATCCTAGTTTTTTGGCGACATCGCGAAAATATCATTCGTTTACGAGCAGGTACAGAACCCAAGATCGGCGCATAAGCCCTTTGGCTGTCTTAGACGCTTCACAACCGGAAAATAACTGGTCCAGCATTGTCGCATCCTCCGCGATCATGTCGCTCGCTCTGCTTGGCGATGCGCTTCTCTATGCGGTGCTTCCGATCTATGCCGCCGACTTCGGACTGACACTACCTTGGGTTGGCGTCATGCTGTCGGCCAATCGTTTTGTGCGCGTGTTCGCCTATGGTGCGATCGCGCGGATTACCTTGGTCGTTGGCCTGCGCACTATGTGCATCGTTGCGGCAAGTACCGCCACACTATCCACCGCAATATATGGCTTCGGACAAGGGCCGGGGGTGATGCTGTTCGCTCGCATTCTTTGGGGGCTTACCTATGGCATGCTTGTCCTCGCGACATTGTCTTATGCTGTCATCAGTCGAAAACAAGCAGGGACGCGCATCGGGATCAGCCAAGCCATCCAGCGCACCGGTCCAATCCTCGCATTGTTCGGTGGTGCTTGGCTTGTGGGACAGGTCGGCCCGAACATGGCCTTCACGCTGATTGCTTTGATCACGGCATTGGCTTTGCCTATCGCTTTGAAACTCCCGCGCGCGCCAAAACCCGCCCCCAAGCCCAAGCAATCAGCGGCACTGGCACGCCCCAAAGCCATCGACATCCTGTTCTTTTTGCAAGGCTACGGCGTAGATGGCGTCTTCGCGATGACCATCACACTCATTTTCGCACGCGATGCATCTCTTGCGAACGCGGTCCTCGGTGGCAGCGCCCTTCTTGCTATGCGCCACTTTGGGGAAGCGATTGCAGCGCCCTTGTTCGGCTGGATCGCAGACACTTTGGGGGCGCGTCGCGTTTTCATCAGCGCGGCGACTCTAACGATGCTTGGATTTATTCTTGTCGCCGCCGGGTGGACAGTGACCGGCGCGCTGATCATGCTCTTGTTTCGCGGTGCGCTGGCGTCTCTTGGCCCGGCAGTCATCGCTCAGTCACTACATGAGAGTGAAGATGCGCTAGGGCCCTTGGCACGTATGCAAGCTTGGCGTGATCTGGGTGCCGCGTGCGGTCCTTTGGCAACCGGTTTCCTGCTGGCAATCCTCTCGCCAGAAATTCAACACGCTCTCGTCGCGCTCGCTCTGGGATTTGGCATCGCCTACTGGCTTTTGTCCAAACCAACGTCCTAAAACCGCTTCATCTTGTCTGGTAAACTCCCGCCGGAGGCTCCGACAGACCTAATAAGAATATTCGCCATAAATTTTGCTTAGGTCGCCGCCCCAGTCGCCATGGTACTTTTCTAACAGCTCGTCTGCTGGGACTTGGCCGCTTTCTATGCTCTCATGCAAAGCATTCAAGAAATGCGTCTCGTCAGGCACCATGCCACCTGCACCGGGTCGCGCACGTGCTTTCAATCCAGCCTCTGAAATCGCGACGACTTCGCGTGCGAGATCATGCATCCTGATGCCGTTCACCTCACCTTGCAAACCATCCACTGAGGCTGCAACGCGCAAACTATCGCGTGTTTCAGCGTCCCATCCTTTGACCAAATCCCAAGCCGCATCCAAGGATGACTGATCGTAGGTCAGACCGACCCAAAACGCAGGCAAAGCACATAGGCGACGCCAAGGTCCACCATCCGCGCCACGCATTTCGATGAACTTCTTAACGCGCGCTTCGGGGAAGACCGTTGTGAGGTGATCAGCCCAATCGCTCATCGTCGGTGTCTCGCCCGGCAATGCAGGCAATTCGCCTTTCATGAAGTCACGAAACGACATGCCCAAAGCGTTGATATATTTGCCATCGCGATAAACAAAATACATAGGCACATCGAGCACATATTGTACCCATGCCTCAAACCCGAAACCGTCTTCAAATACGAACGGCAACATGCCTGTGCGCGCGTCATCCAGATTACGCCAAATATTGCCACGCCAGCTTTTGTGATTGTTCACCCTGCCTTCAAAGAACGGCGAATTGGCGAAAAGTGCTGTCGCAACAGGCTGCAAGGCTAAGGCCACGCGCATCTTTTGCACCATGTCCGCTTCTGATCCGAAGTCGAGGTTCACCTGAACAGTACAGGTCCGGCGCATCATCGCCGTGCCCATCGTCCCGACTTCTTCCATATAGTTGTTCATCAGCTTGTAACGCCCTTTGGGCATCAACGGCATTTCTTCATGGGTCCATTCAGGGGCTGCACCCAGACCAATAAATCCAACACCGATTTCATCAGAAATCTCGCGCACTTCGCGTAAATGCTGGTTCACCTCGTCGCATGTTTCGTGGATGGTTTCCAAAGGCGCGCCCGAAAGCTCTAGCGCACCACCCGGCTCTAGTGAGACGTTAGCGCCGTCTTTCTCTAACCCGATCAAATGCCCGCCTTCGCGCACTTCCGCCCAACCGTGGCGATCGCGAAGACCTTCGAGAACAGCAACAATCGAACGCTTACCCTCAAACGGAAGGGGCGCATGCGTGTCGGTCAGAAAACCGAATTTCTCATGCTCAGTGCCAATGCGCCAGTCTTCTTTCGGACGACAGCCTTCTGCAAGATGCTCGGCCAATTCTTCATGACGCTCGATTGGGCCACCGCCAGTTTGAGGAATAGACATGGGCATGCGCCTTTCGAATGGGTTGCTTTGATTTCAGCCTTGGGCGGATTTGGAAGAGGTGTCAATGGAAGGAGACCCTGCGAATTTGCACAAAACTGTTCCTAACCCCCCTGCCTACGCACAGATTTTGACAATCTCTTTAGAAACTATCGAAAATCCTAAATTGAATTGGCACGAGTGTTAACGAAATATCGCGGCTACCTTGCAATGAGAGTTGCGCACACTGCGAGATCATTTCTCACTTTAGGACGTTAAAATGCCAGTATCCGACCTGACACTGCCGATTGTCAAACGCCTTCCCAAGCGACTGCGTGGCTCACTGCTCTACGCTCTACTACCCGCACTCAGCCTTTGCGTTTATTGGCTTTGGGGAGAGGTCGGGCTGATCTTGTGCGCTTTGGGTGTTCCATTGATTTTGGCTTTCTACAGCGGATCTGGTGAAAGCAGTAAAGATATCGCAATCGATGGGAGTGGGGCAAATTCGACATCAGAAGGCGCTCTAGAGACTTGCGTGAATGACATGCTTTTTGCTGCAAAACCAAACGAACGCTTTGCGCTATTCAGTATCGAAATCGACGATGCTCAGGACGTCGCGCGCCGCTTAGGCGATGCGCAATTGCAAGACATTCAGAAACGATTGCAGATCCGCTATGCAAGCTGCCTTCGTAGCAAAGACGTTGTGTTTCAAAGCGGCCCGTTGCATTGGACGATCGCAATCACGCCCGGTGCAAAACTCAATCTTGAAGTCGCAATCAAGCAAGCCAGCCGCTTCCAAGAGGTCTTGGAAGATCCTCTGTTTATCGACGATGATCGCCTGTACTTGACCAGCTGTGTTGGTTTCACTTTGGCGCAATCGCCCTTTAAGGGGGCGCATGTTTTGCTGACGCAAAGTAATGGTGCCCTTGGTGAGGCCGTACTGAACGGGCCTGCCTCAATTCGCGCTTATAGCGCAAATATGCGCTCTAAATCGCGCGACACTCCAAGCGCGACATTGCAAGATTTGAACGGTGATATCGGCGCCTGTCTGGTTGCCTGGTTCCAGCCGCAAATTTCGACCGACACAGGCCACATTAGCGGCTTTGAAGCTTTGGCGCGCTGGCAAGACCGTTCTGGTCACTGGCATTCTCCTGCAACGATCTTGCCGATCTTGCAACAAGCCGGTCAGATGGAGCGTTTGACAGGTATTATTTTGTCCCAAAGCCTGAGTGCCTTGCGCCAATGGGATGAACACGAATTGGGAATTGATACCGTCGGCATCAATTTTTCCGAATGCGACCTATCTAATCCTCAGCTATACGAAAAAGTCGCTTGGGATTTGGATCGATTCGGAATTGATCCCAAAAGGTTAAGCGTTGAAGTGCTTGAGAGCGTCGTCGCAGGCGAAGCTGATGATGTGATTGTTCGCAATGTTACGCGCTTGTCCGAACTTGGATGTCAGATTGATCTGGACGATTTTGGTACTGGCCATTCCTCGATCTCGACCTTGCGACGCTTGCCTGTGGATCGCTTGAAAATAGACCGTTCATTTGTGGCAAAGGCAGATTTGGACAGCGAACAGCAAAAAATGGTCGCAACTATTTTGATGATGGCTGAGCGCTTGGACTTAAGCTGTCTTGCAGAAGGTGTCGAAACATTGGGTGAACAATCCATCCTAGCGCAGCTTGGCTGTCGCTATGTCCAAGGGTTCGGCATCGCAAAACCTATGCCATTCCAGCAAACAATTGAGTGGATCACGAATTTCCAAGCCAAACAGGCGACGCCGCCCGAAATCGGACGAAAAACCATCTAAATTCACGATTTACCGCAACCGAACGCCGCACATTCCTATGATATCGGGCGAATCCACTTGACCTTTTGCAGTACACATCGTTGAACGCAGCACTAACGCGGTTAACTCGAGGCGGCCCTGTTTCATGGAAGATCAAAACAAAAATTTGCTACTCGCAACAGCGCTGAGTTTCATTGTCATTCTCGTATGGTTTGTCCTGTTCCCGCCACCGGAACCGACACCTGCCGATCCAAACGCTGTCGTAAGCGTAGAAGGCCAGGCCGTTCTTCCGACCGCTTCGGACGATGAAGCCGCTGGTGTCGCGAACACAAACGCCGCTCAAGCAGGGGAGCCCGCAGTAGACGCGCCGCGTATCGCCATTGAAACAGAGCGTCTCAAAGGCTCGATCTCGTTGCTTGGTGGTCGCATCGATGAACTTGCGTTAAAGGATTACCGCGTCAGCCTTGAAGAAGGTGCGCCCATTGTCGATCTTTTGTCGCCCATCGGATCTGACAGCCCCTACTACGCTCTTTATGGTTGGGCCCCCGGCGCTGGTTTGTCTTTCGAACAGGTCCCTGGGCCCAATACGATTTGGACCGCACAAGAGAATGGCCCGCTTGGCGTAGATGCGCCTGTAACACTGACTTGGGACAACGGCAGCGGCCTGCAGTTTACCCGCGAGGTCTCTGTTGACGCAGATTTCATGTTCTCGGTCACTCAAAGCGTCGAGAACACAGGCGCTGGCACGGTAAGCCTTGCCCCTTACGGTATTCTTGCACGTCACGGTGAACCACAGAACTTAAAGAACTTCTTCATTCTCCACGAAGGCGTTGTGGCGATGTCTGACGGCGAGTTAACGGAAATCGATTATTCCGACATGCCCGATTTTGACATTAACCCGAATGAAGGCGCGCGAGCAGAGGTCACGCAAGTGTCCCAACAAGGCTGGGTCGGTTTTACCGATCAGTACTGGATGACCACGCTGATCCCACAAGCAGGGGCTTTCAAGTCCACAGCCAAATATGACGAGCGTCGTGACATCTACCAAACAGAAGCAGTGCTTCCGACGCAAAAGCTGGCACCGGGTGCGACAGCTACCGCAACAACACAGTTGTTTGCCGGGGCAAAGGAATGGGAAACCATTCGCGAATACGAACGCGCTGGTGTTGAAGGCTTTATCGACAGCATTGACTGGGGCTGGTTCTTCTTCCTGACCAAGCCGATTTTTGCGGTCCTTCACTACCTGAACGCATTTATTGGCAACATGGGTTGGGCCATTATCGGTCTGACGTTCTTGATCAAAGCCATCCTTTTCCCGCTGGCCTATAAATCAAACGTCTCCATGGCGAAGATGAAATCGCTTCAGCCGCAGATGGAAAAGATCAAAGAGAGCGCTGGCGACGATAAGCAAAAACTCCAGCAAGACATGATGGCGATGTACAAAAAGGAAAAGGTAAACCCAGCCTCGGGCTGTTTGCCGATCCTTGTGCAGATTCCAATTTTCTTCTCGCTCTACAAAGTGATCTTCGTCACACTGGAATTGCGTCATGCCCCTTGGATCGGTTGGATCAAAGACCTCTCCGCACCTGATCCATCCTCGATCCTCAATCTCTTTGGTTTGTTGGCCTTCACACCACCTGAACCCGGATCGATCCTCGCGATCATATCTCTTGGTGTGTTGCCAATCCTTTTGGGTATCTCCATGTGGATGCAGCAAAAGTTGAACCCAGCACCCACAGACCCGACACAAGCGATGATTTTCGCATGGATGCCTTGGGTCTTCATGTTCATGCTAGGCACGTTTGCCAGCGGACTTGTGGTCTACTGGATTGCCAACAATACGATCACCTTTACGCAGCAGTATCTGATTATGCGCAGCCAAGGGGTGAAGCCGGATGTGTTTGGCAACATCAAAAGCAGCTTCAAACGAAAACCCAAGGAGGAGTGATGGCAACCGTCACGTCCCTTTGGCGCCACCCGATCAAAAGTCATGGTCGCGAAGCTGTAAACAGCACAACACTTATCGCCGGGCAGACAATGCCTGGCGATCGTGTTTGGGCCGTTGCGCATGAACAGTCCAAAGCGGATGGAACACAATGGGTGCCTTGCGCAAACTTCAATCGCGTGAGCAAAGTCCCTCAACTTATGGCGATGACCGCGCATTTGGATAACGCGACAGGTTTGGTGTCTTTGGCCCACCCAAAGCTAGGTGACATCACATTCAATCCTGATGATGACGCGCAAGCCTTCCTAGACTGGGTAAAGCCCATCATGCCCAGGGATCGCGCCCCATCCAAGCGCATTGTCAAAGTACCAAACCGCGGCATGACGGACAGCGATTTTCCATCTGTAACACTTTGCAATACCGCGTCTCATCGCGCTGTCGAACGTAAACTCGGTATGGAAATTTCCCCGCATCGGTGGCGTGGTAATATCTGGCTGGATGGATTTCCTGAATGGGAAGAATTCCAATGGATGAACCGCAATATTAAAATTGGCGATGCGGTTCTGCGTCCGCAAGAACGCACAGATCGTTGCCCAGCAACCAACACCAACCCTGAAACTGGCTTGCGTGATGCGGATGTCGTGTCCGCCCTCGACAGTTTTGGCCATCGCGATTTTTCCGTGCGTGCGCTTGTTATCAAAGGCGGTACCATCGAAATCGGCAGCAAGGCAGACCTGATATGAGCCAACTTCCCTTCCCCATCGCTGAAGAGCCTGATGAATTTTCCTTTGAAAAAGGCCGCCTGCTGTTTGCGGGCGAAACTGAATTCGTCAAAGGCGTTGTCGCAATGTCTGGCCTGCCCGATGCAGACCGGATGGAGGTCTGCTTTGCAGGTCGTTCCAACGTGGGAAAGTCGAGCCTGATCAATGCCCTAACAGGGCACAAAGCCCTTGCGCGTGCGTCCAACACGCCCGGTCGCACACAAGAAATCAACTTCTTCACCGCAGGCAAAGAACACTATCTCGTCGACTTACCGGGATACGGCTATGCCAATGCACCCCTACCTGTCGTCGAAAAATGGCAGCGTTTGTTAAAGCAGTACCTGTCTGGGCGTCAAACCTTGCGTCGTGCGTTTGTTCTGATTGACGCGCGTCACGGTGTGAAGAAGGTCGACCATGAGATTATGAGCCTTCTGGATTCCAGCGCAGTGACCTTTCAATGCGTGTTGACGAAAGTTGACAAAGTGAAACTGGTGGATCGCGAAAAGGTGCTTGGTCAAGTGCGCGGCGAATTGGCCAAACACCCCGCCGCATTCCCTGAATTGATCGTTACATCGTCCGAGAAGGGCGACGGTATCCCAACGCTGCGCGCAATCATTGCAACGCTGGTTTAAGGGCTGAACTAGCTAGACGGCTCTGCTTTCACTTTGTCAGCAAGCGCTTCAAACACAGCGATAATGTCGGCTTCGCTCGCACTTTCTAGAATGCCACTTGCGATTTCTTCGCGCGACCAAACCCAAGATTTTTCTGGATCATGCAACATCGCCCAATCTGCAAAGATGCGCTCTTCCACCGTGCGGCGAACAAGTTCTTTGACCTCTGCGTGCCTGTCATCGCGGCAGATGCGCGCATACGTTGCTTCGACCTTTGTCGCGGGGCCTTCCAGCAATTGCAGATAAACATCGTGGCGACAAACAAGTGCCCCGGTGATGCCGTCACGTTCGTTGCAACGTCGTGCATCCAGTAAGATTGCGCCCAGCGTAGGGCCATCATAGCCAAAGGGCTGTGAGATATAAATGAGTTGAGTAAGGTCGGTGATATTCGACACTCCAGTAAGAGTAAAAATCATGCTCGAAAAATTCTTTTGACGAAGAACTCTTCGCCGCTGGTTCAAGCCTATGCCTTTCGATCCCGAGTGTCTCGCATAAATCCATGCGTTCGGCCCTTCTTGTTCAGCCGATCAACTGTCCACGCATTGCTTGATAGATCACTGCAGTCGCAACATTCGCCAAATTCAAGGATCGCACCAGGGGACTACGCATTGGCAGGTGGAAAGTTCGGTCCATCATATCATCAAGAATGTCACTTGGCAGGCCTGCGGATTCACAGCCAAAGACCAAATATGCATCCGCTTGATATTCAGGTGTGTAAAAACTCTCTGCACCGTCCTCTTCGAAGAAATACATGCTGTCACGCGGTGGTTTGCGCACCTCAAGGAAGTGTGCCCAACTGTCGTATTCGCTAAGTTGGACGTGCTGCCAGTAGGTCGTCCCTGCCCGCCGCACCGACTTTTCATCAAGCGAAAACCCATAGGGTTTGATCAGGATCAGCTCTAGCCCCAAGGCCACGCAGGTTCGCCCGATCGCGCCAGTGTTATATGGAATTTCAGGCGTCACTAATACCATTTTGAGGCATGGATCTGACATAAGATGTTCAGGCTTTCTAAATCACGCGCGCAAAAACAGTGCGTTGTTGCAAGGCTGATAGCTAACTATATGCATCATCACAACTTCAAGATCGTGTTCGTCGGTTTTACAGGTCTGTCCCACAACAAAAAGGCCGCTCATGCGAACGGCCTTTTCCATAAGTGTGTAGGCGTCGATTAATTTAACGCTTTGTCCGTAATCGCATGTGTCCACGCGCCTTCAGGTGCTTTCGTGATCACCGGATCAGACCCGCCAGACAAAAGCGATTGAACTGTGCGCTCGTAGTCTGCCGGATCAAGGGCACCATTAGAGCCAGATGTCAGCTTGGAGATTTCGCGCATCATACGCTGCTGGTGTTCTTCTGTTTGCGCACCGCTTGAATCGTTCTCAAGCACGATATCAGCCGACTCATCCGGATTCGCTTCAGCGTACTTCCAGCCCTTCATGGAGGCCCGTACAAAGCGGACAAGCTTGTCCTCCATCGCGGGGTCAGCGAGCGCATCTTCCAGCACGTAGAGACCGTCCTCAAGTGTTGCGACGCCTTGGTCCTCATACTTGAACACCATCAGATCATCAGGCGTGAGCCCAGCATCTATAACCTGCCAGTACTCGTTATACGTCATTGTTGAGACGCAAGCCGCTTGCTTTTGCAGCAACGGATCGACGTTGAACCCTTGTTTAAGGACTGTGACGCCATCATCCCCGCCTTCGGTAGACAGGCCCAATTTGCTCATCCAGCTGAGGAACGGGAATTCGTTGCCGAAGAACCAGACACCCAGCGTTTTGCCCGCAAAATCATCGGTGCTGGTGATCCCTGCGTCCTTGCGGCAGGTCAGCATCATGCCAGAAGATTTGAAGGGTTGCGCGATATTGACCATCGGCAGGCCCTTCTCGCGCGCAGCCAGCGCCGCGGGCATCCATTCGACTGTAACGTCCGCGCCGCCGCCAGCAAGAACCTGCGTAGGCGCAATGTCAGGGCCGCCCGGTTTGATTGTGACGTTCAGGCCTTCCTCTTCGTAGAAGCCTTTGTCGAGTGCCACGTAATAGCCGCCAAATTGCGCTTGCGTGACCCACTTGAGTTGCAACGTGAGATCATCCGCAGCATGTGCTGCAGAGGCCATAGCACCCAGTGCAGCAGCCCCGACCCATTTTGAAAATACGTTCATCATTTTCTCCTTGTTGGTTGGTTTATTGTTTTTGTTAACTTCGTTGTGACGGATGCCAGAACGTCCACTTTCGTTCCAGCAGTGCCATTCCGCCATAAAAGACCGAGCCTGTGATCGCAGCGACCACGATTTCGGCCCAGACCAGATCAAGCGCAAGTTGCCCGACGCTTGTGGAAATGCGAAAGCCCATACCCCTGATGGGCGAGCCAAAGAATTCAGCTACGATTGCTCCGATCAGCGCCAGCGTCGTCGCGATTTTGAGACCATTAAAAACAAAGGGCAAGGCTGCTGGCAGACGCAACTTGAAAAGCGTTTGCCAATAGTTCGCGGCATAGGTGCGCATCAAATCGCGCTGCATCGCTTCGCTTGCCGCAAGGCCTTGGACCGTGTTGATGAGGATCGGAAAGAAGATCATCACCACCACAACCGCGGCTTTGGACTGCCAGTCAAAGCCGAACCACATCACCAGAATAGGCGCCATGCCGATGATCGGCAGCGCAGCCGCGAAATTTCCAACGGGAAGCAAGCCCCGTTTGAGGAATTCAAACCGATCCACCGCGAGCGCTGTCGCAAAGGCCGCGATACAGCCAATGATATAGCCGCTCATCATCCCCTTAAGCACGGTCTGCACCCAATCTTGCCACAGGATCGAGGTGGAAGAGGCAAAACGCGCGGCGATGACCGAGGGTGCAGGCAAAAGGACCTGTTGAATGTCCAAGCCCCAGACAACGCATTCCCAGATCACCAGCAATGTGACACCGAAGATGATGGGAACCAGCAGCGAGGTCGCGCGCGACTTTGGCAACGCGGCAAGGCGCACGTTGACATACCAACCTAAGGCCCAGAAACATGCCCCGAAGATCAGCCAGCTCATCCTGCCATCCCCATACGTTTGAGAACGATCCGCTGCATAAGCCCGATGATCGCCACCAGCGTTGCAGCCAGCGCGGCAGCCATCAAAAGCGCGCTCCAGATTTGAATGGTTTGCCCGTAATAGCTGCCCGCAAGCAGACGTGCACCCAGGCCGGCCACAGCGCCTGTCGGAAGCTCGCCCACAATCGCACCGACAATCGCCGCAGCCATCGCAATCTTAAGCGATGTAAACAGATAAGGCATCGATGACGGTAAACGAAGCCGCCAAAAGGTTTGCGCGCGAGACGCATGCCACGTACGCATCTGGTCAAGCTGCATCTGATCAGGGCTGCGCAGCCCCTTCACCATGCCAACAACCACTGGAAAGAACGACAAATACATCGAAATGAGCGCTTTGGGCAGCAACCCTTGGATACCAACCGCGTTCAACACCACTATAATCATCGGCGCAATCGCAAGGATCGGGATGGTTTGTGAGGTGATAACCCAGGGCATCACGCTCATGTCCATTGTGCGGTTGAACACGATGCCAACGGCAAGTGCGATTCCGAGCACAGTTCCCAACGCAAATCCCAGCAAAGTCGCGCTTAACGTGATCCACGAATGATAGATCAGCGAGCGTTTGGAAGTGATCTTTTTCTCGACCGTCGTTTTCCAGATTTCGCGCGTCACTTGGTGGGGCGCGGGCAGCTTCGGCTTCTTTTGCGACCAGGTATCCGCAACAACTTCGCTCAGTGACAATTCCGCTCCCGCGCGCTCTGCCTTATCATAGGCCCAAGGCGCATTCAGCCAGACCGCCGCACCATACCAAAGCGCAATGATAGCCGCGATAACAGTCAGGACAGGGATCAAGGTTTGACGCATGGGGCCCCTTCATCTTGCCAAATAAACTCTCCCCGAAGGGTCGGCTTCATACCAAAGCAGGTGTCAAACATCATCGCCATGCCCCGCCCTTAGCCCTTCGCGCACACGGTGGGCGATCTCGATAAACTCAGGACTATCTCGAATTTCAAGCGGACGTTCGCGCGGCAACGTGCTCTCGATTACATCCGTGATACGCCCCGGACGCGGGGACATAACGACGATCTTGGTACTGAGATAGACCGCCTCAGGTATCGAATGGGTGACGAAAGCGATCGTCTTCTCGGTCCGCGCCCAAAGCTGCAAAAGCTGCTCGTTCAAGTGATCGCGCACGATTTCATCCAGCGCCCCAAAAGGTTCATCCATCAACAAGATATCCGCATCAAACGCAAGCGCGCGCGCGATAGAGGCACGTTGTTGCATGCCACCGGACAGCTGCCACGGAAATTTCTTTTCGAACCCGGCCAATTCTACCAATTCCAACACCCGGTTCACCCGCTGGTCCATGTCAGACTTGCTATACCCCATGATCTCCAAGGGTAGGCGAATATTGCCGCCAATGGTGCGCCACGGATACAGCCCCGCCGCCTGAAACACATAGCCATAAGCCCGTGCGCGCCGTGCCTCTTCCGGGCTAACGCCGTTCACTGTGATCGCACCCGCCGTGGGCTGTTCCAGGTCTGCCATGACCCGCAGGAATGTGGTCTTGCCACAGCCCGAGGGGCCAATGAAGCTCACGAAATCTCCCTTTTCAATGTCCAAAGACACATCTTTTAGCGCATGCACTGGCCCGTCATTCGTTTGGAACGTAAGGCTCAGATCCTTTGCACTGATAATTGTATTGCTACTCAAATGCTTGCCTCGGCTTAAATTCCCGCAGGAATGTTCATCGGATCACGTTTGATCATTTTGGGGGAGTTCAGTTCTTTCCACTTGCTAAGCGCCACATTCGGCGCAGCAAAGGCCGGGCGCGGAATGAAACGGCCTCGACCGGGCTGCGGCTGACTGTTTTGCCCCCAGGCCCAGATCACCTCGCCTCGGTTCAAGGTGTAGCGCGCTTGGGCCTTCACCTCGAAACCCTCAAACACGTTATAATCAAGGATGGAGTGATGGTTCGCGGGGCTGATCGTCTTGGAAATCTTTGGATCCCAGACCACAATATCCGCATCCGCGCCTTCAACAATCGCACCCTTCTTGGGGTAGATATTCAAGATCTTGGCCACATTGGTCGAGGTCGCTGCGACGAATTCATTAGGCGTCAAACGCCCTGTTTCCACCCCTTCGGTCCAAAGCACAGCAAGACGTTCTTCCAAACCGTTCGAGCCATTCGGGATAATCCGAAAATCATCACGCCCTGCGCGTTTCTGCTCGGTGTTGAAGGCAGCGTGATCCGTCGCAACCACTTGCAAAGAACCTGCTTGAAGCCCCGCCCAAAGACTATCCTGATGGTCCTTATTACGAAACGGCGGTGACATCACGCGGCGCGCGGCGTGGTCCCAGTCTTTGTTGAAATACTCGCTCTCATCCAGCGTCAGAAACTGGATTAAAGGCTCGCCGTAAACGCGCATGCCCTTCTGGCGCGCACGGCGGATCGCTTCATGGGCCTGTTCGCAAGACACATGCACGATATACAGCGGCGTTCCAGCGCAGTCGGCAATCGTAATCGCGCGGTTCGCAGCTTCGCCCTCAAACTCGGGTGGACGAGAATAGGCGTGGCCCTCTGGCCCCGTAATTCCTTCATCGAAATATTTCTGCTGCATTTCAGCAACCAGATCACCGTTTTCTGCATGCACCATCGGCAAAGCACCTAGCTCGCGACAGCGCTTGAACGACGCGAACATTTCATCGTCCTCGATCATCAACGCGCCTTTGTAGGCCATGAAATGCTTGAACGAATTCACGCCCATATCAACGGCATCCTTCATGCCGTTGAAGACACTCTCGTCCCAACCGGTAATCGCCATATGATAGCCAACGTCGCTACAAATCTGTGGCGCTGATTTGCGATGCCACTCGTTGATCGCGTTCTTCAAATCACCATCCGCGCCGGGCAAACAGAAATCAACGATCATAGTCGTGCCGCCAGTCGCTGCCGCCCAAGTCCCCGTCTCAAACGTCTCGGCAGCGGTGGTCCCCATAAAAGGCATCTCAAGATGTGTGTGCGGGTCAATGCCACCAGGGATCACATAGGCACCCTCCGCATCGATATACTCGTCGCCCAATAGGTCTTCGCCGATCTGCTTGATCACTTCGCCTTCGATCAGAACATCCGCTTTCCACGTGCGATCCGCCGTACATACCATACCGCCTTTGATTACTTTCGTTCCCATCTCATCACGCCTTTCTTGTCGTCTTCATCTTGCCACTAAACTCCGGGTGTCTGGGGGCTGGCCCCCAGCGCTCACTCAACAATCTGCGCCGTCTCCAAAACAGCGTGCATCAACACATCCGCACCGGCAGTTGCCCAGTCTTTTGATATCTCTTCCGCCTCATTATGTGACAAGCCATCCGCGCAAGGGCACATCACCATCGCCGTAGGCGCGCATTTGTTGATCCAACAAGCATCATGGCCAGCGCCGGAAATCAGGTTCATGTGGCTATATCCGAGACGTTCCGCCGCAGAACGCACCGCTGTGACGCAAGCATCGTCAAAGGTCACAGGATCAAACCCGCCAACTTTCTCGAACTCGATACCAAGGCCCATCTCATCGCAAATCGCCTGCGCCTCTACACGCAAACGCGCTTCCATGTCCTCAATCACCGCCAAATCAGGCGAGCGGAAGTCGACTGTGAATACCACCTTACCGGGGATCACATTGCGCGAATTGGGGTAGACATCGATATGCCCAGCCGCGCCGACCGCATGGGGTTTATGCGACCACGCAATCTCGTCCACAACTTGCAACACCCGCGCCATGCCAAGCCCTGCGTTCTTGCGCATGGGCATGGGCGTTGATCCTGTATGAGAGTCTTTGCCAGTGATCGTCACTTGCGTCCAAGACAAGCCCTGACCGTGGGTGACGACGCCAATGTCTTTGCCCTCGGCTTCCAAAATCGGACCCTGTTCGATATGTAGCTCAAAAAAAGCGTGCATTTTGTCTTTACGGGCGCCGACGGGTTCGTCGCCTTTCCAACCAATGCGCTCAAGCTCAGAGCCAAAGCTTTTGCCTTCCGCATCGGTCCGCGCGTAGGCCCAGTCTTCGGTATGCACACCCGCAAACACACCAGAGGCAAGCATCGCGGGGGCATAGCGCGTGCCCTCCTCGTTGGTCCAGTTGGTCACAACGATGGGGTGTTTGGTTTTAATGCCCAGATCATTCATCGTGCGCAAGATTTCCAGCCCACCCAATACACCCAAGACACCGTCATACTTTCCACCTGTCGGCTGCGTATCAAGGTGGGAACCCACATATACAGGCAAAGCGTCAGGGTCCGTCCCGACGCGCTCTGCAAACATATTACCCATGCTATCAAGGCCCATGGTGCAGCCTGCATCTTCGCACCATTTCTGGAACAAGGCGCGCCCTTGTGCGTCTTCATCCGTCAATGTTTGACGGTTATTGCCACCTGCCACACCGGGGCCGATTTTGGCCATATCCATCAGGCTGTCCCAAAGGCGATCCCCGTTGATCTTTAGATTTTCACCCGGTGCCGCCATGACATTTCCCCCGTAGACTTTGCCGATCCGGCTGATCGGTCACTTTTTTACCATTTGGTAAAGACACGATTGCAATGAGAACGGAATGAGTCAAGGATTGACTTGTCGTCTTGCTCTGCGCATTTGGGGCTAGCATTCAAAACGCTCAATACTTGAGCACAGTTTTAATTGGACCATGACCTCTGTGACCGACACTGCCTCACAGCCTGGCAAAACCCCTAGCCGCATCCAGCAGCGCAATCGCAGCCTGATTTTGGACGCGGCTCTGGAAGTTTTTTCACGTCATGGGTATCGCGGGGCCACATTGGATCAGATTGCCAAGCAAGCAGGTCTGAGCAAGCCCAACATTCTTTATTATTTTGACGGCAAAGAAGACATCCATGTCACGCTGCTAAACCAATTGATGAAAACATGGCTTGATCCGTTAAGGGAAATGAATCCACAGGGCGACCCTATTCGTGAAATCCTTGCCTATGTGCATCGCAAGCTGGACATGGCGATCGAACTTCCGCGCGAAAGCCGTTTGTTCGCCAATGAAATCTTGCAAGGTGCGCCGCGGATGGGACCACATCTGTCGTCAGATTTGAAACCTCTGTTCGAAGCGCAAATTGAGGTGATCGCAAATTGGATGGACACTGGCAAAATCGCACGGTGTGATCCCGCGCACCTCTTGTTTTCGATCTGGGCAACCACACAGCATTATGCTGACTTTGCCGCCCAGACCGAGGTTTTGCTAACCGATGAAGAAAGCCGCGAAGACGGAGCGCGGTCCTATCTGGATCAGCTGTTTACCAAACTACTGACCCCCTGAACGCGCGAGATCAATTAGATCAAGAACGCTAGGTCCCAATTCCGCAACGATATCGCGAACGCCGTCTTTGTTGGGGTGAATGCCATCCAATTGCATACGGGCGCGCACAGCCTTGCGATCAACGCTGCCATCCGCTTCCAGTAAGCCATCAAAGAAGTCCTGCACATATAGCGTGTGATACTTCGCGCTCAGATCAGGGTAGATCTGGTCAAATTCAGCCTTGAAGTCGGGACCATGGTTGTTGGTTGCCACCAGCCCGATGAGTAAGACGGGCAAGTCTCGCTTGGCAGCTGCTTGCAAAATACGCTCTAGGTTCGCGCGACTGTTTGCAGGATCAATTCCGCGCAGCAAATCATTACCGCCAAGCGCAAGGATCATCCCGTCCACATCCTCCGTCAGGGTCCAATCAATCCGTGCAGCGCCGCCAGCGGTGGTATCACCGGAAACGCCAGCATTGATCAGCCGGACTTCACCACCGTCACGACTATTCGATTTCAACCACTCTGCCAGTTGCGCGACAAATCCGTCTCGCGCAAGCAACCCATATCCTTGGGTCAGGCTGTCACCGAAAGCAACGATCGTGGTCGATTGCGCATGTGCGGTCGTCGTTTGACCTGTGAACAGAACAAATATCAGCGCAATTGACCCTATCGCCTTGTTGATTGCCTTGAAAAACCCATATCCCAAATAACCACTCCTTATTTGCAGGCTGCCCGAAATGACCGCTGTTCTCTCTCTTAAAGATGCAACTCTTT
The DNA here is from genome assembly GCA_965662135.1 of Planktotalea sp. Lineage (GTDB taxonomy): Bacteria > Pseudomonadota > Alphaproteobacteria > Rhodobacterales > Rhodobacteraceae > Planktotalea. The sequence goes on along the minus strand of CBFIGL010000011.1, from coordinate 51,511 downwards.
CGCTGGATGGCAATGCCGGGCGGGTGGATATCTTGCATGGCATCACGCTTGACGTGCAACAAGGAAGCTCTTTGGCCTTAGTTGGACCGTCGGGTTCGGGCAAGTCTTCCTTGCTCATGCTAATGGGCGGCTTAGAGCGTGCGAACGCAGGAAAAATTACCGCCTTGGGCCAAGACTTAACGGCGATGAACGAAGACGCTTTGGCGCGGTTTCGCCGTGCCTCCATGGGGGTTGTGTTTCAGTCGTTTCATCTGATCCCGACAATGACTGCTTTGGAAAACGTGGCGACGCCCTTGGAACTGGCTGGGGATAAGGACGCTTTTGCAAAGGCCAAGACGGAATTGGAAATCGTCGGGTTAGGCCATCGTATTACCCACTATCCCAGCCAGATGTCAGGCGGGGAACAACAACGTGTTGCGCTTGCGCGTGCAATGGTGGTGCGTCCCGAAATTTTGCTGGCGGACGAGCCGACGGGCAATCTGGATGAATCCAACGGGACGGCGATCATGGACCTATTGTTTGAGTTACAAGCGCGCGACGGCGCCACCTTGGTTCTGGTCACACACTCCAACGCTTTGGCAACGCGCTGTGGTACGGTCGTGCGTTTGCGCGATGGTCGCATTGAAGAGACGCAGGCATGAGCCTGTCGCTCGCCTATGAATTCGCGCGACGCGAGTTACGCGGTGGGTTAAAAGGATTTCGCATCTTTTTGGCCTGCCTTGCACTTGGTGTGGCCGCTATTGCCGCAGTCGGCACTGTACGCGCCTCGATTGAAGCGGGTTTGGCCCGCGAAGGCGCGGCCCTTTTGGGCGGTGATGCAGAGCTAGAGTTGACCTATCGTTTCGCAGATGAAAGCGAACGCGCATGGATGGAGGCTAATGCACTACGTGTGTCCGAAATCGCTGATTTTCGATCTATGGTTGTCGTCGGCGATGAACGCGGTCTGACACAGGTGAAGGCAGTGGATGAATTCTATCCGCTGATCGGCGAAGTCGGGCTAGAGCCGTCCATACCTATCGCAGATGCGCTTGGCGAACAAAACGTATTACCCGGTGCGGTGATGGAACGTGTTTTGATGGATAGACTGGGATTAAGCATAAGCGATGTGTTCAAGTTGGGGACACAGGAATTTCGCCTGACTGCAGTTCTGACGGATGAACCTGATAGCGCGGGCGGCGGTTTTGCGCTGGGGCCGCGTGTAATTGTTCTGCGCGATGCGCTCGAAGCGTCTGGATTGCTGAACGCTGGCACCCTGTTTTCAAGCAAGTATCGTTTAGATTTGCCCGAAGGCACCGATCTGGATGGGTTAAGCTCCCGAGCAGATGCGGAGTTCGCTGAAAGCGGCCTGCGCTGGCGCGATGCGCGCAATGGGGCACCGGGAGTGGCGCAATTTGTAGATCGTTTGGGCGCATTTCTTGTATTGGTTGGCTTGTCAGGCCTGGCCGTTGGTGGTGTGGGCGTGTCCGCCGCGGTGAACAGCTATCTCAAAGGCAAAACATCAGTGATCGCTACGTTGCGCACACTTGGGGCGGAACGCGCAGTGATCTTTCAAACCTATTTCATCCAGATCGGACTGCTTAGCCTGCTTGGCATCGCTATCGGTCTGATCTTGGGGGCCGTTGCACCTTTAGCCTTGGCTCCGCTCATTACTGAACGCCTGCCCATTCCAGCCGCTTTCGCGCTTTACCCACAACCTCTGTTCGAAGCAGCTGTTTACGGTGTCTTAACCGCACTTATCTTCACAACATGGCCGCTATCACGCACCGAAAACATCCGTGCAGCGACACTGTTTCGCGATGCAGGGCAAAGCAGTACGCGCTTGCCAGCGCTACGCTATATCATCGCGACAGTTGTGATGGTCGCTGTATTATTAGCGCTCGCCAGCTGGTTCTCAGGCACGACATTCCTAACGCTATGGACCGCAGGCGGCATCTTTGGAGCGTTGATCTTGCTCGTTCTTGCAGCGCATCTGATCCGTTTCATCGCCAAATACATCGCGCTTTGGGCCAGAGGACGACCCAGCCTGCGCTGGGCCTTAAGCGCAATTTCGGGGCCACGGGAAGAAGCAGTTTCTGTTGTCCTGTCCTTAGGTCTTGGCCTGTCAGTCTTGGCCGCCGTCGGACAGATCGACGGCAACCTGCGTGGCGCAATTGCGCGCGATTTACCTAGCGTTGCGCCATCTTATTTCTTTGTTGATATCCAAAAGGATCAAATGCCGGGATATCTGGAACGGCTCAACAACAATCCCGCTGTAAGTCGTATCGACAGTGCGCCAATGTTACGTGGGATTATTACCCAGATTAACGGCGCACCCGCCAGTGATACTGCGGGGGATCATTGGGTGTTAGAGGGTGATCGCGGGATCACCTACTCAACAGATCTACCAGATAATACGCGCCTGCTGGACGGGACTTGGTGGGCCGCAGATTATACAGGGCCACCACTGGTCAGCTTTGCGGCCGAAGAAGCTGAAGAAATGGGGTTGAATTTGGGGGATGAGTTGACTGTGAACATCCTTGGTCGCGATATCACCGCCACGATTTCAAGCTTTCGCGAAGTAGATTTTTCAACGGCTGGCATTGGCTTTATCATGTCGATGAACCCCGCCGCCTTGTCAGGGGCACCGCATAGTTTCATTTCAACCGTCTATGCAACGCCAGAGGCCGAAGCAGGGATATTGCGCGACCTTAGCACAGCCTTTCCAAACATTACCGCGATCCGTGTTGGAGATGCTATTGAACGTGTCTCCAGTATTCTGTCTGGCTTGGCCGCAGCAGTAAGCTATGGCGCGGCTGCGACGCTTCTGACCGGTTTCCTTGTGTTGATCGGGGCGTCTGCCGCAGGCGAACAAGCGCGCACATTTGAGGCCGCTGTCCTACGTACACTTGGTGCGACGCGACGCTTGATCCTGACCAGCTTTGCATTGCGCGCTGCGATCTTGGGCGGATGCGCTGGCCTGGTTGCGTTGGGCGCTGGCATTTTGGGCGGCTGGGCCGTAAGCACGTTCATCATGGAAACCAGCTATGAAGTCATTTGGAGCAACGCTTTGGCCATCATTCTAGGCGGCGTGTTCGCCACACTTCTATCAGGGTTGGCCTTTGCTTGGCGTCCTTTAACTGCGCGGCCCGCGCAAATTTTGCGTGCACAAGAATGAGCGCGCCACGCTTTTTTGGCTACGGTAGCTTGGTCAACCGCGCGACGCAGGATTACCCCAACATTCGCCGTGAACGCATCAAAGGCTGGGCACGCGCGTGGCACCATACAGCGTTGCGCGATGTCGCGTTTTTGACCGCTGTACGTGATCCTTTGTGCGAAATTGACGGGCTAAGCGCAGATGTCCCGAATGCAGATTGGGACGCCTTGGATGAACGTGAATTTGCCTATGAACGGGTCGCGCTTGAAGGTCTGCCAAATACCGCAATTTATGAAATTCCAGCAGGCAAACATGCCGCCGCAAGCAAGACACATCCAATCTTGATGAGCTATCTGGATGTAGTCGTCCAAGGGTATTTGAACGAATTTGGCGAAGCGGGTGCCGCGCTTTTCTTTGCCACGACCCATGGTTGGGACGCGCCTATTCTGGATGACCGCGCCGCGCCGCTTTATCCGCGCCATCAAGTTCTAAGTGCGTCAGAAACCGGTTTTGTGGATGATGCACTGCACGCGCTAGAGTGTTCGATCACGCGCGTTTAGCGTTTCCAGAAACCATGCTGCATTTGACGCGCCTGACGCGCGAAAGGATCTGGTTTTGCGATCTCGCTAGCTTGTGCTTTTGCCTTGCGCATTACACGCAATGCCAGCCAAGCCGAGAGGACACCAAAAAGAACACCACCGACAGCTTGACCGATAAGAACACCCGCCGCGCCGTACCAGGCTGCGCCTAGGACAACCAAGGGGATCGTGCCAATCGTGTGACGTCCCCAGTTCAACCAGGTCGAGTAGTAGGGATGCCCAAGATTGTTAAAGCTAGCATTCGCCACAAACAAAAGACCGTTGAAAAAGAAAGCCAGCGCAAGGGGACCACAGAAAAGATAGACCAGTTCGCGCGTGATGCCCTCAGCCGTGAAAATATCCGCGATGGGTGCGCGCAACAAAAACAACAGCGCAGTCATAAAGACCACGAAAATCCCGACAAAGCTGATGCCAGCCAAGAAACTTCCGCGTACTCGGTCGTGTTGACCTGCTCCGAAATTTTGCCCGATGATGGGGCCAACCGCGCCTGAGAGCGCAAAGATTACGCCGAATGCAATGGGTGTCAGGCGACCCACAATGGCCATGCCCGCAACCGCCGCTTCACCATATTCCGCCATAGAGCGTGTCACATATGCTTGGCCGATTGGGGTGGCGAGTTGGGTCAGGATTGCAGGGAATGCGAGGGCGAACACCGGACGCAGATCAAGCATCAGATCGCGCGTCTCTGGTTTTACAAAGCCACCGTAGTGCTTGATGATCGGCAACAGGGACACCGCCGCAATCGTAAGGCGCGCCGCAACCGATGCAAGTGCTGCGCCCGTCAGTTCCAGATCAAGGCCAAAGATCAAAATCGGATCAAGGACCGCATTCACCAAACCGCCGTAAATCGTTGCCATCATTGCGCGTTTCGCATCCCCATGTGCACGCAAGATCGCCCCACCAACCATGCCGATCATCAGAAATGGCAATGTCGGGACAATGATTTGTAGATAATGCACCGCAAGCGCATGGGTTTCCCCGCTTGCTCCAAGTAGCGTGACGAAAAACCCGAGGTTTAGCCAAACAAGGGCCGCGAATATCGATCCGAATGCAAAGCCGTAGATCAATGCATGAGTTGCTTTGCGCTTGGCTTCTTCTTCGTTCCCAGCCCCGAGTGCACGCGCCACCAAAGCCCCTGCTGCAATGGACATACCAATCCCGAAAGAGGTCGTGAAAAAGAGGATCGCGCCCGCGTATCCTACTGCTGCCGCCAATTCTGCCTTGCCGAGCATGGAGATGAAAATCATATCCACGAAATCGACCAAGAAGATAGCCATTAGCCCAACCGAGGCCGTAAGCGACATCACCGAAACATGCTTGAAGAGCGAGCCTGTGAGGAATTTGGCTTGCTCTGCCATGATGTTACGCCTTTGCCTTGATGACTTGGAGAAGCGGCATCAAGGACGCCATATCAGGTCCACGTTCGCGCCCTGTGACGGCTTTGCGCAGCGGCATGAAGAGGCCTTTGCCTTTGCGCCCTGTCGCCTCTTTCACAGCGGACGTCCATTCACCCCATGTGGCGTCTGTGTAGGGACCATCAGGCAGCATCATCATTGCTTGCGCAATGAAGTCTTCATCGCCCGCATCAATAATTGGATCTGCCCCGTTTTGCGCAAGATCGGACCATTCAGACAGGTCGCTAAGCACCGTGATGTTTTCGCGTGCCACATCCCAAAAGCGTTCAGCTTGATCGGCGGGCACGCCGAGGGCTGCAATACGATCTGCGACTGCGCTGAGTGGCAGCGTGTGATTGTAACGCGCTGTTAAAGGGTAAAGATCATCCGCGTCGAATTTCGTCGGAGCAGAGCCGAATTGAGAAATATCAAAACCCTCGATCAACTCATCCATAGACGTGCGCAGATCAACAGGTTGGGACGATCCAAGTCGCGCCAAAAGCGACAGCAACGCCATCGGCTGAACACCAGCTTCACGCAAATCACGCAGCGCCAAAGTGCCAAGACGTTTGGACAAGGATTCACCCTGAGGCCCTGTCAAAAGCGAGTGATGTGCAAATTCAGGCACCGTCCCGCCAATCGCACGGATCATCTGGATTTGCGTTGCCGTGTTGGTAACGTGGTCAGAGCCACGCACAACATGGGTCACACCCATATCCGTGTCGTCCACGATAGAAGCCAACGTATAAAGCACCTGACCATCGCCGCGAATAAGCACTGGGTCAGACACAGAAGCTGCATCAATGGAGATGTCCCCAAGGATGCCGTCCGTCCACTCGATCCGCTCCTGGTCCAGCCTATAGCGCCACACCCCATTGCCGCGCTCTGCGCGCATCGCGTCTTTTTCGGCCTCAGTCAGTGCCAAGGCAGAACGATCATAGACAGGTGGTTTGCCCATATTAAGCTGCTTTTTGCGCTTCAGATCCAGTTCTGTTGGCGTTTCAAATGCCTCGTAAAAGCGGCCCATTTCGCGCAGTTTGTCCGCGGTTTCCCTATAGCGATCCATGCGGTCCGACTGGCGTTCCACCTTGTCCCACGTCAGACCAAGCCACTCTAAGTCCTGCTTGATCGCGTCCACATACTTTTCTTCCGAGCGCACAGGATCGGTGTCGTCGATGCGCAAAATGAAGGTGCCAACGTTTTTGGCAGCGATCATGTAGTTGAATAGCGCCGTGCGCAGGTTGCCAACGTGGATGTAACCTGTGGGCGATGGGGCGAAACGTGTGGTGGTCATGGGATGCTCTCCTGTTGGCGCTGCTTTTTCACAGGTGGCGGGTTTTGTCCAGAAAGGGAGCGCGGTTTAACTGCTGGGCAAAGCGCGGTAGCCTTTCACAACAAGCGCCAGTCCTACGCCGAGCAAACCAAAACCACTTAACGTTTCGATGCGCACGCGGTTGGACATGGCCTTGCGAAAGCTCACCATCGCGAGCAGCGCATAGCCAAGGAAAAACGCCACATCCAACGTCACGAAAATCGCACCGTAAATCAGAAATTGCATGGCCACACTATGACCGGGCGAAATGAACGCGGGGAAAAGGGCGATGAAGAACACGATAGCTTTGGGGTTGCTGACGCAAGCCACAAACCCCGCGAAGAACGTCGCGGGTGACGCACTTGGGGCCACCGCATCTGGTTCGGGTTTGCGGCCATCGGCGAAAGCTCGGGGGCGAAATATAGGATGAACACACCGCCCAGAATTTGCAAGTAGGGCAGAATGATATCTGACAACGCAAGCAAGGTGTTCAAACTGGCGACAGCGATCAGAATATGCACAACCGAGCCAAGCGCATCCCCCGCGACGGTCAATATAGCCGCCTTTGGTCCAAAACGAACGGCTTGAGAAGAGGCAAGCGCCACGGACGGGCGGGCGTGACCACGATAAGAAAGGTCGCAATTAGAAAGCTATAAAAAAGGAACGGGTCCATGTTTTTGGGTATCCGGACTATAGGTCAAAGCATGAAATCATCACACAGCTTACGCGGGATGCACAGGCCAAATCTTCTCAAGGTCTTTCAGACCAGTGCGGATCAATTCTTCCAGAACAGCCATATCAACATCAGCAAGCTTGTTCACATAGAGGCAGGATTTCCCTATCTTATGTTTGCCAAGCCGCGACAGGATTTCGTCGTACTCGTGATAGCCCGGCACAATATAGATCGATAAGTTAGCCTTGCGCGGAGAGAAGCCAGAGGCGAGTGAATCACCAGTGCGGCCGCTTTCATAGGTGTAGTGATACCGGCCAAAGCCAATAATCGTAGGCCCCCACATACGTGGTTTGAAACCAGTGATGCGCTTATAGAGTTCAAACAATACCAAAGCATCCGCCCTGCGGGTTGGGTCTTCCACTGCATTGATGAAATCCAGCGGATCAACTGGTGTCACCTGCGTTTTGTTCTGTGTCATCGTGATCCCTTTCGCCGCGTCATGGATGCAAGCGCGCTTTGCTTGCCCTAACCTACCTCAAACGTAACCCGAGAGGCCGGAAATGAGCAAACCCTACATTCTGCGCAGTTATGAGAAGACGCTAGGCCTGCCTTTTGGGCGGCAGCTTTTTTCAATCTATGCCGCGCGCAAAGCCCCCTATTTTCGCACCATTCGCCCTTTGGTTCAAAAGCTGGAACCGGGCCATTGCGAGATCGCGTTGAAGAAGCGCCGTTCCGTTCAAAACCACATTGGAACGGTGCATGTGATTGCCGTGGCCAATGGGTTAGAAATGGCGATGGGATTTCTGGCAGAAGCAACCATCCCGCGGCACTTGCGCTGGATTCCCAAGGGGATGAAGCTGAAATATCCAGCAAAAGCCGATACCGATTTGATTTGTGAAGCAATCAGTGATCCAGCCAATTGGATCGTGGGCGACTTGCCAATCAAAGTTACGGCCAGAAGAAAAGATGGCACCGCTGTTGTTGAAGGAGTGATAAACCTTTGGATCAGTGAAAAGCCAAAGCGCTAAATCTCGGCGTTCGGGAAATGACAGGCGACGCCATTTATCAATTCGGGCTCATCACGGCGGCAAGTGTCCTGCGCCACGGGGCAGCGATTGGCAAAACGACATCCCGCAGGCAGGTTCACCGGATCAGGCGGGTCGCCCGGAATAAGAATGCGTTTGGTCTGCGCACGACGCGCTTTTTCCACCGAAGGCACCGCAGAGAGCAGTGCGCGCGTGTAGGGATGTTGCGGCGCGTTGAAGATATCAAGACGCGGACCATGCTCGACGATCTTACCCATATACATCACAGCGATGGAATCGCACATATGTTGCACCACGCCAAGGTCGTGTGAAATGAACAAATAGGTGAGACCAAAGTCCTTTTGCAACTTCCGCAAGAGGTTCAGGATTTGCGCTTGCACGGCAACATCAAGCGCCGAAACAGGTTCATCGCAAATGATCAGCTCTGGCTGAGTTGCCAGCGCGCGCGCGATGCCGATACGCTGACGTTGACCTCCTGAAAACTGATGCGGGAAAAGGCGCTGTTGCTCGGGGCGTAACCCAACGGCCTCAAACAGAAAATCAACGCGCTCGGATTTTTCGGCCTCGCCCATATCGCCAAGACTTTCCATTGGTTCACGCACAATATCCCCTGCGCGCAAACGCGGATTAAGCGACGAATAGGGGTCTTGAAAAATAAACTGCACCCTCGCGCGCGCTTGGCGCAGATCTTCATCGCCGAGTTTAAGCAGGTCTGTATCCCCCAGCTCGACCTTGCCCTTGTAGCTATTAACAAGGCGCGCAACGGCAAGAGCTGTAGTCGTTTTTCCAGAGCCGGATTCACCAACGATCGCAAGCGTTTCGCCTTTGTTGATTTTGAAGCTGACGTCATCAACCGCGTGAAGATAAGCATTTTTTCCAAATCCACGTCCGCGCTTCACAGCAAAGCGCACGGTCATATTTTCGACGTTGAGAAGCGTTGTATCGGTCATATCAAAGCTCCTGCGCGCGCCAACAGGCGGCTTGATGGGCATCACCAAAGCTGACTTCTGGTGGACGTTCTTTCACGCACTGCGCCTGCGCGTGTCGGCAGCGTGAGGCGAAAAGGCACACGTCTTTACCAAAATCAAGCAAGGATGGAACAATTCCGGGAACCTCAACCAGATCTTCACGTTCTTCTGTAAGGGTCGATAAGATATGCGGCACGCACGAAATCAAACCAGCCGTGTAAGGATGGCGCGGGTGTTCAATGATCGTCTCGACAGGGCCAAGTTCAGCCTTGCGACCCGCGTACATTACAATCATCCGCTCTGCCATTTCGGCAACCGCCCCCATATCGTGGGTAATTAGAATAATCGAGCTACCGGTTTGACGACGCATATCTTGCAGCAGATCAAAAATCTGCGCTTGAACGGTCACATCCAGCGCCGTCGTTGGTTCATCCGCGATCAGAATTTTGGGTTTACAGGCAAGGGCAATCGCAATCATCACTCGCTGTCTTTGTCCGCCGCTCATCTGGAAGGGATAATCTTCTGCGCGCGCTTTGGCGTTCGGGATACGCACAGCATCCAGCAGCTCAATTGCCATGTCCCAGGCTTGTTTACGCGACAACCCTTGGTGCGCGCGCAAGACTTCTGCAATCTGTTCACCAACCGTATAAAGCGGGTTAAGCGACGTCATGGGTTCCTGAAAAATCATCGAAATATCATTGCCACGAATTTCGCGCATACGGGTTTCTGACGCAGTGGTCAGATCTTCCCCATCAAACATGATCGAGCCGGAGGCAACACTGCCGACGCCTTCGGGCAACAACCCCATAAGCGCAAGCGCGGTCATAGATTTACCGCAACCGGATTCGCCCACGAAGCTTAGGGACTCACCCGCTTCTAGATCGAATGAGAGATCGTCGATTACGGGGGAGACACCCGCGCGGGTTTTGATATCGATCCGCAGGTTTTTGACACTGAGCAAAGCCATTAGCGCGACCTCAACTTGGGGTTAAGCGCATCGTTCAGCCCGTCCCCGACGAGAGAAATGCAAAGCACCGTGATAAAAATGGCAAGACCTGGTATTGTCACTGTGTAACTTGCGTCGAGAATGTATTGACGATTGGATCCGATAACTTGGCCCCATGACACGACATTCGGGTCCGTCAGGCCAAGGAACGATAATCCTGCCTCAAACAAGATTGCAGTTCCGACCATAAGCGCAGCCTGTACTATTATCGGTGGCAGCGCGTTTGGTAGAATTACGCGGAACATCAGTTTGGCGTTGCTCGCACCCGACGCGCGGGAAGCCATGACATATTCCAATTCACGTATGCGCAAAAATTCAGAGCGGGTGATGCGCGCGACGGCTGTCCAGCTTACGACGCCGATAGCGAAAGTAATCATCGGCAATGACGCGCCAAAAAGGGCGACAATCACCATAGAAAACAAAAGCGTTGGCAAAACTTGAAAGAATTCCGTGATACGCATCAAAAGTTCTTCAACCCATCCTTTATAGAACCCTGCCAGCGCACCCACTGTCACCCCGATCAGAATAGAGACCGCCGCAGCGGCAAGGCCGATAATGATCGACACACGCGCCCCGTGAATCAGCGCAGACAACAAATCGCGCCCTAAATAATCTGTACCAAGAATGAAGCCATCCACACCGGGGGGCGAAAACGGTGCCCAGACCATTTCAAACGGATCTGTAGGATAGATATAGGGCCCAAATATTGCCGCTAGAACGATAATGCTTAGCACTACCAGCGCGATCATTGCGGCTGTATTGCCGCGAAACATCTCCCAGGCTTCGGAAAAGGGTGAGCGTGCTTCTGGCACTATGTTGTCAGGGTCAATCAGGCTCATCCTTTGCCTCCTACGCGGGGATCAATAAGGCGAAGCGCGAGGTCGGTAAGAAGGTTGCCGATGATGACAACAAAGGCAGAAAAGAAGAGAATGCCAAGGATCGTTGGCGTATCGCGCGCGATGATGGACTGGAATGCAAGCGTACCAAGACCCGGCCAACTGAACACCGCCTCGACAAGAACCGCGCCTGAAATCACTGCGGAAAACTGCAAACCCGCCAAGGTAATTACTGGCGACAGAGAGTTCTTGAGAGCGTGCTTGTAAACCACCTGGTTGGGTGACAGGCCTTTCGCCTTGGCCGTGCGCACGAAATCGGACCCTAGGGTTTCCATCATCGTAGCGCGCGCTAGGCGCGAATAGAGCGCCAGAAAAATTGAGCCTAACGTTACAACAGGCAGCACCATATGGCGGGCGATATCGCCAACACGGAACCAAAACCCGCCATCGACGGAAACGTCCATCATGCCCGCGACGGGAAACCACTGAATTTTGAGAGAGAACGCTATGAGCAGCAGGATTCCTGTCCAGAAAACCGGCGCAGCATAACCGAAAAGCGCGAGAAACGTGACGAAATGGCTTAGCATTCCGTTGGGGCGACGCGCAGAAATAACCCCCATGACAACGCCAATAAGAAGTGCCAGCACCTGCGCGGTGATTACCAAAAGCAATGTCGCGGGAAGTCGCTGTAAAATAAGGTCCGTCACTGGCTGGTTGTAAAAGAACGAAAAACCAAGATCAAATTGAAGGACGCCACCGATATAATGACCAAGCTGGATCAGGAAAGGTTGATCAAGGCCGTAATCAGCGCGAATTTTATCAAGCAATTCTTGATCAGCCCCCCCCATGCTTTGGCTGATTGTATCGGCCACATCACCGGGTGCGAGGTGCATCATAGAGAAATTTAGAACAAGAACAGCGATCAGCAAGATCACCGCATAACCAGATCTGATCGCGAAATTTTGCAGAATCTGCATGAACACCCCTGTAGGAACTTTAGGAAAAGGGAGAGATCAGAGCGCGATGCAAACCGCGCTCTGATAGGGTCGGATTATTCGTCGATCCAAACCATGTCGATGGGTGTGGACGTACCCCAGATACCCATGGGTGCGTTCTTCACCTTGTTGTTGAAGACAGTGTGATACGGCAGTGTGTTCACATGATACACAGGCACTTCAGCGGCAATGATCGCTTGGAACTCGTCGTAAAGTGCTTTGCGTTTTTCTGTATCGCCCTCTTTCGCGGCCATATCTAGAAGTTCGTCAACACGAGCGTTGGAATAACCTTGCGTGTTCGACCAAACACCTTTGCCGATATTCGAGCTGACGTAGGTACGGTGAACACCGATCACAGGGTCGCCCCAGTTAAAGACGGTATCCCAGCTCATGTCGAAGTCCATTTCGCCCATGCGCTTGGCCCAGGTTGGGAAGTCAGCAGACGCACGTACTGTCACGTCGATATCGACTTTTTTCAACGCTGCTTTCACATACTCAACTTGCGCTTTGACACCGGGCCAGCCGAAATCAATCGTCAGTTCCATGCGTGAACCGTTGTCTCCAACTGGGAAGCCAGCTTCGTCCAACAGCGCTGCCGCCTTTTCCAGATCAAGCGGATAGTCTGGCACATCAGCGTTGTAGAACGGGCTATCAGGGTGAATACCGGTTCTGGAATCCGCCGCTGTCCCTTGCATCAATGCTTTGTGGACAAAGTTTTTGTCCACCGCATGTGCAATCGCCTGACGTACGCGCACATCTTTCAAAGGACCACGCTGTGTGTTCATTGCAAGCCAATCAAGCGGGCCGATCGCGCCGTAGCCATCTGGTGTAACGGTCAGGCTATCGACCTTCTTGAGACGGTTGATAATACGCGGTTGCTGCTCGAATGCACCAAGTAGGATTTCACCATTTTCATAGGCAATCGCGCGTGCGGATGGATCTGTGATGATGCGCATCACAACCTTATCAAGATACGGACGGCCTTCAATGAAGAAATCATCAAAACGCTCAAGGATCACATGTTCACCTGATTTATACTCAACCAGTTTGAACGGACCAGACCCAACAGGGTTTTCGTTATTACGTGGATGGGTTTTCACCTCGTCAATCGGGACATCGCCATAGATGTGCTTGGGAATGATTGCCATCAACTGGCCAGACATCGCCAAGATCAACGCTGGGTGCGGTTGGCTTAGGTTCAGAATTGCTGTGTGCTCATCCGGTGTGTCAACGCTTTCAACAGGCGCGAACATGGATTTGAACGGGTGGTTTGCTTTGATCACATCAACAGAAAACGCGATGTCTTCTGATGTGATCGGCTGACCGTCATGAAAAACCGCGTTTGGCACCAGGTTCAAAGTAACCTTCAAACCGTCCTCGGACACTTCCCAGCTTTGAGCAAGGTATGGCTGGGGCTCCCAGTTTTCGTCGTACCGCAAGGGCGATGCGAACAGTTGCGCTGCTGGATAACCAGTTGCGATGCCCGATTGCACGGCCGCGTTCAAGTTACGCACATTGGTGCCGATCACCGTGACAAGCGTTCCGCCTGTTTTGTGACCTTCCGCGACGACGCTGGTCGCCATGACAGCAGCCAAAGCGACGCTTGCGGCGATGCCTTTAATAAAGTGTTTCATTTTAACTCCCTAGTTTTTGGAACCTTTTGGCAGGTTTTTGTTGTTTATGCCTTCAGCCTAAACAGGGGATTTCCTTCAGGGCAACTCTTAAAAGTAAAAAATTTGAGAACGCCGCGACACTTCCCGTTTCGAAAGAATTTGTTTGCACGCAAATAAATCCTGCTTACGTTAGGGAAAACAGCACATCCCCATGCGAGGAAGTTTGATGAAGACTACTGTATTTTCAGCCAAAAAGATCGTGACGATGAACCCTCAAAAGCCCGACGCAAGTCACGTGGCGATTCGCGAAGGTCGTATTCTGGCGGTTGGATCGCTGGACGAAGTCGCGACATGGGGCGACTACGAATTGGACGAACGCTTTGCCGACAAGGTTCTGTTTCCCGGTTTGGTCGAAGGGCATGCGCACACAATGGAAGGCACACTTTGGCGGTATGTCTACTGCGGCTATTTTGATCGAATGGATCCAAACGGTATCGTGTGGAATGGCAGCAAAAGCATCGAGGCCGTCTTAGAGGCGTTAAAAGCTGCGGAGGCAAAGCTAGACGATCCTCACGCCCCCCTCACAGGTTGGCAGCTTGATCCGATTTATCTTGAGAACAAACCCGTCACGCGCGAACAGCTTGATAGCGTCAGCGCGACACGCCCGATTGGTGTACTGAACGCCTCTGGTCATATTCTATATGTGAATTCCAAAGCTTTAGAACTTTCTGGCTTGATGAAGAATGGTGTGAACCATCCCGGTATTCCGCTTGGAAACGATGGATTGCCCACAGGCGAGTTGAAAGGCCCGGATGCGATGACCCCAGTGGGCGCACATGTGGGAATGAACCGCTCAATGACGGACGCTGACGAACGGGGTCTACGCGATTTCGCCCGACTTTGCGTCCGCACGGGTGTCACCACGGTGACGGACCTTGCAGCGCGCCTTGAACCAGATGCGGTCGACATGATGCTGCGCGTGACGGGCGAGCCGACTTTCCCGGCCTGCGTTGTGCCTTTACGGTTTTTCCTTGGTCTTGCACCGTCCGAATTGATCCCAGAAGTTGCGCGTCTGAAAAAGCTCTCAACAGACCGTTTATCTTTGGGACGCATCAAGCTGGTCGCAGATGGGTCGATCCAAGGCTATTCCGCGCGCTTGCGTTGGCCAGGCTATCACAATGGTGCGCCCAACGGCCTTTGGTACGTGTCCCCTGAACAGATGCTGGAAATTTATGAACTGGCGCTGGCAGAAGGCATTCAGGTTCATACGCACACGAATGGGGATCAAGCCACGCAGTTGGCCATTGAAAAGCTAGAACTGGCGTTGAAAAAGCATCCCTCAAACGATCACCGTTTTGTTCTACAGCACTGCCAACTGGCTGATCGCGCGCAATTTACTCGCATGGCGGCCCTCGGGATGAGCGTCAATTTATTCGCCAACCACCAATTCTATTGGGGTGATGAGCATTACAATCTAACCGTTGGTCCTGATCGCGCCCTGCGTATGAATGCCGCGCGCACAGCACTTGATTGCGGTGTTCCACTGGCTGTGCATTCTGACGCACCAATCACGCCCTTGGGACCATTGTTCACCGCATGGTGTGCAGTCAATCGTCTGACACGTTCCGGTCGCGTGCAAGGTGAGCATGAAAAAATCACTGTGGATGAAGCCCTTTGGGCAATCACTATGGGGGCTGCGCATTCGCTTCACATGGACGGGCTTGTCGGTTCAATCGAGGTCGGCAAACGCGCTGATTTCGCAGTACTTGAAAGCGATCCCCGCGTTGCCAAGCCAGAAGACCTAAAAGACGTCGAAGTCTGGGGCACCGTTCAAGGTGGACGTGTTTTTGCGGCCGCTGATGCCTGAAGCACTTCCCGTTACCATCATCGGCGGCTATCTGGGTGCCGGCAAGACAACCATGGTGAACCACCTTTTGCGCACTGCGAACGGGCGCAAACTGGCGATCATGGTGAATGAATTTGGCGCATTGCCGATTGATGAAGATCTGATTGAAGCGCAAGGTGATGATTTGATTTCCATTGCAGGCGGCTGTGTGTGTTGCACGTTTGGTTCCGACCTAAGTGCGGCGTTGATTGACCTTGGAAACCTACCCATGCGTCCCGATCAAGTGGTGATCGAATGTTCCGGCGTCGCAATTCCCTCTGCAATTGCAGCGTCGGTGACTTTACTTGACGGTTTTACCCCCGATGGGACCATTGTACTTGTCGATGCTGAAACCATCCGCGACGCTGCGCGCGACGAATACATCGGCGACATCATAACGCGCCAACTAGCAGATGCCGATTTGGTCGTGATGAACAAATCGGATTTGGTCAGTCGCGAAACCATGTCAACGCTTGAAAGCTGGTTAGGCCAAACAGCCCCACGCGCCAAAACACTATCTGCAACGCAAGGAAAAACACCCCTTGATCTGGTTCTGGGGCTAGGCGCAACACCTATTCTAAGCCAGCAAACGGGCCATGCGGATGCGCTGTTTGAGAGTATTGCATTGCCTTGTTCTAGCAGACTTGAAGGATCGACGCTTGCCGCAAAACTGACTGCGCCCTCGCTTAACGTCACGCGCGTAAAAGGGTTCTTTGATCCGGTAAACGGGGATGAACGCCAAGCCCTGCACATCGTCGGCAAAAGGTGGGAAATTACGCAAGCCCCCGCAAACGCGCCTTTAGGGATTGTCTGTATCGGATTGAAAGGGCAGTTTGACGGCGAATTGATCCGAAAGACTGCCAGCGAGGCACTATGAGCAACCCACTTTACGATGCATTGTTCGCCCCGCATTTGGGCAAGGATACCGCGTTCTTGCATCTTGAAAACGGCAGCACGCTGACACATGATGTATTCTTGCGAAAAGCGGCACAAATCGGCGGCGCGTTGGTGGCACTAGGACTAAAACCTGGTGATAGGCTTGCATTACAGGTTCACAAATCACCCGAAGCATTGGCCGTATATGCAGCCTGTGTGCAAAAAGGTGTGATTTTCCTACCATTGAACACCGCTTACACTGCAAGTGAGCTGGACTATTTCATCGAAAATTCCGGTGCAAAACTGGTGATTTGCGATCCTGCCAAGGAAGCTGGCATCGCCCCGATCGCCAGGCGCACTGGCGCAAAGGTTTTAACACTGGATGGTGCGGGAACTGGATCGCTCATGGAGGCGGCAAAGGCGCAGCCGGAAACGACTGAAACGATTGCGCGCAAGGGCGATGATCTGGCCGCGTTCCTTTATACATCAGGCACAACGGGGCGCTCCAAGGGGGCAATGCTAACGCAGGATAACCTGCTTTCAAACTCGGACGTTCTAAAGTCGTTTTGGGGTTTCACCAAAGATGACGTGTTGCTGCATGCGCTACCTATTTTTCACACACATGGGCTTTTTGTTGCAAGTAATGTGATGCTGCTCTGCGGCGGCGCGATGGTGTTCATGCCAGCCTTCAACCCTGACACCATCCTTGCACATATGCCACGCGCGACCAGCATGATGGGCGTGCCTACGTTCTACACGCGCCTATTGGATCACGACGGCTTCACGCGAGATGCCGCGGCACATATGCGGCTGTTCATTTCAGGCTCTGCTCCGATGCTGTCAGAAACGCATGAACAATTCGAAACACGGACTGGCCAACGCATCCTAGAACGCTACGGCATGACTGAAACGAATATGAATACCTCAAACCCATATGTAGGCGCGCGTAAAGCAGGCACAGTTGGCCTGCCCCTGCCCGGGATCGAGGTGAAAGTAACCAATCCTGAAACCGGGGAAACCCTGCCACAAGGCGAGATTGGCGTGATCGAAGTACGCGGGCCAAACGTCTTTAAAGGCTATTGGCAAATGCCCGAAAAAACCCGCGAGGAACTGCGCGCGGACGGGTTCTTTATTACGGGTGACTTGGGGCAGATCGACGAAGACGGATATGTTCAAATCGCAGGACGCGGCAAGGACTTGATCATTTCGGGCGGCTACAACATCTATCCCAAAGAAATCGAATTGGTGATTGACGACCAACCCGGCGTCAAGGAAAGCGCTGTGATCGGCGTGCCGCATCCAGATTTCGGCGAAAGCCCCGTTGCGATCGTCGTGCCAGATGGCACGGGTCCCGATATCGATCAGATCACGACAGCATGCGCAACTGAGCTGGCGCGCTTTAAACATCCACGCAAGATCATTACCCTAGACGCTCTGCCCCGCAACACGATGGGGAAAGTCCAAAAGAACGCTCTACGTAAAGAATATAAATCTCTCTTCTCCAACACAGAAAGTTAATCCCATGAGCGACGCGACAGAGTACACGCCCCCGAAGGTTTGGACGTGGGAGCAGGAAAGCGGTGGAACCTTTGCGTCCATCAACCGACCCATCGCAGGCGCGACACACGATAAGGACTTGCCACGTGGCGAACACGCTTTGCAGCTGCATTCGATGGGCACGCCAAATGGTGTGAAAGTTACCATGATGCTGGAAGAACTACTGGCAGCGGGTCACAGCGGCGCCGAATATGATGCGTGGATCATAAAGATTGGCGATGGTGATCAGTTTGGCTCTGGTTTCGTGAAGGCAAACCCCAACTCCAAGATTCCTGCCCTGTTGGATTTCTCGAACGGCGAACCTATTCGCGTTTTTGAGAGCGCGTCGATCCTGATGTATCTTGCCGAAAAATTCGGCGCCTTCATCCCAGAAGGACAAGCGCGGGTTGAGTGTTTTAACTGGTTGTTCTGGCAAATGGGCAGCGCGCCGTATCTGGGCGGAGGTTTTGGCCACTTCTACCACTATGCGCCTTACAAAATGGAATATCCGATTAACCGTTTCGCGATGGAAGTGAAGCGTCAGATGGATGTTCTGGATCGTCACTTGGCCGAAAACGAGTATTTGGCCGGATCAGAGTACTCCATCGCCGATATGGCGACTTGGCCGTGGTATGGACGTCTCGCGCAGGGCAAAGCCTATGAAGCGGGTGAGTTTCTGGATGTTAAGAGCTACAAGCATGTTCAGCGATGGACAGCGCAAATCGCAGAGCGTCCGGCAGTCGTCCGGGGACGCATCGTCAATGTGGCGTGGGGTGCCGAGAACGAGCAATTGCCCAACCGTCATTCTGCAGCAGATATCGACGCAGTACTGGCAAAATCCTAATTCGGTCTTCTTGCAAAATGTGTACCTGAGCATATCTATCAGGTACACATTTTGAAAGGATCGCCATGCAGTGCCCCATCGATGGAACCACCCTTGTTATTACAGATCGTAGCGGAGTCGAGATCGACTATTGCCCGCAATGCCGTGGTGTCTGGTTGGATCGTGGAGAGCTTGATAAAATCTTGGAGCGCAGCATCGCTACGGCCCCACCCCCACCACCCCAACAGCTTGGCTATGACGACCGCGATGATCGGCGTGGTTATGAGGGAAAACGCAAAAAGCGTGGTAGCTTCTTAGAAGATTTGTTTGATTTTTAAGCGTTTGATGCGCGGGCCATTACAACTGCCCGCGCATATTCCACAACTCGGGAAACAGCTCGACCTCAAGCATTTTGCGCAGATATTTGACCCCAGATGTTCCGCCCGTGCCGCGTTTGAACCCGATGATTCGTTCAACGGTCGTGACGTGATTGAATCGCCAACGGCGGAAATAATCCTCTAGGTCGACCAGCTTTTCACCCAATTCATACAACGTCCAATAAGTATTCGGGTCGCGATATACTTGTGTCCAAGCGCCCATCACCTCTACACAGGCTTGATGCGGTTGATCGAGGCAATAGGCTTGCGCAGGAAACGTCTGCCCCAGCTCTTTGCCAAGACAATCCAGCGCCACGTGGTAGAGCGATTTTTTTGTCAACTCCTGGCCAAGCATGTGATGCAATTCTGTGCGGTGTTCATGCACCTTCATCATCGCAGGATTTCGGTTGCCTAGAATGAATTCGATCAGTCGATATTGATGCGATTGAAACCCTGAAGACGCGCCCAGATCATCGCGAAAGTTGGTATACTCGCTAGGCGTCATCGTACGCAAAACATCCCACGCATTGTTGAGTTGCTCAAATATCCGCGCGACGCGGGTAAGCATTTTGAAGACCGAAGGATAATCGCCCTCTACCAGCTTATCTCGCGCTGTAGACAGTTCGTGCAGCGTCAGGCGCATCCACAGCTCGGACGTTTGGTGCTGAATGATGAAAAGCATCTCATCATGGGCCGTCGATTGCATTTTTTGCGACCCAAGGATCGGATCAAGCGAAAGGTAATCGATGTAACTCATATCCTTGGCGAACGACATTTTCGCGCCTTCATTTTCTGGATCATAAGCTGACATTTTTGCAGTCCTAGTTTGCTTGTACGTTAACTGTCATCCCGCCATCTGTTCACAATCGGATAACGGCGATCCAGCCAGAAGGCGCGGCGTGACAGACGGGTGCCGGGTGCGGACTGAAAGCGTTTGTATTCCGAGATATAGAGCAGATGTTCGATCTTTTTCACCACCGCGCGATCATAACCAGCCGCGACGCAATCTGCGACGGAGGCGTCATTGTCCACGAGCATTTCCAAGATACCATCCAAAATCGGATAATCCGGCAGGCTGTCGCTATCTTTTTGATCGGGGCGCAATTCAGCTGATGGAGGTTTGTCGATGATTGAGGGCGGAATGACCTCGCCAGCAGGCCCCATCATCCACTCAAAATGGTTTTCATTGCGCCAGCGGCACACCTCGAAGACGCGCACTTTGTACATGTCTTTGATCGGATTATACCCACCCGACATGTCACCATAGATCGTTGCATATCCCACCGAGACTTCGGATTTATTGCCTGTGGTCAATAACATAGAACCAAACTTGTTGCTCATCGCCATAAGCAGAAGACCGCGCAGACGGGACTGGATGTTTTCCTCGGTCACGTCTGTCTCTAGCCCTTCAAACAAGGGGGCAAGCGTGTTGGTGATCGCGTCGCGACCTTCTTTGATAGGGACGAAATTATACTCTGCCCCGATACGTTCCGCACAATCCTTGGCGTCATCAAGCGAACCTTGAGAAGTGTATTCAGACGGCAGCATCACGCAGCGCACATTTTCGCCGCCCAGCGCATCTACAGCAATCGTAGCAACAAGCGCGCTATCGATCCCACCTGACATGCCAAGCAGCACTTTCTTGAAACCCGTCTTGCCCATGTAATCGCGCAAGGCCTGTACGCAGACGCGGTAATCTTGTTCGAACTGACCGGGGATGATCGCCTTCGCGCCGTCGTCCACGCGCCAACCTTCATCCGTGCGGGTCAGGTCAACTTGGGTGATTTGCTCGTCAAACACCGGCATTTGTATCGCAAGCTTCCCACCGGGGTTCAGCGCGAAAGAACCGCCGTCAAAAACCTGATCATCCTGACCACCAACCATATTTAGATAAATCAGAGGCAGACCTGTTTCGACCACGCGCGCGACCATCTGGTTCATGCGCACATCGAATTTTCCGCGATAATAGGGCGACCCGTTGGGCACCAGCAGAAACTCAGCGCCGGTTTCTTCCAGCGTTTCAGACACTTCTTCGTGCCACGCATCTTCACAAATCGGGCTGCCGATGCGGGTATTTCCAACCGAATAGGGACCACCAAGCGGGCCGCTGTCAAAGATGCGCACTTCGTCGAAGACATCTTCGTTCGGAAGATTATGCTTAAGCGCTTTGCTGGCGATTTTACCACCGCGACAGATGAAATAGGCGTTATAAAGTTTGCCGTCCTCTACCGCGGGGCCACCGATTGCCAGCGCGGGTCCGTCAGCACATTCCATCGCCAATGCTTCAATTGCCGCGAGACAAGCCGTTTGAACCGCAGGCTTCATCACCAAATCCTGCGCGTTATAGCCAAGGATAAACATTTCGGGCAGTGCGACCAGATCAGCCCCAGCTTGACGACCCGCCTCCCACGCGCTGCGTGCTTTGGCGGTGTTGCCCGCGATGTCCCCTACGGTCGGGTTCAATTGCCCAAGGGTGATCCGAAAACGATCAGAAGGGGATGCAGCAGTCATGTTAAGCGCTCCGGCAATGCAAGTTTGCAAAGATGTATCCCCCTGTGCCCATAAGGGAAAGAGGCCCGATCAACTTCGCGGGAAAATCCATTGGCTTTGCACATGCGCTGAATTAGGCTTGCGCCAAATTGTGGACCTTCAGGATTGGACGCTTTTCATGCGCATCACTTCCCTAGCCCTTATCACGTCTTTGGCTTTGGCCGTTTCTCCGCTGGCCGCCAGCGCGCAAACAACAGGTGTGCAAACAAAACAATATGACGATGGCGGATTTTATGAGGGGACTTTTAAGGACGGGCTCCAGCATGGTCTTGGCACTTATCGCTTGCCCAATGGGTATGAGTATTCCGGCGAATGGATCATGGGCGAAATTTTGGGCGAAGGTCGTGCGCAGTTTCCAGATGGGGCTGTCTATGAAGGTGCTTTTGCAAAGGGCAAACCCGAAGGGATCGGGCGCATCACATATAATGACGGCAGTACATATGAAGGCAGCTGGCAGAATGGCGTCCCCCAAGGCACAGGCGTATCAATCAGTGCAGATGGTAGCCGCTATGAAGGCAGTTTTCGTGGCGGCAAGCAACACGGCAAGGGAAACTTGCAACGCGCAGATGGCTATACCTACAAAGGAGACTGGGTAAACGGCGTCAAAGAAGGTGCTGCAACAATTTCCTATCCTGATGGGTCTGAATACCAAGGTCAGGTGCAAGATGGTAAACGTGAAGGTCTGGGTATTTTCACACTCAGCGACGGGATGATCCTAGATGGTCCTTGGCGCGGCGGGCAGTTAAGCGGTATCGGCAAAGTGATCCAACCCAACGGCGATGTATACGAAGGTGAATTGGTAGCAGGGCGTCGCGAAGGCTCTGGCAAAGTCACGTATGAAAACGGCGATATCTATGAAGGTGAGTTCTTGGATGACCTGCGGCACGGCATTGGCACGTTTACGGCAACGGACGGATACAGTTATTCAGGCGAATGGCGAAAAGGTCTGATCGAAGGTACGGGTCGTGTGAACTATCCCGACGGATCTGTCTACGAAGGGCAAATGCTGAACGGCCTTGCACAAGGCAAGGGTCAGATCACATATCCAAATGGATCAGGCTATAACGGCCAATGGGTCGCAAATGTGATCGAAGGTGCGGGACGTGCAGTATATGAAAACGGCACCATCTATGAGGGCCAATTCAAAGATGCGCGCCATGACGGTCAAGGCACGCTGACGCGGCCCGACGGCTATAGCTATTCAGGCACTTGGGTGAACAACCAGATCACGGGAAACGGCACCGCGACCTATCCCGACGGCTCTGTCTATGAAGGACGATTCAAAGACGGTCAGCGCAATGGGCGTGGCCTGTTTCGTATGGCAGATGGATTTTCATACGAAGGCGCATGGGTTTTAGGAACAATGACCGGACGCGGCGTTGCACGCTACGCAACGGGCGATGTGTATGAAGGTCTGTTTCTAGATGGCAAGCGACAGGGCGAAGGCGAAATGCGCTATGCAGATGGCACAGTCGTGTCAGGCCAATGGGCGAACGGCCAGCTGGTTGAGCCAGAGGCGCCAGCAGCAGAGGCGGAAGCGGGTAATTAAACCACCTCTCCCGCATCCAATTTTTCTAGAAAAATCGCTGCGCCCTTCAGGACCGTTTCGCGATGAGTTTCATCCATGCGGGTCCATGTGCGGTACATATTTCCCATGCGTGGATTGTCTGAGAAACGATCTTCGTGCCGGATCAAGAAATCCCAATATAGCACGTTAAACGGACAAGCAGTTTCACCTGTCTTGTCTTTCACCGAATAGTGGCAGGATTTACAATAATTCGACATACGGTTGATATACGCCCCGCTTGAGACATAGGGCTTTGAAGCGATAATACCGCCATCTGCAAACTGGCTCATCCCAATGGTGTTCGGGGCTTCGACCCACTCGAACGCATCCGCGTAGACCTCCAAATACCATTCGTGCACTTGCTCGGGATTGATCCCCGCCAACAGCGCGAAATTGCCTGTCACCATCAAACGCTGGATATGATGCGCGTAGGCTTCATCGCGGGTCTGGGCGATCGATTTTGACAGACAGTGCATCTTGGTTTCCCCGCCCCAATACAGCGCAGGCAGGTCGCGTTGATGTGCCAATGCGTTGCAGGTCGTGTACGCTGGCCCCTCTAGAAAATAGATACCGCGCACGTATTCGCGCCAACCGATGATCTGGCGAATAAAGCCTTCAACCGCATTTATCGGAGCGTGACCGTCCGTATATGCCCCTTCCGCCGCTTGGCAAATTTCCAAAGGTCCAAGCAGACCTGCGTTCAGGTAAGGCGACAGGACCGCATGATAAAGAAACTTGTTCTCGCTCAGCATCGCATCCTGAAAATCCCCAAAGCGGGGCAAAGCGTGGGTGATGAAATGCTCTAACGCACGCAATGAATCTTCGCGCGTGGTGGCGAAATTGAAATTATCCAGCGTTCCAAAATGATCTGGGAAACTGGCTTCTACCAAAGCAAGAACGTCCTTGGTGATATCGTCAGGTTCAAACGGCAAAGGGCCTGAATAACTGACCTGATCTGGTGCCGCTTTGCGGTTGTCGTGATCAAAATTCCACTTATCGCCAACAGGTTTATCACCCTCCATCAACAGACCTGTCTTGCGACGCATGTCGCGGTAGAAATATTCCATTCGTAGTGCTTTGCGCCCGTCGGCCCACGCTTCAAACTCTGCATGGGTGGCGAGAAAGCGGTCATCCTCAAGCAAGCTTATTTGCAACGGTGTTTGCTCTAGAGCTTCTATCAAACGCCATTCACCCGGGCGGGTTGCGATCACTTCGGTCGCACCACTTTCATCGGCTCGGCGCAAAAGCTCGGCCGGAATACTGCCCGCATTTTGCGTGTCATCCAAGTGGGCATAACGCACAGTCCAACCCTCAGCCCGCAAACACGCTGCAAACTTGCGCATCGCCGCGAAGATAAACGCGATCTTCTTGGGGTGATGGCGCACATAGGTCGCCTCTGCCAAAACCTCGGCCATGACGATGATATCTTGGCTTTTGTCAGCCGCGCGCAAAGCCGCAAGATCATGGCTAAGCTGATCGCCAAGGATGAGAATAAGTTTCACCAAGGCACCTCAGCGCCGGACCAGTCAAAGAACCGGCCTGTCTGATGTGGCTTTAGTCTTGCGAGAACCGACAACAAATTATCTCCTGCGTCCTCTGCAGGCACCGCCGCATGGCGCGCCACATATTTTTCAGTGAATGGCGTTTGAACCGTGCCCGGGTGCAAGGCAACACAGGTCAATTGCTTGTGCGAACGCGCCAATTCTATCGCTGCTGTATGAACGATCTGGTTCACCGCCGCTTTCGCCGCCCGGTAGGAATACCATCCCCCCAACCGGTTATCCCCGATAGAACCAACGCGCGCCGATAATACTGCAATGTGGGCAGGTTTTGTACGGCTTGAGAGTTTTGCCGCATGACGCAAGACCAACGTCGGGCCAATCGCATTGACAGCAAACTGCTCCGCCATGGCTTTGGCGTCGATCTGCTTCAATGATTTCTCAGGTACTGCCCCATTCACTTCCAAAGCACCTGTCGCGACAACAATCAGATCAAAGGTTTGACCCAACGCGCTGAGCAGCTGATCAACAGACATTGCATCGGTTATATCGAACCCATCAAGGCTGCGCGACAATCCTGTTACGCGGGTACCGCGCAACTTCAAAGCCCTAACGAGCGCGGATCCGATCCCGCCAGAGGCCCCAAGTATCAATGCATTTTCCCAATTCATTGGGGATAGCTAAGCCGTGTGTAACAGCCGTCAATCCAAAAAGGGGTTTTCCTTAGCCAAATTCACGGTATAACGATTCTTATGATTATGAACGGCCATACACAGATTGATGCACAGCGCGCCCGCACTGCGTCTCTGCTTGGCCTAACGCTCCTCCTTAGCTGCCTCTGAGCGTGCCGGTTCGGCGCGAGCGCTCAGGGGAGAATAGGTCGCGCCACTTCACACTGAAATTCCGGTTTGGTCTTTGCGCTGGCAAGGCATATGAAAATGAGACAGACAATGAACACTCTCCAAAAAGATAAAGTCGTCATCTTTGACACTACATTGCGTGATGGCGAACAAAGCCCCGGCGCCACGATGAGCCATGCAGAAAAGCTGGAAATTGCCGGCCTGTTGGACGACATGGGCGTTGATATCATTGAGGCCGGTTTTCCAATCGCTTCAGAAGGTGACTTCCGCGCTGTGAGCGAAATCGCAAAAAACGCGCGCAACTCGGTGATCTGCGGATTGGCGCGTGCGAACTTTGGCGATATAGACCGCTGCTGGGACGCAGTGAAACACGCGCGTCAGCCACGCATTCACACGTTTATCGGCACATCTGAGCTGCACCGCGCGATCCCGAACTTGACGATGGACGAAATGGCCGTTCGCATCCACGACACAGTAAGCCATGCGCGCAACTTGTGTGACAACGTACAATGGTCGCCAATGGATGCCACACGCACAGAGGAAGATTACCTGTGCCGCGTCGTTGAAATCGCGATCAAAGCAGGTGCTACGACAATCAATATTCCCGACACAGTTGGCTATACAGCGCCACGCGAAAGTGCTGATTTGATCCGTATGTTGATCAACAAGGTGCCCGGCGCGGACGAAATCATCTTTGCCACCCACTGCCACAACGATCTGGGCATGGCGACGGCGAACTCTTTGGCTGCTGTCGAAGGTGGTGCACGCCAGATTGAATGCACAATCAACGGCCTGGGTGAACGCGCAGGCAACACCGCCTTGGAAGAGGTTGTCATGGCGTTGAAAGTACGTAGCGATATCATGCCATTCACAACAGGCATTGATACAACGAAAATCATGAATATCTCGCGCCGCGTTGCCGCGGTGTCTGGTTTTGCGGTTCAATTCAACAAAGCAATCGTTGGTAAGAACGCATTTGCCCATGAAAGCGGCATCCACCAAGATGGCATGCTGAAAAACGCAGAAACCTTCGAAATCATGCGCCCCGAAGACGTCGGCTTGACCGAAACAAACATCGTGATGGGTAAGCATTCGGGCCGTGCGGCTTTGCGCTCTAAACTGGAAAACTTGGGCTTTGAATTGGGCGACAACCAATTGAAAGACGTCTTTGTACGCTTCAAGGAACTGGCCGATCGTAAGAAAGAGATTTTTGACGACGATCTGGTCGCCTTGATGAGTGCAGCGTCGGATCCTGAAAGTAACCGTTTGAAAATTAAATCTCTGCGAGTTGTTTGTGGCACCGATGGGCCTCAGGAAGCAGCGCTTAGCATGATCGTGGACGGCGTCGAAAAATCAACGACGGCAACAGGGGACGGTCCTGTGGACGCCACCTTTAATGCTGTGAAGAACCTCTTTGATCATGATGCACGCTTGCAGCTGTATCAGGTGCATGCTGTCACAGAAGGCACGGACGCCCAAGCGACAGTATCGGTGCGCATGGAAGAAAATGGCAAGATCGTGACCGGTCAATCTGCAGATACGGACACGGTTGTGGCGTCTGCAAAAGCCTATGTAAGTGCTCTAAATCGCCTGTTGGTGCGCCGCGAGGTCAGTGAAGTCGGTTATGATACAAAAGGTGTCAGTTACAAGGACGTGTCTTGATCTTCATCTTGCCAACTAAACTCTCGCCGAAGGCAATCCGAATTTTCTAGAAAATTCGCATCCCACATCAAGCGAAACCGCCAGATAAGACAGGGCGGTTTCGCGCCTACTTCAAAATCAAAACCCCTTTTCCCTACTGTAAAAAGGCCTATAAGAGCATCTGGTTCGCCTCAACAGAGTCGCGGACCCTAAAATTAATGCGAGCAGGACCACAGCACATGGTATTTTGGGACAAAATTTCTGGCCTTTTCACGTCAGACATGGCGATTGACTTAGGCACGGCCAACACGCTGGTCTATGTCAAAGGCAAAGGCGTCGTTCTGTCTGAACCTTCAGTGGTCGCCTATCACATCAAAGATGGCGTGAAGAAAGTACTTGCCGTTGGCGAAGACGCGAAATTGATGCTTGGCCGCACGCCCGGATCTATCGAAGCAATCCGTCCGATGCGCGAAGGTGTTATCGCGGACTTTGATACTGCAGAAGAGATGATTAAACATTTCATTCGCAAGGTCCACAAACGCTCGACGTTTTCCAAACCTAAGATCATCGTCTGCGTCCCGCACGGTGCAACACCCGTAGAAAAACGCGCAATTCGTCAATCCGTGCTTTCCGCTGGTGCACGTCGCGCGGGCTTGATTGCTGAACCGATTGCAGCCGCGATTGGCGCAGGCATGCCAATCACGGATCCGACCGGCAACATGGTTGTCGACATCGGTGGTGGCACAACAGAAGTCGCCGTTCTATCGCTTGGTGACATCGTTTATGCGCGCTCCGTGCGCGTTGGTGGCGACCGTATGGACGAAGCAATTATCAGCTACTTGCGTCGACAGCAGAACTTGCTCGTCGGTGAAAGCACCGCTGAGCGCATCAAAACCTCTATCGGTACAGCGCGTATGCCTGACGATGGGCGCGGCGCCTCGATGCAAATTCGCGGACGCGATTTGTTGAATGGTGTCCCAAAAGAAACCGAAATTTCCCAAGCTCAGATCGCCGAAGCCCTTGCCGAACCTGTTCAACAGATTTGCGAAGCCGTGATGACTGCACTTGAAGCAACACCGCCTGACTTGGCCGCGGACATTGTGGATCGTGGTGTGATGCTGACGGGTGGTGGTGCATTGTTGGGCGATCTTGACCTCGCGCTGCGTGAACAGACAGGTCTTGCGGTCTCCATTGCCGACGAAAGCCTGAACTGTGTGGCGCTTGGAACCGGTAAAGCACTGGAATACGAAAAACAGCTGCGCCACGCGATTGATTACGACAGCTAATTTCGGCATCGTGGAACGCAAGGGTATCCAAGCCCGTTAAGCGGAGAACGCCTTGGCCAAAGACCGCGCACACAGCGAAGATTTCACAGGCCCCCTCAAGCGATTGCTTTTGGGTGTTGTGCTTTTGTGTCTTTTCGCGATCTTTATGGTTTGGCGGATCGACAGCCCCCGTGTGGAACGCTTTCGCCTTGCCGTGATCGACCGCGTTGTTCCAAGTTTCGACTGGGCTATGGTTCCGGTCACAGGCACAATCAATCTGGTGCGCGATTTCCAAAGTTATCAGCGGATTTATCAACAAAACCAAGAGCTGCGTCGCGAACTTCAACAGATGAAAAGCTGGAAAGAAGCCGCTCTTCAGCTGGAACAAGAAAATGCACGCTTGCTCGATTTGAACTCTGTGCGCCTTGACCCACGCCTGACCCATGTCACAGGCGTTGTGATGGCCGATAGCGGCTCGCCTTTTCGTCAGTCCGTTTTGCTGAATGTGGGTCGCCGTGACGGCGTGCTCGATGGCTGGGCAACGATGGACGGGCTTGGCCTTGTCGGACGTATTTCTGGGGTGGGCGAAAATGCCTCACGGGTCATTTTGTTGACCGATACCACCAGCCGTATCCCGGCGGTCATTCAACCATCGGGACAAAACGCGATTGTGGTTGGGGACAACACCCGCTCGCCGCCTGTGGATTTTCTAGAAAATCCGGATTTGGTGCGCCCTGGTGATCGTGTCGTTTCCTCAGGTGATGGCGGCGTGTTCCCCGCAGGGCTTGTCATTGGGCAGGTTGCAAAAGACCCCGGTGGTCGTTTGAGAGTTCGACTGTCTGCAGATTACGAACGGCTCGAATTCTTGCGTGTTTTGCGCAACTACGGCGCAGAGCGGATCGAGGACACAGGCAGGTTGATCCGGCCCGAAGCCCTGCCGTCCAATCCAGAGGTCGCGCCAGAAGCTGAAAACACAACAGAGCAAACAAGCGAGGCAAGCGATGGCTGACCAACAACGCCCCGCGCGCATCTGGGTGATGAGAAGCCTTTATCTAGCACTCTCGTTCTTCATCATTTTCATCCATCTTTTACCTTTAGCAACAAGCCCGTCGCGCTGGTTTTCCCCAGATTTCCTTATGGCGTTCACCTTTGCATGGGCGATGCGGCGGCCAGAATATGTACCGGCTGTTTGTGTTGGAGCGGTCATTCTGCTGGCAGATCTCTTATTTCAGCGCCCCCCCGGATTGTTCGCAGGGCTTATTGTAGTTGGCGCAGAAACCTTGCGCGCGCGGTCTTTTGCCAATCGCGACATGCCCTATCTTGTGGAGTGGGCAAGCGTTGCAGGCGTAATGATCACCGTCATTTTTGCAGAGCGCTTGTTCCTAGCAATCTTTTTCCTGCCAGCACCATCGCTTAGCTTGGTCTTGATTCAGCTTGCGATGACTATAGCTTTATATCCAATCGTCGTGTTGATCTCGCAATTCGTTTTCAACGTGCGCAGACCAGCACCCGGCGAGGTGGATGCATTGGGGCATAGGTTATGAGACGCTCGACAAGCGAAACAACGCAAAGTGCTGCAAAAATTACACGCCGTGGCTTGATTGTGGCGGCGGCGCAAGTTGGATTTGTTGGTCTACTTGGTGCGCGGATGCGCTACATGCAGGTCGAGCAAGCGGACGAATTTCGCCTTCTTGCCGACGAAAACCGGATCAACATTCGCCTAATCCCACCGGCACGCGGACAATTGTTTGATCGCAATGGCGCGGTGATCGCCGAGAATGAACCAAGCTATCGCATCACAATGGTGCGCGAGGATGCGGGCGACGTGAACACAGTGATCGCGCGGCTCTCTATACTAGTCGAATTGGACGACGATGAACTTAACCGTGCCTTGACCGAAATGAAACGCAGCGCACCTTTCTTGCCCGTCACCATCGCGGATCGGATCACTTGGGAAGAACTGTCGCGCGTTGCCGCCAATGCACCCGCGCTTCCAGGTGTCACACCCGAAGTTGGCCTGTCTCGACGCTATCCTTTGGGATCGTCCTTCGCCCATGTTGCAGGATATGTGGGTCCAGTCAGTCAACGCGATCTTGATCGTATTGAAGACCCTGATCAGTTACTGCGCATCCCGCGGTTTCAAATTGGCAAGGTCGGTGTAGAAGCGAAATATGAAGATATGCTGCGCGGCAAGGCTGGGGCAAAACGTGTCGAAGTAAATTCAATCGGGCGCGTCATGCGCGAGCTAGACCGCCGTGAAGGTCAATCAGGCGCGAATGTGCAATTGACCGTCGATCATAAACTGCAAAATTACGTACAGGCACGCCTTGGCGAAGAAAGCGCCTCTGTCGTCGTGATGGACCTCAAGCGGGGTGATTTGCTAGCGATCGCGTCTTCGCCAACATACGATCCAAACAAATTTGTGCGCGGCATTTCCGTTGCGGACTATTCATTCTTACGTGACAACGATCATCGCCCGCTGGCCTCAAAGACTGTGCAAGATGCGTATCCACCGGGCTCAACCTTCAAGATGGTGACTGCGTTGGCCGCTTTAGAAGCAGGCGTTGTCACGGCAGAAGACACGGTTCATTGCCCCGGATATCTGGAAGTGAGCGATCGCAAATTCCATTGCTGGAAGCGCGCAGGCCACGGCCATATGGACCTTGAGCTGTCGCTACGCGAAAGCTGTGATGTTTATTATTACGACCTCGCTTTGAAAGTCGGGATTGAGAACATATCCGCGATGGCGCGCCAACTTGGGCTGGGCGAAAGGCACGATATTCCGATGTCTGCTGTGACCTCTGGTCTTGCACCGACGAAAGAATGGAAACTGCGCACGCGCGGCAAGGAATGGGTTATCGGCGATACTGTAAACGCCTCGATTGGACAGGGTTTTGTACTGTCTTCGCCTTTGCAGCTTGCTGTTATGACCGCCCGCATTGCGACAGGTAAAAGCATTTCGCCGCGCTTGATCAATACCGTGGACGGAATTTCCCAGCCAAGTGGCATGGGGGCGGATCTTGATATCAACGAAAACAATTTGCGTAAAATCCGCAAAGCGATGTTTGCCGTATCAAACAACCGCCGTGGCACCGCCTATGGCAGCCGCATTATCGAAGATGCCTTTCGTATGGCAGGCAAAACCGGCACCAGCCAAGTCCGCAACATTTCTACAGCCGAACGTGCGCGTGGCGTGACGCGAAACGCTGATTTGCCTTGGGAACGGCGCGACCATGCGTTGTTTGTAAACTTTGCGCCATATGACAACCCTGAAATCGCGGTCGCAGTTGTCGTAGAACATGGAGGCGGTGGATCAACCGCTGCGGCCCCCATCGCGCGCGATGTCACATTGCAGGCCTTGTATGGCGAAGACCCGCCCCTTGATGCCTATCCGAACAAGGATCGCGGACGCATTCGAGCGCTCCAAAAACGACTGCGCGAGATGCAAGTATCAGGCGTTGTCGACGGGCAAGACCGCGCATGAGTTATCTAGAATATACGGTTAAATCGGTCCCGACGGGATTTTCCAAAATCTGGCATTTGAACTGGGCGCTGCTCGTTTTGCTGACAACGGTTGCAGGTATCGGTTTCTTGATGTTGTATTCTGTTGCAGGGGGTTCATTTACGCCGTGGGCCGAACCACAGATCAAGCGTTTCATCCTTGGATTCACTTTGATGTTGATTGTCGCAATGGTGCCAATCTGGTTCTGGCGCAACATTGCAGGTGTGGCCTATGGCGTGTCCATCATTCTGCTGTTGTATGTAGAGTTTTTTGGCTCTGTCGGGATGGGCGCGCAACGGTGGATTAACTTGGGCTTCATGCGCCTACAGCCATCCGAATTGATGAAAATCGCATTAGTCATGCTACTTGCGGCCTACTACGATTGGCTGCCTTTGGCGCGCACATCCAAACCCCAATGGGTCGCAATCCCCGTCTTCATTATATTGCTGCCGACCATGCTTGTCTTACGACAGCCAGACTTGGGAACAGCGTTGTTATTGATAACGGGCGGCGGTCTTTTGATGTTTATGGCAGGTGTGCATTGGGCCTATTTCGCGGCTGTTATTACCAGCGGAATCGGCCTGATTGCCGCCGTGTTTCAAAGCCGTGGCACAGACTGGCAACTTTTGAAAAACTACCAGTTTCGCAGGATTGATACGTTTTTGGATCCGGCCAGTGATCCCCTAGGTGCAGGGTATCATATTACCCAAAGCAAGATCGCCCTTGGATCAGGGGGCTGGACTGGGCGCGGCTTTATGCAAGGGACGCAATCGCGACTGAACTTTCTGCCGGAAAAGCATACAGATTTTATCTTTACGACCCTCGCGGAAGAATTCGGCTTTATAGGAGCTTTCTCGCTTTTGCTACTGTATCTTTTGATCATTCTGTTTTGCGTAGTGTCGGCCTTAAGCAACAAGAACCGGTTTGCAACTCTTGTAACACTGGGTGTCGCAGCGACGTTTTTCCTGTTTTTCGCGGTCAATATGTCGATGGTCATGGGCCTTGCACCGGTGGTTGGTGTGCCACTTCCCTTGGTAAGCTATGGAGGTTCAGCTATGTTAATTCTGCTTCTCGGTTTTGGCCTTGTCCAAAGCGCGCATGTGCATAGGCCGCGCTGATGGTTGCTCAGGTATTATTCGCCGCCAAGAAAGAACGCTGGGCAGAATATGAGGCACCTTTGGCACGCGCCCTAAAGGCGGCGGGTATTGAGGCTAATCTTGGCACCAATTTGCCCAATGAAGACGTTGAATATATCGTTTATGCACCGAATTCGACCGTGCAGGATTTTTCGGTCTTCCCAAAGCTAAAAGCTGTTTTGAACCTGTGGGCTGGCGTCGAAACTGTCGCGCCGAACCAGACCTTGAAAGCGCCTCTCGCACGGATGGTGGATCATGGCCTGACCCAAGGAATGATCGAATGGGTCGCAGGTCATGTCCTGCGTCATCATCTGGGAATGGATGCCCATATCATCAACCCTGATCGCAATTGGGACACTGGTGCACCACCGCTGGCACAAGACAGGCCTGTCACAATACTAGGACTTGGAGAACTTGGCTCGGCCTGCGCGCAGGCCCTGTCCGACTTCGGATTCAAAGTGTCTGGTTGGAGCCGTAGCGCAAAAGACGTCAAAGGCATCACCTGTTACCATGGGCCTGATGGCCTGAAACGCGCCTTAAGCGGTACAGAGATCGTCGTTCTTCTGTTACCAGACACACCAGCTACGGAGAATGTGTTGAACGCTGAAAGTCTGGGTTGGCTGGCGAAAGGTGCCGCAATTATCAACCCTGGTCGCGGGCCGTTGATAGATGATGATGCGCTTATCGCGGCTTTGGCGTCGGGTCAGGTGGAGCATGCAACACTGGATGTGTTCCGTATCGAGCCTTTACCCAAAGAGCACCGATATTGGACCCATCCGCGTGTGACCGTCACACCGCACATCGCATCTGAGACACGCACTTGGACGGCCAGCCAATGCGTCGCGGAAAACATCCGGCGCGGTGAAGCAGGCGAACCGTTCTTGCATCTTGTGGATCGCAGCGTCGGATACTAACGCAATTTAGGTGGTTTATCTGGATCCGAGCCGGGGGCAGCGCGTTCCACTTGGTCGCGCGCTTCGACTTTTGGCAGTTCAAACCTTAGACCGACCTTCGCCATAGCCGCGGCCATTGGATCGCTTGTCGCAAAGAACCCCACGTCGATGCTACCCGCCTCAATACCCGAAAATGTCAGGGCCTCGCCTGCTGCATTCGCAAGGGCCGTTTCCGCGCCTTCAACTGTGCCAACAAAACCCAGCAAATGGCCCTGACGTCCACCTTCATAATGGACCGCTACCAAATAGGCATTACTGGCCAATCCTGCCGCACTGGCAAGTTTTGCGTCCAAAGCAGTCAACAATTCTTCCGGCAATCCTTTAGGTGCATAAAGCTCTTCAGGGCGTTCAGCCACTTCGTCGGGACTGTTGTCCAATGTCTCGCACAGCCAGTTGACGGCCTCTGGGGGGATCAGCATTTGCGATGGGGCCACTTCCAGATTGACCCCAAGCCCAATCCCCTGCCCCGCAAGCATCTGAGCGACATTTCGCCCGGCGAGTGCAGCGTAAGGCGCAGGTTTTCCAACAAATTCTGCTAGTCGCTCGATCCGGTCAAACACCAGTACGAAACGCGCATCTCCAAGATCAAAAATCTCAGGATTAATCTGATCCGCATCCACCTCTTTAGTCAAAAGCAGAAACAATTCGCTGTCCGACAGACGTTCGTAGAACCGCAATCGCGCTGCATCATCCTCAGGGGCGGCATCCATAGCCGCATGTGCGATATCCAAAGCTGTTTCTTCGCTCATTTTAATACCTCTTGGACACGTGCGCGTAGCACTGGGAGCAAATCCGTCTCAAACCACGGATTTTTCTTCAGCCATGCGGTATTGCGCCATGACGGATGCGGCAAGGGAAAAACCTTAGGCGCGTAGCTTTGCCAATTCATCACGGTCTCTGTCACCTTGCTTGGCCCACCTAAATGCCACTTCATCGCATAACCACCAATCAACAACGTCAGCGGCACTGGATCAAGCGCGTCTATTAAGGAAAGGCGCCATGTTTTCGCACAGATCGCAGGCGGTGGCAGGTCACTTCCTTTAGCGTCATATCCTGGAAAACAGAATGCCATAGGCGCGATAGCAACTTTGCTACGGTCATAAAAAACGTCATCGCCTATCCCAAGCCAAGCACGCAGCCGATCTCCCGACGGGTCTGTAAAAGGGCGCCCGCTTTCATGCACGCGCGCACCGGGGGCTTGGCCTGCTATCAAGATACGCGGGGCTTTTGCATCTGGCGAAACCCAAAGCACTGGACGCGGTTTATGTTTTGTGGCCGTCTTTGCAAAACGATCGGCACAGAGCCGACAGCGCGAAATGTCTTGAAGAAGGGTTCTCATTTCTTTCGCAAACTAAAGACAGTACTGCCTGCGACAAGGCCTAATGACCCAAGCATTGCAAAGGTTTCGCGGCTGCTTATGTAGAAACTAAGAGAAATTTAAGGAAATTCCCCTTCAAATGTCGCGTGATTACCTACAGGCATTGAAACAATTGTTGGTGATGTGACATACTGTGGACAAAATCGGCACATAAAGAATGCTTAAGACACCCTATATATAAAGAAACGGTACGGCAGGCCGGATAGGAAAATGTTAGAATTCGAGAATGTCAGCAAGTCCTTTTGGACGGGAACGCAGCGCAAGGTAATCCTTGATCGTGTCTCGTTTCGCGTGGAGCTTGGCCGCTCCATCGGCATTCTTGCGCCAAATGGTACGGGTAAAACCACCCTTGTGAACATGATGGCGGGCCTCGAAAAGCCGGACGAAGGCGAAATTCGTCGGGGCTGCAAAATTTCTTTCCCGCTTGGCTTTATGGGTGGTGTCATCACCAAACACACCGCGATGGAAAACTCCCGCTACATCGCGCGGCTTTACGGGCTTGATCCAGACTACGTCGAAGCCTTTTGCCGTTGGCTTTGTGGCTTGGGCGAATATTTTGATCAACCCTTAGGAACCTATAGTTCTGGCATGCGCGCGCGCTTTACATTCGCGCTATTGCTGGCCTTGGACTTTGACATGTATCTTATCGACGAAGGCATGCCCAACAGCACAGACGTCGAATTCAACCGGAAAGCAGGCGAAATCCTGCGCGAACGCCTGCGTACAACAACAATTATCATCGTCTCTCACCAAGCAGAGACACTTGAACGATTTGCAGCCTCAGCAGCAGTTTTGGTAAACGGTAAGTTGCAAATGTTCGATACCTTGGAAGAAGCGAAACAGCTCTATGACTACGAAACCCAAGGCTAAGAAGTTCCGCATCAAGCGGACTGGCTCACTTGCAGATGGACAATCTGCAGCGCCCGCAGCACCTGCTGCGGCCGCAGAACCGACGCGCGTTGCGCAACCCCAACGACCCGTTCAACAACAGCAGCCACAGGCTGCACCCCGTCAGCCCCAGCAAGGCCAAGCTGCGCCAACACAGCAAGCAATGGGACGCATTCAGCCCACCAAAAAAGCCGTGCCCGCGGGTTCTGCTGCAGCCACTCACGCGCAGGCAAATGCACAGGCGAACAACGCTGCCCAAGCGCGTGCAGGGCTCGTGTCATCTGAGGCGGAAGCTGTTGCAGATCAGGACATCGACGCGATCAAACGCGAAGGGCTGACAGGACGTCAGCTACGCATGGCACGTCGCGCCGCACAGAAATACGGACTTGCCCCGACTTCTGATTATGACGCAGTGCGCCAATTGCGCGTGCGCGGCATTGACCCATTCCAGCGCACCAATATGTTAGAGCTTGTTGTTCCAAGCGAAGGGAAAAGCAATGGCGGCAGCTCGGCAAGCCAGCCGCTTATGCCGCAAGACCCGACACTGGAACCGGTCAACCTGCCCCAAACGATGCCCGCCGGTGCCAATATGCCTGCGCACCCGGATGGCGTTAGCCCCGCTGAACGGCGTGCCGCAGAAGTTGGTCAGATCCAGAAAGACATTGCCAAACGCCGTCGCCGCAAACTTGCGCTGCTATTTACGCGCCTTTCGTTCTTCGTCTTCTTGCCGACACTGATAGTCGGATATTACTATTACTTCATCGCTACACCGATGTACGCGACCAAGTCAGAGTTCCTGATCCTAAAAGCTGAAAGTTCGGGCGGCGCTATGGGCGGCCTTTTGGCAGGTACGCAATTTGCGACCAATCA
Source organism: Planktotalea sp. (assembly GCA_965662135.1). GTDB lineage: Bacteria > Pseudomonadota > Alphaproteobacteria > Rhodobacterales > Rhodobacteraceae > Planktotalea. The sequence continues at coordinate 14,330 of CBFIGL010000011.1, read as the reverse complement.
AGATGCGATTGCGGTTCAATCCTATCTCACGTCGAAAGACGCGATGTTGCGGCTGGATGCGGACGTAGGCTTCATGAAGCATTTCATGGACCCAAAAATCGACTCGGTTCAGCGGCTTGAAGAAAATCCGTCTAACGAGGATGCTTACAAGATTTTCAAAAAGAATATCGAAATTGGCTATGATCCCACCGAAGGTGTGATCAAAATGGAAGTGGTTGCAGCAGATCCCATCCTTAGCGCATCCTTTTCCAAAGCTTTGATCCGCTATGCAGAAGAGCGCGTGGACAATCTGTCTTTGCGCAAACGTGAAAGTCAGGTTGCGGATGCTGAACGCAGCTTTAAAAATGCAGATCAAGAACGCCGCTTTGCCCAAGAACGACTGGTACGTTTGCAGCAAGAAGGCTCTATTCTAGATCCCGAAGGCAAGATTTCATCCTTACGTGGCCAGATCAACAACATAGAAATTCAGGTTCAAGAGAAAGAGCTTGAGCTTGCAGCCTTGCTTGACAACAACCGGCCGAACCGCGCCAAGGTTGAAGGGGCACAAGGGGATGTTCGCCGTTTCCGTGCGCTTTTGGATCGCTTGAACGATCAGATGACCAACGCCTCACAGGGTGAAAACTCCCTAGCTGAGCTTGCCGCGCAAATCCAACTGGCCCAAGCCGATGTTGCCACGCGCGACATGTTGCTGGCATCTGCATTGGAACAGCTTGAGCAAACCCGACGCGAAGCCGCATCGCAGGCGCGTTATCTCACCACGAGTGTGGAGCCGGTGCCAAGTCAGGACCCGTCTTACCCGCGCAAGTTTGAGAACACTATTCTGGCGTTTCTCGTGTTTGCGGGTATTTACCTTATGATCTCGCTGACTGCATCGATCCTTCGTGAACAGGTATCCTCATAAAATGACAATTCTTGATATCGGCGGTTTGACCGTCGGCAATGCGGCCCCTCTGACAATCATCGCGGGTCCGTGCCAATTGGAAAGCGCGGATCACGCACAGATGATTGCGGGCAAGATGAAAGAAGCCTGCGACACGGTGGGTGCGCAGTACGTTTTCAAAGCGTCATATGACAAAGCCAACCGCACTTCGATATCCGGCGTACGTGGGCCTGGGATAGATGACGGTTTGAAAATGTTGCAAAGCGTCAAAGACGCGATTGGTGTTCCCGTTCTGACAGACGTGCATTGGCCAGAACAATGCAAAGCCGCGGCGGACGTTGCAGATGTTCTACAAATTCCTGCACTTTTGTGCAGGCAAACTGATCTGGTTATCACCGCTGCGGAAACGGGTGCTGCGATCAACATCAAAAAGGGCCAATTCCTAGCCCCTTGGGATATGGCCAACATCGTGGCCAAAGTGGAATCAGTGGGCAACAAACGCATACTATTGACCGAACGCGGCACATCGTTTGGGTACAACACGTTGGTCACAGATATGCGCGCGCTTCCACAAATGGCGCAAACAGGATACCCGGTGGTCATGGATGCCACGCATTCGGTTCAACAACCCGCAGGTCTTGGTGGATCAACAGGTGGGCAGCGTGAATTTGCACCACTTATGGCACGCGCCGCTGCGGCCATTGGTGTTGCAGCCATCTTCATCGAGACGCATGAAGACCCCGACGAATCCCCAAGTGATGGACCGAATATGATCTATTTGGACAAAATGCCTGCTTTGTTAGACATTTTGATGCAGCTGGATCGTGTTGCAAAAGCTAATCCACTTGAACTGTAAAGGTCGCCAATGAGGAAACCTGCCCCAAGCGTGACCCAGAACACGTGGGAATTCCTACGCGATGCGATGATTACGCCTACGGGCTTTCGCGAATATGATGCGCGTTGGAAGTACCCAGACGACATTAACCTACCAGGTATCACGGCACTTGGCCTTGGCCTTGGCACGCAAATGCAACGCCACGGGATCGAACCTGTCATCGCAGTTGGCAATGATTATCGCGAGTATTCATTATCAGTAAAGAATGCGCTGGTTTTGGGTCTGATGCAGGCCGGCATTCACGTTAAAGACATTGGCCCTGCGGTGTCTCCTATGGCCTATTTCGCGCAGTTTCATCTGAACGCCCCCGCCGTCGCAATGATCACGGCAAGCCATAACCCTAATGGCTGGACGGGTGTCAAAATGGGTTTTGAGCGCCCGTTGACCCATGGTCCTGACGAGATGAGCGAGCTTCGCGACATCGTTTTGAACGGTGAAGGTCAGACCGCTGCGGGCGGCGGGTATGAGTTTGTTGAAGGTGTGCGCGAAGCCTATCTTGATGATCTTGTTGGCGACTTCAAAATGACCCGCAAGCTTAAGGTCGTTTGCGCCACAGGCAACGGCACCGCCAGCGCCTTTGGGCCTGAGCTGTTCGAACGACTGGGAGTCGAGGTGGTGCCCAGCCATAACACGCTGGATTACGATTTCCCCAACTACAATCCGAACCCTGAAGCGATGGAAATGCTGCATGATATGGCCGCGTCCGTCAAAACTTCTGGCGCTGATTTCGCGCTTGGGTTTGATGGGGATGGCGATCGTTGTGGTGTGGTCGATGATGAAGGTGAAGAGATTTTCGCGGACAAGGTCGGTGTCATCATGGCGCGTGATCTTAGCAAGATTTACCCCAATGCGACCTTTGTTGCTGACGTGAAATCCACAGGGCTTTTCGCCGCTGATCCGGTCTTGCAAGCGAATGGTGTGACGGCGGACTATTGGAAAACCGGACATAGCCATATGAAACGCCGCGTGAAAGAGCTGGGTGCGCTGGCTGGGTTCGAGAAATCCGGTCACTACTTTTTGGCAGAACCCATCGGGCGTGGGTATGATTGCGGCATGCGTGTCGCGGTCGAGATTTGCAAGTTGATGGATCGCAATCCCGATATGTTGATTTCTGATCTACGCAAAGCCCTACCTATGACTTACGCAACCCCAACCATGTCGCCCTATTGCGCGGATGAGGAAAAATACGACGTGCTGGATCGTATCGTCGCCAAGCTGGTTGCAAAACATAACGCTGGCGAAAAACTCGCTGGGCGCACAATCAAACAGATCGTCACCGTGAACGGCGCGCGTGTGATACTGGACAACGGATCATGGGGCTTGGTACGCGCCAGCTCGAACACGCCGAACTTGGTGGTGGTGTGTGAAAGCGCGGAAAGTGACGCAGAAATGCGCACGATCTTTGCCGATCTTGATGCGGTGATCCAAACAGAGCCACTTGTAGGTGAATACGATCAAACCATCTGAGCCAATTTGGCACGGGTGACAAAGAATTCGCGGCTGATATAAGGCGCGCAACACTTAAAATTGCAGGAATAGCGACATGACAGTACAGGTTTTTGGCCACAAATCCCCCGACACGGACAGTACAGGTTCCCCCCTGATCTGGGCTTGGTATTTGTCAGAGATCAAAGGCACGCCAGCGCAAGCAAAACTACTGGGCGAGCCGAACACTGAAGCGGCCTTCATGCTAGAGCGCTGGAACCTGCAAAAACCAGCGATTATCGCGGACGTCGATGCCGGCGCAGCTTGTGTGGTTGTCGACACGAACAACCCTGCGGAATTGCCTGCCTCGATCAATGACGCGAATGTTCAGGCAATCATTGACCACCATGCTTTGGTGGGTGGTTTGAAAACAAAGGACCCAATCGATATTACGATCAAACCTTTGGCCTGCACCGCGACGATTATGCATGATCTGATGGGCGACGATGCCGCGAAGATGCCAGAAGCCATCAAAGGCGCGGCTTTGACCTGTATTCTGTCTGATACTTTGGAATTCCGCAGCCCGACGACGACACCACATGATAAAGCGGTCGCCGAAAAGCTTGCGGCCGATCTGGGCATTGATATCGCATCATATGCGGCAGAAATGTTCGCGGCAAAGTCAGATGTATCAAGCTTTTCGGACGCAGAGCTGCTCCGTATGGATTCGAAAGAATACGAAGTCGACGGCACCAAATTCCGCGTGTCCGTTCTGGAAACCACATCACCATCAACAGTATTGGATCGTAAAGCAAGCTTGATGGAAGCGATGACAGCTGTGGGCGCTGAGGACGGCGTCGATCAGGTTTTGCTATTCGTGGTAGACATTTTGAACGAGCAAAGCACGCTGTTGGTTCCCAATGATCTCGTGAAAACAGTTGCGTCAAAATCCTTTGGGGTTGAAGCCACGTCTGACACTGTTGTTTTGGCGGGTGTTGTCAGCCGCAAAAAGCAGATCATCCCGAACCTCAAAGTCTGAACTAATTGAGCGCGCCCTTATGGGCGCGCACTTTATTTTTGGTTTGCCTCCGGCGGAGGTATTTTTGACCAAAGAGAGGGTGCTGTTTTGCGCGTGCTCGTGTAGCAAGGATTTAAACTTGCTTTGAGGCCTGCACAATGACCCGTATCGTTTCCACACTTGCTGAAATCTCTAATCAATATGACGCGCTATTTGTAGACCTTTGGGGCTGCGTACATGACGGCATTAAGGCCTTGCCTGATGCCGTGGCCGCCTTGCAGGCCTATCGCCAAAGCGGCGGCAAAGTTGTACTTGTCACAAACTCGCCACGCCCGCGCGTTGGCGTGCAAAAGCAATTAGTCCATTTCGGAGTTCCAGAAGACGCATGGGACGATATTGCCACCTCTGGCGATTCTGCGCGTTCTGCGATGTATCGCGGCGCTGTTGGTGAGAAAGTATATTTCATTGGTGAGCATCGTGATCAAGACTTCTTTCGCCCACTCAATATTTTGGAAAACCCTGTTGATATCAAACAAGTCCCCTTGGCTGACGCTGAAGGGATCGTTTGCGCGGGCCCGTTCGATCCTATGGCCGATTTGGATGTGATGCGTCCTGACTTTCTTTTGGCCAAACAAATGGGGCTTAAGTTGCTTTGCGCAAATCCAGACATCGTCGTAGACCGTGGTGAAACCCGCGAGTGGTGCGCAGGCGCTTTGGCCGCGCTGTATACGGAAATGGGTGGGGAAAGCCTTTATTTCGGCAAACCGCATCCGCCTATTTATGATTTAGCACGACGTCGTTTAAGTGCCCTTGGCAAACCTGTTGCAGATGATCGTATTCTTGCCATTGGTGACGGGATTTTGACCGATATTGCCGGTGCTATTGGGGAAGATATTGATTCTCTGTTTATCACTGGCGGCTTGGCGCGCGAAGAGACCCAAACGACTACGGATCCTGACGCGAGCGCGCTTGAGACCTATCTAGAACAGGAAATGTCAGCTCCGACATTCGCAATTGGTTACCTTCGCTAGCACTTTCTTCTTGCCAAATGCTGCATTTGCAAAGTAATAAAGTTTCAAGATCGCCCATCAGGGTGCCCATTTATTACCTTGCGAACCCTTGGAGGGTCTTATGTTGGACAATTTGCCCCGTGGAACGATCTGCATCGAAGACATCGAGATGGGGATGGTCCGCCATCTGCGCAAGGTCGTAACAGACCGTGATATCGAGTTATTCGCTGAAGTATCTACAGATCGCAATCCTGTGCACTTGGACGATGACTACGCGAATGACACAATCTTTGAAGGACGTATCGCGCACGGAATGCTGACGGCTGGTTTGATTTCTGCCGTTATCGGTGAACAATTGCCCGGCCACGGTACTGTTTATATGGGGCAAAGCCTGAAATTTCTCGCCCCTGTGCGCCCCGGCGATATGGTGCATGCAGAAGTCGAAGTGATAGACATCGAGCACGCCAAGCGGCGCGTTAAGCTAGATTGCCGCTGCATGGTAAATGGCAAGAAGGTTCTGATCGGTGAAGCTACTGTTCTGGCACCAAGCCGCAAGTTCGACTAAGCCGCATCTCTGCTTGCAACGCCCCAATAGGCAAGCTACGCCAACTTCATGCGAATTATCCGTGACTATACTTATGTAAATTACGATGATCGCGGCGCAAGCGCTGCGATTGGCAATTTCGATGGTGTCCACCTTGGCCACCGCGCTGTGATTGATATTGCGCGCAATGCAGGTGAAGCCACTGGCGTACCTTGTGGTGTGCTGACGTTTGATCCGCATCCTCGTGAATATTTTGCGCCAAAGTCTGATCCGTTCCGCTTGATGGGCCCTGCTGCAAAAGCGACCGAGCTTGCCAAGATCGGCGTTGAACGGCTGTATCAACTGAATTTTAACGCAGCTTTAGCAGCGCTTTCGCCCGAAGAATTTGCGACCCGCGTGATCCATGAAGGATTGGGTCTTCGCCATGTTGTTGTAGGGTCGGATTTCTGTTTTGGCAAAGATCGCGCTGGCAAAGCAGCAGACTTGCAGCGACTTGGCGAGCAATTAGGCTTTGGTGTCACGATTGCAGAGTTGGTTGAAGGCACACAGGGCCAAGTGTCCTCGACCCGCATTCGCCAAGCACTGGCAGATGGCAAACCCCGTGACGCAGCTGATATGCTGGGCCATTGGCACCGTATTGAGGGCATGGTCATTGGCGGAGAACAGCGCGGGCGTGAATTGGGCTACCCAACCGCCAACATGTCGATTGATGGCCTGCACCCGCCACGCTTTGGTGTTTATGCGGTCTTGGTCGAGGTTCAGGATGGGCCACACGCTGGCAACTATCATGGCGTCGCCTCAATGGGCGTGCGCCCGATGTTTGGCGAGAACCGCCCGAACCTGGAAACATTTGTGTTTGATTTCACGGGCGATCTATATGGCGCGACCTTGTCTGTGGCTTTGGTCGACTATCTGCGGCCCGAAGAAAAATTCGACGGTCTTGATGCTTTGATCAGACAGATGGATGCAGACAGCGCAAAATCTCGTGCGATTTTGGCCGCACTATGAGCGACGATCCAATTGAGCGCGACGGGCTTTCCAAACGCTTTTGGGAACGCAAATCCATGGCGCAGATGTCCCAAAAAGAATGGGAAGCGCTTTGTGATGGATGCGGTAAATGCTGCCTGAACAAGCTTGAAGACGAAGACACGGGCGAAGTCGCTTTAACGAATGTCGCCTGTCGTTTGTTAGATGATAGCACCTGCCGCTGCGCCCAATATGATATTCGCCATCAGTTCGTGCCCGAGTGTATAGTGCTAAAGCCAAGCAACATCCCGGAACACTTGTATTGGATGCCGCAAACTTGTGCCTATCGCCTTGTGCATGAGGGGCGTCCGCTAGAAGACTGGCATCCTTTGATCAGCCGCACCGCAGATAGTGTTCACAAAGCCGGTGTGTCCGTTAAGAATAGAACCGTTCCCGAGTTTGAAATCGATGAAGATGATTGGGAAGAGCATATTATCGAGGAGCCCACCTGATGTTTTTCGCATCCGACAACGCAGGCCCGGTCCATCCCGAGGTTCTCACCGCGCTTGCGCACGCGAACGATGGCTATGCAATGCCCTATGGGGCGGATGATGGAATGGGGCGCGTGCGTACCCAATTACGCGACATCTTTGAAGCGCCTGACGCGATGGTACATTTGGTATCTACAGGCACTGCGGCGAATTCACTGGCTTTGGCCTGCATGTGCCAACCTTATGAAACCGTCTTTTGTTCCAGTGTTGCCCATATCCATGAGGATGAATGCAGCGCGCCTGAGTTTTACACAGGCGGTGCCAAGCTGACGATCGTCCCTTGTGACGTGGACAAGATGACGCCTGACGATCTGCGCGCGACGATTGCGAATGAAGGCACACGCGGCGTGCATGGCCCTCAACGCGGTGCTGTGTCGATCACGCAGGTTGCTGAAAAAGGCTCTGTCCACACTCTGGATGAGTTGAAAGCGCTGGTCGCTGTGGCGAAAGAATTTGATCTGCCTGTCCATTTGGACGGCGCGCGGTTTGCCAATGCTTTGGCATCCCTTGGCTGCACTGCGGCAGAGATGACATGGAAACTGGGCATTGATGCGGTTAGCTTTGGGGGCACCAAGAACGGGTTGATGGGTGTTGAAGCGGTGATTTTCTTTGATCCCAAAGCATCCTGGGAATTTGAATTGCGCCGCAAACGCGGAGCGCATCTGTTTTCCAAAGTCCGTTATCTTGCAGCGCAAATGGAAGCCTATTTGACCGATGATCTTTGGCTGACAAGTGCGCGCAAATCCAATGCCAATATGAACCGATTGGCTTCTAGGCTTCGGGGGCTGCAAGGGACCGAATTTTTGGCAGAGCCAGATGCAAATATGGTCTTCGCAAAATTGCCGCGTGCCGCTCACAAGCGTCTACATGACGGGGGTGCCGTATATTATTTGATGGCGGGTAAGCTTGAAGGGAATGATCCTGACGAGCAACTTCTGTGCCGATTGGTCTGTGACTGGTCGATCTCTGACGCGCAAATAGATCAATTCATTGCCCTAGCTGCTGGCTGACCAACTGCAAAATTTCGCGTGCTACGGCTTCTGGGCGGGTCAGTGGCACCATGTGCCCACCACCCGCGATACACACGCGCGTTGCGTTGGGGATACGCCGTGCCAGACCATCGCAGACCGTATTCATCACAGCTCCGCCTTGGCCGCCGTCGACAATCAGGGTGGGCACTTTGATCTGTTCAAATTTCCGGGTGCCCAGCAGATCATAATGATCTTCGTTCACCGCCCTCGACCCTGCGCCAATAAGATGGATACGATCTATGATCGCATTGCGCCCATCATCAGACAGGCTGTCCCAAGGTCGGCCATCGCCATAAAACTCGGTAAATATCTGCGCGGCTTGCGCCCTCTCACCCGTTGCCAGAGCGTGATAAAAGGCGTTCATATCGCGCGCAAGTATCGCAGCCACTTGCGGGTTATCTACTTTGGCAACCGCCATCATAACCGGTTCAAGCAAGGTCAACGTGCGCACCATTTCAGGACGCTCCACGGCAAGGCGCAGCGCAACTGTGCCGCCGAAACTGTGACCAATGACATCCATAGGCTCTGTCAACAGATCCAGCGCCATTTCCGTTACACGATCTTGCAGATCACCGTCGTCATCCCAATCTGCTGCCCGCCCGTGACCGGGTTGATCAAAGCTGGTCAGGCTTAACGCCCCACCCACGGCAGCGCCCATCTTGGAATAAACGCCCCCATGCGCAAGGGAGCAGTGCAACAACAGCCCCTTTCGCGGGCCGTGGCCATAGCTGGTAAGATTGCTGGGATGACCTGCTAGAACACGTTTAACCACAGCTTAGAGATCGCCAGAAAGATAAGCGTCCAGATCATCCAAACGATCCTGACCCCAGAACCGCTGATCATCATCCGTGACATAGAAAGGCGCGCCAAAGGCACCGGCGTTGATCGCCTCTTCAAGGTTGGCGGCATAGGTTTCAGCCGAGGTCAGCATGTCTTTATCCGCCAAGGCCGCGTCAAATCCTGCCTCAACCAAACAAGCGCGTACAACATCGTCTTGCGACACATCCTTGTCATCCACCCAGATCGAGCGGCCAAACGCCTGCATCAATTTACCCATATCACCGCCGCCCGCGTTACTAGCTGCGATAATCGCATAGCATGACGGTGCCGCGTTCATGGGCCAGAAGGCTGGTTTCATATTTAGCGGCAAACCTGCTTTCCTGGCTTGGCGAGGCAATTCCTGCGCGCGGTAGCTCATTTTGTTGGGATGGCGATCTTTAGGAAGCTGACCGCCTGTGCGCAAAAACAAAGCAGGCAAGTCCAGCGGCTTGTAGTTGACCGTCTTGCCATGTTTCGCAGCAATTTCCTCCAACCGTGTTCCAGCAAGGTAGGCATAGGGGGAAAGTGTCGAGAAATAGTAATCAATATGTGGCATCTGGTCTCTCCAAAGGGCTGACACGCTTTGCCGCACGGTAGCCCCGTGCTAAGGCGTGTCAACCTCGCGATTCTTCTCTGCTGAACCCTACCGCGAGCTGGCTGCCAAGGACACTACTCATGCCCAACCTCACTGATCCCAAGCTTATTTCTGGTAACGCGAACAAACCGCTCGCGACCGCAATTGCACGCCGTATGTCAATGCACCGCGGGATGAGCGTTGACCTTGTCGATGCCCGCGTCGAACGCTTTAATGACGGTGAAATCTTCGTCGAAATGTATGACAATGTGCGCGGTGAGGATGTGTTTATCATCCAGCCAACATCCAACCCAGCCAACGACAATCTGATGGAACTTCTGATCATGTCGGACGCATTGCGCCGCTCTTCTGCGCAGCGCATCACGGCCGTCATCCCCTACTTCGGCTATGCCCGTCAGGACCGCCGTACCAAGGCGCGCACGCCTATTACCGCAAAGCTTGTGGCTAACATGTTGGTCGAAGCCGGTGTTGAGCGGATTTTGACGATGGATTTGCATGCAGCGCAAATTCAGGGCTTTTTCGATATTCCGGTGGATAACCTTTATGCTTCACCGATCTTCGCTTTGGATATCATGACCCATTTCAAGGATCAGATGGACGATGTGATGATCGTCTCACCTGATGTGGGCGGCGTTGCCCGTGCGCGTGAATTGGCCAAACGGATCAACGCGCCTTTGTCTATTGTCGACAAGCGCCGCGAAAAACCAGGCGAGATCGCCGAAATGACTGTCATTGGCGATGTCACAGGCAAGACCTGCATCATCGTAGACGACATCTGCGATACAGCAGGAACACTTTGCAAGGCGGCAGAAGTTCTACTTGAGAACGGTGCCAAGGAAGTACATTCCTATATCACGCACGGTGTCCTTAGCGGCCCAGCGGTCGAGCGCGTGACAAACTCTGTCATGAAAAGCTTGGTGATCACGGATACGATCCAAGCAACTGATCCGGTTCTGGCCTGCCCCAACATTCGCATTGTTCCAACGGCGCCTATGTTTGCACAAGCGACGTTAAACATTTGGAACGGCACCTCTGTGTCCTCGTTGTTTGATGTAGACACACTTGGGCCGATCTATGAAGGTTTGTACGCAGTCTGATTGAACAGACATTTACAATTCGATCAGGGTCGCCTTCGGTCGGCCCTTTTTGTTTGCACTTGCGCACCCCACCCCTCAAGACGATGCTTTAACCTGACGATGGTTGGTGGAGAGAAAAACGCAAAGTTAGGAAACACATAGCTGCAACGGCAGTCCGCATTGCCGCCATGAAAACGGCTTTGCGGAATTTGACGGCAAGTTTTACCTCTTCGGGGGCCGGCGCGTTCAACCTGTCGACATCTTTGATCCCAAGACCAAGACGTGGACCCACGCCTCGCCTCCTCCGATGGAAATTCACCACTTCCAACCCGTTCGTGTGAAAGACGAACTTTGGATGCTGGGCACGATGACGGGCGTTTTCCCACGCTAAACACCGTTAGAATGCGTCTATATCTACACACCCGCAACGGACACGTGGTCCGAAGGGCCAGTCATTCCGAAAGAGCGCAGACGTGGTGCATCTGGATGTGTCTTGCATAGCGACGGGTGGATCTACATCTCTGGTGGCATCGTGGATGGGCATCATTCTGGCACACAGAATTGGTTTGACCGCCTCAACCCCGAAACAGGAGATTGGCAGGTTTTGCCTGATACCACAAACAAGCGCGATCATGCACCCACTGCCATTGTGGGGAACAAGCTATATTTCTTTGGCGGGCGCGAAACAGGCGGTCACAACGGCTCTGACTATAATGCCCTATTCTTTGCGACGATCGCGGATGTCGATGTTTATGATTTTGCCACGGGGACATGGTCTACTCACCCCGCGCCATTGCCTATTCAGACTGCGGAAGGTGTCACAGGCGTTCTTAACGAGAAAATACACTACGTCGGAGGCGAAGCTGGACGCATGGAAGCCTTTGTTGACTTGCAGATTTTCGATCCGAAAAGCAGCATCTGGTCTGAGGATCCGCCCCTCAACCGCGCCCGTCACGGGACCAATTGCTGTGTCTATGACAACAAATTATGGATCGCTGCTGGGAGTGGTGCGCGCTGGGGGAGAACCCGAATTGATCAGTATCGAGAGTTTAACGTTAGATTAAGTCGCGAATGACAAAAGTGAAGTCATTCAACGTCCCACTCATCATCATCGCGCAAACCGCCCATGGCGATCCAAGAAAGACGTACACGGGCCACGCGCGTATCACCCCATGTGCGAAAAATCAGATCAAACCCGGTGGTCGAGATATTCTTGGCCAAAACGTCCGAGCGCAGGTTGGTTTCTTTGTCCAAATCCATCAGCGACATGGACACATGAACGGATGGAGCTGCTTCAAACGGTTCTGAAAAAATAATCGTTTTCTTGCGCTGGCGTGTACCGCTCCCTGACCACATCCTCCCATCATTCTCGTAATCCGAGAACATGATGTGTTCGCCTTGGTCGATCCCTAAAAGATGGCTACGAATACGTTTCATATGGCTTTCAAATAAAAATAAATGAATATCATAGAGACGCTAACATCGAATGGTGCCACTAATTTGGCAAGCCTCAAAGGTATAGGCAATAAAAAAGGCTCTCCCGAGAGGTTCGGGAAAGCCTGAATTCTAAAATCAGCGTTGGATTAGTTTACGCTAATTCCAAGCGCGTCGCCGATTGCAACTGTGTCCGCAAGCGTCTTGGCAATATCGTCTGCCGATTCGCTTTTGGTGTCTTGCGCTTTAGCAAAAGCATCTGTTGCCGCATCGATCATACCCTTAAGGGTCGCTTGATCCATATCCGCCTTAGGAACCGCATTCTCGGCCAGAACGGAAATACCGCCGTCGCCAATTTCTGCGAAACCGCCAGTGACGACGTATTCTGCATCACCTTCTGGGCCGCTCACTTTCAAAACGCCGGGGCGCAATGTTGTGATCGTAGGCGCATGATCAGCCATAGCTGTCATATCGCCATCAGAGCCTGGGATCTGCACTTCGGTGACTTGCATGGAAGCAAGGCTACGCTCTGGACTAACCAGATTGAATTGCAATGTGTCCGCCATGTTCTTCTCCTTTGTAGGCAGTGCAGACCAAAGTCTGCACCAACCAGATCAGGGATTAAGCTGCGTCTGCGGCCATCTTTTCAGCTTTAGCAATCACATCCGCGATGCCGCCAACCATGTAGAAGGCGCCTTCTGGAAGGTGATCGTACTCGCCTGCAACAACAGCTTTGAACGATGCGATTGTGTCTTCGATTGGGACCTGAATACCATCAGAGCCCGTGAAGACCTTCGCAACGTCGAACGGCTGAGACAAGAAGCGCTCTAGCTTACGTGCACGAGACACGGCCAGTTTGTCTTCTTCTGACAGTTCGTCCATGCCCAAAATCGCAATAATGTCCTGAAGCGATTTGTAGCGCTGAAGAACCTGCTGAACGTCTGTCGCAACCTTGTAGTGCTCGTCGCCGATGATCAGTGGATCAAGCAAACGCGATGTGGAACCAAGTGGGTCAACAGCAGGGTAGATGCCTTTTTCAGAGATCGAACGATCCAGAACCGTTGTCGCATCAAGGTGCGCAAAGGATGTCGCTGGAGCCGGATCAGTAAGGTCGTCCGCTGGAACATAAACCGCCTGAACCGATGTAATGGAACCGTTCCTCGTGGAAGAAATACGTTCCTGCATCGCGCCCATATCTGTCGCAAGTGTTGGCTGGTAGCCAACCGCAGAAGGAATACGACCCAGAAGGGCGGAAACCTCGGAACCCGCTTGTGTAAAGCGGAAGATGTTATCAACGAAGAACAGAACGTCTGTACCTGTGTCGTCGCGGAACTGCTCGGCCAATGTCAAACCAGTCAAAGCAACACGCATACGCGCACCGGGAGGCTCGTTCATCTGACCGTAGACCAGTGCAATCTTGGATTCTTCAAGATTGTCAGGAACGATAACGCCAGATTCGATCATCTCGTGATAAAGGTCGTTACCTTCACGAGTACGTTCGCCAACACCCGCGAAAACGGAAACACCGGAGTGAACCTTCGCAATGTTGTTGATCAATTCCATGATGAGAACTGTTTTACCAACCCCCGCACCACCGAACAGACCAATCTTACCACCCTTCGTGTAAGGCGCGAGAAGGTCGATAACCTTAATGCCTGTCACGAGGATTTCTGTCGCTGTGGACTGCTGTTCAAACGTTGGCGCGTCGCCGTGAATTGGGCGGCGTGCTTGCGCATTAACTGGGCCTTGCTCGTCAACAGGGTCGCCTGTGACGTTCATAATGCGGCCAAGTGTCGCTGTACCAACTGGAACAGAAATCTGGTTGCCTGTGTTGATCACTTCTTGACCACGAACAAGACCTTCAGAACCGTCCATCGCAATTGTGCGCACTGTGTTCTCACCAAGGTGCTGAGCGACCTCGAGAACAAGTGTTTTGCCTTGGTTTTGTGTTTCCAGAGCGTTCAAGATCTCTGGTAGATTGTCTTCGAACTGCACGTCAACGACGGCGCCGATGACCTGAGTAATTTTTCCGACTGCATTTGCCATGTCGTAAACTCCGATATTTTAGAGCGCTTCCGCGCCCGAA
>CBFIGL010000010.1:0-111235 GCA_965662135.1 Planktotalea sp. | reverse complement strand
TGATCCATCGAATGAACCAAACCGCCCACATATCTCTTCAGTTTTCTATCAATTTCAAATAGCGTTGAGACAACTATATACAAGATGCGCCGTATCTTATCAGCGCGCCCCGCCATAACTATCTCGATTTTAGTCCCTGACTTCGCTTCGTTTCCTCAGGCCCGTCAGTGCAACTCCGATCATCTCGTTGCTGCTGAAGGCGGTTCTAGTGTTTACTCACAAAACCCGCAAGACCTTTTTTGCCCCTTTCTCGAAAAAGATGCGTTTTTCTTTTTATTCAATTTTTTCAACTACTTATGATGTGCAGACCTTTGTCGCTTCCTTTAAGCGACATAACACACAAGCAGCAATCTCCCACATTTAGTGTCCTGCGGCCGAGTCGTATCCAGATCAGGTATTGAGTGAGTCTATTTCCGGTTAAGCTTAGCCAGGACGCTCTTTCTGCCAAACGCCTTGCGAAGCTCCGGCTTTAGCATTTCTTGCAAAGCACGCACCTTAGCTTGCTCACGTCCCAAGCCTTCTACATTCTTGCCCAGCCATGTTTGCCAAAGGAAATCACCATTCTGCCAATGCGCAGGATGGACCGTCGAGAATTCGCTCAACGCACCTTGGTTCAAATCTGCAAGTTGCTGACGCTGGTTAACAAGCTTCGCTTCTGCCGCTTTAAGCTTGGCAAGTTTCTGCATTTGAAGATCAAACGCGATATCTGCAAGCTTCTCCAGATCAGACCATTTCGGCTTTATCATGTTTTCTTGCTCCCCTGCCTAAGCGTCTCGGCAAAACGGATTGCAACTGCAACTGCCGCATAATGCTCTGGGCTTATTTCCTGGCCTATCTCCACAACCGCGAAAATCGCGCGGGCCGTCGGTGGATCCGAATGGACCGCGACCTGTGAGTCTTTGGCAATTGCCTTTATTTGCAGCGCAACCTCATCGACCCCTTTGGCTACGCAGACCGGCGCTGCAGTCCGCGACCCTTCCCACTTCAAAGCAACCGCGTAGTGAGTCGGGTTAACGATAACGACATCGGCTGTAGGTACATCCCCCATCATCTGGTTCATCGCTACTTCTTGCGCGCGCATACGCCGTGCCTGTTTAAGATGTGGATCGCCTTCGCTTTCTTTGGACTCGTCGCGCAGCTCTTTATGCGACATGCGGTTTTTTCTTTGATGTTCAGCAATTTGCCAACCGTAGTCGATTACCGCGATACTGGCAGCGATCAAGACAGCTAAGCTTAGGAAGGACTTCATCAGATCAAACAGCACGAGTATTGCGCCGCGATCGCCTGCCGCCGCTGATCCGACGATTATGTCGAAGTTGATTTGAAGAAATACTGCGAGACACAATGAAAACACTATGAGTTTGACAAAACTCTTGGCAAACTCGAACAGTCCACCGCGTCCGAACTTGTTTTGAGCGTTCTTCAATACCGATACGCGGGAAAGTTTTGGCTGCAGCTTGCTTGTGGTGAACAGCAAGGTTCGCTGAGACAGTAAGGCTAAAACGATCAAAGTCGCAGGAACAGCTGCCATTAGCGCAACAAGACCTCCTGCACCCAGTAAAAGGGGTGCAAAAAGGCCAGGGCTAAACAAAAGGCTTTGATCTGGCGAAAAAGCGCTCTGCAATCCACCTTGCAGTGTCACGCCCAAATTTGAAATGCTTGCCCCGCCGAAGACTGCAAATAACAACCAGACGCCAAAGTAGGACAAAGCGACGTTAACCTCATTTGAGCGCGCCACCTCACCCTTCTTGCGTGCATCATCCAACTTTTTCTGGGTAGCGTCATGACTTTTCTCTCCGGCTTCATCTTGCTCTGACATCAGTTGATCATGCCCGAATTGACGAACTCAAAAAGCGCGTCTGCCCAAGTCTTCAAGATAACAGGAATTGCTATAGCCAATAGAACCAGCGCGCCGGTAGTGATCACTGGTGCGCCGACAAATGCCACCATCAATTGCGGCATCGCACGGTTAATGACCCCAAGCGTCAAGTTGTAAAGCAGCGACAATATAAAGAACGGGGCCGCTAACGAAAACGCCAGCTGAAACCCCCAAGCGATCTGTGCTACCCCAGTTTCGGTTATAACCGCAATATCAGGGAACTGCCCGACGGGGAAAACAGAATACGAACCGATCACATATTGAGCCGCGCTGACATGTAACCCAAAAGAAAGGGCAAGCGTCATTCCCGCCATTGTAATCACGTGACCGATCGCCGGCAGTGGTTCGACACCTGCGGTGCCTAGAATTTGCGACAATGACGTTGATTGGGCCGCAATGGACCCTGCTGTCTGCAAGCAGAATACGAACACTCTTAACAACAAACCAAACCACAAACCGATTCCGACTTCACCAACCGCTGCGCCGAACCACACAGCACCAGTCAGATTGGCGAACGAAATATCTTGAACTACCGGAAAAACGATCAAAGACATACAGATGGCCAAAGCGAGTTTGACCCTTGCTGGAATTGAGGATTCTCCCAACGCGGGAAGAAGCGACACCACCGCAGCCACGCGAAACAGAACAAGCAAAAAACTTAATACCAAAGGCGTCCAAGTCTCAGGAACCAACGATGTCATGCGGCAGCCACACCAACGATTGACGGAACAGCTTCGGTCCCGATCTCTTCAAAAGAAAGCACCGGAGCAGTGATCCCGCGCGCCGATATAACTGTCCTCAAAAAGCGACGGCGCTGGGTTGACGTCACAATCGCTGGCGCAACCCCTCGCTCGGATTGCTCGGACACTTGTTCCCCAACGGACGAAACAAGCTTACTGAATAGATCAGGCGGCAGCGCAATATTTGCGATCCCCTGTTCTGTTTCCAGTTGATAGGTGCTGAACGTCTGCTCCCATTCTGGTGCAAGTTGAATAAGGGGAATTGTGCCGTCCTCGCGTTTCAAGCTGGCAATCAATTGAAACCCAAGAGCTTGGCGCACAAACTCGCATGTCGCTTCCGGGCTGCCGTGAAGGGGTCTTAACTTGGCCACGGTTTCTATGATGACCGGTAGATTGCGGATCGACACTTGCTCTGCCAGCAAAAGGCGCAAGACAGAATGCAAAACATCAAGCGGCACCTTTTCCGGCACGAGTTCGTCAAGCAACCGACGATTAGAATCGCCACGGGTCTTATCGCTAAGGTTCACCATTTCGTCCAAAAGTCGCTGAAGGGACTTAAACGTCAACAACCTGCTTAGGTTCTTTCGAATGCACTCAAGAATATGCGTGGCCAGCACTTCACAAGGAGACACTACTGTTTGCCCTTGTAGCGCAGATCTTTCCTGTTCGGACTGATCAATCCAAATTGCGGGCGCACCATAAACTGGCTCGGCCACTGTTTCGGTCATGTTTGGATCCGCACCCTCACTGACGAGCGCCAGAAGTTGATTTGGTCGCAAGGTTCCATGTGCTTGCTCAACACCGTGGAGGTTGATGCGATACATCCCACTAGCAAGGCCGGGATCATCGGTTAGGCGAATTTCCGGCATAACCACACCGAATTCCCGAGCAACATGCGTTCTCATATTTCGAATGCGCGCATCCAGCCCTGTGCCTGGATCAAGGACCATATCGACAAGATCTGGCGCGAATTGCACATGAATGTCGTCAATGTCCAAGATATCCGCCATCGTTTCCTCAGCGATTATGCTGTCTGCTTCGATATCAGCACTGATGATGCTTTGCGCGTCTTCGGCTTGGCGCCGCTGCATGATCCAAGCCGCACCCAAAAGGCCAACGCCCCCCAACAGAAACGGAAAAAATGGCAGACCTGGAACCAATGCAAAAAGAAGCATTAACAAGCCAACTGTCATAAGAGCCGCTGGATGACGGCCCAGCTGCGAAAACAACGTCAGATCCGTTGAGCCAACGACCCCACCGCGCGCAAGTAAAAGGGCTGCAGCAATGGAGATAATGACTGCTGGGATTTGCGAAACAAGTCCGTCACCAACCGTCAGTATCGCATAGGTTTCAAAAGCTTCGCTCAGCGGCATGCCGTGAACGGCCGCCCCCATGATCAAACCCATTACAAAATTCAGAAGTGTGATAAGCAAACCCGCGACCGCATCACCTTTGACAAATTTTGACGCGCCGTCGAGTGAGCCGAAAAATGTCGTCTCTTGTTGATCCCTTTCGCGACGGATTTTTGCCTCTGCATGATCAATGGCCCCCGCCGACATATCGCTGTCAATCGCAAGCTGTTTGCCCGGCATACCATCCAGCGCGAATCTGGCCCCAACTTCCGCCATGCGGGTTGCGCCTTTGGTGATGACCATGAAATTCACGATTAAAAGAACCCCGAACACAACAAGGCCCAAAAACACACTGCCACCCATCACAAAGTTCGCAAACCCTTCAATCACCCCCCCCGCAGCGCCAGTTCCAGTGTGCCCTTCGCCGATGATCAATTTGGTAGAGGAAATATTCAGCGATAGTCGCAGCATCAAAGTCGCAAGCAAGATCGTTGGGAATGAGGAAAAATCCAACGGGCGCTCAACAAATAGTGTGATCGTAAAAATGAGAATCGCTAGCCCGAAAGAAATGGCCAAACCCATATCCAGCACAAACGCTGGCATCGGCAGGATCATCATCACGATCACAGCCATAAGCGCGAGAACCAACAGAATGGTTGGATTGAAGCTAAGTCTCACGGCGTTTCCTACCATTGGCTGAGGGTTCTAAGCTCATTGCGAATCACTCGGTACGAGTGATCCAAGACGCGGCTTAAGCGTTGCAGATTGCAAAAGCGGGAATGTATTTTTCCGGCGCCTCTGCACAGTGTTAGACACAACACGCTCGGTCGGCGGAAATTGAAGGTCGTCGGAGATGCCTTGAAAATGTTCATTAAATTTCGCTTTATAGACTGTCGCAAGTGCTTCAGTCCGCGAGTGATATGCACCAACGGCCTCCGTCCAATCATTGAACTCAACAAATAGAGCTTTCAGGAACTTCGCCGCATAAAGGGCGTTTCCACGTGGTGAGATCATTTCATCAATGCTGTCAAAATTTTCACCGTGCCAACGGTAATTAATTTGAAAACACCCAAGATCAAACAGTGTTTCGCCCAGCGCGATCTGCTCTAACGCCGCCTCCAAAAGCGCCGCTTCGGAATCAAGCCACTGGCCAGCACCTCGAATATTGATCGCCCAAGGCCAGGGCTGCGTAACACCGTTTCTGGTTCTGCCAGTTTCAGTCTTTGCAACCGCAAGTAAAACACTTGTGGGCACCCCAACTTCGTGCGCGGCGAAACGGGTTGCACGGTAACACTCGTCAGCTGGGGTAGCCAACGCTGGCGCACTTGCGATAGCACCAAAAAACAGCAAGATTATTGGGGTCAAGGTTCGCACGCTCGATTGACCCGAAACCTTTTCCTGCCGCTTCATTGGCATAAAGTGACAAGACTTTTCTGATCTCATGAACCACCTACATTTCCATTCACGGAAACCCTAGGTTCAAGAGATTTATTTTTAGTAACTAAGCAAAATTTGATAAAAGCTGCAGCGCGATATTTTGAGCAGACATGCTCTGCCTTTGGTTCAACTGCTCCCTCAATAGAAAACGGTCGACGACTTTGGCTCGCAAATCATCTGCAGCTAGATCATCGATAGTATTGGCGCCGAAGGTTGTCTGTGATTTTTCTTTAAACACATCCAGCTGCTTATCGATGTCCAATTGGCCGAAAGAGTTAGGCAAGCCCAAGGCAGTTTCGACGACTGATCGTAAAGGCGGATTACCCATTAACAAAAACCACTTTGCATCCTCACTTACCTCAAGCGCGGCGAGTCGTTCAAATTCACTTTCGGCGTTCAGAGCCAGTCTTAAGTTCGGTTGGGTTTCGCCGACCGCAACGGAAAACGCTTGCTGAACATAGCTGTCCGAAATCGCTTTTGCCGTCGTGGGCAAAATACCAACAAATCTGCTTAAACCATCCAATGCGAAATCCGTCGCCATCCGCTCGTAGCGACTGTCTGACATGCGGTTGGCCAACGCGTCAGGATCAGTTGTACCTTCATTTAGAATTCGCTTTACGAAGAATCGATTGTCCAAATCATCCTGCAAACCGTAAGCGCCCAAAGCCAGGGTCAGAACCTGCCGATCTGAAACAACCGCCTCAGCAGAAGTAAGCGTTGACGCTTTTTGTGCAAAACCTTCCGTAAGACGTTTTTGCTGTGCGGTATTTTCAAATGCACTGACCTGCTGGGGCAAGGTACGTTGCAAATTTCGCCAGGCCACCAAACCCGTCCCAACAATGATTGGCTGAAAGCTCATATCACCCCCTCAACATACTGGCCGTGAAAGAAGATCCTGTTCAATTGGCAGCAATGCCTTGAGCGACTTCAAAGCACTATAGAAACGCCCGTCATCGATCGCAGCGTTTGCAAGAGACAAATGTTCCAAGCAGAAACGATCCCTGAAAATCCTCGATAACTCAATAATTTGCCGTTTGACCTGAAGCGAGGTGATGTCCGCCGCGCTGCTTCCTGCCAAGATCAGTTGAAGTTGATAACACACACGGCTGATCGGGGTGTTCGCATCATCAGGATGAATAGCATCCTTTAAACGCAGGACATTGGCGCTTGGTGTTACGATTGAAAAGCGCGACCGTCGCACGTCGTTTTCAAGGACAGCGCCATTGATCAAAATGCGCTCTTTTGGACCCAATTTCAGAACAAGCCCTGCCATGTTATACCTTTTCTTTCAGGCCGCGAAGCACCGCAATATTGGTCTCAACGAGAGAAGAAACATCCCCTTCGCTCCGCAGAATTTTACTTGTTTGTAAGCAGACAAATTCCGCCAGATAGAACAGCCTTGCGCGCAAGCTTGCTTCAAGTTGGTTGTCCGGATCTGCAACCTGCGTTCCGATTTCAATCCATAGACGCTCATTCTTGTTAAGAGCTTGCGCAAGTTTTGGAAAATTTATTGAGTCGCCTTGCGCAAATTGAGAAAGTTCACGGGTAACACCCAGGAAAACCTCATACTCCAAGTCTTTGGCATTGCGCGTGTGTTCACCCAATGCAGTATATTGCCGTGCAGCAACGGAAGCGCTGTTCATGAACCTGATCTCCTTAGGGAATCAAAATGAATGAAGCATGAGGAGCGCCCGCTAGAACGCTCCCCAAAGGTTCATTAACGGAAGAGCGAAAGAACACTTTGTGGCGCTTGGTTCGCAATGGATAGCGCTTGTACGCCCAACTGCTGCTGTACTTGAAGCGCTTGAAGTTTCGCAGAGGCTTCCTCCATATCCGCATCAACCAAGGAGCCGATTCCAGCGCGTAGTGAATCCGTTAGCTTGGAAACAAAGTCACTCTGAATCTTGATCCGCCCTTCGACAGAACCCAGTGAAGACGCAGCATCAATCGCGGTGTCGATCAATGTTTCGATCGTACCGAGAGCAGCATCAGCGCCAACAGCAGTTGACACATCGATGCTATCAAGAGCCCCCAGTCCGCCAGACCCAGCGTTCAGGAACTGACCGGTGACAGCAAGGTCATTGCCAGTGTTGTTGGTGAAGTCCAATTGACCCGCTGAACCACTATCGTAGTCGACGACAAGATCAGTAATCCCAAGAGCATCAATCGCGTTCTTCAAACCAACAGCAACCATATCGGAAGGCGTCGTTGCGTTAGCATCTGCTTCGCTCACAGTATAAGAAGCGCTTTGATCCCCGATACGGATGACAACCCGATCACCCGCTGCGAACGCAGTACCAGCAGAATCATCAATCACGATGTTGTCGTTGCCACCGGCGCTATCCAGCGACAACGCCACCGTGTCACCATCTGCCGAAGGCGTACCACCAGATGACGCAAAGATATCATTCGCCGTGTACCCGCCAACAGCCAGATCTTGCCCTGTGACTTCGATAGTGGACGCATTCACAGCACCGGTTGCATCGCGATCAAGTGACGACAAAATATCAACATTGCCAGACATACCGTTCACAAGATTGAGGCCGTTGAACTGAGCAGCGGCAACAACGGATTCAATCTGATTGCTGAGCGCTGTCACATCTTCATTGATCTTTGCGCGATCAACATTGTCTTCCTGAGCCGCGACAATCTTACCTTTCATCTCAGTCAGAAGGTCTGTCACAGTTTCAGCAGCTTGACGCGCCACTGCAACCGTAGACTTACCTAGCGAAAGACTATCAGAAATCGCTTTGAAACCTTTGACATCAGATTCCATAACCTTTGAAATCGCCCAAACAGCAGAATTGTCTGCTGAGCTGGCGATCGTCTTGCCTGTTGCGATTTCACCCTGGGTTTTTGCAAGGCCAGAGTTGATGGACTTAAGTGTTTGAAGCGCGACCATCGCGCTTGTGTTGGTCAGAATGCTAGACATTTATTTATCCTTTAGGCTTTGGCGCTTTGCACCAATCTTCGCTTTCCACCCAGCAAAGGGTGGTCAAAAGTTCGTTCTGACATTGCAAGAATTGCTTCCCAACTCTTGCGCCCCCCAGATCACTGAGCGCTCCGAACATTTGACGTCAAAAACCTAACAGTACCCTAACTACAGACATCCAAGTCATTGTGATTTGTATCGAATTTTCAGCTTCGTTTAGACAGCGCTTGACCGGATCGCATCCTCAGTCCGCTTTTCTGGCCATCCGATCCGTAAGTTCGTAAAACCGCGGTAACATCATCGATTTCTTTGGTCCTGAGAATTGCCTTTCGCATCCCTGAAATTGCACTTTGCGTAAGCAATTGGTTGCGGATCAATCGTTCGCGCAAGTGTTCAAACGCCTCGATTTCCGGCGGATCAAGTGTTTCAATACTCTGCAGAACCTGCACTTTTTCAGTGCCATTTTTCTCAATCTCGACCAAATCACCACGCAACAAGGCTGCGTATTCTAGCGACAGGAGCCTATCCAGATTTTCCGATAGTCTTTTCGCGGTCGTCATTCAGTTTGTCCTTTCAAAGATTGATCGAAAAATTCAGCCAGCCCAAGACCGCCCGCACGAACCATTTCGCGCGCCTGTGCCTCTTGCAAGAAAGATGAAAACTGATCTTCGCCAGCACCGCCTCCAAAGGAATCAGGTGTTTTACCGACTCCACTGATCTTCAGAATTTGCGCCAAGAAAACAGATTCGAGCTGTTGCCCCACAGTTAATTTTTGCCGGGTTTCAAAGTTCTTCGACGCGGAAAGTACGCTTTCGGTATTCGTAATTATGGTCATGGATTTATACCCGTTTTTTGGATCAACTTTTCCTCAAATATCCGTTTCCGGTAAACAACTGGTAACTGTTGGCGGTTTAAGAAGAAGCGTCCAATGTTGGAGCTACAATGACGCCCATTTTCAATTTTCCAGTTCAAAATACGTCGCAAGCGACTGCGAAGCCCATGAAGATTGAAGAATTTTCGTCTTCGAATGCCGAGGCAAGTTCCGGGTCGTTTGAACAAATTTTGAATGACTTACAGGCACCTGAGCAGGCGGAAATCGAAACCACCGAGGGGATAGAGCTGAGTCGCGAAGAAGCAGAAGCGCCCAGTGCCCCTAATCACGTAACTGAAGACGCAACGAACCCGCTAAAGACGAAACAAACATCGTTGGTGGATGTCCGCAATGAACCTGTTGAACACTTCAAGAATGAAGAAACCTCGCTGTCCAATGCACAAGGCACTATAGCGCTGGAAGTGGAAGGAACTGCAAATAAACAAAATTTTGTCCACGTTGCGTCAGACCTTCCAAAAGAGCTAAGTCAGAGCACTCCAGAGTTTATCGAGATCAAAAAGCAAACCGTTATTTCAGCAAAAGAAGTCCCAAGCGGTTGGGCATCGGCCCTGGATCAGGTTACGGCGGCCCCCAAGAAGTTAAGATCGACAGAGCAGAAGGCGACGGGAGATGTTCTCGGTTCGAGTTACCCGCTTGCTGCGAAGTCATCTGACGTTTTTT
Source organism: Planktotalea sp. (assembly GCA_965662135.1). GTDB lineage: Bacteria > Pseudomonadota > Alphaproteobacteria > Rhodobacterales > Rhodobacteraceae > Planktotalea. Next base: position 101,343 of record CBFIGL010000010.1, on the reverse strand, counting down.
TGATCGCAAAACAGTTTAATCCAGTTGGGCAACAGAATGTGACTTTTCCCCAATCTGTAAAAGTGGAAGTCTCTCAATTCTCACAACTTTCTCACAACCTCACTGACGAGAGTGCGATGCCAACACAGTTAAGCGCACCGAACAAAGAGCTACCAACAAACGCAGCGCAGCAAACTACAAGTTTGGGCGAAAGTGCTAAAAATGCGCCGGTTCCTCAGTTGCTCTCTTTCAAAGATGATCCAACGGGCATCCCTCTAACTGAAACACACGAGATTGGGAAATCAACCAGCGATCCTGCCTCACCAGATTTGCGTTTGCTCCAACCTGTGGCAGCGCCGCAATTTTCGCCAAAACCGGGGCAAGTTTCACCTATTTTGGCTGCATCAAATTCAGCAACCCTTTCCGACGCCATCATCACATTACGCGAGGCTGGCGGGCAGATCGACGTTTCCCTCACGCCTGACGATTTGGGGCGACTAACCATCAAGTTGGAACATACGGCGAATGGCGCTCTCGTCACACTCGCAGCAGAGCGGCCAGAGACACAGGAAATGATGCGCCGGCAAATGGAACATTTGCAGAACCAGTTCAAAGGCATGGGCTTCGATAACCTCTCTTTCTCTTTCGAACAAAATCAAACCGAAAGCCACACAGATGAACGTGCCGGAGAGCGAGAGAATTTATCTGGGACAATCCCCACCGACCAAAACATGGCAACCATTGCGCTTACAGTTTCGGCTGGTGGGCTAGACATCAGGATATAAAACCATGGAAACGACCACATCAAACTTCCAAACAACGCCACTTTTTCCCGGGCAGACTGAAAATTCACAAAACACAAAACAGGAAACCTTAAGCAGTGACTTTGAAACATTTCTCAAAATGCTCACCGTTCAAATGGAAAACCAAGACCCGCTTAATCCAGTGGACTCTGCCGATTATGCGGTTCAACTTGCCACGTTTTCTTCCGTTGAACAGCAAGTTCTTACGAATGATTTGCTGACCTCCCTCACCGCAACCATGGCGGGCGGGGGAATTGGTGCGCTTGGCCAATGGGTTGGCATGGACGTGCGCGCGGGAAATTCCGGTCATTTCAACGGGGATAGTGTCGAACTGATTGTGCCCGAAAACCTAGATGCCAATCAGCGCATACTGGTTGTGCGCGATGAAACAGGCGGCATCGCAACGCGCGTCAATATTCCCGTTGCCGGAACCGAAGTCAGCTGGGACGGTGAGCTTGCCAATGGCGTTCCCGCGCCACACGGAACCTATCAATTTAGTGTTGAGACGTTAAAAGCCGGAACTGTGCAATCCACTGATCCCGTTACACCCTATAACCGTGTGCGCGAAGCTGTGATTGAAAATGGTCAGACCATGCTGATTTTGGACGGCGGTATTGCTGTAGCCCCAAGCGAGGTGACAGCGCTTCGCAGTCCTGACTAAAAAAAGATCGCTTGAACAGCCGCGAACATGGAAATGCTGACGATTGCACCAGCTAAGAACCAAACGCTCCGGCTTCGTGTTTTGTTGGGGATATGAGTGGGCGTTTCTTCCGATTGGCGGATTAGAGCGGCTTCAACAAGTGCTGGCAAGCGCGGCCCAAACCTGGCTAGCACTTGCGCTGTTTTGCCTAAGTCACGGGCAACAGCAACAGGGCCGATACTGCCTTTGATATAGTCTTCCACCACAGGCCGCGCGACTTGCCAAATGTTCATATGTGGATCAAGCGAGCGGGCAACACCTTCGACCACAACCATGGTTCTTTGCAGCAAAATCAGCTCCGTTCGCGTTTCCATGCCAAAGCGTTCGGTCACATCGAAAAGATAATTCAGCAATCGCCCCATCGAAATATGGGTCGCATCCATTCCAAATATAGGTTCACCAACCGCGCGCAATGCACGCGCAAACTCTTCGACATCACGATAGGCAGGAACATAGCCAGCTTCAAAATGAACTTCCGCGACCCGCTTGTAATCGCGACGGATAAATCCGAACAATATCTCGGCGTAAACACGACGTGTATATTCATCAATATGCCCCATGATCCCGAAATCATAAGCAATGATATCACCGTTCGCAGCGACCTTTAGATTGCCTTGATGCATGTCCGCATGGAAAAAACCATCTCGCAATGCGTGCTGTAGGAAAAGTTCCAGTACACGTGACGCCAATACAGTCCTATCATGACCCGCCGCATCAATCGCGTCGTTGTCGCCCAAAGGAACACCATCCGCCCAGCCAAGCGTCATAACGCGCCGTGCAGACAGATCCCATTTGATCGCGGGCAATGTAAAACCGGCATCATCGACTGTGTTCGCTGCAAATTCCGAAGCTGCTGAACTTTCTAACCGCAGATCCAATTCACCCAAAACGACACCTTCAAAGTGTGTGATCACTTCCATCGGGCGCAAACGTCGTGACGACGGAGAGAGCATTTCGATCATGACCGCAGCAAGGTAAAAAGCATCAATATCCTTGCGAAACGCCTTCTCGATTCCAGGTCGCAGCACTTTAACAGCGACCACTTCATCTGTACCCGCGATCTTTGCTTGGTGGACCTGAGCGATAGACGCCGCAGCGACGGGTTCGCTAAACTCGCTAAAGACTTCGTCCGCGGGACGGCCAAGTTCCTGAGTGACAGTCGCTTTCGCAACTTCAATCGGAAACGGTGGCAGTTTGTCTTGAAGAACGCGCATCTGGATCGCGAGTTCGTCGCCGACAACATCGGGACGTGTGGACAAAACCTGCCCGAATTTGATGTACGCTGGACCAAGGGCCGTCAACGCACGTGGCGCAGGGGGCATGTTCACATCACCCTTGTACCCAAGCCATTTGAACGGCCAACCCAAAGTCCGCGCCGCAACGCGCAACGAACGCGGCGCATCCATCGCATCAAGCACAACACCCATCGCACCTGTGCGTTCCAAAGTTGCGCCTGTCACAATGAGGCGCCAAAGATTATGTGGTCCGCGCATCGTCTAGATCTTCCAGCCTGAGTGCAGCGCAGCAATGCCCATAGTCAAATTGCGATACTTCGCATTCCCAAAGCCAGCTTTGCGCACCATATCAAGGAAGGTTTCTTGGTCAGGAAACTTTCGGATCGACTCGACAAGGTATTGATAACTATCAGCATCATTCGCAATCAATTTGCCCATCGGCGGGATTACGTTGAAAGAATACCGATCATAGGCCCACTGCATCGCAGGGTTCGGTATTTGCGAGAACTCCAAAACCATCAAGCGCCCGCCGGGCCTCAAGACACGGTAGGCTTCGTTCAAGGCTTCTTGTGGGCGCGTGACGTTTCTGATGCCAAAACTTATAGTATAGACATCAAAACTGTTGTCCTCGAAGGGCAAGGCCATCGCATCGCCAACGACCCAATCAAGCGAATCGACCATTGCGCCTGCTTCAGCCCGTTTGCGTCCCTCCACCAGCATAGGTTCGGTCAGATCCAGAACAGTCGCATGCCCACGGCCTGCACGTTCAAGGAAACGAAATGAAATATCACCTGTCCCGCCGGCCACATCCAGCAATTGCTGGCCTGCTCGCGGGGCAAGCCAGTCCATCATCGCTTCTTTCCAGATACGGTGAATGCCCATCGACATAACATCGTTCATGATGTCGTATTTGGATGCAACCGAGTTGAAAACGCCTTGCACCCGGCCCGCTTTTTCAGATTCAGGAACGGTTTGAAAACCAAAATGTGTAGTGTCTGGTGTAAGATCGCTCATGGTCCGCATCGTCCTTCTGTTTGACCCATGTTATAGAGCGCTGAACACCCGATACAATGCGCCCATTTGGCTCGTTCAATTCTAATCCGAGGATGCTTAATGCCCGAATTGCCAGAGGTAGAAACAGTACGTCGCGGACTTGCGCCCGTGATGGAAGGCGTTCGCATCATACAAGCAGATGTGAATAGACCAAATCTGCGCTGGCCTTTTCCTGACGGCATGGCACGGCGCTTAACCGGCGCGCGCGTCGAACGCTTAAGGCGGCGGTCCAAGTACATTCTTGCTGACTTGGACACTGGCGAATCGTTGCTGATTCATCTTGGTATGTCCGGACGTATGCTAATTTCCGGCGCACAATTGGGTACTTTTGCCCATGATCACCCTGCCCCGGAAAAACATGATCACGTTGTGTTTCACATGGAGAACGGGGCGCGGGTCACGTTTAACGATCCCCGTCGGTTCGGTGCCATGGACTTGTTGGACACCCAAACTGCGGATGCGCATAAATTGCTGTCTTCGATAGGGCCTGAACCTTTGGGCAATGAATTTGACGAATCCTACTTGGTCACAGCGCTGTCAGGCAAAGCAAGCCCGATCAAAAGCGCCTTGCTCGATCAACAAATCGTAGCCGGGCTCGGAAATATCTATGTCTGTGAAACACTTTACCGCGCACGGATCTCGCCACTGCGCAAAGCAGGTCAGATTTCAAAAGGACGTGTTACAGGACTAGTGCCTATCATCCGGCAAGTCTTAAGTGACGCCATCGACGCAGGTGGGTCTTCTTTGAAAGACTTTCGCCAAGCGGACGGTGATTTGGGGTATTTTCAACACAGCTTTGATGTTTATGGACGTGAAGGCGAAGCTTGTAGAACACCAGACTGCAAGGGTGCGATCAAACGTGCGGTTCAATCCGGGCGATCAAGTTTCTACTGCCCTAAGTGTCAAAGATAGCTTGAAACAGCCTGCGCACATGGTAAGCAATCAGGCCTGAGCGCAACAACAGTGAGCTGACCACATGGCATATGAAACGCTGATCGTCGACATCGAAGATCACGTCGCCCTCATTCGCATAAATCGTCCCGAGGCGATGAATGCTTTGAATTCTCAAGTTTTGAGAGAGCTTTGCGACGCTCTCACTGATGCAGATCAGAACGATAAGGTGCGTTGCATCGTTTTAACCGGATCTGACAAGGCATTTGCTGCAGGTGCAGACATCAAGGAAATGTCTGAAAAGACCTTTGTTGATATGTTCATGTCAAATTTCTTTGCCGATGAAGGCGATAGAATAAGTGCCACTCGCAAGCCTATCATTGCCGCGGTTGCAGGATATGCGCTTGGCGGTGGGTGCGAACTGGCCATGATGTGTGATTTCATTATTGCTGCTGATACGGCCAAATTTGGCCAACCAGAGATCAATCTTGGCGTTGTCGCGGGAATCGGTGGCACACAGCGCCTAACCCGTTTTGTTGGAAAGTCCAAATCCATGGATATGCACCTGACCGGGCGTTTCATGGACGCGGAAGAAGCCGAAAAAAGCGGCCTTGTCAGCCGTGTCGTTCCAGCAAAGAAGCTAAAAGAAGAAGCCCTAGGCGCTGCACAAAAGATCGCTGAGAAGTCTGTTTTGACGTCTATGGCCGTAAAAGAAGCGGTAAATCGCAGCTATGAGACAACGCTAAGCGAAGGCATGTTGTTCGAACGCCGCCTGTTCCATTCGCTTTTTGCAACCGAAGACCAGAAAGAGGGCATGGCAGCGTTTCTAGAAAAGCGTCAGGCACAATTTCGAGACAAATAAACCACCTCGCCCTTGGGGCCTGTTGACAGGGACGTGAGTCGGCCCTAAGACGCGGCTTCGAGATGAACCCAAACAGTGGGACGATGATTTATGGCTAATTCGCCGCAAGCAAAAAAACGCGCTCGTCAAAACGAAGCACGTTTTCAAGTAAACAAAGCGCGCCGTTCGCGCATCCGTACTTTTCTACGTAAAGTAGAAGAGGCGATCACATCTGGTGACAAAGACGTGGCTTCTGCTGCTCTGCGTGACGCGCAGCCTGAATTGATGCGTGGCGTGACCAAAGGTGTTTACCACAAGAACACAGTGGCGCGCAAAATGTCCCGCCTCTCTGCTCGTGTAAAAGCGATCGCCTAAGTCTAGCTGCAAAGCTGACGACCTAACATGATCTAAGCGCCGCCTGTAACAGGCTGGCGCTTTTGTCGTTTTGGCACAGAACTTCGCGATTCTGTCGAGTTAGCAAAATCAAAACGACAGTCAACAAGACTTAAATGTCACGGCGTCATTTTCGGTTTGATCTGTTGCATTTGTTTGCACAAAGAGATTCTTTTAGGCCATTCATTGTGTCAAGGTCATTGATAAGTTGCCGCGCCGCGGAAGCCTTTGCTACCTATGCTGAGCGATTCACATCGCCTTGGGATAGATTGAACTTTTGCTGCCGGATTTCTCACCCTTTCAGGAAAGAAATCAAACACCGCACAATGCCAACCATTTCAAGGAAACAACATCAATGCCTGTTGCGACGGAAGGGACCCGTTGATCTGGCTAGGGTGTAGTTATTTGTAATGCCTGTCAGGCAGATCAAATTTGATGAGTCATCCTACGGTGCTGCTCGCCCGGTAGGAGATTGTGCATTGGAAGTTGGAACAAGAAAGAACAAATATGACGCTCGACGATTGGGGACAGCTGCAAGACATTCTTCGGGCATCCGTAGGCAAGAACAACTACACAAACTGGATCGGTCCTTTGTCGTTTATCGGCGCTAAAGACGGCGTTGCAAGTTTCAGTGTTCCAACCAATTTCCTTGGCAACTACGTGTCTCAGAATTTTGGCGATATGATCGTCTATCAAGCACAGCAAGCGGGCCACGAAATTCAACGTGTGCATTTTGCAGTTCACAAAACGGGCGCTTCTGATCAAAGCAAGCAGCACTCGGCCGTCGCTCCAAAGCCAGACATGCCCGCAAAGCCAGCACGCAAGGCCGTGCCCGATGCTTTGGCAGGTGCCCCGCTGGACAAGCGCTTCACATTTGACTCTTTCGTGGTGGGTAAACCCAACGAGTTGGCCCACGCCGCAGCGCGCCGCGTTGCTGAAGGTGGTCCCGTGACATTCAACCCGCTGTTTCTTTATGGCGGCGTTGGTCTTGGCAAGACTCACCTGATGCACGCAATCGCGCATGAGCTTCAGGCGACCCGCCCTGACCTGAAAGTGCTTTATCTGTCCGCTGAGCAATTCATGTACCGTTTCGTGCAGGCCCTGCGTGAACGCAAAATGATGGACTTCAAAAGCCTCTTTCGTGCAGTTGATGTGCTAATGGTGGACGACGTTCAATTCATTGGCGGCAAGGACAGCACGCAGGAAGAATTCTTCCACACATTCAACGCGCTTGTAGATCAGAATAAGCAAATCATCATCTCAGCGGACCGCGCGCCCGGCGAAATCAAGGGGCTTGAGGATCGTATCAAGTCACGCTTGCAATGTGGCTTGGTGGTTGACCTGCATCCGACAGACTACGAACTGCGCCTTGGCATCCTGCAATCCAAAGTCGAAGTACAGCGCGCACAATATCCGGGACTGGCGATCGAAAACGGCATTCTCGAATTTCTTGCGCACCGCATCAGCACCAACGTGCGCGTCCTTGAAGGCGCTTTGACCCGTCTCTTTGCCTTCGCTTCGCTTGTCGGCCGTGACATCACAATGGATCTGACCGTTGATTGCCTGTCTGATGTTCTGCGCGCCTCCGAGCGTAAGATCTCAGTGGAAGAAATCCAACGGCGCGTTTCCGAGCATTACAATATCCGATTGTCCGAACTTATTGGCCCCAAGCGTGTGCGTAACTTTGCCCGTCCACGCCAAGTCGCGATGTACTTATGCAAGCAGCTGACCAGTCGCTCCCTACCAGAGATAGGCCGTCGTTTTGGTGGCCGCGACCACACAACAGTCATGCATGGTGTCAAACGTATTGAAGAGTTGAAAATTCAGGACGGTCAAATCGCGGAAGACATCGAAATGTTGCGCCGGACCCTCGAAGAATAGGGGCTAAGCGGCACAAACCCTCACTCCTTTTATAGAAAGGGCTTGAGGGACGCACCGTTTCAGGTAATTTGGCGCTCCGACACGTCTGCGAGGAGCGAGACACATGAAAATCAGCATTGAACGCGCAACGCTTCTAAAAGCCGTCTCGCACGCCCAGTCCGTGGTCGAGCGTCGCAACACAATTCCAATACTTGCCAACGTGCTCATTGAAGCCGAGGGCGCAGAAGTACGGTTCCGCGCGACGGATTTGGATATCGAAGTGGTCGACAAAGTCGAAGCCATGGTTGAACGCGCAGGCGCGACGACAGTTTCAGCGACAACTTTGAACGAAATTGTTCGCAAGCTTCCTGACGGCGCACAGGTTACTTTAGCCGATGATGGCACCTCTGGTCGCCTGACGATTGAAGCAGGTCGTTCAAACTTCTCTTTGGCAACACTGCCCAAAGAAGATTTCCCCGTCATGGCGACCTCAGAATACACCGCGAACTTCTCGATTTTGGCCAGCGTTTTGCGTCGCCTGTTCGACAAGTCCAAATTCGCGATTTCCACGGAAGAAACTCGTTATTATCTGAACGGCGTCTATATGCATGTGTCAGACTCTGAAGGTGGCAAAGTGCTGCGCTGTGTCGCCACAGATGGCCACCGCCTTGCACGCATTGATGCGGACCTGCCAGAGAACGCCTCTGAAATGCCAGGCGTTATCGTTCCACGCAAGACAGTGGGCGAACTACGCAAATTGCTTGATGAAGACGACATGCAGATCGCTGTCTCTGTTTCCGAGACCAAAGTCCGCTTCGCAACGCCAGAAATCACGCTGACCTCCAAGGTGATTGATGGAACCTTCCCCGATTACACGCGCGTTATCCCTCAGGGCAATACGCGCAAGATGGAAGTCGATGCCGCTGATTTTGCCAAAGCCGTGGACCGCGTCGCAACCGTTTCTTCTGAACGCTCGCGTGCCGTGAAATTGTCATTGGATGAAGATCGCCTGATTCTTTCCGTTAACGCCCCCGATAGCGGCGCTGCGGAAGAAGAGCTGGCCGTTGCCTACGGTGACGAGCGTCTCGAAATTGGCTTTAATGCCAAGTACCTGCTGGAAATCGCCAGCCAAGTAGATCGTGAGAACGCCGTCTTCTTGTTCAATTCTTCCGGTGATCCGACCTTGATGCGTGAAGGCAATGACACGAGCGCCGTCTACGTTGTCATGCCGATGCGTGTTTAAAGGGTCTCAATGACCTCGCTCGCCCTAACCGAGCTTACGCTGTCTCATTTTCGCTCGCACAAGCTGGCCCGCATCTCCTGCGGGCCTTTGCCTGTTGCGATCTATGGGCCAAATGGCGCGGGTAAAACCAATATCCTAGAAGCTGTGTCGCTGTTTTCCCCCGGTCGCGGGATGCGGCGCGCCAGTGCCGAAGACATGACACGCCGCCCCGAAGCTTTGGGGTGGAAAGTATCGGGCCTGTTGCAAAGCCAAGAGCAAACTCATGAAATCGAGTTTTCCTCCGAAAACGGTGCCGCCCGCAGCACGAGAATGAACTCCAAACCTGTCCCTCAGAACCGCCTTGCCGAACTGACGCGCGTCCTTTGGCTGATTCCGGCGATGGATCGCTTGTGGATCGAAGGCGCCGAAGGGCGGCGGCGCTTTCTTGATCGCATGGCGCTTAGTTTTTTTCCGAACCACGCTGAATCATCTTCGATCTACGAAAAGACCATGCGCGAGCGTAACAAATTGCTAAAGGAAAACGTGCGCGACCCCATGTGGTACGGCGTCCTCGAAACACGGCTCGCGGAAACGGGTGCCACAATCCATGAGAACCGTGTACAAACGCTTGGCTTCTTATCTGCAGCTCAATCACAGGCCGAGACAGCTTTCCCGACGGCTGATCTGGAACTCGTTCATTCTGAGGATGCGATGCCCGCCAATAGCGCTGACCTTAAGGATGCCTTTGAAGCCAGCCGTTTTCGCGATTTAGCCGCCGGACGCACTTTGGTTGGACCGCACCGCGCTGATCTGTATGGCGTGTTCACGGCCAAGGCCGTGCCAGCCAAAGACTGTTCCACAGGTGAACAAAAAGCGCTGCTGATTTCGCTTATTCTGGCAAATGCGCGTGCGCTGAAGGATCAAATCGGCGCGCCGCCAATCCTTTTACTCGACGAAGTCGCAGCCCATCTCGATGCAACACGCCGCGCAGCACTCTATACAGAAATCAGCGCTTTGGGTGCGCAAGCATGGATGACAGGAACCGATGCGGGGCTTTTTGACAGCCTTTCCAGCCAATCCGTCCATATCGAAGTGACCGAAAATGCAGGCTTGAGTGCAACGAATGTCATTCAGCCAGCTTAAGCGCGTGATAGCACACAAAATATAGCTGTTGTGGGTGACAAGCCCCCCAAATATTCGTATAAAACCTACAAATAGATAGGGGAGTTTCGGATGTCCGAAACCGATCAGAAGAACGAAGAATATGGCGCGGATTCAATCAAAGTTCTCAAGGGCTTAGAAGCGGTTCGCAAACGTCCAGGAATGTATATCGGTGATACCGATGACGGCTCTGGTTTGCACCATATGGTGTATGAGGTCGTAGACAACGGAATTGACGAGGCCTTGGCAGGTCACGCCGATGCTGTGAACGTCAAAATTCACGCGGATTCCTCAGTTTCCGTTAGCGACAACGGTCGCGGCATTCCTGTGGGCATCCACGAGGAAGAAGGCGTATCAGCCGCCGAGGTCATTATGACCCAGCTTCATGCAGGTGGTAAATTCGACAGCAATTCCTATAAGGTCTCTGGCGGTCTGCACGGCGTTGGTGTCTCTGTTGTGAACGCGCTTTCAAATTGGCTGGAACTGCGTGTTTGGCGCGATGGCAAAGAACATGTCGCCCGCTTTGAACACGGCGATACGGTCGAGCACCTCAAGGTTGTTGCAGACGCAGGTGATCGCACGGGTACCGAAGTCCGCTTTCTCGCCTCTACAGATACATTTTCTAATCTGGATTACGTATTCGACACGCTCGAAAAGCGGTTGCGCGAATTGGCGTTCTTGAACTCAGGTGTGCGCATCATTCTTGAAGATGAACGCCCCGCAGAACCTCTGCGCACCGAGCTGTATTATGACGGCGGAGTCAAAGAATTCGTGAAATACCTCGATCGCTCCAAGTCTTCCATCATGGAAGAGCCTGTCTATATGATCGGCGAAAAGGACGACATCGGGGTCGAAGTCGCGCTCTGGTGGAACGATAGCTATCATGAAAACGTGCTGCCCTTCACCAACAACATCCCCCAAAGGGACGGTGGTGCGCATTTGGCCGGCTTCCGTGGTGCTTTGACCCGTACAATCAACAATTACGCCCAATCCAGTGGCATCGCAAAGCGTGAAAAAGTGACCTTCACAGGTGACGACGCGCGCGAAGGCCTGACCTGTGTTCTTTCGGTCAAAGTACCTGACCCGAAATTCAGTTCGCAGACGAAAGACAAACTTGTCAGTTCAGAGGTTCGTCCTGCGGTTGAGGGTCTGGTGAACGAAAAACTGGCCGAATGGTTTGAAGAAAATCCGGCACAAGCCAAAATCATTGTCGGCAAAATCATTGAAGCTGCCCATGCTCGCGAAGCTGCGCGCAAAGCGCGTGATCTAACACGTCGTAAAACAGCGATGGATGTGAACTTTCTTGCTGGAAAGCTGAAAGATTGCTCTGAAAAAGACCCCTCCAAAACCGAAGTCTTCCTCGTCGAGGGTGACTCGGCTGGTGGTTCTGCACAGACAGGTCGTGACCGTCAAACTCAGGCGATCTTGCCGCTTAAAGGTAAAATCCTGAACGTCGAGCGCGCGCGCTTTGACAAGATGCTGAACAGCCAAGAAATCGGCAACTTGGTCATGGCGCTTGGCACAGGTATTGGTCGCGATGAATTCAACATCGACAAACTGCGTTATCATAAGATCGTTATCATGACCGATGCGGACGTCGACGGCGCGCATATTCGCACGCTGTTGCTGACCTTCTTCTACCGTCAGATGCCTGCGTTGATTGAAGGTGGTTATCTCTACATCGCGCAGCCGCCGCTATACAAAGTGTCGCGCGGCAAGTCCGAGGTCTATCTAAAAGACCAAGCGGAAATGGATGACTATCTTATCGAGCAAGGTATTGACGGAGCCATCTTGCGCCAAGGCAATGGCGAAGAAATCTCAGGCCAAGACCTGCGTCGCATCGTGAACGAAGCGCGCCAACTCAAACGTGTTCTTGACGCCTTCCCGACCCACTATCCACGTCACATTCTGGAACAAGCCGCCATTGCTGGTGCTTTCGTTCCCGGTGTTGTCGATCAAGACCTGCAAGGCACTGCCGATCGCGTCGCCGAGCGTTTGAACCTAATTGCGCTGGAATACGAACAAGGCTGGCAAGGTCGCATCACACAAGACCACGGCATTCGTCTCGCACGTATCTTGCGCGGCGTTGAAGAAGTGCGCACGCTGGACGGACCGATGATGCGGTCTGGGGAGGCACGCAAAACCGGTAGCTTCACGCAAAGTCTTCAGGACGTTTACGATCTGCCTGCTACGCTTGTGCGCAAGGATCGCAATCAAATGATCTTTGGACCGCTCGACTTGCTGTCAGCGATCTTGCAAGAAGGCGAAAAAGGTCTGAGCTTGCAGCGCTACAAGGGCCTTGGTGAAATGAATCCGGATCAGCTTTGGGAAACCACATTGGACCCGGACGCTCGCACGCTTTTGCAAGTGAAGATCAATGATGTTGCCGAAGCGGACGATCTGTTCACCAAGCTAATGGGCGATGTGGTTGAACCGCGTCGCGAGTTTATTCAGCAGAACGCTTTGAACGTGGAGAACCTCGATTTCTGATCAACTTGATCCAGCAATCGAAGCGAAGGTGCGCAAGAGTTTTGCGCACCAATCCATGATGGGCACTATCGGCGCTCAAATGACTGAAGTGTCTGAAGGCAAAGCCACGCTTAGCGCGCCTGTTCTAGAAGGTTTCAAACAACAACAGGGCTTTGCGCATGGTGGTTTGGTTTTCGCCCTGGCAGATAGTGCAGCAGGCTATGCAGCACTGACACTTTTGCCGCTTGAAAACGAAGTCATGACAGCAGAGATCAAGATCAATTACCTTTCAGCAGGGCAAGGCACGCTTGTCGCCGAAGGGCGCGTTCTAAAACCGGGACGCCGTCTTATCGTGGTTGCCGCAGATGTTTGGACGATTACGGGCGATACCAGAAAACATGTCGCGGCATTACAGGGCACTATGATACCGGTCTCTATTTAGACCAACCGATTGACCGCGCCTGCCAAGACCTTGAGGCCAGTCACAAGATCTTCTTCTTTCGTATCTTCAGCGAAATCATGACTGATCCCCCCGATGGACGGCACAAACAGCATCGCGCTTGGCATTAGCGCCGCAACATTGGTGGCGTCATGTAGCGCCCCTGACGGCATGACGCGCCAGTTGTTTGCAGTAACACCAGTCGCACTGTCTTCCAATGCAGTGCGCAAAGTCTGGTCCATTGCGACGGGCTCTAGACCTAGCATCGGACCATAACTCAAACCGATGTCGTTCTTGGTCGCGATCTCTTGTGCAGTCTCTCGAATAACATTTTCCATGCGTTTCAAACGATCAACGTCTCCATCGCGCCACTGCATAGAAAACGTCACTCTTCCAGGCACAATTGACGATGCATTCGGGTGCAGACTCACCTGTCCAATCGTCCAAACGGTTTGCGGGGTCACGACATTGCAAAGCCGGTCATTGAGCAACGTGTTAAACGCGGAAAGCCCCTGAAACGCATCACGCCGCAATCCCATCGGCGTTGTGCCTGCATGATTTTGCTGGCCTTCCATCGTAATTTTCATATCACGAATGCCCACAATATCCGTGACGACACCTACTGTTTCATGCGAACCGTCCATGACGGGCCCTTGTTCGATATGCATCTCGATATATCCGCTGAAACGCGATGGATCGACGAAGTCTTCAGCCCTGCCTTCCATCAAGGCACGTGCTTCACCAAATGCAACACCGTCGCGGTCCACCAGATCATCTGCCGTGGCCAGATCAAGCGTTCCAGCCCATATCGCACTACCTGTTGTTACGCCAAAACGACCTTCTTCATCTTGAAAAGACACAACGGACACGGGCGGTGTTCCATCCTCAAAAGCCGCGCGCGCAATCTCTAGCGCGGCCATAACGCCCAAAGCACCGTCCAACCAACCACCCTCAGGCTGAGTATCTGTATGCGACCCTAACAACAGGCTTTTGCCCTGTGCCAAACCAAAAACATTGCCTACAGGATCGACATGAACCTTTAACCCACAGGACGCCAATTCATCCATCACCCACAAGCGTGCTTCGATGTCTTTTGCGCTGAACGCCGGGCGGACCACGCCTTTGCCAACCCCCGACGCGCCTATGCTGCGCAAATGATGTAGGCTGTGAAGAAATCGCTCTGGATTTATTGGCATTTATGGCCTCCTTTTTTCACAAAGACGATCACAAAACACCAACCCTTTCAACTCTGTCGTTGCCCAGCTACATCTTGGAGAAACGCAAACAGGAACGCGCATGACACAGATCACTTTAGTGCGCCATGGTCAGGCCAATTCGGCCAGCACAGATGAACATGGCTATGACAAACTAAGCCCTCTTGGCCACGAACAAGCAGTATGGCTGGGGGATCATATGCGCGAAACCCACCAGGTGTTTGACAGCGTCTATTGCGGCACTTTGCGAAGACATCTCGAAACTGCCCAAGGCATGAACGCGCACACACACGCGCCAATCACAAGTGACGCGCGTTTGAACGAACTCGCCTATTTCGATCTGTCGAAAGCCTATGAAACATTCAGCGGCAAACCTATTCCTACAAGTAATGAAGAGTTCGTCGAACACATGCCGCGACTGATAACGGCTTGGAAAGATGGAAAATTGAACGATATCCCCGAAAGCTACGCTGCCTTTGAAGACCGCGTCAGCGCAGCACTGGAAGATATCGCAGCGCGATCGGACCGCGCACTGGTGATTACATCTGGCGGCCTGATCGGCATGGTCAGCAAGAACATTCTTGGACTTGATCTTGATGGTTATGCGCGCATTTGCCTGTCGATCATGAACACATCAGTGCATCGCATACGTCGTGTCGGCTCTCAGTTGGCGCTGACACAATTCAACAACATCGCTCATCTTGAACAAGTTGGGCGCCATCACGCGCAAACGCATATTTAGGGAACGCAACATGACACATCTCTGGGTGCGCGCAGAACAGCGCGAGAACGAAGAACGGGTCGGCTTGACCCCAGCCGGTGCGGCAGAGCTAATCGCAGCAGGTCTGACTGTGACGGTTGAACAAAGCTCGGTGCGCGCGATTGGCATTCAGGGCTACAAAGACGCAGGATGTGCAATCGCGCCGGAGAATAGCTGGCCTTCCGCACCAGACGACGCGATCATTTTTGGACTAAAAGAACTACCAGAAGATGGCACCGCCTTGACCCATCGTCACATCATGTTCGGTCACGCCTATAAAGGCCAACCCAGTGGACGCATCTTGCTGGACCGTTTCAAGGCAGGCGGTGGCACGCTTTATGATCTGGAATATCTTGTCGACGAAACCGGACGGCGCGTCGCTGCCTTTGGGTATTGGGCCGGATATGCGGGTGCTGCGGTCACGCTTCGGTGCTGGATGGCGCAGCAAAACAACACGATCGCAGGGCCTCTAGCGGTTTTCAACAGCTCTGACGCGCTCTTGTCCGATCTTAAATTGCAAATTGAAACACTGGACACGTCCAACCTCAACGCTCTGATCATTGGCGCACTGGGGCGCGTTGGTACGGGCGCGGCTGACTTGCTAAGTGCGATGCACATCCCCGTCACAAAATGGGACATGGCCGAAACCGCAAGTGGTGGCCCCTTCCCCGAAGTGCTGAACCACGATCTATTCCTGAATTGCATTCTGGCGCGGCCCGGCACACCCGTTTTCGTGCCAGAAAGTGCGAAGACAGATCAACGTCGACTAAGCGTAATTGGCGATATCGCTTGCGACCCGGACAGCGATTTCTCCCCGATCAAAGTCTATGATCGCACAACAACATGGGCTGAACCCGCGCTTCGTGTGCACGATGCACCGCCCCTTGATGTCACTGCAATCGACAACCTGCCCTCAATGCTTCCTATTGAAAGCTCCGAGGATTATGCGAGCCAACTCTTGCCTTCCCTGCGGACCCTCGCCAATTTGGATCAGGACGCTTGGGTGCGCGCAGAAACAACATTTCATGACCATGTTTAAGGATACCAAGCATGATAATTCATTGGTGCGGCACCGGCCTTTCGGCCATCCCCGGTTTGCGACGTTTAATAAACGCAGGTCACGAGGTCACGGTTTGGAACAGAACACCGGAAAAGGCCCAATATGCAGTCGGTGATCTGACGCAGCGCATTCAGGTTTTCGATATGGATACCTTGGGTGCAGAATTGCAGGCTGGTGATGTTATCGTTTCGATGTTGCCCGGTGACTGGCACGTCCCGCTTGCAGAAATGGCGATCACGAAGGGTGCGCATTTCGTCAGCTCGTCCTACATTGCGCCCGAAATGCGCGTGCTCGACGCTAAAGCGCGTGCAGCTGGTGTGTCCTTGGTTAATGAAATCGGCCTTGATCCGGGTATTGATCACCTGATGGCGCACCGCCTGACAGACAGCTACCGCGCAAGTGATGCGTTCGACAAAGACGCAGAGCTATCCTTCATTTCGTATTGCGGCGGCATCCCGAAACACCCCAATCCGTTCCGTTACAAATTCAGCTGGTCGCCGTTGGGTGTATTGAAAGCCCTTCGGTCGCCTTCCAAATCCATCCGTGATTTCAAAGAACTAGACGTTGCACGCCCTTGGGACGCAATCTCTCACTACATGGCCCCACTGCCGACACCAGAAAGCTTTGAGGTTTATCCAAACCGCGACTCGATTCCTTTCATGAGCCAGTACCAGTTTGATCCAGCATGGAACGTGAAAGAATTCGTGCGCGGCACGATGCGCCTGAATGGCTGGGCCGAAGCATGGGCAGACGTTTTCGCAGAAATCGAAACACTGGAAGGCCCAAGCGGTGAAGCCCGTTTGAAAGAAATGTCAGATCAATTCTGGGCAGAAAATGCCTATGACGAAGGCGAACCAGATCGCGTTGTCTTGTGTGTCGCCTTAAAAGCGGAAAAAGCAGGCCAGACAGTTTGGCATCAAACCTACGTGATGGATGCATGGGGCGATGAAAGCGGCACAGCCATGGCACGCTTGGTTTCTATCCCGCTGTCTTTGGCGATCGAAGCGGTCATCGCCGGCCAAATCGGGGCTGGCGTCAGTGCGGCAACCCATGACAGCAAATTGTTGCCAAAGTGGCTAGGCGAGATCGATAAACTGGCTCAGCACCTGACCATCGTAGATCATGTATAACCTTAAACCGCGGCGGCTGACCGATTCAGCACGCCGCGTTTATGCTTAAGAAAAAAGTCGGTAGTACATCCAATCAGGCATAAACTGGCTGAGACGAAAGACCCAAGAAAACGCCCTTGGGAAGCTTTTCTTGAAGCGATCTGAATTCATCAATTCAAACATCTCACGCGCAGCGTCGTCAGGTTCCATGATGAACGGCATATTGAAATCGTTCTTCTCGGTCAGACGGGTTTTGATAAATCCCGGGTTGGCCAATTGAACGTCAATGCCACTGCCGCGCAGATCCGCATACATGCTTTCTGCCAAAGCCATCGTGCCTGCCTTTGACGCCGCATATCCGATTGCGCCCGGCAAGCCGCGAAAGCCTGAAAGCGATCCGGTGATTACCAAATGACCGGTTCCGCGCGCCTGCATCATCGGCATCACAGCACCCATGACACGCACAGCACCAGTGAAGTTGATATCTGCCATCGCCTCGGCACCGTCGGCATCCCAGTCTTGCGCTTTCATTGGCCAGTAGACACCTGCCAAGAAAACAACGCCGTCGATCTCACCAATCGAAGAAGCGGCTGCATCAACGCTGGCGCGATCGCTCACGTCGACGACTTGCGCCGATACCTTGCCCGGCAATTCGGATACCAATACGTCCAACTTGTCCTGCGAGCGTGCTGAAACGATGACCTCAACGCCTGCTTTACTCAGCCGATGCGCCAGCGCTGCGCCTAATCCTTCACTGGCTCCAACAAGCCAGTACCGTTTCCCTGCCCACTCTCTCACGCGACTTCTACCTTCCTCATTGTTGCAACCAGCTCGGCTACTTTGAAACCGAACTTGCGAAACTGGCTGCGATTCACGATCGTGCCGTTCGGCGCAAGATACATCCAATCAATCGTATCCAGCACATAGCCACCGGCTTCATCTGGCAATTTAATTCGATATTTCAACTGCACCGCAGAGCCGGATTGCGTGCCTGACCCTGTTCCGATCAGATCAGGTGCCTCTGCTTTGATTCCGCCGTCATTGCCCAAAGTCAGATGCCATTCGCGGTGCTGAACTGTTCCGCTATCATAGCGAAATTCCTCCCTCATGTAGCCTTTGTTGCCGTCCCAGCTTGCCTCGAAGAACCCGACAAAACGGGATGTCACACGACCTGTAGGTCCATAGATGACCCCTTCACATTCGATGGGTCCATTCAAATGCTCGCGTAGATTGAACTGTGGATCGTTCTTCGCGTAATCCAAAGCGCTTTGCGCTGCAAAGCCGAAATACTTGTTCTTAAGATAGCTCAAAGCGAGCATCAAAAACACGCCAAGAAATACGTAACCAATGGTTTCCATGTGCTTATCCTTCTTCCAGTTTCGTTGTAGCGAGAAGCGCAATGGCGAAAAGTTTCAACGCACACGGCACGGCGGCATAAAGTAAAGTAAGAAGCCAAAGGGCGCTTTCGCTATTCTCGCCCCCAGAAACAAATCCAGATCGTTCAAGCATTGGCAGTAACAAAACAGCCGCAAAAGCAAGCGACAGCTTGGACACAAGCGTCCAAAGCCCAAAGCCTTCTGCTGCGTTTGGGGCGATCTTGGCCATTCGCGTTGCGAAGGCAGCAGGCAAAAGCGTCAGGTCGGCCCCCATTGCGGCGCCAGTTGCGACGCAAATCAGCCCAAACAACACTGTGTCGCCTGTTTCCAGCAACAGAGCTAACGCAAAAGCCGCCACTGCCACGGCCATGGCCACCAAAAGCACCGGTTTGATGCCGAATTTTTGTGCCAATATGCCCCAAAGCGGTGCCGCAACTGCTGCGCTGATGAAGAAGAGCAACAATAGCACCCCTTCTTGACCAGGTGCTCCCAAGCGGCTTTCGACAAAAAACAGAAAAAGTGTTGAACTGACCGCAACAGGAATTGCGTTCACCAATGCGATAACAAGCAAACGACGCGCCTGAATGTCTTGCAAAATGACACGGAACCCCGGGCCCTTTTGGGGCTGCACATCGCGCCATTCAACGCGCATCAGAAAAACCGCCACAAGTCCAAGCAGCGCGAAACCAACGGCGAAACCTGCAAACGGTGCATCCATAACACCAACCAGCGAGAACGGCGCGATGGATGCGATACAGACCCCAAGCAACGCACCTGTCTCGCGCCACCGCGCCAAACGCAAGTGACCGCCCATTTGCATGCCATCGCCTTTGCCAACACCCTGCGCATAAAACGAAATCGTCAGAAAGCTAAACGCTGAAAAGACCAAAGTCAGCATAACTGCAAACCAAGCCACTGGCGCAAAAAGGGGCGTAACCGCAAACAGCCCAAGCATGCCACCACCTAGAATGATCACACCCAGCAGAACCGCAATGTTTCGAGAACGCGCCGTCTTCGCCGCTAGCTTTCCTAACAGCGGATCTTGCACAACATCCAGCAAGCGCAACACGAACAAGACGGCCCCCAATGCGCCAAGGGAAACCCCAAACTCATCCACGTAGAACTTCGGTGCATGGATATAAATCGGCAAGCCAGCCGCCGACAACAGCGCTGCAAATACCGCATAACCACCAAGAGCTGGCGTGCGAACGCGCCCCTTTGTATCAGCTGTCATTTCCATCAAGACACTTCGCGACTTGGCGGTTCAGGGCGTGATCGAAAACGCGCACCTCTCCACCAGAGTTTCAGCGCCTGCCAATGGATCAGGCCCAAGACACGACGCGATCCAAACGGTCGCTTCAGGCAAAACCCGAGTATGGCATGATTGCTAAGCGGCGTGCACGGCCCCGTAAGTGTGGCGATCAACCCACCTGCTTGGCTGGTGTAATCAATGAAAATCCCGACCCGTTCGTCGGAAATATCGAACCGGAATTCGTACCCACCTTCAACAGGTTGAAAGGGCGACACATGCATCAACTTGCGTGATTTCAAACGATCGCTAGGCTTGATCGGGCGAAGATCCGAATGATGGCACAAGTAACTATGGCGATCTCCATAAGTATTCGTGACTTCGGAAATCACCGCGCACAACTGGCCGTGCGCATTATGACAAAGCCAGAAGCAGACAGGATTAAATACATGCCCTAGAATGCGAGGTTGCGTCAGTAATTTTACCGATCCACCAAGCGCAACTTGGTTTGCAGCAAGAACCTCACGCACCCAAGCCGCACCGCGACCCGCTTTCGGCACACCGCCATGATCACTATCAAATACCGCTGTCAGATTGCGTGTGTTGCGCGAAAACAGGCTTGGCGCGTTGGCGATTTTTTCCATATCAAGCAGCACATAATCAACGCGATACCGAAACGCATTGGCTATATCGCCTTTACGTCCGTGATACGTATGACCCGCGATGTGCTGCACATCGTTCATTCTGCTGCGATCTGCTCAGCGCCGCGCCCGCGCAACGCTTGCACCACATCTACTGCGCTGGATAGACCGTCTTCGTGGAAACCATTCTTCATCCACGCACCACAGAACCATGTCTTATTGGTTCCGTTCAATTCAGCCACTTCGCGTTGTCCATCTACCGCAGTCAAATCAAACACAGGATGACGCAGTGTGACCTGATCATAGATCAAGTCTTCGCGGATTAAGCGCTGCGTATTCAGCGTTACAAAATGCGGATCGTTCGCCGGGATCGGCTGCAACGAATTCATCCAATACGTCAGATCAATCCGGTCATTCGTTCTGGCAGCGTCTTCCGTGTAGTTCCACGATGACCAGCATACTTTGCGCTTTGGCATGACCGATGCGTCTGCATGCAAGATAATTTCGTTGGGTTGATATGTTATTTTTGACAGCGCCGATGTTTCTGCTTCGCTTGGATCACTTAGTAGACGCAGGCTGTCATCAGAATGCGTAGCGAAGATGACTTCGTCAAACCTTTCCCAATCACCGCCATGCGGTTTGATCTCAACCCCGTCAAACGTGCGGCGCACGGTATCAATCGGCGTTCCCAAACGCATGTCTACACCCTTAGCTTTCAGGGATGCTTCGACGCGCCGTACATATTCGGTCGACCCGCCATTCACAGTATACCACTGATGCTGCCCTGTGACGCCAAGCAAAGCGTGGTTCTTGAAAAAATCCATCATCGCATAAGCGGGGAAATCCATGATTTTTTCCGTTGGCGTCGACCAAATCGCGCCCGAAAGCGGAGCTAAGTAATAGTCGCGAAAATATCGACCAACACCCAGCTCGTTCAGGAACGTGCCAATAGTCCATTCAGAATTGGCTGCAGCTAGATCAAAGCCCTTCGCATTAAAGCGCGCAATATCGCGCAGCATGCGCAAAAAGCGGGGGTCAATCGCGTTTTTACTTTGGGCAAAAACGGCGCGTACAGACGCAAGACCATATTCCAAACGACCGCCATCGATCGACGCTCCGAAACTCATGCTGGATTCCACGACCGGCACGTCCAATTCTTCGAAAAGCGCCGCAAGATGCGGATAGTTCGCGTAGTTGAAAACGATAAATCCCGTGTCGACGGGCTGGTTTCCGCTTGCGCCCGCAACGATCGTCCGCGCATGACCGCCCAAACGTGCCTCTGCCTCAAAAAGCGTTACCCGATTGTCTGCACCTAGCATATGGGCAGCACCAAGGCCGGAGATTCCTGCACCAACGACCGCTATGTTTTTTCGCGGTTGCGATATGTTCTGTGTTGGCATTCAATAGTCTCCGTAGTTTGATGCTTTGTCTATGTTTACGCAGCAACGCAGCGTTCGGATGAAAAAGAAGAAAAATATAACAGAAATGATCCAGATGGTAGAGCACTACGTAACAGCTATATGTTGAAACGCGACAAGGCCTTGGAACACTAGGAAATAGACCTAAGCTTCTGTCAGAGCAGTGTTTTGCCCTGACAGATCAAGACGGGCTAGGACATAATTGACGTGAACAACACAACTAAAGACTGGACCGCGCACATCGCGGCGATCAGGGACAAACAGGATCCGGCAGCCTTTGCCGAATTGTTCGCCCATTTCGCACCGCGCGTGAAAGGTTTTCTGATGAAAAGCGGCGCAGATGCGTCATTGGCGGAGGAATGTACCCAAGAGGTGATGGCCACCTTGTGGCGCAAAGCACATATGTTCGATCCAGCGCGCGCCAGCGCGTCGACGTGGATTTTTACAATCGCGCGAAATCGCAAAATCGATGCGCTGCGCAAGCAACGACGGCCAGAACCAGAAGACCTTACTTGGGGTCCCGAAGCAGAACCGGATCAGGCTGAAGCAATCGGCCTAAAACAAGAGACACAGCAATTGGCAGTCGCAATCAAGGAATTGCCAGAAAAACAAAGGACTTTGATTGAACAAGCCTATTTTGGCGATCTGTCTCACAGCGAAATTGCTGAAATTACAGGTCTACCACTGGGCACGATCAAATCCCGCATTAGATTGGCGCTTGAACGCTTGCGCCACGCAATGAACTAAAGTGAACGAGATGACCGATATGATAAATCATCACCTGACGCCCGAATTGATGATCGGCTATTCCGCCGGAACGCTTCCAGAGGCTTTTAGTCTTGCAGTCGCAACGCATATTTCGATGTGTGATACCTGCCGCGCAGAAATTGAAAGCTTTGACGCTGTTGGCGGTTGCATTATGGAAGACGCAGGTTCCGCCGAGCTCTCTGACAACAGCTTGGAAGCGACAATGCGTCTTATCGCGGAAAAGCCTGCATCCGAAAAATCGGCCCCACGTCGTTCAAGCGGAACATTTCCGTCACCGCTTCAAGATTATGTCGGCGGGGATTTGTCCGCGGTCAAATGGCGCTCAATCGGGATGGGCGCAAAGCAAGCGATTTTGCCAACGTCCAAAGACGCGACCGCGCGTTTGCTCTACATTCCCGCGGGCTGTGCTGTTCCAGATCACGGGCACAATGGAACAGAATTAACGTTGGTCCTACAAGGCGCGTTTAGCGATGACGTTGATCGTTTTGCACGTGGCGATATTGAAATTGCGAACGAAGATCTCGATCACACCCCGATCGCTGATATTGGCGAAGACTGCATCTGCCTTTCTGTGACGGACGCTCCGCTAAAATTCAACGCGCTTTTGCCGCGTTTGGCTCAGCGCTTTTTGCGTATCTAAGTGGTCTCATGACATGCTGATGCTTGCATCACTTGGCCGTTCTCATCAAAAAACAACGTCTCCGCTGCGCGCACACTGCGGTGGTTCAGGTATGTGATCATCATCATCTGATGACCTTTGAAAACATTTAAGACCTCGAACTTCAGGTCTGGTTGCTTTTCTAATGCGCGGCCCCAGTAATCGCGCAATGCCTTGATTCCATGCAATTCCCCCTCCCCGACCAAAGCCTGTGTCTTGCGAGAGCGAAAACAAACATCTTCCCTGTAGTGCGACAGGATACGATCTAGATCGTGGCTGTTCAAAGCGCTTTCCCACTCACGCGCAAATATATCGCAATCAACGCTCAATCTTTGGCCCTGCCAATGGAACGACCTTCGCTATTGGGTCAGGTGACAATTCTTCAAAGTCAAAGTTATCCAAGCGGCGCGCGCGCCGTCCGGCTTTGTCGGAACTTATCTTGATTTCGGCAATATCTTTCGACGCCTGATTGAAATGGCGATCAAGGTTCTCAACCCGTGTTCCCAGCCGCTCGATATCCCCGAACAGCAGCCCCAACTCACGTCGAATTGCGCCAGCTTGTTCCTGCATCCGCGCGTCTTTCAGGATCGCGCGCATCGTGTTCAACGTCGCCATGCAGGTGGTTGGTGAAACGATCCAAACCCGCGCAGCAAATCCTTCACGAACCAGTTCTGGAAAATTGCTGTGCAGCTCTGCATAAACCGCCTCTGACGGCAGGAACATCAGCGCACCATCTGCCGTTTCGCCGTCCAAAATATATTTGTCCGAAATCGCCTTGATATGTGCTTTTACAGCTGTGCGCATCATGCGCGCTGCTTCGTTCAACTGTTGCTGTGTCTCAGCGTTGCGCAATGCTTCATAGGCTTCGAGCGGGAACTTGCTATCCACGACAATCGGCCCAGGAGGATTAGGCAAATGGATCAAACAATCAGCGCGCTTGCCGTTCGAAAGGGTCGCCTGCCACGTATAGCTATCCGCCGGCAGTGCTTTGGACACGATGTCTTTCAGCTGGATTTCCCCAAACGCCCCGCGCGTTTGCTTGTTGCTTAGAATGTCTTGCAGGCTAAGCACATCGCCTGAAAGTTTGGTGATATTATCCTGCGCTTTATCAATCGCTTGCAGACGTTGCTGCAACTCTCCAAGGCTCTGTGCGGTGCGCCGCGCAGACCCTTGCAAGTTCTCGTTCATCGACCCGCTGACTTGGGTCAGTCGCTGCTCCATCAGTTGCAACAAATTGGCCTGCGACGCGGCGGCTGCCTCTGAGACGTGGTTCAAACCACCCGCCAATTGCTGTTGTCCATCGGACAAAGACTGCACGCGCTGTCCCAGCATCCCCATCTGGTTCGCCAATGGCTCAGTCATGCGCGCAGAACGCCCCGCCGCGCGGATCACCACGATCAACAGCACCAAAATCAGCAAGAATGCCAAAACGCCAGCGATTGCTGCTAATACGAACGGGTCTTCTAAATCAATCGTCATCAGGTCCGTCCAAACAGCCGTTCAATGTCGGCAAGTTTCAATTCAACATAGGTCGGTCGCCCATGATTGCACTGGCCCGAATGCGGCGTTGCTTCCATTTCACGCAACAGTGCATTCATTTCCTCAGCGCGCATCCAGCGGCCAGAACGGATCGAGCCATGACAGGCAACGCGGCTTAGGATCGCTTCGATCTTGGCCTGTACTGCGATGCTGTCGCCTTGGTCTGCCAACTCATCCAAAATATCAAGCAGCATTGATTTCGCATTCACTTCGCCCAATATCGCCGGAGTCTCGCGCACTGCAATCGCACCACCGCCAAAAGTTTCAATCCCTAGACCAAGACGTGACAGATCATCAGCGATTTCCATCAAACGCGCACAATCCCCTTCCGACATTTCGACGATCTCGGGGATCAGCAAAACTTGGGCTGCAACACCATTTGCTGCCATTTGCTTCTTTAGCTTTTCATAGACCAGCCGCTCGTGCGCGGCGTGTTGATCGACGATAACCATCCCATCAGCTGTTTGTGCGATGATGTAATTCTCATGCACCTGTCCGCGTGCAGCCCCCAATGGAAACTGCTCTGCTGGAGTGCCCTCAACCACAGGCTCAACGCGACTGAACACGCCCGCCGTTTCTTCAAAACCGGGTGCTTGCGCGTGATAACTGGACCGAAGCGCGCCCTGTGTAGGACGATCCATCTGATACACCCGCGCAGGGTCTGTTTGCTCGGGTCGCATCGCACCCAAGGTTGCGCCAGCCACAGTCGTAGACGCGCGATGTCCTGCCTCTGCTAAAGCATGGCGCAAGGCTGAGACAATCAACCCACGCGCCAATCCGGGATCGCGAAATCGCACTTCGGATTTTGCAGGATGCACGTTCACATCCACCAGCTGCGGGTCGCAATCAAGGAACAGTGCCACCGCAGGGTGGCGGTCGCGTGACAGGAAGTCGAAATAGGCACCGCGCAGCGCCCCATAGAGCAGTTTGTCGCGTACAGGTCGTCCGTTTACGAACAGATATTGCGTCACCGCAGAGCCGCGCGAATAAGTCGGGAGCGCCGCAAACCCGGTTAAGTGCAGCCCCTCGCGTTCAGCATCTATACGCAGGGAATTGTCAGCAAATTCAGCACCTAAAATACGTGCAAGACGGCCATGCAGCGCGTCGAACAGATCACCATTTTCGGCATCAGCGCGAAATGTTACGCGCCCTTCGCCGCCACCGGTCACATCGCGCAGGGTGAAACCGACGAACGGCTCTGCCATCGCCAAACGCTTGACCACATCAGTGATTGCCTGTGTTTCAGCGCGATCTGTACGCATGAATTTCAATCGCGCGGGCGTTGCGTAGAACAGATCGCGCAGTTCAACTACGGTCCCTTTGGACAGCGCGGCAGGTTTCACCGCGCTCATCACGCCACCCGCGACCGAAATTTCATGCGCTGCAAATCCAACCGCGCACGATGTGATTTTCAACCGTCCTACAGCGCCAAGTGAAGGCAGCGCTTCGCCGCGAAATCCGAATGTGTGGATATTCAGCAGATCACTGCCATCAATCTTTGACGTCGCATGCCTTGAGAGCGCAAGAGGCAGCGCATCAGGCACAATTCCGCAGCCATCATCTCTGATCCGGATCAGTGACTTACCGCCGTCCGCATAGGCAATTTCAATTCGCTGCGC
Organism: Planktotalea sp.; assembly: GCA_965662135.1. Taxonomy (GTDB): domain Bacteria; phylum Pseudomonadota; class Alphaproteobacteria; order Rhodobacterales; family Rhodobacteraceae; genus Planktotalea. The sequence continues at coordinate 74,886 of CBFIGL010000010.1, read as the reverse complement.
GCCCGCATCTATCGCATTTTCGAGCAATTCCTTAACAGCCGAGGCAGGGCGTTCAACCACTTCACCCGCTGCAATGCGGTTGATAGCCCCATCATCCAATTGACGGATGACGGGCTGAGTATCGCTTATGTTGAGGTCGGGATCATTCATGACGCAACACTTAGCATGTTCAACCGCGATTCTGCCACGCTTTGCACAACAAAAAACCCGGGCATTTCTGCCCGGGCCAAAATCTCGAAGATTAGGGGAGGTTAACCTTTTGAGAATTCAGGATAGGCTTCCATGCCCAGCTCAGTTGTGTCGAGACCACTGATCTCAGCCTCTTCGCTGACACGGATACCAACGGTTGCCTTCAGGATGAACCAAACCGCACCAGACACGACGAAGGTGAACACACCAACAACGAGGATGGAGTAAAGCTGAACACCAAGGCTGGCCGCATCATTTGTGAATGTCACTGCGATTGTACCCCAGATACCTGCAAAGAGGTGAACAGGGATCGCACCGACCACATCGTCGATCTTCAGTTTATCCAGGAAAGGAACCGCGAAGACCACGATCACGCCACCAACTGCACCGATCAACGTCGCCACGCCAAGTGAAGGTGTCAAAGGCTCAGCTGTGATAGATACAAGACCCGCAAGTGCACCGTTCAAGATCATAGTCAGATCCGGCTTCTTGTAGAGAAGTTGCGTAAGGATCATTGCTGTGATCGCACCACCCGCAGCCGCTGCGTTTGTGTTTGAGAAGATGCGCGAGATGTCAGAAACATTTGCTGCACTGTCCATATAAAGCTGGGAACCACCGTTAAAGCCGAACCAACCAAGCCACAGAATGAACGTACCAAGCGTTGCAAGTGTCAGGTTGGAACCTGGCATTGGAACCGTACGGCCATCTTTATACTTGCCGATACGTGGTCCAAGGATCAGCGCGCCGGCCAAAGCAGCCCAGCCACCAACGGAGTGCACAACTGTGGAACCCGCGAAGTCTTGGAAACCCATACCGTCTAGGAAGCCACCGCCCCATTTCCAAGACGCTTGGATTGGGTAGATCAGGCCAACAAGGATGATCGTGAATACGAGGAAAGGCCAAAGTTTGATACGCTCAGCCAGCGCACCAGATACGATAGACGCCGTTGCCGCACAGAACATCAATTGGAAGAAGAAATCAGATCCGACAGAGGCGTATGTCAGGTCAGGCTCTGCACCCTCAAGGCCTACAGGCTCAAGCGCGGTTGTTGAAAACGCTCCCAAAATGCCCTCGATTGACCAACCATCGCCCGGGTACATCAAATTGTAGCCAATCAGGTAATAGAAGATCGTCGCAAGTGAAAAGAGACCCATGTTCTTGGTCAACTGCATCGTCACGTTCTTGCCGCGCACAAGACCAGCTTCAAGCATCGCAAAACCAGCCGCCATGAAGAAGACCAGAAAACCTGCTACAAGGAACATGAATGTGGTGAAGATAAAGCCGATTTCAGCATTCGTCGGTGTTGTATCCACCTCCTGCGCAAGACCGAGACTGGGAAGAAGCGCCAGCATAGCAGTGGCACCGAGTAATTTTTTAAGTGTCATATCAGTATCCTGTCAAATACGCGCTTAGATCGCGTCGTCGTTTGTTTCGCCTGTCCGAACGCGAACAGCTTGGGCAACATCAAGAACGAAAATCTTGCCATCTCCAATTTTGCCTGTCCGTGCAGTTTTGGTGATGGTTTCAACCACTTCATCGACCATCGCTGCGCTCACGACGAGCTCCAGCTTCACCTTTGGCACGAAATTTACCGCATACTCCGCACCACGATAGATTTCTGTGTGGCCCGACTGTGCTCCGAACCCTTTGATTTCTGTCACCATCATGCCGCGCACGCCGATGGCCGTTATGGCCTCTCGGACGTCCTCCAGCTTGAACGGTTTGATTGTTGCTATGATGAGTTTCACTTGAAGTGCCTTTCAGTCCATCGAGGGTCGTTCCCTCTTGTTTGCACTTGCAGCAAAACCTTGGATTGCCCGTGTTGAAAGAAGACGGGCTGCAATCATCGGAAATTTTCACAATATTTGCACACAATTTAATCAAACCCTTAAGGTTGATTAAAAAATAATCACTTTGAGTGTGAAGCCATCGCAAAACGCCCCTCAACATCCACGGCAGAACGCGCTAAGCTTGGCTAATAATAGGTTCCGAGCAGGTTCAAAAATGGTTCAGAAGAAACGCGCGTCATCCAAGCTTGTCGCTGACAAGCGCTATGGAAATGCGAAAGCTACGTCCAAATCACGTGCGAAGCCGCGTAAAAAACGTGCAGCGCGCAAACCTATGCGCGGACCAATCGGCTGGATCGTGACACTATTTCGCTGGATCGTCCGACTCATCTGGGGATTCGTGTGGCGTGTCAGCTTTGTAACGGCCGTTATTCTTGGACTGGCAGTTGCCTATTTTGCGTTGCAATTGCCCGAAGCAAACGCCCTTCTTGATGGTCGCGCACGTGGGTCGGTGACGTTGATGGACCGCACTGGCGAAGTGTTTGCGTGGCGGGGAGATCAATTTGGCGGAGCAATCACAACTGATACGGCTTCGCCGCACCTTGTAAATGCAATCGTCGCAACCGAAGACAAACGGTTTTACTGGCATCTTGGCGTAAGTCCACGCGGCATTGCAAGCGCAATACGGATCAACCTGCGCGAAGGGCGTGGGCCCTTGTCTGGTCACGGCGGCTCTACGATTACGCAGCAAACTGCAAAGCTACTTTGTCTAGGCGTCCCATATGATTCCTCCGTTTGGAAAAGCGAAAAAGACTACGAAGCCGACTGCCGCCGCACCACCATGTGGCGCAAGGCGAAAGAAGCGCTGTTCGCAATGGCGATGGAGGCCAAGTATACCAAGGACGATATCCTCAACATCTACATGAACCGCGCGTTTCTTGGCGCAGGCGCACGTGGATTTGAGGCCGCGAGCCAACGCTACTTTGGTAAATCCGGTGCTGAAATAAATGCCGCAGAAGCCGCGATGCTGGCTGGTTTGCTAAAAGCGCCGACTCGCTATGCGCCAACGAATAACCTTGCTCGATCGCAGGATCGCGCATCGGTCATTATCAGCCTGATGGCCGATCAGGGGTATCTCAGTCAGAAAGACGCCGAAATCGCGCGTATCGCCCCTGCCGAGCTTTCCGAAGCCGCAGAAGCCAAAGCAGGCGGATATTTTGCCGATTGGGTTATGGACAGCGGGCCAGAATTTTTCACCCGCGACACAACCGAAGATGTCATCATCAAAACCACGCTTGATCGCCGTTTGCAGGCTGCCGCAGAAGAAGCCATGCAATATATCTTCGCCAATAAAGTGCGCGAAGGATCCAAGGCCCAAGCCGCTATTGTCGTGATGAGCGCCGATGGCGCAGTGCGCGCAATGCTTGGCGGTCGCAACACCAAGGTTTCCGGTGGTTTCAACCGCGCAACGCAAGCGATGCGCCAAACCGGATCCGCCTTTAAACCTTTCGTTTACGCAACAGCCTTAGAGCTAGGTCATAGCCCGAACGAGCGAATCGTAGATGGGCCCTTAACGATCAACATTCCCGGATCAGGCTCTTGGTCCCCGAAAAACTACACCAAAGAATTCGAAGGGTCGGTCACTTTGACGGATGCTTTGAAAGACTCGCTCAATATTCCTGCCGTTAAACTGTCCGAGCTTGTTGGCCGCGAAAACGTGCGCAAAGTCGCCAGTGATTTCGGGATCGACAGCGACCTTGCCGCCGGTCCCGCGCTCGCGCTTGGTGCATCCGAAAGCACCTTGATCGAAATGACAGGGGCATATGCAGGTATCTTGAATGGTGGATCGTCCGTAACCCCCTATGGTTTGGTTGAGCTTAGTCTACTTGGTGATAGCGAGCCACTTATGGGGAGCGGCGGCGGAATTGGCGAGCGCGTGATCCGCGATGAAGCTGCTGGCCAGCTGATCTATATGATGGAGCGTGTTGTCAGCCAAGGTACAGGGCGCCGCGCCGCCCTTCCAGATCGCGAAGCGGCTGGCAAAACCGGCACAACCCAAGCCGCGCGCGATGCTTGGTTTATTGGCTTTACCGCCGACTACGTTGCAGGTGTCTGGATGGGGTATGACGACAATACGCCGCTGACAGGTGTTACTGGTGGTGGTTTACCTGCAGAAATCTGGTACGAAGTGATGGTGCGCGTTCACGCGGGGCTGCCTGCAAGGCCGCTCCCGATGATTGCCCCGCCTGCGATCCCGCAACAACCTGCGCAACCACAAGGTCGTAACGGTGACTTTGAACCGATCCCAGCGGATGGTGTCGCAGATACTGTTCTGCAAAGAGTTCTTAGAAGCTTGGGCGGAAGCAACGGTCCAACCACGCCGCGTCAACAGCGGGACAAGATCATCATCGACAGATAAGTCTTGAAAGTGCGGATTACTTCGCGTTCTTCAAATCAGCAATCATCTGATCAAGATTGCCGCCACGGCGATCAATCATAGCGCCAATTTCTGTGCGTTCAGTCAGCAGCAAATTGATACCTTCGATAAACATGTTGAAGAACTTGTCGCTACCTGTTCGGTTAGACACGAGGAAGGTCACTGTAAACGGGGCTTCACCCCGCAAAAACGCAGTGGTCATCACCTCAAACCAGCTTTTCACAGGACGCACACTTTTGACTTCCAAACGTCCACCAATGAATTCACGAAACCGCGAACCATACTTACGAGCGATATAAGTTTGAAACTCGTTCGAAAATGCTTTTTTCTGAGCACTGCTTGCGCGCCGACCGTCACTGCCCATGGCATATGCTGAAATGTAAGATGTATCACCGTATTTCGCGAAAATACGTTCAAAATCGCGATACATCGCTTGCTCTGACTTGCCCGACCCAATGACACGATTGATCTCGGCAACCAACGCATCCACCAAAGATTTCGCGCTCGCATTGCTCAACGCTGATGCGGTTGTCGGCGCCAGAGTAAACGTCGCCAAAGCTGCGCCAATAAGGCCGGTGGCCGCACGTCGTGAGAAATGTGTCATGCTCAAAATCCTTCAGTATTCAGATCAAACGGATTGATCTCTTCTGCCGCATCACCGTCACCCAACTGGAATCGGCGGTTTTGCAAATATATGCCGCGCGCTTGCGAATAGCTGTCTGCGCTGTTGTACAGAATGGAATCAATGCTCTCAGCATAACGCCCACGATCCCCTACCCTAGACGCAACACCAGCGGCGGTGCCAACGTATTTCTCCGGGCTCGGCAAAACATAGCTTAGTGGATTGGTGAACAAATCAACGGCACGCCCAACAGCCGCGCGTTCTGTGGATGGTCCAAGGCCTGGCAGCTCAATATACGCGCCTTCTGGAACCCCCCAAACATAGAGCGTTTGACCAAAATCACCGGGGATCGCATCAATTTCAAAATCACCCGCAACATCGAATAGACCACCAAACCCAAGGGTGGTGTTAAACACAAATCGCATCGTATTTCGGAACGCACCTTCGACATTTCCTTGCAGCAAATTGTTCACAACCGTTCCGGGCAAACTTAGGTTAGAGGCAAAATTGCCAATGCTGTCCTCCAGATCATCAGGAATTACTTTTGTGTAGCCAACGCCAACCGGTCGGATCAAAGCTTTGTCCAAAGAACGGTTCAGTTCGTGTGTCCGTCTGTTTTGCGCTTCATGCGGATCAAACACATCACCCGGCATCTGCCCAGGTCCCGGTTGGGTACATCCTGCGACAAGCACACCGAGCATCGCAACAAAGGCGATACGTGTTCGAGTTGTAATAGAGGTTGTCACAATATCCACCAAGCGATTAATTATTGATTAGTATTTAATGTGCCGTGAACGAAGAACCACCGCGAAAGCGTCTAAATCCTGAGGTTGTGACTCTGACGTTACAATAATTTCGAATTACTCGCTTCATCTTCGCATATCTCGCCAAATAGGAGTAGGGACAGCCCGCGTTATGCCCTAGCGCATTTGAATCAGTTCTTTCGAAAAGGGCTTTGGCAACGGGTTCTGCCCCAAGCGTGCGCGATAGATTGGCAGACTTTCGGTGACGCGCATCGCATAATTTCGCGTTTCACGAAACGGGATGTGTTCAATCCAATCAACGATATCAATTTCGCCTTTGCGCGGATCACCGTATACTTCCATCCATCTAACAGGACGTCCGGGTCCTGCGTTATAGCCCGCAGAAATCATAACCGGATTACCATCAAACTGCTTGTGAAGTCGCGCAAGATAGGCCGTGCCAAGCTGGGTATTATAGCGCCAATCACTTGTCAGTTTGTCTTTCGCGTAATCAATTCCAAGCTCGTTTGCCACATTCTGAGCAGTTGCTGGCATCACTTGCATCAACCCGCGCGCGCCAGCGCCGGAAATGACAACGGGATCAAATTCACTTTCACGCCGTGCAATGGCCAATGCAAACTCTGTTGCAATCGGATGCGTCGTCTTTGCCAGATCATGGATCGCATAATAGGGTGCAGGGATTGTAATGCCCCCACTGGCCGCGCGTTTACCAATCATGACAGCGATGTGAGGTTCGTTCAGATCAATCGCAACTTGGCCCAACTGCGCTGCTTCAATCGCACTCAGGCTTTCAGTGAGGTGCGTGAAAAAGCGCTCTGACACTGTCAACTCGCCCGCTTGCAAAGCAAGCACGGCAGCCTGAAAAACTGTTGAGCCCATAAAACTTGCCTGACGCCAATCCGGCAAGGCAGCTTGTCCACCCAGACTTTGATCAAACCCAACCTCTGCACGTTCGGCCGCCAGTAATCCGTAAAAACTGGACTGGTATTCCGCCCCATCTATATAAGACGCCTTTGCAGCGTTGGCATTTCCAAGCGCTTCTTGCGCACGGCCAATCCAATACCCTGCGCGACCGCGCGAGATCGGGGTAACGACAGCACCCTGATGCGCTTGAAAATGGCTTAACGCCTTTGCAGGGTCGTTCAAGAAACGCAGGGAAATATATCCACTTAACCATTCCAGATCAGTAAAGGATGACCCTTCGAAAAGGTGATGTTGGCTCGCCAATTCATAGGCTTTTCTATAGTCTTTGTTGCGCATCAATTGGCGCGCAAGGGCACGGCGTCTATTCGCCCATTGTTCAGGTTCACCCAAAGTTTTCGCACTTTTGCTGGATGCCAATGCCAGTTCAATCGCGTCCTCTTGCCGCCCTTTGCGCGCGCGCCAGACGAAACGCTCAAACGTCAAACCGGGATCCGATTGTAGATTTGCGGGTACTGAAGCCACAAGGGCATCGGCATTCTTGACACGTGCGCGCAGACCTTGACGGGCTTTTGCAAGCTTTTGATAACCCTCTGGAACCAGCGACAACATGCGGTCCGTGTTGCTTTTCCAGTCTTTCCACAACAACATATCAAGCCGCGCGATATGGTGCTCTTTCAATAAATCGCCATGCTCTTGCAACATGCGCGCGTGGGTTTGCGAACCAATCGCCATGCTGCGCCATGCCAGAACAAGACCTGCATCAGCACTCCCATTCTGACCACTGGCCCGTAAAGCCCGCGCATGCGCCAATGCACCTTGCGCTGTTTGAGGAAGGTCATCTTTGAAAAACAATAAAATATCAGTATTGCTGGCGTCTTCCATCGCCGGCTCACTTTTGCGCCGTAGCCAATCGAGGCCTGGCCAATCCGGATTGAGATCAAGGAATAGCATCACCTCTTCAGGCGTGCCCAAACCTTCACGCAGCCGGTGCCACTCGATCAAATCATAGGCAATAGGACTAACATCACTGGCAACCGCACGCGCGCTTGTCCAATCCCCTGTACGCATCGCGTCAAAGGCGCGTTTAAGCGGCACATGGCTATCCGCGCGCGCGAAGATCGGCGCGCACACACATAGAAAAAGCAAAAGGACGAAACGCTTCATGACTTGCAATTCATTCAATGACAAAGGATAGACACCGCACAACCTAGCCTGTGTAGCGCTGACCGCAATTCACAATTGTGCGGATCGGCGAAACAACGACAAGGCTGATATTTCATCCGGGCATTTCGTCCGCCAACACGAAGAGGAGCGTGTCATGTTTAAAGGGTCCCTACCCGCATTGATAACGCCGTTCAAGAACGGCGAACTGGATCTGGATACGTTGAAAAAACTTGTCGAGTGGCATGTTGGCGAAGGCAGTAACGGCTTTGTGCCCGTTGGTACCACAGGCGAAAGCCCGACGCTGACCCACGAAGAACATGAAACAGTCGTAGAAGAAGTTGTGCGCGCCTCCGCGGGTCGCCTTCCGGTGATCGCAGGTGCAGGCAGCAACAATACGCTGGAATCTATCCGCCTTGCACAGCACGCGGAAAAGGTTGGTGCAGATGCTGTTCTGGTCGTCACGCCTTACTACAACAAACCAACACAGCGCGGTTTGATCGCGCACTACACAGCGATCCACGACAGCACGAATATTCCGATCATCATCTACAATATTCCCGGTCGTTCCGTCGTAGACATGACGCCAGAGACAATGGGCACGCTGTCAAAGATGCCACGTATCGTTGGTGTGAAAGACGCGACAGGCGATCTTGCGCGCGTACCTTTGACGCGGATGACCTGTGGGACTGATTTCGTTCAGCTTTCTGGCGAGGACGCGACAGCGCTTGGCTACAACGCACATGGCGGTGTTGGCTGCATTTCCGTGACCGCAAACGTCGCGCCGAAACTTTGCGCCCAAATGCAGGCCGCAACGCTTAAAGGTGACTTTACAACGGCGCTAGAAATCACGGACCGTCTGATGCCTTTGCACAAAGCCATCTTTACAGAGCCTGGTCTTGTTGGTGCAAAATACGGCATGTCCAAACTGGGTCTTTGTAGCGACGAAGTACGCTCACCTTTGACGGGCCTGACCGATGAAACAAAAGCCATGATCGACGCAGGCATGCGCCACGCTGGTTTGATCAACTAAATCCCAAGGCAGGGCAGGTTTCGCGACCTGCCCTATTTTTGTGTACGATACGCCGCAGGCGAACATCCATAGACCCTTTGAAATTCACGGTAAAAGTTGGATCGCGTCAGAAACCCTGATTGCGCCATGACCTTTGCCAAACTTTCATCTGTGCCACGCAACAAATCAGCCGCATGTTCCATACGAAACTGGTTCACATATTGCGACACGTTCATGTCTTGCGTGCGATTGATCGCCACCGACAACGCGCGCACTGTTACATGCAAACGACGCGATAGACGCTGAACCGACAAGTCAGGTTCAAGGTAAAGCTGGGTCGAGTCAGTAACGCGCGCGCCTCTTGCTCTAGCTTCACATTGTCGTCGCGCTCTCCCAGAAGCAAAGCATCGCTTTTCGCGCGAGGGGCTGAAATGAGCGAGGGCAACACAAAGATGAAGCCCAGTAACATCATGATGAACGGGATCGACGCCTTCGCATTGCGCCCATCATTCAGCACAAAGTCCAAGGCAATTACTGTATCAATCACAAGAATGGTCAGAAGCAAAACTATACCACGCAGCATCCAGTTCGACACTTTCTGAGCCACATCAAAGTACGCATGGATCAGGTAATCCGGCCCTTTACGCCATAGTCGCCAAAGCGCGATCAGATAAAATACATAACTGCCCGAAATCACCCAATCGAGCGCATAAAGCGGCCGCCTTGCCAATAGAACAACTGCAATCACAATAATCGCAAGACTTAGGTGAAGCATAATCGAACGCAGGAACCGTTCTTTCGGAACAACAAACGCTGCAAATCCAAGATACAAAAGCGGCCCGACAAGCATCGGTACCGAGCGTTGAATTAGGACAACTTGGTCAAATCCATAACCAAACTGCAATCCCACCAATAGCGAGTTGAAACTTAACAGCGCAAACAAAAGCGCAAAGAGAACCGTTGCCTTCCGGCTGCCCAGATCTCGGCGCAAAATCAAAAGCGCTATAGATCCGCCCAGCAACGCGGTCAGGATCGGCAGTGGTAAAACGAGCAAAGCACTGTCCTGCATATGTCCTCTTTCACGTTTTTGCTGTCCTAGATCGGGATTCAGGACAGGTTTCAGACCCCCGCTGCGTTGCCTCAAGCAAGCAACTCCAATGCTATCACGCAAACACATCGGAGTTCGATATGAAACGACTACTGCACATTCTTTCGCTCAGCCTGCTTATCGCGGCGGGACAAGCACAAGCCAATGATCAGGTAATGGGCTGGCAGAAATTCAGCACCAACGACGCAGATCGCCATCACCCTTTAAGCGGTCTGATTTGGTATCCCGCAAAAAACGATGCGCGGGTGAAGCGCATTCAATCCAATGGCGTATGGGTTGGTGTCGATGCCGCAAAAAAGGTAAGAGCGCCCAATTGCTCAGGGCGCTCTGCCGATTAAAGACCGTCTGGCTGACCAACGACCGTGAAGTGAAGCTCATCCGGCAGATAAACATCCTTTATCACGCGATTGATCTCTTCGAGCGTCACTGCGTTTACCTTGTCATTGCGGGTATTAATGTAATCAATAGGAAGCCCTTGCATCTGCATCCCAACCAGAATGTTTGCAATTGGCCCATTGCCATCAAACCGCAAAGGATATGCGCCAGTCAGATAGGTCTTGGTCACATCCAGCTCTTCTTGGCTGACACCTTCGTTCACCATGCGCGCCCATTCGCCTTTGATCACATCAATCGCAGCACCGATCCGATCATTGGCAGACGCAACTTGCCCCACAACCATTTCCGCATGATCGCGTGTTGAGAGATAGGAATAAACGCCATAGGTCAGCCCACGTTTGTCGCGAACTTCTTCCATCAACCGGCTGTCAAAGCCACCGCCACCAAGGATATTGCTGGCGATGAAAGCGGCAAAGAAATCGGGATCGTCCCGCATGATCCCGTGATGACCGAACAGCGCAACAGATTGCGGTGTCTCAAATGGAACAACCGTGATGCCTGGCTCTAACGCAACTTCGACACGCTTCGACATGGGCGCACCTGTTTCTGGCAAATCGGCAAGCAATCTGTCCATAATCGCGCCAAGTTCTTCCGCTGTGATATCGCCCACAGCACTGATGAACACACGGTCCTTCGCCATCGTATCGCGATGCGCTTGTGCAATATCGTCACGTGTCAGGCTTTCAATCGACGCTGCCGTGCCATTCGGTTCACTGCCATAAGGATGATCGCCAAAGGCTGCCTTGTTAAAGGCGGACTGCGCAATTTTGTTGGGATCTTTCAGATCAGATTGCAGAATGGAAAATACCTGTCCCTTGACCCGATCAATCGCAACTTGATCAAACAAAGGTGCTGTCATTGCGCCTTTCAAAAGTGCGACCGCGTCTTCACGGTTTTCACTAAGCATACGGGCCGAGACACTCACCGAATCCGCAGAAGCGTCAAAATTGAACGATGCCGCCAATTCATCCACGGCTTGCGCAAAGCCGCGTGCATCCAGATCGCCGGTGCCTTCTTCAAGCAAAGCCATCATTAAAGAGACAGAGCCGCGCTTGTCAGGGCGATCAAGCGATGCACCCCCTTTGAACCCAATACGCAAGGCCATGAAGGGGATCGTGTGATCCTCAACCAACCAAGCTTTGAAACCCATGGGCGAGGTCACTTCTTGAATGTCCACATCCGCGCGCAAAGGGGCCGCAATGATCGTTACGACTGCGAGAACGCTATAGAAAAACCGTTTCATTGTGCTGCCTCCACACCAGAAGTAAGCCAACCCGTTACAGATGCTTTCTTGTTCAACACATCACGCATGGCTGTCTTGATGTCTTCTTCCGTGATGCTGTCCACCACGTTCGGCCAGTCAAGAACATCTTTGACCGTTAGCCCTGACGTCAACGCCCGTCCAAATCGGTTCGCAAGACCCTGAACATTGTCTTTTGCATAAATCTCTCTGGCGCGCATGGCGCGTTTGATCCGGTTCAAATGGTCCGTGTCGATGGGCGTTTCCATGAATTCCTTGATCACAAGATCCATCGCAGCTTCTGCGTCACTCAGGCTGACACCTGCAACCGGGACAACGACCGTCGTGAAACTTGCGTCGTCCAAGGATGTTCCGCGGTAATAAGCGCTAGCAAACACTGCAATCTTCTCTTCGAACTGCAACTTTTGCGTCATGAACGATGTTTGACCATCGCCCAACAGGTTCGCCCCAAGCATCAAAGCAGCCGCCGCTTTCTGATCCCCGCTATCGCGTTCAGGCGCAAGGTATGAGCGCCGCACATAAGGCTGCGCGACACGCGGGTCTTCAAAGACCAGACGACGCTCGACGTTGTGCAAAGGTTCTTGCGGACGTTCGCGTGGCTCTAGATCCGGGTTCGCTTTGAGCGGCCCATAATGACGCTCGGACAAGGTTTTCACCTCTTCCGGGGTCACGTCACCTGCGACGATCAGAATGGCGTTGTTGGGTGCGTAGAATTGTTTGTAATACTCAAGCGCGTCGTCCAATCCCAGTGTTTCCATCTCGTGACGCCAACCAATGATCGGCACACCATAACGATGGTTCATATAAAGCGCGGCACTTGCCTGTTCGCCAAACAGCGCGGCGGGATCGTTCTCTGTACGTTGGTTGCGCTCTTCGATGATCACTTCGCGCTCGGTCAAAATATCCGCCTCACTCAGGCGCAAATTAACCATGCGATCCGCTTCCATCTTCATCATAAGCTCTAGACGGTCCGACGCGACCCGTTGGAAATAGGCGGTGTAGTCGTACGACGTAAAAGCGTTGTCAGACCCACCGTTTGCAGCAACGGTTCTGGAAAATTCACCACTTTCCATCGTGTCTGTGGCTTTGAACAATAGATGCTCAAGAAAATGCGCAACACCGGACACCCCGGGCTTTTCATCCGCTGAACCTGCACGATACCACATCATATGAACGACAACAGGCGCGCGATGATCTTCGATCACCACGACTTCCATACCATTGTCTAAATTGAACGTACTGACCTGATCATCCCAGCGTACCGTTTCCGCGGATACACTCAAGGGAGCTGCGAACAGTGCTAGAACAGGCACTGCCAAACGAAGTCCAAGACGCATTGTGTTTCCTCACGCTAGGTCTGTCTTTGTCTCTACCTACGCAGCGCGCCCCATGTTTCAAGCGATCTGACAGCTTTGTGAGAGAGTATTAATTTGAAGGAGGAGCCGTCGGCGTCTTACGCCCGGCGCGGCGATAGGTTTCAACCGTTTGCTGCGCGTCCAGCTTTTCACGCCGATACACGCTGCCATATCGGTCTGTCTTGAACAGACGAATGTTGGAAAACCGGCCGCGTTGCTTGCGAAACTTGGCGTCTTCTTCCGACGTCTTTTCGCGAATTCCTGCGGGAACACCAAAGCGCGAAGCACTTGCAACCAATGCCGCATCACTGCGCGCTACACCTTTAGCGTCCAAAAGCGAAGGCTTGCCGCCAAGCGCTGCAACCGCGTCTTTCTTAGGTGTCGCATCTACAAGATTTGCCTGACCCGGCGTGGGAACCGGCAAGCTTGTGTAGCTATCGGGCGTTTCCAAAGGCTTGTTAGGAATAATATCAAATTCCTCCGGCCCCGCTGCGGGGTCGGTCAAATCGCGTAAGGTCGTATCGCCACACGCTGAAAGCCCTAGGGCCAAGATAAGGATCAAACTGCTCGCCGGCCGCATGGTTAAACTCCGCTCCGTTGTTAGTGCTTTTAGCCTATAGAATCGGCGGCGTCACCTAGGCTTTTTCACAGCCCGCGAAACCGCGCCGATCGCATGACTTTACACCTCTTTTTTACTATCACCTGCAAAAATCACCATCCCGAACGCACCCGCAAAGATCGCAATATCCGCGATGTTGAATGAAAACGGGTTACTAAAGCCACAGCAACTCATGTTCAAAAAGTCGGCGACCGCACCATAAAGAACGCGATCAATCACATTGCCCAGAGCACCACCAACCAAGATGCCGGCACTGATCAATCCGATTTTGCCAAACTCTTCCTTGCGCAGCCAATACAGAACGAACGCGATAATCATGAAAGCGATGCCAATCAGGATCCAACGGGTTGAATCAGTGTTGTCTGAAAACAGACCGAAATTGATTCCATAGTTCCAAGCCATGCGCAGGTTCAGCAAGGGTGGCAGCACGTCAATGCTGCCAAGCTCCTTCAAGTTCATCATATGAACCACTAGGTATTTGCTCGCTTGATCCGCGAGAAACACCCAAAAACCTGCCCAAAACACAAGACGCATATGCGTCCTCCTCTACTTCATCTTTAGTGGCGGAAGTGGCGCATACCAGTAAACACCATCGCCAAACCAGCCTCGTCCGCTGCCGCAATCACTTCATCATCGCGCATAGACCCGCCTGGTTGAATAACGCAAGATGCACCTGCCGCTGCCGCTTCCATCAAACCATCTGCAAACGGGAAGAACGCGTCAGACGCTACCGCTGATCCAACGCTAAGCGGTGTTTCAAGTCCTAGAACCTCTGCCATGCGCTCTGCCTTCTTCGCGGCTATCAAAGCGCTGTCGAGACGGTTCATTTGTCCCGCACCAACACCAACGGTTGCGCCGTCTTTTACATAAACAATCGCGTTCGATTTGACGTGCTTGCCTACTTTCCAAGCGAACAGAAGATCGCGCATTTGCTCATCAGTCGGTGCAAGTTTGGTCACAACTTTCAAATCATCCATGCCAACGAAACCAACATCCTTGTCTTGAACCAGCATCCCACCCGCAACTTGGCGATAGGTCAAACCTCCGACACGGTTGTCCGGCAAACTATCAGTGGTCAGCAAACGTAGATTTTTCTTGGTCGCAAAAACTTCGCGGGCCGCGTCGGATGCACCCGGTGCAATCACGACTTCGGTAAAGATGCCCACGATCTCTTTCGCCGTCGCTTCGTCAAGCGGTTGATTAAGCGCAACAATCCCACCGAATGCAGATGTGCGGTCGCAATCAAATGCACTCTTGTAAGCGTCCAGCAACGTACCGCCAAGCGCAACACCGCAAGGGTTTGCATGTTTGATAATCGCACAAGCAGCGCCTTGGGCAGGATCAAATTCTGCCACCAGTTCAAAGGCCGCGTCCGTGTCGTTGATATTGTTATAGCTTAGCTCTTTACCTTGATGCTGTGTAGCCGTCGCAACACCGGCGCGCTGCGTGCCATCTAAATAAAATGCTGCCGTCTGGTGGGGGTTTTCACCATAACGCAAGGTCTGCGACAAAGTCCCAGCGAAGGCACGACGGCGCGGTGCAGGATCGCCCAGCGCATCAGCCATCCAAGTCGAAACAGCCGCGTCATAAGCCGCTGTGCGGGCATAAGCGGTCTGTGCAAGTATTTGGCGGAACGCATATGTCGTTTGACCGTCGTTCGCGTCCAATTCCGCAAGTAGCGCGTCATAGTCATCCACATCCACTACGACGCTTACGAACGCATGGTTCTTTGCAGCCGCACGGATCATCGCAGGGCCGCCAATGTCTATGTTTTCGATACAGTCTTCGTAGTCGCCACCTTTGGCAACCGTTTCTTCGAATGGATAAAGGTTCACTACCAGCAGATCGATTGCGCCGATATTATGCGTATCCATTGCCGCGACATGTGCCTCATTATCGCGAAGCGCCAGCAGTCCACCATGCACAGCAGGATGCAAGGTCTTTACGCGGCCATCCATCATTTCGGGATAACCCGTCACATCTGCCACATCGCGCACCTCAAGCCCTGCTTCGCGCAAAGTCTTTGCACTGCCACCGGTCGAAAGTAATTCAACACCGCGTGCAGCCAAGGCCTGTCCAAGTTCAATCAGCCCCGTCTTGTCAGATACAGAAAGCAAGGCGCGGCGGAGGGGGGAAAGGTTTGTCATGGCTGTCATGGTCCTAAGATCAGAATTGCAAATCGTCATCCAGCACGAGATCGCGCACGCCAACCGCAGTATCTTGGGTTTTGGCTAGCGACCACCGAATGCGTGTCGCATATTCCATTGCACGGCCAGTTAAAACGATCTGTTTTGTCGCGCGGGGCTGAAGGCGGCCTTTTTCCAGATAAACGCTTGGCTCAAGGCTAAGTTTCGCGAAGCCATCGTGCCTAAACACCCAAAGTTCGCCACTTTTTTGTGCGATCGAGACGGCAGTGTCCCCCATATCAAGGGCGGCATCGACTTCTGGATGCAAATGAAAACGGATTGAAAAAGCGATGCCTTGCAGGCTTAACTCATCCATCTTGGCATCAAAACGCTTTTTGGACGCATCTTCCATCGCCAACAGCATATCTTCGCCAGCAAGGCCACGCCCGTTGAATGTCAATTCCAAAGTACGCGCATGGGTCAGACCATGTGTGCTGTTGTAGCCGTCATGACCCGCTTGCAGACGCATGCCATCTGGTGCTTCGCTGACCTGAAAGGGTACGTGTTTTGGGCTATCAACCAACAGTTCTAGCTTGCGCTTCTTGCTACCGCTGGCCGCGAACCGCGCACTGGAATAGCCATCAATTGACAGAACCGAATGCGACTGGGTTGCGCGTCCAGCACTGCGCCAAGCTTCTCCAAAAACCTTGCCAGACCCACAGTTCACGATCAAAGGACGTCTGCCGGACGTCAATTCAAAGGCAAGGGTTGAAGCATGAGCATTGTGCGACGCCACCCCCTTCGGTGGTGCACTGGCATCGACAACCAGACTTGTGCGTCCACCAGACAAGCGCGCAAAGCCCATAGACAAACCGTCAGGGGTTGCATGACGGACTTCGGAATTAGACAGGGCCTGATCCAAACGACCGTCAACTCCGCGACCACCCCCGTGAAAACGCGCAAGACTTCCATCCGAATGGCGCAACGTGCGTAGCGTCGGGGCGATGCGCTCAATCGCATCCAAATGCTCTTGCGGTGGGATTATCCCCGCTTCGCGCAAGCTGACCGCGGCCCAAGTGATTAATGTAAAAACATCCAACAGTTCTTCGGGGTTACGGGTCGAAATCCCACCTTCCGCGTCAATCTGTTCTGCGCAAGCGCGTGCCAAAGCCTTCACAGCCGGGTTCACATGCGCTTCCATTCCACTAAGCGACAGGCCCGCGTAAATCATGCCAGTCAGCGCCTCAAAGCGCGCAAGCCCCGGTTCTGTTTTGTGCCAACGACGTGCCAAGAATTTGGTTTGCTGCGTCAGCGAGCGATAAAACTTCTTTGACGCCTCTGCATCCTGACCACGCAGCAAAAACAGCGCATGATTGATCCATCGGATCAACCGACGCCCAGTAAGCGCAGGAACCCAACCCGGACCTTTGCCGCGACCATAGGTGTCGATCCAGCCCCAAACCCACGCTTGTGCCGCTTCGCGCGCAGCCAGATCGCCGACTGCTGCCATATCATCAAGCCAACTGAAGCCATGGGCATCCTCTGCAAATGCAGTGTCAGGAGCAGGAATGTTCCATAGAATCGTGTTCGGCGCCTCCACAAGATGACCCGCAAACATGATATTGCCGGCGCTTAACTGTCGACCTTTGGCAAAACTTCCGATGGTGCGAGGTTCAGGTTGCGAGACAAAGCCAGTCGCCGCCGTCTGACGGGTGACAAGCCGCGCATGAACGCGGTGCATCGCGCGGGTTATCCGCACGGACCATTTGCTGCCTCTAGACATCTGCTTGCCTCTTACGCTCTTGTGGCGCGTTTACTCGATGGCACCATAAGGCGGGAACGGCTCAAAGTCACCGATCAATTCACATCAAAGAGGTTTGCGTAACATTGCGATGTAAAAACCGTCCATTCCGCCCTGCTCGGCCCAATAATCCGGGCGCAACCGCAGGCCACCTTCTTCGGTGATCCATGCCTCATCAATGCCAGTGCGCATTAACGCATCCCTATCAATTTGCAGGTCTGGATGCATGGCAAGCAAGTCTTCGATATGACACTCGCCTTCATCAGGTAACAACGAACAGGTGCAAAACACCAAACGTCCGCCCGGCCTCAAAAGCGTAATCGCATGAGACAACATCTGTGCCTGAAGGTCTATCAACTCGCCAAACTCCGACCCGTCCTTAACCAATGGCAAATCAGGGTGGCGACGAATCGTTCCAGTAGCAGAGCACGGCGCATCCAATAGGACAGCATCGTACTGACCTTGCGTTTCTAAAGCATCGCCAACAACAAGTTCAGCACTTAACTTGGATCGCTCAAGGTTTTCGCGAACACGTTGCATGCGTCGCTCAGACGTATCTACAGCCGTCACGACAGCGCCACTTGCCGCCAATTGCATGGTTTTACCGCCAGGCGCACAACACAAATCAATAATTGTTTCGCCTTTTTGCGGATCAAGAATGTGAACCGGCAAAGCCGCCGCCGCATCCTGAACCCACCAGTCCCCGTCTTCATAACCGGCAAGGGCGGACACTTGAACGGCATCGTTGATGCGTACCGAACCCGTTGGCAAAAGCGTCCCGTCAACAGCTTTGGCAAGCGCAGCGCCATCGCCTTTAGGCGTCAAATCCAAGGGGGCACCGGCGAAATGAACGCGCTCAATCTCGCCTATGCTTTCATGACCATAGGCCTTAGCAAGTGGCGAGCGCAGCCATTTAGGTAGGCGCGGCACACGCAATTTCGCCCATTCTTCTGGACCTTTATCAACCACTTTACGCAAAACTGCGTTGGTTAGTCCCTTCATTTTCTCGGTACGTTTGTTCGCGCCAACGCTACTGACAGCGTCGTTCACAACGCCATGCGCCGCACCACCTGTGCACAGCTCGTATGTCGCGATCCGCAAGACATTGTGGACGGCAAGGGGCGGCGGTTTTCGCAAAAACGGCTTCATGATCCGATCTACACGTTCCAGCGATCTTAGCGTTTCAGACGCAAGACGCTGCGCGCGAGCACGATCATCATAAGCAAGTCGCAGCATGTAGGATGCGCCCAGCGCTTCAGAAAGCATTTTGCCATCGCCAAGCACCTGTTCCAGCAATCCTGCCGCCGCACGTCGTGCTGCTACACCGTTCTCTGCCATTTATGTCGCCTTTGCACTGCTTGCCGTTCGTGTCGCGCAGCGTATATCAAGGGTATAACCCTATGGAAAGCTGCGCACCGATGAATGACCCCAAAGACACAAAGAATGCCGAGTTACCAGATGCCGCGAAACGCGCCCTTGCCGAAGCAGAAGAACGTCGAAAAAATGCTAAGCCTCTGGATCTAGCACCAGAGCTTGGCGGTCGCACAGGACCAGAGCCCGTGCGCTATGGAGATTGGGAGAAAAAAGGGATCGCGATAGATTTCTAGGTGCGTTTTCAACGAAGCCTGAATTCTGCCGACTGACCTTGGCCTTGATCTGATGTGAACCGGACCTTGCCATTGGATAGGCCAACCTCTTGGCAATTGTACCCAAGTTCTGTGCCACCCCAATTGATATTGCGGCAGAAATATCCGTTTTGCCACATCCAATTGCCGTTCACATCCCAGCTGGCACCTTTGCCTGTGATGCTACCAGCGGAAGATACTTCCAGTTTGACCAAAGGGCGCGTCAGGGTTTTGCCCTGAACCAATTTCACGAACTCGGCTTTATCGTTTATCTTCGTATAATTCGCCGCAAAAGCGGGCGTAGCGATCAAAGCGATAGCAAAAGTGCAGAGTCTAAACATGTTATGATTCCCCTCTCGGTATATGCACTATACGCCATAAGCGACCTACCGGATCACAATTCACTGCGTGCAGAGGGATTTTCTAGAGCGGGTTTTTGCCAAATTTAAGGAAAATCAAAGGCCAAGCACATCCAGCATATCGTACTCACCTGGTGCTTTTCCCTGCCCCCAAAGGGCTGCTTTCAACGCTCCGCGCGAAAAAATACGCCTGTCTGTCGCCATGTGGCGCAACACAATCCGCTCTCCAGCGGCCGCGAATAGCACATCATGTTCGCCTACAATGTCGCCCCCACGAATAGCTGTGAACCCGATATCGCCACGTTTGCGCGCACCTGTAATACCGTCACGGCCACTGTCGCGCACATCCGCAAGCGTAACACCGCGCCCTTCGGCTGCCGCTTCACCCAACATCAAAGCCGTACCAGACGGCGCATCGACCTTCATATTATGATGGGCTTCGATCACTTCGATATCAAAGTCTTCATCAAGTGCTGCGGCAACTTTTTTGGTCAACTGAGTCAAGAGATTCACGCCAAGGCTCATGTTGCCTGCCCGCACAATCGTTGCATGACGCGCCGCTGCTTTGAAGGCTGCTAGGTGGCTATCGTCAAAACCAGTAGTGCCAACCACATGCACAGCACGCGCTTGCGCTGCCAAACCTGCAAATTCAACACTTGCGGCGGGGGCGGTAAAATCAATGACGGCTTGCGCCTTGGCAAAGGCTTCCAAAGGATCATCTGTCACCAACAATCCAACCTCACCACCACCCATAGCCACACCAATATCGCGACCAACCCAGTCATGCCCCGGACGCTCCAATGCAGCTACCAAATGCGCGGCGTTGCTTTCTTGAATAGTCTGGATCAGCATTTGGCCCATACGGCCTGACGCGCCAGTTACGACAATTCCGGGAGTCTCAGTCATCGCGGTATTCCTCTTTGATTTGCCCTTGCTTAACGCGCGCGCGACAGCTTGGCAAAGGCGACGATAGCGCTTAGATGGTCGATATGGCTAAGAAATCATATTCCAGCGGCTCCGGCCCATCGCAGCGCCAACTTCGGGTTGGTGAATTGATCCGTCGCGCGCTTTCAGAAATCCTGCAGCGTGGCGATATGCATGATGACGACCTCAATCGTTTGTCCGTAACGATCGGCGAGGTCCGCGTCACGCCGGATCTGCGCGTCGCAACCGTCTATGCCCTACCCCTTGGTGGCGAAGGCAAAGATCAGGTGATCGCACTTCTTGCCAAGAACAAAGGTGAGCTTCGCCATTTGATCAATAAGAAGTTGGCGCTGAAACACTCGCCTGACATGCGTTTCCGCCTTGATGAGACCTTTGACAAGATCGATGAAACCCGTCGTCTGTTTGAACAGGAACATGTGCGCAAAGACATAGAACGTGCAGATGTGAGAGACGAAGAAGAACAGGAATGATGCTGAGGCTGTCAGCCCTTTTGATCTGTCTTGCAGGCCCTTTGTTATCCGCAGAGTGCCGCGAGGCTGAATACGCAGGCAACCGTTATGCGATTTGTGAAGTTGATCTGACGACCGAAACGCTGCGGCTCTTCCTCAAAGATGAAGAGGGCAACGTGCATGGGCATTTTTCATCCGTAAATTCAGAACTGAAGCAAAACGGCGAAAAACTCGGCTTTGCGATGAACGCTGGCATGTATCACGAAGACCGCGCACCTGTAGGGCTATATCTTGAAGACGGCACACAAGAGCAGCGCTTGATAACATCCGATGGTCCGGGCAATTTTGGCCTGTTGCCCAATGGCGTGTTTTGCATCCGTAAGAATCGTGCGGATGTTTTTGAATCCCGTGCATTTGCTAAACAATCGCTTAACTGCACCTATGCTAGCCAATCTGGCCCAATGCTGGTCATCAACGGCGCGCTGCATCCGCGATTCTTGGTCGACAGCACATCAAGATATATCCGCAATGGTGTGGGTGTCAGTGATGATGGAAGCAAAGCCACCTTCGTCATTTCGCGCAACACGGTCACGTTCCATGAGTTCGGAACCTTCTTCAAAGACATGTTGAAAACACCCAATGCCTTATTCTTCGACGGCAACATTTCCCGCCTCTATGCGCCCCAAATCAAATCATCTGGCGCAGGTTGGCAAAAGATGGGACCCATCGTCGGAACCGTCATTCCCGCCGAGTAATTGACGCGCGCGCTGCGATTGGTTACGCGACGCCCTCACGCATTCAAGGAAAACCCCATGGCACGTAAACGCAAAGGTCGCGATATCTCTGGTTGGCTGGTTATCGATAAACCTGCTGGCCTTACCTCGACCGCTGTCGTGAACAAAGTGAAATGGGCACTGGATGCGAAAAAAGCGGGTCACGCAGGCACGCTTGATCCCGAAGCCACGGGTGTTCTGGCCGTAGCATTAGGCGAAGCCACAAAGACAGTTCCCTATGTCACAGATGCTTTGAAGGCTTATCGTTTCACAGTGCGTTTGGGCCAAGCCACCAACACCGATGATGCCGAAGGCGAAGTCATCGCCCAAAGCGATGTCCGCCCCGAAGACGCACAGATTGCCGAAGCCCTGCAAGGTTTCATCGGCGACATTCAACAAGTTCCACCAAAGTTTTCTGCCGTAAAGGTCGACGGTCAACGCGCCTACAAACTTGCGCGTGATGGTGAAGACGTAGAACTGGCAGCACGCGCCTTATGGGTCGAAGAACTGTTGCTTGTGGATCGCCTAGATGCGGATCACGTTGAGCTGGAAATGACCTGTGGAAAAGGCGGTTATGTCCGTTCGATCGCCCGTGACCTTGGCGAGGCCTTAGGCTGTCATGGCCACGTCCTTAAATTGCGTCGTATCTGGTCTGGCCCATTCGAGGCAAGCAACGGTGTTTCACTAGAACAGGTCGATGCACTTGCGCGCACCCCCGAGCTTGATGAGTTAATTCAACCGCTTGAGATAGGTCTTGATGACCTGATTGAACTGCGCTGCACAGAAGAAGGCGCTGTTAAACTTCGCAATGGCAATCCCGGAATGGTATTTGCCGCTGATGGCATTGAATACGGTGATGAAGCTTGGGCATCACTGAACGGTGAAGCCGTTGCCGTCGGTATCTATAAGGGTGGCGAATTGCACCCATCTCGCGTGTTCGTTCGCCCCGCTTAACGGTGTTGATCGATCAAGACCGGGTTTCCATCTGGATCAACCACAATAAAGCTCGCGGGTCCTGAATTGTCGCCCTGTTCGTGTTCAATTTCATGTCCTGCTGCAATCATCCTGTCCTTAATTTCGCGCACATCGTTGAACGGTTCAGTCTCTTGCGCGGATTGATCCCAACCCGGATTGAACGTCAGCATATTTTTTTCGAACATGCCTTGAAACAAACCCACTAACGCATCACCATTTTTCATGATCGCGAAGCCGTGCTCTACGGTGCCTGAGAATGTCGAGAACCCCAAGTCTTCGTAGAACGAGATGGATTTCGTCAGATCTTTGACTGTCAAACTTATCGAGAATGCACCTAATTTCATTTCTATATCCTTTCTCTTATCACCGCATGAATAGCATAGATTTGCACCGCTGCATGTTTCAGGCATAACCGACATATGATCACCCGCACCCATACCAAAGGCGACGCGCCTTCAACCGCGGTCTATTCCGATTGCGAAAGCTATCGCTATTCCTTGAGCCGGGTCTGGGATGCTCGCGGGAAGCACGTCCTGTTTGTTATGCTCAATCCGTCTACTGCGACCGAAGTGCAAAACGATCCTACGGTGGAACGCTGCGAACGACGCGCGCGCGCTTTGGGGTTTGGCAGTTTCACGGTAACGAATATTTTTGCGTGGCGCGACACAGATCCTCGCAAAATGAAAGCTGCGACTGATCCGATAGGACCAGAAAACGATACCGCGATTCTTGAGGCCAGCGAACGCGCCGACCAAATCATTGCTGCTTGGGGAACGCATGGGGCACATTTGGCCCGTGGAGCTGCGGTGACGACACTTTTAAGCAATCTTGGTAAACCGCTTTATCACCTTGGGTTAAGCAAAGCGGGGCATCCAAAACACCCGCTTTACATCGCCTACTCAGAACAGCCGCAACTTTGGGAAATCACCGATGAATGATGAAACCGAGGATCGATTGGACAAGCTCACACAAGAGCTGGAAACCCTCAACCAACATCGCTTTATCAGAGTGCATAACTCCCTATGGCGTCTGGTTCTTTTTCAATTCACACGCGGTCTCGCCTTTGGTCTTGGATCGGTTCTTGGGGCTTCTATTCTGGTATCACTGGTGGTTTGGTGGCTGGCACAGTTTGAATTCATTCCCATCATCGGCGACTTCACAAAACAGCTGATTGATTGGATCGAAGTTCCGGCGACAACGCCACGCGGACGTTAACCAACTGATCTAAATAGATTTGCGTGAAGACGTTTCTCTTGCGACATCCTTAAGGGGTGAAATGCGAGGTGTATCATGCTTATCTTAGCGGGTCTTTTGGGGATGATGGCGCTTGGGTCTATCATAATGATGGAGCCGGGCGGAGAGTCGAATGAATCCGACTCTGGCGGGTTCACAGACAACGAGTCTGATAATGACCCCGCGTTTCAGACGGGAGATACCAGCACTGATTTATTGTCTTTCATAGATGAAAATGGCGACACGCAGATCAATCCCAACGTAACAACCCAAAGCGATGATCTTCTTATCGGGACAAACACGACTGATGCTTTGAATGGCGAAGATGGTGATGACAACGTCATGGCAGGTGGTGGTGACGATACTGTCGGGGGCGGAAACGATAATGACGTGCTGCACGGCAATGGCGGCGACGATCTGTTAACAGGTGACGACGGCTTTGACGCCTTGTTTGGCGACCAAGGTAACGACGCGCTGGATGGGGGTGCGGGTGATGACACCTTAAGCGGCAATGATGGCAGCGATCATCTATATGGCGGTGCCGGTAACGACAGCTTGATGGGTGGCGAAGGCAATGATGGGCTGTGGGGTGGAAGCGCAGATGACACATTGATCGGTAGTGCCGGTGAAGATCTTCTTGATGGTGGTGACGGTAGCGATGTGCTGTTCGGTGGTACGGGCAACGATGCGCTGAATGGATGGGAGCAAGGCGAAAACAGCGCCGACTTTCTGAACGGCGGGGATGGTGATGACACCATATTTGCAGGCGCAGGGGACGAAGTCTCAGGTGGCTTGGGTGCGGATACGCTGGTTCTGGAAACCGATATCTCTGAAAGCGTGCAAATTTGGGATTTTGAAACCGGAAAGGATACACTGGTCCTGCTGTTTGATTCCGACGAACAGGAACCTGAAATCAGTATTTCTGAAGATCCAAATGAAAACGGGGCTTGGTTGGTGCAGTCTAACGGTATGACCCTAGCTGAAGTGACAGGCGACGTACCGGCGCTTTCAGACATCAGCTTTGTTCAACGCGGTTAAAGCTCTTCGTTTTTTGCTTTCTTTTAGATCTGATCTGACCTAAACGCGCTTGTCTCATGTCAAAACGAGACGATTCTCCACGGGCCTTGCTGGACGACATCCCGGCCTGCGCCATCAACCCTTAACTCTTAAAGGAGACCCCGATGTCGATTACACCTGAAGAAAAAGCACGGATCATGAAAGAATTCGCCACCAAAGAAGGCGATACAGGATCCCCCGAAGTGCAAGTTGCTATCTTGTCCTCGCGCATTGCGACGCTGACAGAGCACTTCAAGACACATAAAAAAGACAACCACGGTCGTCGTGGTCTTTTGAAGATGGTCGCTCTACGCCGTAAGCTTCTGGACTATGCACGCGCTAAGGACGAAGCACGTTACCAAGACCTTATCAAGCGTCTGGGTCTACGCCGCTAATCGCATCCATATCGAATTTACGAAAAAGGGGCCTTTTCGGGCCCCTTTTTTTGTCGCTATCAGATTGTGAAAATCGTATCCGCGAACACAAAAACAAAGGGATCGAGAGGATCGCAACAGGCGTTCTCAGCTTTGTTAACTACCAACCCGGATTACAGTGTTTCGGTCAGTGGTCTTGGCGGGCGCATTACACGCGAACCGTTTGCAAACCGCGGCTTTCCGCATCCACTGCTTGATACGCTTGTAAAGGCGTAGTCAAATCACTAACCAAGCAAGTCCATCAGCATCGATTTAGAGCGCGTCACGTCAGCTAACGAATATCGATCCAGCGCTGCAAAAAACGCTTCTTGCGCCTGCACCAAAGGTGTTCGCAATCCACAAGCGGGCAGGATTGTGCAGGACGTATTATTGCCAAAGCACTCCGCAACAGGCTCGTCTTTTTTCAATGCGCGCAAAACGGCACCAATGCTGATTGCCTCAACGGGCTGCGCCAAAGTTAAACCACCGCCGCGACCCCGTTCGGAAACGATAAACCCGCCCTTCACGAGCTGCGTCGCGATCTTTGCCAAATGATTCTCGGAAATACCGTACATTTGCGCAATATTTGATGTCGCCAATTTATTTGGCGCATGGGCCGCAAGCGCGATGAGGATGCGCAAGGCATAGTCTGAAAATTTGTCTAACTGCATGTCATTATAAATAGCATTTGCAATGCGTATTTAAAATCCCTATTTAATACGTATGGAAAATACTTATTTGGGGCTCACACAATGAGCATCGCTGATATGATCCTTTGGCCCGGCACGAAAATCTGCGAACGCATGGGCATAGATCCAACTGGCGACGCCGCTTTGATCCGCTGGATGATCAACACATTGATTTATTTGATCCTATCTTTGATCGTGGTTTGGATCGTCGTTGTCTAAATGCTGGCGCGATTTGATATCACCGCCGATGAAATCGATCAGGTCACAACAGCATTTTATGCACTGGTGCGCAGACATGAAACGCTGGGGCCTGTCTTTGCAAAACACGTAAAGGAATGGGCCGGCCATGAAGCAAAAATCGCAGGTTTTTGGCGAAACGCTATTTTGCTTGAGCGAACGTATGCTGGCAATCCAATGCAAATTCATAAAGCGGCTGGCAACGTGCATGCCGAACACTTCCCTGTCTGGCTGGCGTTGTTTGATTCAGTCCTTGCCCAAAACCTCAAGCCAGAGATCGCAACCGCATGGTCCGCACTGGCCCATCGCATCGGCCGTGGTTTAAGCATGGGACTGACACCGGTTGTAAAGTCTGGCGATGCACCGCCCAAGCTCTTTTAGGCCATATAGCAAACCCCTTCCCAATCACCCTTTTTTACTGTATGCGCGCGATATCTGAGACGTGACGCCTTGGCCTTGGCGCATGACATGATGAAGAAGGCCGGTGGCAATGGGGCCACTAATTGAACGGAAGACCCGGAGCGCCGGGAGTGCTTCCAACTAGGAAACGATACATGTTTAACGTAACGAAAAAATCGATCGAGTGGGGCAATGATACGCTGACACTCGAAACGGGTAAAGTGGCCCGTCAGGCAGATGGCTGCGTCATCGCCACACTTGGCGAAACATCGGTAATGGCCGCTGTTACATTCGCCAAGAAACAAAAGCCGGGGCAGGATTTCTTTCCTTTGACCGTGCACTACCAAGAAAAATATTACGCGGCGGGTAAAGTTCCCGGCGGTTTCTTCAAGCGCGAAGCACGCCCTTCCGAAAAAGAAACGCTGACAGCACGTTTGATCGACCGTCCGATCCGTCCGCTGTTCGTTCCTGGCTTCAAAAACGAAGTTTTGGTGATGTGTACAGTTCTGTCACACGACCTCGAAAATGACCCAGACATCCTTGCGATGATCGCAGCGTCTGCGGCGCTGACGATTTCCGGCGCACCTTTCATGGGCCCAATCGCCTGCGCGCGCGTTGGTTTCGTTGATGGTGAATATACGCTGAACCCAACTGTCGATGACATGCAGGACCTGCGTTTGAACCCTGAGCAGCGTCTTGACCTTGTTGTTGCTGGCACAAAAGACGCCGTAATGATGGTTGAATCCGAAGCGTATGAGCTTTCCGAAGCTGAGATGCTCGGTGCTGTAAACTTTGCACACACAGCGATCCAGCCTGTGATCGACCTGATCGTTGATCTGGCAGAAGATTGCGCGAAAGAGCCGTTTGATTTCCAACCTGCTGACTACTCGGACCTCTCCGCTGCTGTAAAAGCTGCTGGCGAGACAGAAATGCGCGCAGCCTTCGCAATCACTGACAAGCAAGAGCGCACAACAGCCGTTGCTGCCGCCCGCGCGAAAATTCAGGAAGCCCTTTCCGAAGAGCAACTGGCCGATCCGAACCTCGGTTCCGCAATGAAGGGTCTGGAAGCAGGCATCCTTCGGGGTGACGTTGTTAAAACTGGCAAGCGTATCGACGGTCGTGACACAACTACGATCCGTCCAATCGTTTCCGAGACAGGCATCCTGCCACGTACCCACGGTTCTGCCCTGTTTACACGCGGCGAGACGCAAGGCTTGGTCGTAACGACATTGGGTACCGGAGACGACGAGCAGTTCATTGACGCGCTGCACGGCAACTTCAAATCCAACTTCCTGTTGCACTACAACTTCCCACCCTATTCGGTTGGTGAAGCTGGTCGTGTGGGCCCTCCCGGTCGTCGTGAAATCGGTCACGGTAAACTGGCGTGGCGCGCGCTTCAGGCGGTTCTGCCAGCAGCGACTGATTTCCCATATACAGTTCGCGTTGTGTCCGAGATCACAGAATCAAACGGTTCGTCTTCCATGGCGTCTGTTTGTGGTGGCTCCTTGTCGATGATGGATGCGGGCGTTCCGCTCAAGTCTGCTGTTGCTGGTGTTGCGATGGGTCTCATCATGGAGGAAGACGGTTCCTACGCGATCCTGTCCGACATCCTTGGCGACGAAGATCACCTTGGTGACATGGACTTCAAAGTGGCAGGTACTGAAAACGGTATCACGTCCTTGCAGATGGACATCAAGATTGCAGGCATCACGCCTGACATCATGGAAAAAGCTCTGGCACAGGCCAAAGACGGCCGTATGCATATCTTGGGTGAAATGGGCAAAGCCATCTCTGGCGCGCAGGAATTCTCTGTGCACGCTCCTCGCATCGAGACAATGCAGGTTCCAACGGACAAAATCCGTGAAGTCATCGGTTCTGGCGGTAAAGTTATCCGCGAGATCGTTGAAGTGTCTGGTGCAAAAGTGGACATCAACGACGAAGGAATCATCAAGATCGCATCGCCAAACGGCGAGTCGATCAAGAAAGCCTACGACATGATCTGGTCCATCGTTGCTGAGCCTGAAGAGGGCAAAGTCTACGACGGTAAAGTTGTAAAGATCGTCGACTTCGGTGCGTTCGTGAACTTCTTCGGCAAGCGCGATGGTCTGGTTCACGTGTCTCAAATAGAGAACCGTCGCTTGAACCACCCATCCGACGTTCTCAAAGAAGGTCAGGACGTTAAGGTCAAGCTTTTGGGCTTTGATGATCGTGGTAAGGTACGCCTGTCCATGAAAGTTGTTGACCAAGCGACTGGCGAAGAAGTTAAGCCAGAAGCGGCTGAAAAGTCTGACGACTAAACTTTGTCTGAATTGAATGAGAAAAGCCCCGGTGGAAACATCGGGGCTTTTTTGCTCGGTTTATTCCCCGTTCGAATGTGTAGCTTTTTGTCTAGGTGTCCCCTCACATAAAAACAAAGGGACACGAGATGAGAAAACCTCTCGCAGAATTTATCGGCACGTTCACACTCGTACTTTTCGGGTGTGGCGCGGCTGTCATCGCTGGTGGCGACATCGGCCTCACTGGCATCAGTTTTGCATTCGGCCTTGCGCTGATTGGTATGGCCTATGGCATCGGCTCTGTTTCGGGCTGCCACATTAACCCGGCAGTTACACTTGGTGTTGTAGCATCGGGTCGTATGAGCGTTGCAGAAGCTGTGCCCTACATCTTCGCGCAAATTGCGGGCGGCATCGCAGGCGCGCTTGTTCTGATGCTCATCGCATCAGGAAAAGCAGATTACACAGTTGCAGCAAACGGACTTGGCCAAAACGGTTGGGGCGCAGGTTATTTGGGCGAATACTCCATGACCGCTGCTTTTGTCTTTGAAGTTGTGGCGACCTTCTTGTTCCTCATCGTCATCCTTGGCGCAACAGGCGCCGGCGCACCTTCCGCGATGGCGGGTCTCGCGATTGGTCTAGCACTTGTCGTAATCCACCTCGTCGGTATCAACGTGACAGGCGTTTCTGTGAACCCTGCGCGCTCGATTGGACCAGCACTTTTCGTCGGTGGCACCGCAATCGCACAATTGTGGTTGTTCATCGTCGCACCAATCATCGGCGCGGTTGCAGCTGGTCTGTTGTTCAAATCAGGCCTGCTTGACCCTGAATAAAAAAGAACGGGGCAAAGCCAAAGATTTTCCCCGTTATTCATTGCTTAGGACAGTGCAAATACAAATCATTAGAACGGCGCCTTCACTCACGGATAGTGCCAGAACCCCCGCCACAAATTCCCTCGTGTCGGGGGTTTTTCTTTGCCTGATAAGATGTTGCAATTCTGCGGCTATTTACCCAATCAGATACACCTATTGGTTGACCTGAAGGCAACCTTAGGCGAAGCAGGATAAAGTGAATTCTGTTGGAGCTTTAAAAATGAAATCAATTTTCCTTACCGCGTCTGCCATTGCGTTGCTTGCAAGTGCTGCAACCGCACAAGATACTAACCTGCGTTTCGGCCTAGGTGTGTCCACAATGGGCGCAACCCTAGAGGGCGCGTATCGCTTTAATCAAAGCTGGGCAGTCCGTGGTGTTATTGCCGGTGGTCTTAGCGCAAACGGCAGCCAATCCGTAGATGGCGTAAGCTATGACACATCAGGCCAGCTTGGTGGCTTCGCACTACTTGCTGATTACTACACCGGTAGCTCCGGCTTCCGTGTATCTGGTGGTGCTTTCGTTTCCAACACCAACTTTAGCGGTTCGACAACGGCAACAGCCGCGAACCCGATCAATGTTGGTAACGTGACTGCAAACAGCGGCGAAACAGTGTCCGCAGAGATCGAATTCGCTCGCAAAGTTTCCCCGATGTTGACTGTCGGATATGACTGGAACATCGGCCGCAGCTTCACCTTAAGCGGTGAAATCGGTGCAATTGGCATGGGCGGTCTAAATGTTTCCGTTGACGCACCGGCGATTGCAGCGGCCGAAGTTGCGCGCGAAGTGAACAACATCAATGACGAATTGTCAGCATTTGGTGTTTACCCATATGTGGCTATCACAGGCACGTTCCGCTTCTAAGAACATCTATCAATGCTAAAAAAGGCCCGGTCTTTGCGAACCGGGCCTTTTTCGTTTCTCTGACAAGCAGATTAAGACGGCACTTGCGCTTTACGCAGATACGGAAGCACTTGGTCAAACTTACCGAACTTCGTCGTTGCATCTTCATTTGAAACGGATGTTGGAATGATCACGTCTTGCCCCAACTCCCAATTCGCAGGTGTTGCAACACTATGCTTGGAAGTCGTTTGCAAAGCGTCCAAGGCGCGCAGGATTTCTGCAAAGTTACGGCCCACAGACATCGGGTAAGTCATTGACAGCTTCAACTGCTTATCTGGCCCGATAATGAAGACCGAACGTACGGTCGCGCTATCGGCTGGCGTGCGCCCATCAGGCAAGTAGGCCTCTGCTGGAAGCATATCAAATGCTTTTGAAACGCCCAAACCTTCGTCCGCGATAATCGGAAAACCGGCGCGTGTTCCAGCAACTGCTTCGATGTCGCCTTTCCATTTCTTGTGATCCTCCACGCCATCCACAGACACGCCAATCACTTTCGTGTCACGTGCTTCCCATTCACTGGCAAGCTGCGCAACAGCACCGAACTCGGTTGTGCAAACAGGTGTGAAGTCTTTGGGGTGTGAGAACAAGATCGCCCAGCTATCGCCAATCCAGTCGTGGAACTGAATCGTGCCTTGATCCGTCTCAGCTGTGAAATTTGGCACTACATCATTTATACGCAAACCCATGATGGCCTCCTTTTCATTCAGTAAATTGAATATGACCTATCGTTATCTAAGCGTAACAGTAGCATGTTTCACCCCCTCTCTTGCGTGATTTGCACAGGGGTGACAGAGTGCCGCTGATTTGCAGGGGATTGCCCCTGCTTGCATGGATTCTATGGGAGACCTTCAATGCAAGAACATCGTCAATTCTATATCAATGGTGCATGGGTAAATCCCGCCGTCGCAAATGATTTCGACGTCATCGACCCGTCCACAGAAGAGAAATGCGCCGTCATTTCCCTTGGTGGTCAATCAGATACAGACGCTGCTGTCGCCGCGGCAAAAGCCGCGTTTGAAAGCTGGTCCCAGACGTCCAAGGAAGAGCGCATTGCGCTTCTGGAAAAGTTGCTGGAAATCTATAACGCGCGTCAGGAAGAAATGGCGCTTGCGATGTCCATGGAAATGGGTGCGCCAATCTCGATGAGCCGCACCAATCAGGTGGGCGCAGGCAGCTGGCATCTTGAGGGGTTCATCAAAGCTTTCCGCGAATTCGAATTTGAAAGCGACTACACAGCGACCGAGCGAACCCTGAAAGAACCAATCGGTGTCGTGGCCTGCATCACCCCGTGGAACTGGCCCATGAACCAGATCGTTCTGAAAGCCGTGCCTGCAATTGCGACAGGCTGCACGGTCGTTCTGAAACCTTCCGAGATCGCGCCGCTTTCTGGCGTTCTGTTCGCTGAATTCATGCACGAAGCAGGCTTCCCGGCAGGCGTGTTCAACATGCTTAATGGTGACGGCGTTGGCGTTGGATCGCAACTCTCTGTGCATCCTGATGTGGACATGGTCAGCTTTACCGGTTCGTCCCGTGCAGGCATCCTGATTTCCAAGGCAGCGGCAGATACGCTCAAGCGCGTCAGCCTTGAGTTAGGCGGCAAAGGCGCGAACATCATCTTCGCTGACGCTGGTGAAAAGGCGATGAAGTACGGCGCTGACCGCTGTTTCCGTAACTCTGGTCAGTCTTGCAACGCGCCTACACGCATGTTGGTCGAGCGCTCTGTCTATGACCAAGCGGTTGAAGTCGTTTCCGAGGCCGCGCGCAATACGCATGTCGGCCCCGCCTCCGAAGAGGGCAAGCATATCGGTCCAGTGGTTTCCAAAGCACAGTTCGACAAGATCCAAGGTTTGATCGAAGTTGGCATGGGTGAAGCCAAGCTCGTCGCAGGCGGCCTTGGCCGTCCGGATGGTTTGAATCGTGGCTATTACGTCAAACCTACAGTTTTTGCAGATGCGACCAACGACATGCGTATCGCACAGGAAGAAATCTTTGGACCTGTACTGGCGATGATCCCGTTCGATACAGAAGAAGAAGCGATCGCAATCGCCAACGACACGCCCTACGGTCTCACCAACTACGTTCAAACGCCGGATGATGAAAAACGTCGCCGCGTTGCGCGTCGTTTGCGTTCGGGCATGGTGGAAACCAACGCCCAGGGCTTTGCACAAGGCTCGCCTTTTGGGGGTTACAAGCAGTCAGGCAATGGCCGCGAAGGTGGTATCTTTGGTCTTGAGGAATTCCTTGAAATCAAGGCCGTATCAGGCTGGAACGGCAAGTAAGCCAAACCCGCCTTGGGTAGATAAAAGAGAGCGCGGGAGATCTTCTTCGGCGCTTTTTATTTGCCGGCTTTAGAACGGCGCTTTCGCGCGAAACTTATGCGTCGCCCCGCCATCAGGGTGTTTCAACCGAAGTGCTTCCGAGTGCAGCATCAGACGTGGATGATCCGCCAAATCAGCGCCCTTGGCATAAAACGGATCACCCAAAATCGGATGCCCAAGCGCCAACATATGCACACGCAACTGATGCGAACGGCCCGTCTTTGGCGTCAACTTTACACGTGTTTCACCCTCGCCATAGCGCGCAACGCGGTAATCCGTTTGCGCCGCTTTACCGCGCTCGTGGCATACCATTTGCAAAGGCCGGTTTTCCCAGTCCACGATCAACGGTAGATCAACTGTCCCTGTCTTTGGCTCCAATAGCCCCGCAACGCGCGCCACATATGTTTTCTGTGTCATACGTTTCTCGAATTGCAGCCCCAAATGCCGCTGCGCATGGCGCGTCAAGGCAAAGACCATCACCCCCGAGGTATCGCGATCCAACCGATGCACCAGCAGCCCTTGGGGAAACACCGTCTGAACACGCGCAAGCAGGCAATCAGCCAAATGCTCGCCTTTGCCCGGCACAGACAAAAGGCCGGCAGGCTTGTTCACGATCAGGATTTGATGATCGTCGTGGATAATGTCCAAGGGATCATTCGGGGGATTATAATCAGAGCTCATGCGCCCTCGTCTCAGAAGCGGCGGTGCTTTTCAACCCGACTTCGACACCCTAGGCTTGTGCGCAAAGGAGTTTCCAATGCACCCAACAATAACCAGCATGCAGGACGTTGTCGCCAAAGGGGATCCCAGCAAGATCGCACCACTACTCGCAGAGCAGGTGAAGTTCATGCCCCCCACCTATTTCGCCACTTGGACAGGCCGCGAAGCTGTGGCTGCCGTCTTGGGTCATGTGGGTCAAGTGTTCAGCGATTTTGAGTATCGCCGCGTGATGGGCAGCGGCAAAGATTGGGCGCTGGAATTTCAGTGCAAGATAGGCGATCTCGATGCGGTTGGTGTCGATCTGATCACCCTTGATGAGGACGGATTGATCAAGACCTTCGAGGTCGTCATGCGTCCACAGAAAAGCATCGGTGCCTTGCGCGACGCTATGAATGATCGTGTGATGAAAGATCCCGCGTTCCTCAAACACAAAGCCGCGCTCAGTTAGGCTTTGCGCATCTGCCGGATCATCGACGTTGTGTAGATAATCAACGCCAGCCAGATCAACGGAAACGCAATCGCGCGCGCGCGACCAAACGGCTCGTCAAACACAAAAACAGCAATCAGAAAGATGATCGTTGGCGCGATGTATTGTAAAATCCCGATCGTCGACAAGCGCAGCAACTTGGCCCCATTCGCATAGATCATTAACGGAACAGCAGTAATCACACCGCAACCCAGCAAAAGCCAAGTATCGCTGCTCAACGCAGGTTCAAAATGCGATGCTCCATTTGCCGCAAGATACGCGACGTAGGCCAAAGCAAACGGAAGCAAAATCAACACTTCAAGCAGAAAACCCTGGTTAGGCCCGATTGGAAGCTGTTTTTTGCCCAGCGCATAAAACCCCCAAGTCAACATCATTCCAAGGGCGGCCCAAGGCAAGCCACCACCATCAATAACCAATACAACAACGGCAAGTGCAGCCAATCCAATCGCGACCAGCTGTGCACGGCTCAATTTCTCCCCCAGCAACAACGCACCCAAAGCGATACTGAACAGCGGGTTCATATAATACCCAAGCGCTGCCTCCATCGCGTAGCCAGCAGTCACCGCCCAAACATAAATGCCCCAATTCAGCGAAACCAACGCCGCCGTAACACAAGCCATGCCCAGCATTCGCGGGGTCCGCAACGCAGCCAGAACGTCCTTTGTGCGTCGCAGAACCAACAGCACAACGACCGCGATCGGAACCGACCAAATAATCCGATGTGCGATAATTTCTGCTGGCGGAATATGCGACAAAAGCTTGATATAAAGCGGTAAAAATCCCCACAAAAAATAAGCTGTCAAAGCAAAGGCAAGGCCTTGCGGCGTATCTACATTGGGGCGTTGTGTCATACCCCAGCCCTAAACCCGAAACGCACCTATGCCAATGCACAAACGCGCTTGTGTCTTTGGTCGATAAATACCTCGGGGGTGCGGGGGCTGGCCCCCGCATCGGTCGGATCGCACAAGCGATCCGAAACCCGATTAAACTTTCACGCGCTCTGACTTGGGGTCGTAAAACGGCTTGGATGAGACTTCAGCCTGCACCCGCGTACCTGCGACATCAATCTCAAACGATGACCCCAGCACATCCGCCAAACTCTCGCCCTTGCACGGAATATATCCCATGCCCATCGCGGCCCCTTCATGATGACCATAGGCTCCGGATGTCAGATAGCTCACAATTTCACCATCGCGCCAAACAGGCTCTGCATGATACAAAAGCGGCTCTGGGTCTTTCAACTTGAACTGAAGCAACCGCATCTCAAGCCCATGCTCTTGCTTGTCCAAAATCGCTTCGCGCCCGATATAGTCCGCCTTGTCCTTCTTAACTGCAAAGCCAAGACCCGCTTCCATCACATGATCCTCTGACGTGATATCATGTCCGAAATGGCGGAACCCTTTCTCCATGCGGCACGTATCCATCATGTGCATACCGCAAAGTTTCACACCCATCTCTTGCCCGGCCTCATAGAGCGTTTCAAAAACATGCCCCGCCATATCCGCACTTGCGTAGATCTCCCAGCCAAGTTCCCCAACATAAGTCACACGGTGCGCGCGGGCGAGGCCCATGCCAATCTCGATCTCTTGGGTAGTGCCAAAGGGATTCACTGCATTGGTAAAGTCATTAGGCGACACCGCTTGTAACAAATCACGCGCCTTTGGGCCCATTATCGCAAGAACACCTTCGCCAGCAGTTACGTCCGTGATAACCACATTGAAATCGCCAATGTGACGGCGCATCCACGTCTCATCCGCAACGCGCGTCGCGGCGGGCGTTACGACCAAGTACGCCGTTTCAGATAGGCGCGTGACGGTCACATCAGATTCGATCCCACCTCGATGGTTCAAGAATTGGGTGTAAACGATCTTGCCCACGGGCACGGAATAATCACCGCCTCCGATGTAGTTTAAATACGCCTCAGCATCACGCCCTTCGACACGGATTTTACCAAAGGAAGACATGTCATACATGCCAACACCTGTGCGCACAGCCATATGTTCCTCGCGCACGTTGTCGAAGAAATTCTGACGTTGCCAGCTGTACTTATACTCCCGCTCTTGTCCCTCACGTGCGAACCAATTGGCACGTTCCCAACCAGCGATTTCACCCATGACTGCGCCTTTTTCCAAAAGCTGCGCATGAAACGGCGTGCGGCGCACACCACGTGCGGTTTTCTTTTGCAAATAAGGAAAGTGGTCTGCGTAGAGCAGGCCCAACGTCTCTTTCGAGCGTTCAAACAAATAGGTTTTGTTGCCCTGAAACGGCTGCATGCGGGAAATATCCACATCACCCAGATCAAACGGTTTTTGACCCTCGTCCATCCATTGCGCCAGCGCAGACCCCGCGCCGCCCGCAGACTGAATACCGATAGAGTTGAATCCAGCCGCAACCCAGAAATTATCAAGTTCGGGTGCAAGGCCAAGGTGGTAAGCGTCATCAGGCGTGAAGCTTTCAGGACCATTAAAGAACGTGTGAATACCAGCACTCGCAAGCATCGGCATACGTTCGACAGCATTCTCTAGGATCGGCTCGAAGTGGTCAAAATCCTCAGGCAGTTGATCGAATTCAAAGTCCTTGGGGATGTCCAAAGTCCACGGCTTGGAAACAGGCTCAAACGCGCCCAACAGCATCTTGCCAGCGTCTTCTTTGTAATACGCACACTCATCGGGGACGCGCAGTACAGGCATTTGCGTCAGGCCCGGAATCGCTTCGGTCACGATGTAGAAATGCTCGCATGAATGCAACGGCACGTTCACACCTGCCATACGACCAATTGAATGCCCCCACATGCCGCCACAGTTCACGACATGCTCAGCTTCGATCGAACCCGCCTCGCCGTTCTTGTCTTCCCACGTGACACCCGTAACGCGACGACCTTCTTTGTGGATATCTGTAACGAGATACCCTTCTTTCACCAGCGCTCCATTCTGCCGCGCGCCTTTGGCCAAGGCATGGGCGATATTCGCCGGATCGCCCTGCCCGTCGAGTGGCAGATAAACGCCGCCTGTCACACCTTCGATATTCAAATGCTCATACTTCGCCTTCACCTCTTCAGGGGTAATCGGCTCAGCCTCAACGCCGAATGAGCGCGCCATTGCCGCTTGGCGATTGATTTCTTCAAGACGCTCGTCCGTCAAAGCAACGGTGATAGACCCGCAGCGTTTGAAACCAGTCTCTACTCCGGTTTCAGCCGCGAGATTGCCATAAAGTTCCTGAGAATACTTCGCCAGCTTGGTCATGTTCTTAGTCGCGCGCAGCTGCGCGATTAGACCAGCGGCGTGCCATGTCGTTCCTGAAGTGAGCTGCTTACGTTCCAGCAAAACCACGTCTTTCCAGCCAAGTTTAGCAAGATGATAGGCGACAGAGCACCCAATGACGCCGCCACCTATAATGACGACGCGGGCTTTGGTAGGAAGATACATGAGCTAAGTTCCTTCAGACAATAGTATGGCCAGCGGCGCGCAGGCGCATGGCAATTTCGGCGATATGAGCAGGGCTGACTTCGCAACAGCCGCCTACAACAGTGGCCCCTTGATCGACCCATGCCATCACGTGATCCGCGTAGAGTTCGGGGGAGAAGTCTTTACGCAAACTAAGCGCGTCAACGGTCGGGCGATCTTCAAGAAAGCCATCAGAAATTTTGGTGAACCCGTTGGCATAGGCACCAAATGGAAGACCGACCTTGGCAAGTTCGCTGAGCGCGGCAGGAATGACTTCTGGAGCAGAGCAGTTGGCCAAAACCGTCGAAACACCCATGTCAGCGGCAATTTGCGCCGCTTCGACAACAGATTCACCCGAGCGCAATTTACTGCCATCTTCATCATTCACAGAAAACGCACACCAAATTGGCAGACCGGCCGCTTTTGCACCCTCGATAATACAGCGCGTATGTTCCAGCGAAACAACCGTTTCACAGATCACAAGATCAGTTTTACCAACGAATAGCTCTGCCACTTCACGGTAAAGCGGCACGGCAATTTCAGCGCTCGGATGAATATCAGGACGATAGCTTGCACCCAAAGGACCAAGACTGCCAGCAAGACGCCCAGAGCCATGTGCGGCAATTGCATTTCGACCCTCTTGCAGCGCCATCGCGTGCAATGCTTCAAACTGATCTTCGATGCCCACAGGCGCGAGGCGGTCGCGCTGAATTGCGTAGCTGTTAAGGGTCGCAACTGTGGCACCCGCAATCAGAAAATCGCGAGAGACTTCAGCAACGAGACCTGACTTGTCCATCATCACCTGTGTGGACCAAAGCGGCGTGGGGCGATCACCGGCGCGGTGCACAAGCTCTTGGCCCATACCGCCATCTAGAAGTGTAATTTCGGTCATCAGATCGGTCCTGTCAGTAAAAGGAATGTCAGGGCTGCCGCAATGCTCATGCGCGAAGTCTTTCGTTCGCAGGATCCCACATGGGTTGATCTTCCTGAACGGTCACGCTGTAGCGCGCGCCGAAGATTTCGACCTCCAGTTTCGTGCCCACTTCAAGCAAATCCGCACGCAGCATGCCCAGCGCGATATTTTTTCCGGTCCGGTAGCCCATTGCAGAAGAAGTAACTTCGCCAACAACCTCATCACCGTTCCAGATTGTGGACATATAAGGCGCGTCAAAGACGCAGGCGTCGTCGATGGTCATAGTGACAAAGCCTTTCTTGCGACCTGCTTGCTTTTCAGCAGCCAAAGCCGCCTTGCCCGGGAAGTCTTGCGGCTTGTCAAACTTGATGAACCGCTCATGGCCACCCTCAAGCAAGGTGTAATCGGTGGACAGATCCCCTTTCCAAGCGCGGTAGCCTTTTTCAATGCGCATAGAGTTCAGCGCATACATGCCAAAGGGCGTTGCGCCTGCGCCGATCACAGCATCGTATAGCGCTGGCATAAGTGCGTTCTCTGCATGGATTTCCCAACCGAGTTCACCGGCAAAGCTGACACGGTTCAACGCACATGGCTTGCCCGCAACAGTTGCGGATTGATGAGTAAGCCAA
The DNA here is from genome assembly GCA_965662135.1 of Planktotalea sp. GTDB lineage: Bacteria > Pseudomonadota > Alphaproteobacteria > Rhodobacterales > Rhodobacteraceae > Planktotalea. Next base: position 35,615 of record CBFIGL010000010.1, on the reverse strand, counting down.
CCCGAGGAAAGATCAGCTTCAGTTCCAATCGCTTCAAATAAAGCGCGCGATTTAGGGCCTGTGACGATGAGCGTGGAGTACTCTGTCGTGTGATCAGTTAGCGTTAAACCAGCTGGCAGGTTTTTGTTAAGCACATCAAAATCATGCCACTGCGCGAGCGCGGCGGTTATTAGCGTGAGATGATCCTCACCATAACGCATCACGGACATTTCTGTCAGGATACGGCCACGGCTGTCGGCGAAATACGCAAGGTTCATACGGCCGATCTTTGGCAGTGCGCCAGCGATCAAACCGCGCAGATATTCTGCGGCTCCTTCACCGGATAGATTGAAGCGAGAGAAGCCCGGAAGATCCAGCACACCGACGCCGTCGCGCACAGCTTCGACTTCTTCCTTGATGCGCTGCTCCCATGGGCCATTGCGCTCCCATGTTTGTGTCGCCTCTTCGGAGATATCATCGCCGTCCTTGGCAAACCAATTCGCGCGTTCCCATCCATTGAAGGCACCCATTTGGCCACCAAGCTCGCGGATCTTCGCGTCAATTGGCGAAAGCTTCTTATCGCGACCCGCTGGCCATTCGTGATGCGGAAAGTGCATCGCGTATTCATGGCCGTAAGTTTCCAGCGCTTTCGCGAGGCAGTGATCATGATCTGTGTAATCGGTGTAGCGCCGTGGATCGACGGCCCACATGTCATCCTCTGTTTCGCCGTGCATGATCCACTCAGACAGGACCTTACCAGCGCCGCCGCCTTGGGCGATGCCGAAGGTAAAGGAATGCCCCTCAAACGCATTCGGACAACCTGGCATCGGGCCAATCATCGGCAGACCATCAGGCGCATAAGGAATTGGACCGTTAATGTTACGCTCGATCCCGCCTTCGCCCAAAAGCGGTACGCGCTCCATTGCGTCGGTGATTTGGAATTCGATCCGATCAAGATCATCTGGGTATAACTGGAAGCTGAAATCCTCTGGCATCGGATCTTCGGGCGTGACCCAGTGGGCCTTGCAATTCCGCTCATAAGGGCCAAGGTTCAAACCGTTTTTGTCCTGACGCAGGTAGTAACTGATGTCCACATCGCGCAGCAGCGGCACCTTGTGACCCTTTTCCTTGGTCCATGCCTCAAGTTCCGGCAATTGACCCGTCAGGAAGTATTGATGGGACATAACAACCATCGGCACTGTGCGTCCGCCATGTGGCTTGAACATCTCACCAACGCGCTGCGCATAATAACCCGCGCAATTCACGACCTTTTCGCAACGAATATCCCCTTTGTCGGTCTTCACGATCCATTCATCACCATCGCGATCAATACCTGTTACAGGGCAGAAGCGTTCAATCCGACCGCCTGCATCACGCGCGCCTTTGGCTAACGCTTGGGTCAACTGAGCTGGGTCAATATCACCATCCAAAGGATCCCAAAGACCGCCCGTCAGATCGTGTGTTTCCATGAAAGGATGCAATTCCTGCATCTCTTTCGGGGTCATGATGTCCATTTGCAGGCCTTGGTAACGCCCCATGCCTGCGACACGCTCGAACTCTTGCATCCGCTCTTTGGAATGCGCCAAACGGATGGAACCGGTCACGTGGTAATTCATCGGATAATCAACGTCTTCACCCAGCGTGCGATACATCGCAGCACCGTAGCGCTGCATGTTCATCACCGCCCAAGAGCCTGCGAAGTTCGGTACATTGCCGGCCGCGTGCCATGTGGACCCTGCGGTCAGCTCGTTCTTCTCCAAAAGGACACAGTCATCCCAGCCCGCCTTGGCAAGATGATAAAGCGTCGAAGTTCCCACGACACCACCACCGATGATGACGACGCGCGCCGTTGTTGGAAAGTCAGCCATGTTTCAATTCTCCCTTTGCGGAACGTTGTCCGCGATCTCGTAATAATCGCCCTTATTGGCGGTGAAGATGTGTTTTTGTAGTTTGAGGCCTGTAGGTCCATCGACAGCACCAAGTGAAAAGCTCATCCAGTTTTCTGAATGATCTTTCCAAAACAGAAAGGAGCCGCATGTCGGACAGAAACCGCGTTTGGCAGTGGTGCTAGCCTCAAACCAACAGACCTCGCCGCTAATTTCGAAATTCTCGTCTTTATCGTAGCCGCTGGCCCAATAATGGCCCGTTTGCTTGCGACATTGCGTGCAGTGGCACGCAGCAACGCTTTCCCCACCATTTTGAACACGAAACGTCACTGCACCGCACAAACAGCTACCTTTGATCATGCCGTTCTCCCCATTTGTGCGCTACCCAAGAGTACACCGTAGATGACGAAACACACGGCCACGCCGCGGCGGAACCAGACGTTAAAGACGACCCCCAAAGCGGCGCGACCCAGTCCTGCACCCAGCGCTGTGAACCCGCAATAACTCAGCGTTGTCAGCATCAAGGCCGTTGGAACGATCACCACCATTTGTTCCCAGATCGGGACATCAGGCTGCACAAATTGCGAAAAAGCTGCCAAATACCCTGCCACGCTTTTCGGATTGATCACCGCAATCATCAACGCGCGACTATAGATACGCCCGGTGCTTGGCGCTAACTTTGGCGCTGGTGTGCCTGCGTTCAACCAACCCTTGATACCAAGCCAGATTAACCAAGCCGCACCGAGGTATTTTGCAACCAGAAACCCCGTTGCCGAAGTCGCAATGAGTGCTGTAACGCCCAAGGCAGACAGCAGCAAAAAAGCACTCGCTTGCGTCAGAATGGCCGCGACACCCCAAAGACTACGCACAAACCCAAGCTGCATCCCGTTCGAGATGCAATTCACCGCATTTGGCCCCGGTGTTGTAACAAACACCGCCCAAAACACCGTGAAGACGATCCATGCCTCAAAACTCATATACGCACCTTCAATAAACCGGCGGCGCGATCACCCAGATCGCAACAGCAGCTTCGGAATATGGATTTGCCCATCGGTAAGAGACACCTTTAATGCGGAAACTATCGCCAGCTTTCACCGTGAAGGCCTGCCCATCGATTACCAGATCAAGCTTGCCGGAAACCAGATATCCGACCTCTTGCGTTGGTCGTGTCACAGCGTCGTCCATTTTCGCACCCGGATCGAACGTCGAGTGCACCATTTCAAAGTCATCTGTGAGATCGGGTGAAAGCAACTCTTCGACAAGCCCCTCATCTTTTGATCCGATGGGACGTCGTGCATGCGCTCTGACAATAACGCCCGCTTCTTGTGCAGGGGTTTGTGCTTGGCCAAACAGGATAGACACTGGCACATTCAAGACCTTGGCAATCTGTTTTAGATCGAACACCGACGGCTCGGACAGATCACGTTCCACTTGGCTGATCCAACCGACGGAACGGTCCAACGCTTCTGCAAGATCACTTAACGTCAAACCACGCGACTTGCGCAGCGCCCGAAGGTCGGCGCCAAGGCTTTTGGTTTTGGTGACATCAGATTGCATCATGTTGAATACAGGCTTTCGTGAAAAATCTTTCTAGAATTTCACAAAGCCCGAATGCGGGTGAAAAATCAAAGGTTTTTTTCACGCGCATTCCATCTGCACGGTCCCTATGGAACGCCCGAGAAAACGTCAGCAAGCATTTCTGTCAAATGATCAGCATCATTTTGCTCAAAAGCAGCCGGAAGATCACTGTCGATATCAAGGACACCTAACAAGCGCCCAGCACTGTTTCGAACAGGAATAACCAGCTCGGAACGGGTTGAGCTTGCACAGGCAATATGACCTTCAAACGTGTCAACATCCTTAACCAGTTGGGTTTGCCCTGTTCGCGCAGCTGCGCCACAAACGCCTCGGCTAAAGGGAATAACAAGACAACCGTGCCCACCCTGATAAGGACCGATCTTTAAAACCTCAGGGTCCGTCACGCGGTAGAACCCCGTCCAATCAAAACGATCATCGCTGTGATGCAACTCGCAGGCAAACGTCGCCATCAAAGCGACTTCATCTGTTTCGCCTTCTGTCAAAGACATCATCACTGCACGCAAGTCTTGATAATTGACCTTCTTCATCTTGATCACCGAATCGTAACTTATTGCTCTTAGGTGTGTTCACAGGTTTTCTAGAACAGGCAAGATGCAGATGAATATTTCCAGCAAAACGAACGGCGATCTTCAAATTTTAACGGTGCAAGACAACCGTATCGATGCAGTCGCCGCAATCCAGTTCAAAGACACTGTTCGTAAACTTACTGCGGATCAAGACTGTGCAGTTGTGCTAGATCTTTCCAATGTCGATTTCATTGATTCTAGCGGTCTTGGCGCCATCGTCGCAGCTATGAAACAGCTTGGGAAAGAACGGCCTTTGCACCTTGCGGGCCTCACACCAATTGTTGCCAAGGTATTCACGCTGACACGCATGGAACGGGTGTTCAAAATCTTCAAAACACCGCAAGATGCGCTCTCAACAGATGAGGCAAAAAGTGCCTGATGGCTCTTTCGTGGAACCTATGACGCTTCTTTCAAAGACTTCTGTGGCGCCGGACATTCATCTTGTCTTTGCTGCGCGGGAAATAGCCGTGCGGCGCGCAATGCATTCGATCTGTCATGCGCTGCGCCTACGCGACGTGGACGACCTAACTTTGGGCACATTAGAAATCGTGCTTGCGGAGGTGACGAACAACATTGTCGAACATGCCTATCCTGAAGGAAGCGACGGAACGATAACCCTGTCTGGAAGAATTGGGATAGAGAGCATTCAGTTTGAAGTCGTGGACCATGGCAAGATGCTGCCCGGTGGTGAAGTCCCTTCAAAACAAAATCATGATCTGGAGATAGATCTACAAGATTTGCCAGAAGGTGGGTTTGGTTGGGGTCTAATCCGCGACATAACTCAAAATCTTGCATATCGCAGAGACGAAGACAGAAACATTCTGCAATTCGCGATCGCCAGAGATACGCGATAAAGTCGTTCCCATGATCGTTTATCTACGCGCGTAACCGTCAGAAATTCACTATGTCATTATCCAGCCTGCACTTAAGGAATGTAATTAGATTTGGATACAGGTCCAAGCTGCACTGTAGCCTTCAAGCACTAATGCTGTCGGAAAAATGCCTCAATCTGACCAAAAAGCAGCCTGCTTAATACATCAGAACAGGAACTGTAGCTGCATATAGCTTCATTCCAGCGTCGTGTGTTAATTGCCCCCACCCAGTACGCGACGCTGGGAATCTCCCCAAAAAAAACACCACGAACGATTGGCAAAACAGATCCGCCAACATATGCTTTTTCTGACCCTATTCAGCGAGGCAACATGCGCGATTTTCATTTTCCAGGACGTTCCGAAGTATTTGCAACAAACGGCATGTGCGCGACGTCTCATCCGCTTGGGGCGAATGTTGCGATTGATATTCTCAAGCGCGGCGGCACCGCCATGGACGCAGCGATTGCGGGTGCTTTGGTTCTGGGCATTTGCGAACCCCAGATGACAGGAATTGGCGGAGACTTGTTCGCGCTTGTGTCCCCCGCTGGATCAAATAAAATCCATGCTTACAACGGTTCGGGCCGTGCGCCCGCCGCGGCAACGGCAGACGCTTTGCGCCACCAAGGGCATTCAACCGTCCCGCTACAAAGCCCCGACGCGGTCACAATACCAACCGCGATTCACGCATTTGCCGCGATGAACGAAAAATGGGGAAAGCTTGGGTTTGACGCATTGTTGGAACCGACAATTCACTACGCACAAACAGGCGTTCCCGTCGCGCCCCGCGTTGCGTTTGATTGGATCGAAGCGGCACCGATGCTTCAGGGCGCTGGCAAGAAACACTATTTGGTTAACGGACAAATCCCTAAAGCGGGGACAATGTTCTACGCCCCAGGCCAAGCCGAAGTTCTAAAGCGCATCGCCAAAGACGGACCGAAAGCCTTTTACGAAGGTGAAGTCGCCGAAGACATGTTAGCCGCTCTTTATTCGCTAGGTGGCGTCCACACAGCTGAAGATTTCGCACAGGTCACGTCCGATGAAACTGTGCCCGTTAGTGGAGAATACAAAGGAACCGAGTTGTTCGAACACCCGCCAAACGGACAGGGCGCTACAGCAATTCTTATGCTTAACATTTTGAAGCATTTCGACATCTCAGCCATGCAGCCCTTTGGCGCAGAGCGCGCGCATATCGAAGCAGAAGCCGCAAAGCTTGCCTATGATGCGCGCAATCGTTTTCTGGCAGATCCCGATCACACGTCAAAACTCGCGCATATGCTTGCGCCAGAAACAGCCGAGAGACTTGCCGTTTTGATTGACCCCAAACGTGCGATGGCCGCGCCTGCGAAAGTCAGCGAAGCGGTTCACAAAGATACGATCTATATCACTGTGGTTGATCGCGATGGCATGTCGGTTTCGCTAATTTATTCGATCTTCCATGGGTTCGGCTCTGGAATCGCCTCAGAAAAATTTGGCATTTTGCTGCAAAACCGCGGTGCTGGTTTCACGCTTAAACACGGCCATCCTAACGAGCTGGCAGGTGGTAAGCGCCCTATGCACACGATTATCCCGGGTATGTTGGCGCAAAACGGGACGCCCGTAATGCCTTTTGGGGTCATGGGTGGCGCGTATCAACCGAACGGACATGCGCGGTTCCTGTCAAACTTGAACGATTTTGGCATGAGCGCACAAAGTGCCATCGATGCTCCCCGTGCCTTTGCAGATGGCGGAGTGCTGAAGGTCGAAAAAGGCTACACTGACAGCGTACGCTCAGAGTTGGCCAATATGGGCCACGCCGTAGAAATCCCCAATGGACCTATTGGTGGCGCACAATCCATTACAATCAGCGATGATGGCGTTTTGGTCGGTGCATCTGATCCGCGCAAAGACGGCTGCGCGCTGGGGTATTAATTCAGCTGGAAATGCAACGGATAGGTCCCATCTTCGATGGGGCCGAACAGGTCTTCGATATCTGGGTGATCCACTGGTTCACCCGAATAATCAGCAATCAAGTTTTGCTCAGACACATACGCCACATAGTAGCTTTGTTCATTCTCGGCGAGAAGATGATAGTAAGGCTGCTCGCGCTTTGGACGGCTGTCCTCTGGAATCGCATCATACCATTCCTCAGTGTTGCTGAACGTCGGATCAACGTCAAAAACCACGCCGCGGAACGGGTGCTTTTTGTGTCGGACGATCTGCCCGAGGTGATATTTTGAGTGCGCGATCATCATTGCATTGCAGCTCCTACATTTGGTTAGTACCCAATTCAAGAGTGTCTTGTCCAATTTTTGGACCTAATTTCGGGGAAACAGTCTGTGACCATCTTTGTGACAGTGCTTGAGATCGTCGCGCCCGTTTTCATTTTGGCGCTTGTGGGCTTCACTTGGGTGAAGCTGGGTTTTGAGTATCGCGTTGAATTTGTGACCCGTCTTGCAATGACGCTTGCTGCACCTTGCTTGATGTTCACCGCCTTGATGAAAACCGACATTAATCCCGCTGCATTGACTGCCTTGTCGGTTGCAAGTCTTGCGACATATGCTGCCATCGCATTGGCATTTTCACTGGCGCTTAAGGCGGCAAAGTTGGAACAACGAACATACCTTGTCGCCCTTGTTTTCGGCAATACCGGCAACCTTGGTCTGCCTTTGGCCTTGTTCGCCTTTGGCCCAGAAGGACTAAGCTATGCGCTTGTCGTTTTCGCGGTCATGGCTGTTTTGTCCTTCACCTTCGGCATTTGGGTCGTCTCTGGTGGAGGCAATTTTCTGAACGCGCTGAAAGAACCGATTGTTGCTGCAACTTTGCTGGGCGCGCTTTTCTTATGGCAGGGTTGGGAAACACCCGTTTTCATGACAAATGCGCTAGAGTTGATCGGCCAAATGCTAATCCCCCTCATGCTGATCACATTAGGCGTCGCAGTTGCGCGCTTAACACCGGGGCGAATCGCACAAGCGATTGTTTTATCACTGATTAAATTAGCGCTTTGCAGTGCAATAGCCTTTGGCGTTGGAACCCTGTTCGACCTGAACCAGATCGCACAAGCCGTCCTGATCGTACAAATCGCAACCCCGGTTGCCGTGACCTCGTACTTGTTGGCCGAAAAATACGGAGGGGACGCAGATGCTGTGGCGGGTCTCGTGGTCGTTTCAACGCTGATGTCCGTTGCCGCAATACCGCTCTTGCTCGCATTTCTACTTTAGTCGGCACCGCTCAAGCGAAAGTTATTTTGAATCGCCTGCTTTTGCGCTAACTTGCTAAAAAACAAAATAATATAAAGCGAGAGGCATATGAGCAGATTCTTTCGCGCCCTAGTGATTTTTAGCTTGGTCGCATCTTGCGGCGGAGGCGGAGGAAAATTCTCTGCTCCCCGTGATCTTGATAACGCTTGCAGCATTGCAAGAGAACGTCCCGAATACATGCAAGCCTTTCGCAAGGCCGAGCGTAAATGGGGTGTGCCGATCCACGTGCAAATGGCGGCGATGTATCAGGAAAGCAAATTCATCGGTGATGCACGCACGCCTTTAAAATATACGCTTGGCGTCATTCCGATGGGCCGTCAAAGCTCTGCATTTGGCTATGCACAAGCGCTGGATGCAACCTGGAAAGAATATCAGGTTGATCAAGGCAGACGTTCTGCGCGTCGCGATCGCATAGCAGATGCGACAGACTTTATGGGCTGGTATATGAACCTGTCACGCGAACGGAATGGCATCGCGCTTGATGACGCGCGCAACCAGTATCTTGCTTATCATGAAGGTCACACAGGCTATAAGCGCGGCACATTCTACGGCAAAAGCTGGCTTATGCGTGTATCAGGCGAAATAGAAGATCGCGCGTTCAAGTACCGTAATCAGCTTAGCAGTTGCCGACGGGCTTAGCGATCAGTGCCACTTGGAATTGCTAGTTCTGGATTGAAAAGCGAGTTGTTCATACGCGCTTTTTTGTCCAGCTCGCCCAAAATCACCGTTGTGCGGCTGCCAGCGTCATCATTGATGACCCACTGGCGCAGCTCAACGGGGTTTGACGTAAATACCAACTGAATGTTGCCGTATTCGGGATGCTCGGGGTCTTGGGCCGTAACGGTCGTAGACTTGTCCTCCGCTGTGTGACCTACCACCATTTTCGCCCGTGACAGGTTCACGTTATTTGCCAGAATGATCGACAAAGGTGTACGCGCAAGCGGATAGCTTTCGGGGGGTTCGTTGGTCTTCGGGTCGTGAATCACAACCGTGCCGCCACTGGCAAGCACCAGCGCTTTTTCAGGCGGATTATACTCGAATCGGATGCGACCCGGACGTTTGATATAGATCGTCCCTGTCGAAATCGTCCCGTCGTCATTTACTTGCGTGAACGCACCTTTGGCTGTGCTCAACTCGTTTAAATACTTAGAGAGCGTGTTCAGCGATATCTTCTGCGCAGCTGCAGGCATGGCAGTTGCGACCAGAATCGCGGCGGCGGGGAGGATGGAGCAAATCTTCATACGTTTCACATAACCATTCTGCGTCACAGGTACACCCCACACTGCCCTCACAAAGATGAGAGCAGCGAAGGCTTGCCGTTATTGTGCTTCTGGAACCAGTATCTCACGTTTGCCAACATGATTTGCAGGGGAAACGAGACCTTGATCTTCCATTTGCTCAACCAAACGCGCAGCTTTGTTATATCCGATTGCCAACTTACGCTGGATATAAGAGGTCGAGCATTTGCGATCCTTAACCACAATTGCCACCGCCGTATCATAAAGCGCATCTTCACCATCAGTGTTGCCACCTAGGCCAAGCACAGTGTCGATGCTGCTGGCCGTGTCATCAGATGGGCCGTCAACAACACCGCTCATGTAGTTTGGCGGACCGAACTGTTTGAGGTGGTTCACGATTTCTTCAACTTCTTCATCCGAAACGAACGGGCCATGGCATCGCGTTATCTTTGCGCCACCTGCCATGTACAGCATGTCACCCATGCCAAGCAGTTGTTCAGCGCCCATTTCACCCAGAATGGTGCGGCTATCAATTTTCGAAGTCACTTGGAACGAAATCCGTGTCGGGAAGTTGGCTTTGATCGTTCCCGTGATGACATCTACCGAAGGACGCTGTGTCGCCATGATCAAGTGAATACCAGAGGCACGCGCCATCTGCGCAAGACGCTGAATGCAAGCTTCGATTTCTTTACCCGCGACCATCATCAGGTCTGCCATTTCGTCTACAACAACGACGATATAGGGCATTTTCTCTGGCTGTGTCTCTTCCGTTTCAAAGATCGGCTCGCCTGTCTCATCGTCAAAACCGGTCTGCACTGTGCGCGAGAACATTTCGTTCTTGCCCAGCGCATCAGCCACGCGAGAGTTATAGCCATCAATGTTGCGCACGCCCATTTTGGACATCTTGCGATAGCGTTCTTCCATCTCGCCCACGGTCCATTTCAACGCAACAACCGCCTTTTTCGGGTCGGTCACTACAGGGGACAAAAGATGCGGGATGCCGTCATAGACAGAAAGTTCCAGCATTTTCGGGTCGATCATGATCAAGCGGCACTCTTCCGGCGTCAGCTTGTAAAGCAGTGACAGGATCATCGTGTTGATCGCCACGGACTTACCGGAACCGGTCGTACCCGCGATCAAAAGGTGGGGCATCTTGGCCAAGTTGGCCACGATAGGATCGCCACCAATGTCTTTACCCAGTGCAAGCGGGAGTTTCTGCTGACCATCACCGAAATCACGGCTGGACAAAATTTCGCGCAAAACAACCTTTTCACGGTTTTCATTCGGAAGTTCGATACCGATCACCGAGCGGCCTGGCACAGTAGAAACACGAGCCGAGAGCGCAGACATTGAACGCGCGATATCATCGGACAAACCAATCACACGGGATGCTTTCAAACCAGGTGCCGGCTCAAGCTCATACATCGTGACAACAGGACCCGGACGCACCGAAACGATTTCACCTTTGACGCCGTAATCGTCCAGAACGGCCTCAAGCATCCGCGCATTTTCTTCTAACGCTTCATCACTCATGTGATGGCGTTCTACAACTGTCGGACTTTCAAGCAAAGCAAGCGGCGGCAATTCAAAGGCCGCAGCACTATCCGCGAATTTCAGCGTTGGTTGCGCTTCTGCTTTGGCGCGGCTGGACGGCTGCATTGGCTTGCGTACAGCATGCTGGACAACACTTTTGGGTTCAGGTTTGGGAATATCCGCGACTGGTGCATAAGAAGAAATGGCGATCTCGTCGACGTCTGGCGCACTTTCAAAGCTTGGGGCGTCTACAAACTCTGACTGGGGCAAATGCTCTTTTGGCATCGCGTCAAAGGCCATTGCACTGGGCTGCGGTGTTGGCTCAATCACAGGTTCGGGTGCATATGACGTTGGTCCCATCATCATCGGTTCTTGCGGAACTGGCTGCTCCAAGGGCGGCTGCGTCTGGAAAGACGCGCTCAAGAAAGCGGGCGCTTGCGGCACAGGCTCTGCCATCAAGGGGGCTTCAACCGGTTCGACGTGGACAGGTTCCAAACGCGCAGAGCTGAATGATAGCGCTCCATCTGCTGGCGCTGCGGTCATTGCAGGTTGCGCGACAAGCGTTGCGCTCATTGGTGGCTCAACACGCATATTCGGTTGTGCAGTATCCACCACAAGCGGGGTAGGACCACGACTGCGAACCTTTGCAGGATGTGTCGTCTGGGGTGCTTGCGTCACCATGTGATTACGCGCACGGCTTTTAATGACGTCGGAAATCTTGCTTTTGATACGATCATCCGTTGGCATTTCAGCATAGTTTTCACTTTGCATCTGCTCCACCAACTCAGGCTCAGGCATCGGATCTGCACGTTTGATCAGCGAAGGCATACGCGCCAAGAGACCTACTTTTTCTTTCTCGCGGGCCGGTGCTTGCTCGGGTTCTTCGAAGATCGGCTCAATCATAGGTGACGGAGCTGCAAAGCTCATCGGCGGTTCGTCTGCCATACGACGCGCAGCGCGGGCTTCGTCTTCTGCACGAAGCGCATCGCGACGCTCGTGCTGGCGTGCTTGCATTGTGCCAGCCGCACTGACAGCACCTTTTGCACCTTTGCCGATCAAACGCATTGCCATCGCATAAGTCACAACGACGCCAATCGCGAGAAAACGTGCACTTTCCTTAAGCTCGTAACGGGTCGCGCCTAGAACGAAACCAAGCATAACAACAGACCCGACAGCCAAAATCAAAGCAACCAGCTTCAATCCAAACGCAGCACTGAACGGCAAGAATGTCAGGAATGCACCAAGCACAGTGTCCCCGAACAAACCACCCAAGCCGAAAGTATGCGCCCAACCTGCACCCGGAACCAAAGATGATGCGTAAACCGCGCAAACCACGACAGCGATCGGCAGGAAGATCAAACGACCAAGCGCGCGTTCTGCACCCTGATGAAGAATGAACCGAACGCCCCAACCAAGCGCAACGACAGGAATAACCCAAGCCGACTTGCCCACAATCATGAACAATGGTGCAGCGATAGACGCACCCATTTGACCCAACATGTTCTGCACAGGAGCATCCGTCGCAGACAACCAGCTTGGATCAGTCGGCGTGTACGAACCAACGACCATCACCGCCAGAACACCAAAAATGATCAGCGCGCCGCCAATCATTTCCTTGCCGCGTTTCTCAATCATGGCCTGCATGTTGCTATCCAAAAGTGGATCACGTCCGCGTGCTTGAAATGCCATCCCGTACCTCGTTTATTATGCGAATAGACAGTCGCGGATTTTGATCAATCCCCGCTGCATTTCGTCTTTTGGGGCCACCATGGCGACCCGGATATATTCTTTGCCAGGATTGCCCTGACTCGTGTCTTTGCTCAGATATTCACCAGGAAGGACGCGCACGCCCGTCTCTTTCCAAAGCTTCAATGCTGCGTCTTCACCGTTCTCGACTGGAAGCCACAAAAAGAACCCGGCCTCTGGTCCTTGGTATCCTTGCACATTGGCGAAAATCTCATCCGCGATGCGGTATTTTTCCTGATAGAGCGCGCGATTTTCTTCCACGTGCGCTTCGTCTGCCCATGCGCGCTCGGCCACTTTTTGCAAAGGCAAAGGCAGGGGTGCACCGGAATAAGCGCGCAATTGTTTGATGCGCTTGATGCTTTCAGGACCACCTGCAACGAAACCAGAGCGTAACCCCGGCATATTGGAACGCTTGGACAGCGAATGAAATACAACAACCCGTTCCGGATCAGCACCCATATCCTGCGCAACCTTCAATGCGCCCACAGGTGCGTCGTTGCGATAAATCTCGGAGTAGCATTCATCAGCAAAAATCTGGAAATCATACTGCTCGCCCAGCACGATAAGATCTCGCCAGAATTGCTCGGACGCCACTGCGCCTTGTGGGTTTGCTGGGGAGCACATGTAGGCGATAGACGTACGTTTCAGCACGTCTTCGGACAAGGCGGCAAAGTCAGGTAAATAATCGCTGGCAGCGGTCGCATTAACGAACTGAGTTTCTGCATTCACAGAAATCGCTGCGATCATATAGACTTGATAGAAAGGATTTGGCGTCAGAACGATGGGTTGCTGATCATTTTTCGTCTCAGGGCAAAGCGCCATAGCCGCGTTATACAGCCCCTCACGGGTTCCATTCAGCGCCATGACTTGCGTGGCCGGATCGACAGCAGCACCAAAGCGGCGCTTCACCCAATCGGCAATCGCACCTTGTAATTCAGGCGTGCCATCGTTCGGAGGATAGCTGTTAAAACCAGCGGCATTGTCGGAAATTATTCCTGAAACCCAATCAGGAAAGGCATGTTTCGGCTCGCCAATGGTCATATGCACCACGTCGCCGCCCGGCGTGTGATGGTCCAATAGTGTGCGCAAACGCGGGAAAGCGTAAGCCGGAAGGTTCGAAAACCGCTCGGGAAACATATTTGACTGCCTCAGTTTCGGGATCGTTTTCGCCCCGTTGAAACCAAAGTAACCTAAGGCTGTGCCTTTCGTCCAACAAAAACCGCAAGTTTCAAAACGACTTGTGGCTTTTAGGCCAATGCCGCCTCTGCAGCAGCACCAAGTCGAAGCAAGCGTTCTTCCTGCATTGGCAGCGTTGTCAGCATAATTCCACAGCTTGGCGCACCTGTTGGCAGGGTAAGCACGCAGCTCCCCATCAGATTTCCGATGCGTGTATTGCGCAGTGCTTTCAGATTTCTCTCGACATAATAGGCTTCATCTGCTGCTAGATCGGCGACTTTTGGTGGCATGATTGCGCAAGACGGCGTGAGAACCGCATCAAACCCTGCAATCCGCACATTCCAGACGGCGCGCAACCTGTGCAGCGTTTCCCATGCGGCGACGTAATCTGGGGCAGAAAAATCAGCCCCTGCGCGAAAGCGGCCCAAGACCTGCGCAAACATGACGTCTGGATTGTTTTCAATGACATCACGCCACAGCCCATAAGCTTCACCCGGAAACAGCGGACCTGCGTGTGAAATGGCGTCCAGAATTTCAGGCGCTTCGATCTCTGTGATCTGTACACCTGCTTGTTTCAGACGTGCGACCGAAGCGTTGAAAGCGGCAAGCGGCTTTTCTTCCACATCATCCAAAGCCAGCGTTTTCAACACCGCGAAATGCGTTCCTTGCAAGGTCGCGCCACGCAGATCAGGGCCGGGGTTGCCTTCCAAAAGACCCAACGCCAACGCAGCGTCTTCGACGGTGCGCGCAAGTGGGCCAACTGTGTCAAAGCTTTTTACCAACGGCACGATGCCCTCAAGCGAGATACGGCCAGAGGTGGTTTTCAAACCAACAAGATCATTCCAGACCGACGGCACGCGCACTGATCCACCCGTATCGGACCCAATCGCAAGTGGCGCTAGGCCGAAAGCAACAGACGCCGCAGCACCAGAAGACGACCCCCCCGAAACCGCGTCGATGTCATTGATGCAAGGGGATGTTTGCGTGATGGGATTGTAGCCAAGGCCGGAGAAAGCCAGTTCGCTCATATGTGTCTTGCCGATGCAGACCGCGCCCAGCGCTGTTGCGGTTTCAACAACCTTTGCGTCCTGCATTGGAATACGGTCTTTCAGCAACGCGCTGCCTGCCTCTGTTGCAATGCCAGCGGTGTCGAACAGGTCCTTCCAACTGACAGGCACACCGTCCAAGACTGACAAACGCTGCCCAGCATGCGCGCGTGCGCGCGCAGCACCCGCTTGCTCCAAAGCACGCTCAGGCGTAAGGCGCGCATAGATACGTTTGCCCATGGGATGCGATGCCGCCGCGTCCAGATAGGTTTCGGCCAGATCGACGGGATCAATCTCACCCGCTTCAATTGCGCGCCCAAGCGCAGCAGCGCTCATCTTTAGCCAGTCTTGCATCACATTTCTCCCTTTGATCTGACGGTAGCGGCACCAAAGCGCATGGACAATCCTGTACGCACACCCATATTGAAATACATGACATTTGATAGCGATCTCATCATCATCGGCGGCGGTTTAAACGGCCCCGCTTTAGCCCTTGCCGCAGCACAAGGTGGCCTGACCAGCACGGTCATTGATGCGCTCCCGGTGGATCGCCGCAAAGCACCTGATTTCGACGGTCGGTCCTATGCGCTTGCTCTCGCCTCGCAAAAGCTACTTGGTGCGATTGGTCTTTGGGACGGATTGGTCGAAAACGCCCAACCGATGCTCGAGATCAAGGTCACAGACGGTCGCGCAGGCGAAGGTCCGTCACCATACTTCATGCATTTCGATCATTCTGAAATCGAAGAAGGGCCGATGGGCTATTTGGTCGAAGATCGCTATCTGCGCCGCGCCTTTCTGGACGCGATGGAAGCAGAACCTTTGATCACTTTGCGCCACAGTGAAACAGTCGTGTCTCAGGAAACCGACCCCCTCGGCGCATCCGTGACGCTTGCCTCGGGCGAAGATTTGCGCGGTCGCATACTCGTTGGATCAGATGGTCGTCGAAGCGGCACGGCCGAGCGCGCCAAGATCAAGCGCACAGGGTGGGGATACGACCAAACCGCGCTTGTTTGTGCGATTGAGCATGAAAAACCCCACGGCGGTATTGCACATCAATTCTTCATGCCGTCTGGCCCTCTGGCAATCTTGCCGCTGACAGGCAACCGGTCTTCGATCGTTTGGAGCGAGACAACACAGAACGCCCAGCGCATTCATGCGATGGATGATACAGATTACCTTAACGCCTTGCGTCCTGCTTTCGGAGATTTTCTGGGTGATATCAAACTTGCGGGCGGACGGTTCACCTACCCGCTCAACCTTACCATAGCGAATAGTTTCATCGCCGAGCGCTTGGCGCTGATTGGCGATGCTGCACATGGTGTTCACCCTATTGCAGGCCAAGGTCTAAACGCTGGTCTACGGGATGTAGCCGCTTTGGCAGAAGTGATGATCCTCGCGCAACGGCGCGGCGAAGATATCGCATCACCCCTTGTGCTAGAACGCTATCAACAGTGGCGCCGCTTTGATACGGCATCGCTCGCTATCGCGACTGATACGTTCAATAAGCTGTTTTCAAACGATAACCCGATCCTGCGAATGGGGCGCGATTTGGGCATGGGTCTTATCAACTCGGTTCCAAGCCTGCGCCGCACCTTTATCCGCGAAGCCGCTGGCCTGACCGGCGATTTACCAAAGCTGATGACAGGGCGCGCGCTTTAGTCGAGCTTGCGCGCCTCATCTAGCAACATCACAGGAATGCCGTTGCGAATAGGAAAGGCGAGGCCTGCCGTCTTGGACACCAATTCTTGTGCGCTTGCATCATACTCCAACCGACCATGCGTATGGGGGCAAATCAGCGCTTCAAGCATATGGGGGTCAAAGCCGGGCGTTTCGTTATCAATGCTCATTGCATCATTTCCTCTGCATCGCCGCCTCGCAGAAAATACTCGATCAACGTGACCAGAGTTTCGCGGCGTGTTGACAGGCTTGGCGCCTCCAAAAGCGCTTGCTTATCTTCTGGTTCAAAGTCGAGCATCATAGAAAGCGAATTGACCAATAACTCGTCATCCGCGTCCTTCAACGTCTCCCAATCCGCACTAAGATCACGAACCGTGAAGTACTTTGACAGAAGGTTCAAAAACGCTTCCCGGTCGTAGATCACATCTGCCTCATTCGCGTTGCGATCCTGCTCGAACCCGTCCCAGTTCACTTCCACGCGGCGATACGGCATGAAACCGTCAACTTCGCCAATCAAACGAAACCGCGAGACGCCAGCAAGTGTGAGCATATAGCGCCCGTCTTCCATTTCGGAAAACTGGGTGATCCGACCCGCACAGCCAATCGTGTGCAATCCCTTCTCATCGCCCGTGCGCCCCGGGTTCGGCTGGATCATCGCGATCAAGCGCCCTTGGGTTTTCAGCGCATCATCAATCATCGAAAGATAACGCGGTTCAAAGATATGCAAAGGCAAGCGCGAGCGCGGCAAAAGCAAAGCACCGGGCAAAGGAAACGCCGGCAGGATATCGGGGAGATCACCAATTTTCATCATACTACCGAACCTAGCCCACGCGCGTCATTAGACAAATATCATCGAGCTCAATTTGCGTCGGCCGTTCAAAACAATGGGATCATCCGCTTTGAGTGCGTCAAAAACAGTGAACAGCTGAGTTTTCGCAGCGCCATCGTTCCATTCGCGATCACGGCGGAAAATCTCTAGCAGCGCATCAACAGCTTCTTGTGTCTGCCCATTAGCATTTAGCGCTACGGCCAAATCGAAACGCGCCTGCAGATCATCGGGGTTTGCTTCGACTGCGGCCGTCAACTCTGCCAAAGGACCCGCCTCTGCCGCTTGGCGTGCCAAAGCAAGTTGGGCGAATGCCGCTTCGATCACCGCATCGGTTGAAATCTCGGCAGGCACGCCGTTCAAAACTGCCTCTGCCTGATCAGCCTCATCAAGGGCAAGATGCGCACGCGCAAGGCCAGCATAAGCCGCCGCACATTGGTCATCTTCTTCCAAGATCGCCGCAAAGGTTTGCGCCGCATCATCGGCATCACCGTCTTCCAGCATGGCTTCTGCTGCTTCGATAGCATCGTTCAAGCCACCCGACGCATCACCACCACTTGCTTCAATCACACGTTCAACGAACGCTTTGATTTCCGAAGGCGGTAAAGCACCTTGGAAGCCATCAATCGGCTGGCCTTTATAAAAAGCGAAAACAGCGGGAATAGACTGGATCTGCATCTGCCCCGCGATCATCTGGTTCTGATCTACATCAATCTTCGCCATCTTCACCGCGCCATTGGCAGCTGTCACTTCAGCTTCCAATGCAGGTCCAAGCGTCTTGCAAGGACCACACCAAGGTGCCCAGAAATCGACAATCACAGGAACCAGATCTGACGCCTCGACCACGTCTTGCATGAACGTGCTCTCGTTTACGTCTTTGATCAAATCGCCCGCTACCGGTGCTGCGTTCGTGCCCAGTTCAATCATCGCTCATCGCCTTATATGTCTATGTGTTGTGCTCTAGATGGCCCATCATCCCTGCTTTCGCAAGGGCAGTGTCTCAAAGATCAAAGGTTGCGAAAACAGGCGCGTGATCCGAAGGTTTTTCCCAGCCACGTGCATCGCGCATGACACGCGACGAATGTGCTGCCTGTCTGATATCGCCCGTTGCCCAGACATGATCTAAACGGCGTCCTTTATCGGCACCATCCCAATCCTTAGCGCGATAAGACCACCAACTATAAAGTTTGCCCTCGGGAATATCCGCGCGCGTGACATCATGCCAATCGCCTGCTTGCATCACGTCGTTGAAATGCTCCACTTCGATCGGTGTATGGCTCACGATTTTAAGCAGTTTCTTGTGATCCCAAACATCATCTTCACGCGGGGCTATGTTTAAATCACCTACGAGGATCGATTTCTTCGGACTATTCGCCTTAAACCAATCTCGCATTTCTGTAAGATAATCGAGCTTTTGTCCAAATTTCTCGTTTTTCTCGCGGTCCGGCACATCACCACCTGCTGGCACATAGAAATTATGGATCGTCGCGCCATTTTCCAACTGACCCGCGATGTGGCGCGCATGACCCAGCCCTGCGAAATCCTCCGCACCCACCTCTTTGATCGGCAGTTTCGACAGGATCGCGACGCCGTTGTACCCCTTTTGCCCACGCGCAACCATGTGGGTGTAGCCCAGCGCATGGAAGGCGTCCAAAGGGATCAACTCAACCGGGGATTTGCATTCTTGCAAGCACAGCACGTCGGGTGCTTCTTCTTCAAGCAGTTTGCACACGATCGGCTCGCGCAAGCGCACAGAGTTGATGTTCCAAGTGGCGAGGGTAAAGCTCATGGCGCGTCCTTTGAATTAAGATCACGCCAAACTATCCTAGATGCCGTTCGGTGCAAGCAGCACTTTTCCAGAACGCTCTCCCGCCCACGTATAACGCGCGGCTTCTGCAATATCATCAAGCGTAAACACACGATCAATCGGCGCATTCAACGTGCCCATTGCAACGGCCTTCGTCAACGCACCGTAGGTCGCCATGCGCTCTTCCTTGCTGGCACGTTCGAACCAGTTGACCAGCCAAAATCCACGCACACGAACGTCGCGGAAAATCATTGCGCCTGCCTGCATGGACGCCGCCTCACTCGACATAGCACCGTAGTTCACTAGCGTGCCGCCAACCTCAAGGCTTTCACCCAGACGCCCGAACGTCTCACCTGCAACAGCATCCAGAGCAAGCTTCATCTTCGCTCCACCCGTTGCTTGTTTCACGCGCGTCACAAGATCGGGACCATCGACCAAAACAACATCCGCACCTTGATCTAGCAAAACCTGTACGGCACTTTCCCGACGAACAACGCAAACGGTTTTCACGCCCATACCCTGAGCCAGTTGCACAACATAAGTGCCAACCGCCGAATTCGCTGCGCTTTGAATGACCCAATCACCTTCTGTCAGATCAACAAAGTCCGTCAACAAAAGCTGTGCAGTCGCAGGGTTCACCATCATCATCGACAACTGATCTACATCACCTTCCGGCATCGGAACAAACGCACCAGCAGGTGCCACGACTTCACTGCGCCATGTTCCCGCACCAGCAGGCAAAAGAACAAGCTGCCCGACCGTCAATCCACGCGCCTCACCGCTAACTTCAGTGATCCGCCCAATCCCTTCATTTCCCGCAATCGCAGGCAAAGGGGGGCGCACACCATAATTTCCAGACACTTGAATCAAATCAGATGGATTGATAGGCGAACGCAAAACATCCGCACGCGCCTGCCCTGCCTCAAGCACGTCGCGCGCAACCTCTTCCACAAGCAACACTTTCGCCGGATCACCGAATTCGGAATAAACAACTTGTTTCACAGTCTCAGACATCGCGCAGGCTCCTATTGATTTCAAACAGCACGATGACCCGCATCCGCGCCCAAGTTAACCCCACGCGCCGCAACGTCACGCTTCATCTTGCCTATTAAACTCTGTGGGAATCGCCCCTTGGGGCGATGGGGGCTGGCCCCCACCGAGTCTTCAATCATACGCAACAATTTCGAATTCAATTCCATTTTCATCACAAAAGTAGAACCGCTGACCCGGCTCGTAATCCTGATGCGAATGCGGCTCATACCCTTCCGCACAGATCGCCGTTACAGCAGCCGCTAAATCATCCACACCAATACCTATATGGTTCAACTGACCCAGCGTTTTATAGTCTCTGTCACCGATTACTTTCGTCCCTTAGGTTCATAAAGCGCGAGATAATCATGATCCGTGCCCACATGCACTGTGTAACCCGCACCATCAAATGTGATGCCTTCCCACCGAACACGCCACCCAAACGCGTGCCCGAACCATGTGGCAATTTTCGCAGCGTCACCAACATTCAAATTCGCATGTTCCAATCTCGCCATCTGATCTCTCCTTTTGCTTGATCCCTCTCTTTGTAATTTCTAAAGTTAACTTTAGATAAAGAGATTTTTCCATGCAGACCAAACATTCTGAACTAACCATCGGACAGATGGCAAAACGCACAGGCCTTGCTGTGTCTGCGATCCGCTTTTACGAAACGGAAGGGTTAATCGAAGCAAATCGCAATCGAGGCGGGCATCGACGCTTCGCGCGCGCGCAAGTCCGCAGGGTTTCATTCATTTTGATCGCTCAACAATTCGGCCTGACCTTGCCGCAAATCAAAACCGTGCTGCAAAGCCTGCCGAAAGGACGCACGCCGACAGCAAAAGACTGGGCGGTCATTTCCACAGAATTGCGCAAACATCTGGACCTTAAAATCAAGAGCCTGACACGCATGCGCGACAGCCTGGAGGGCTGCATTGGCTGCGGATGCCTGTCCCTTGATGCATGCGCGCTTTACAATCCAGGCGACGCTTTGGCGCAACGCGGCACAGGGCCGATCATCTCTTTTCAAGACCCCGGCTAAAAAAGACCCGGGCAAAGCCCGAGCCAGTCCAACAGGGAGGTTCATATCATAACCCAGATATGTGCGGGTAACTCACTTAAACGTCTAACTATGAATACGAGGTTAAACCTTGATTTGGACCAAGAATAATCCTCTCTCACGCAAATTAAACAACTCAAGCAACTAAACGGTATCCACCAGATTCGGTCACAAGAAGGCGGGCATTAGACGGATCTGGTTCAATTTTCTGACGAAGACGGTAAATATGCGTCTCAAGCGTGTGTGTCGTAACGCCTGCATTGTACCCCCAAACTTCGTGCAAAAGAATGTCACGCGGGACAACGCCTTCCGTGGAACGGTAAAGGAACTTAAGGATATTCGTCTCTTTTTCCGTCAAACGAATCTTCTTTTCGTCTTCGGTGATCAGCATTTTCATAGACGGTTTGAACGTATATGGCCCAAGGCTAAAGACGGCATCTTCAGATTGCTCATGCTGACGCAACTGCGCGCGGATGCGTGCCAAAAGCACAGGAAACTTGAACGGTTTGGAGACATAGTCGTTCGCGCCAGCATCCAGACCAAGGATTGTATCAGCGTCACTGTCATGGCCTGTCAGCATCAAAACAGGGCTTTTCACACCTTGCTTGCGCATCAAACGACATAGCTCGCGGCCATCCGTATCAGGTAGACCAACATCGAGAATGATCAGATCATAAAGGGATTCCTTGATGCGCTCCATCGCCGTGGCACCTGAATCTGCCTCGAAGACCTCAAAGTCTTCCGTCATCACCAGTTGCTCCGAAAGCGCTTCACGTAGATCATCGTCATCATCGACGAGAAGGATATTCTTTAGCTGTGCCATTGGATCATCTCCTATCTGCTGTTGTACTAGACATGCGGTCGCGGTGGGCTTTCGACAAGTTTTGTGGCACTCCCTCACGTCCATGTGTTATTCAACCTTGATTTGTTTCATATTCCTCGGCAATCAGGGGCGTTCTGCAACAAAGTAATTCAAAGAGCAGTGACCAAACATGAGTTTAGCACCTGACCCCTCCGAACAAATCGCCCGTGCACGCGGTGATTTGCGCATGGGCGTGCCCATTGTAATCATTGGCGATGGCGGTGGAGTTCTTGTTCAGGCAAGCGAAACATTGACAGCCCAGCGCGTCGAAGAGGCCCGCGCCCTTCCCGGTGAAACTGTCTTAACAATCACAGCACGGCGTGCGGAAACGCTGAAAGCACGCGCGTACGATGGCGACTTGGCGCGCATTGTGGTGCCTACTGACGCGGATCTACGTTGGATATCAGCACTTGCAGATCCTGCTGACGATTTGCGCACGCCAATGAAGGGTCCGTTGCAAAGTGCGCGGGAGGGAAATGCAGAAACGCACAGGATTGCGTTGCAACTTACCAAGGACGCACGACTTTTGCCGTCTGCGCTTGTCACAGCACTGGAAAATCCCACTGAATTTGCACGCGCGCATCATCTGACGACGATATTTGCCGCGCAAACACAGGCCTTGCTGGGAAAAGCCGCGCATTATCAAAACGTGGTGCACGCAAGACTGCCGATGGATGTTTCCGAAGCGGGCCAGCTTCATGTGTTTCGCCCGGACGATGGCGGTGAAGAGCATTATGCGATCATTGTTGGCAACCCCGATCGGAGCAAACCGGTTCTCGCCCGCCTTCATTCCGCGTGTTTCACAGGGGATTTGATGGGTTCGCTTAAATGCGATTGCGGTCCTCAACTGCGTGGCGCTTTGGCCCAAATGGGCGCTGAGGGCGCTGGGATCTTGTTATACTTGAATCAAGAAGGGCGCGGCATTGGTCTCGCGAACAAGATGCGCGCCTATTCCTTGCAGGACCAAGGCTTTGATACAGTCGAGGCAAATCATCGCCTTGGCTTTGAGGATGACGAACGTGATTTCAGGATCGGTGCCGCTCTTTTGACGGAACTGGGTATGACCCAAGTCCGCCTTCTGACCAATAACCCTGCGAAAATTGAAATGATGCAGAAAACTGGAATCACAGTGAGTGAACGGGTGCCTTTGAAGATCGGCGAAAACCGTTACAACAAAGATTACCTTCAAACCAAAGCAGTTAAATCAGGCCATTTGTTGTGACGCCACGCGATCTTGTCCTTACCCGAAGAGGCGTACGATTTGCTGCGCGGGTCTACCCCTGCACAATTGGCAAGGGCGGCATACGAACAGACAAACGCGAAGGGGATGGCGCAACACCTCGGGGAATACTGCGCGTGACTGGCATGCTTTTTCGACCGGATCGGATCAAATCGCCAACCTCATGGGCGCAACCGATAGGACCAAGGGATCTGTGGTCAGATGCCTCTAGCGATATGTCTTACAATCTTCACATCCGTGCCCCTTACGCACATAGCCATGAAAAACTCAGTCGCGCCGATCCGCTGTATGATCTGGTGATACTTACTGATTGGAATTGGCCAAATGCTATTCCACAGAAAGGGTCTGCAATCTTCATCCACCAATGGCGCAGGCGTTGCTATCCGACAGAAGGGTGCATCGCCTTTCAGCGTGATCATTTGCACGAAATCGCCTCAAAAATCAGACCCGGCACTCGGGTAATCATACGCTAGTCCCCGGTTTCCTCTCTCACGAAGTATCCTTGGGAGCTCGAGGGGCTAGCCCCTCATATCAAACGTGCGCGTGCGAAGGATTAGAGCACACCTATCAAAAACAGATCAAAGCTCGTAAGCACGATCTCCGAAGATAGCTGAACCAACGCGCACATGCGTGGCACCCAGTGCGATCGCGCGCTCGAAATCTCCGCTCATTCCCATCGAAAGACCCTGTAACCCGTTACGCTCTGCAATTTTCGCCAACAGAGCAAAGTGAAGTGACGGTTCCTCGTCTGCTGGTGGAATACACATCAGACCTTGAACAGACAGGTCCAGCGCACGGCACTCAGCAATAAATGCATCCGCCTCTTGTGGTGCGACACCGGCTTTTTGATCTTCTTCGCCCGTGTTAACTTGAACAAACAACTCAGGGCACTGACCCAGCTCTTGCGCCAAGCGCGCGATAGTCTTGGCAAGCTTGGGACGATCTACCGTGTGGATCGCGTCAAATAGCTCCATCGCTTGCCGGGCTTTATTGGTTTGCAGCGGCCCAATCAGATGCACAGACACATCTGCGAACTGCTCTTTGAACCCTGGCCATTTACCTGCAGCTTCTTGAACGCGGTTTTCACCGAAAACGCGATGTCCTTGCTTAAGAACTGCCAACACACGTTCATCTGGTTGGACTTTTGAAACAGCAATAAGCTGCGCGCTGCCGGTTTCGCGACCTGCGTCGCGTTCAGCTTTCACAAATTTTTCTTGAATTTCTTGCAGCGACATCAGGCATCCTCCAGCTTTACGAAAGAGGTAGTACGCATCGTCCCAAAAGAAAAGGACGGACCCCTAGGGATCCGTCCTTCTTTAGCAAAGCTAAACTTCTAAAATTAGAAGCTGAACATTACGCCCAAAGAAGCAACTGTGTTGTTGCCGCCAACTTGACCAACTGCACCGATCAAGTTTGCGCCGCCGAGGTCGTGTGAAACCTGAAGACCAACAGCGTTGATTGTTCCGCCGGAAGCCGCGTCAACACCAAAGCCAATGGATGTCGCGTCAGAGATGTCGTAACCAGCTGTCAAAACGATGTCGGAGTTGTCGTTCGTACCAAGACCAACATTCCAGTTGCCGCCATCGTACTTAGCACCCAACATCCAGTCGCTGTTGGTGTCTACACCAGCTGCGATTGTGAAGCTATTGAATGTGTAGGACGCTGCGAGTTCCTGAGTTGTACCAGCAACATCTGTAGACGCTGCAACAGTGAAATCACCAGCAGAGTATTTGATGTATACGTTGTTGCCGGAGTCGTTGTGTGTGGAGATGTTGTTGTCAACACCAGTACCGCCAGCAGTGTAGTAAAGACCGCCATCGTTGAAGCCGTGGAACGTAGCAATACGTGCTGTGTTCTTCATAGCACCGTGTGTTGCGCCAACTGCAAGTGTAAGACCACCGGAAGTCATTGTGATCTTGTTGTGACCCAACTGACCATCGTCGTTGTTGTCAGAGATTGTGATGCGCGAAGACGCTGTGAAGGAGATGCCGGAATCTGTTTCAACAGAACCGCTGAACGTCAGACGTGTAGCATGTGACACAGTTGTTGTGTTTGCGGAGCCGTCAAATGTGACACCTAGGTAGCCGAAGCCGCCTACTGTTACGTCTGCAGATGCGAAGCCAGCTGTTGCGATCAAAGCTGTCGTTGCGAAAAGAACATTTTTCATTTTGTTTCCCTCGGGGTTTCTATTCTCGTGCCTAGCCCGGGGAATCCGTACTAGGTCTGATCGTTGTTTCGCTCTTTTCGGGGTAACTTTGCAAGCGCCCCAAATCGCGGCACGATAAAGGCCTGCAAAATGGTGCAGCTTTGCCACAGTGGCCCGAAGCGGCGGAAAGGCACCCACTATAAGGCCAACATCCAACAAATAGCCGCAGGATCAGTGGAAACACCTTAAAGGTTTGGCAGTATTATATGTGCAAAAACACTTGCCCCCTTCTATCCGCATGTTTAGGACAAAGAAAACAAAGACGCAGGCAGTATAATGACACACATTCGCTCCGCTCGACTTCTTTTCATCGCGACGACTTGCTTGGCGCTTGCCGGTTGCGGTGGGCTTAACTCGGGTAACGGTGCTGCTTCAAATGCCGCATCAGCCAGCAACGACAGCGACGGCGCTCAGTTGTCTAGTTCTATCTGGGATGTGTTGCGTCGCCCTGATGCCAACGTCAATGTTCAAGTGAACAAGTATCTTTGGAACGCATCTTTAGAAGTTCTTAGCTTCCTACCTGTCGAATCTGTTGATCCCTTCTCTGGTGTGATCACCACAGGCTATGGTCGCCCACCCGGCGGCGGACGTGCGTATCGCGCGACAATTCTGGTGAACGATGCAGCCTTGGAAGCGCGGTCTTTGAATGTGGCGCTGCAAACCCGCAGTGGCCCCGTTAGCGTGGGCACCGCCCGTGCGGTTGAAGACGCGATTCTTGCGCGCGCACGTCAATTGCGCATTGCAGACGGTCGCCTTTAATCAAGATTTCGCTAAATCAGAGACCCAGTCAAGCTGCTTTGGCAGACACTGCGTCTTAAGGTCATAAGTTTTAAGAACAAACTCTCGCGCAGCTTTTCCTAATCGTGCGCGCGTTTCTTCGTTCTCCAAAAGCGCGTTCGCCTTTACGACCAAACTCTCCGCGTCAAAGAAATCTGTCAGCCAGCCGGTTTCGTCGTGTTTGATTGCCTCTAAGACAGGGGCAGTGTCAGACGCAAGAATCGCGGCTTCTGTACTCATCGCCTCTAACAGCGACCAGCTTAGAACGAACGGGTAGGTCAGATAGATATGCAAGCGGCTGACCTGCATCATCGACAAGAACACGTCATACGGCACACGCCCCATGAAATGAACACGCGCCCAATCTTCATCAGAAATCTGCGCGCGGACTTCATCTATGTAGATTTGCTTCCACGTTTTGCCCTTGGGCGGACGCGAACCATAGCTGACCTCATCCCCGCCAAGCAAAACAACCTGCGCATTCGGCCGCGCTTTCAGTAATTTCGGCAAAGCGCGCATAAACACATGATAGCCGCGATAGGGTTCCAAATTGCGGTTAATGAAGGTGATCACCTCATCATCGCGTGTCAGGTTTAAGTCTTCCGAGATTTTCAGGACGGCCTTGAGGTTGGGTTTGACTATATCCGTATCAATCCCGTCATGAATCACGCTGATGTCACCTCGAAATGGTTCTGGAAATGTGTTTGCCTGAAATTCTGTCGGACTTATCCCCGCATCGCCAACATCAAAATGCAGCGTGTTGTTCAGGTTGCGAAACCGCAAGCGAAGCGCATTGCCGCGCAAATCCGGTGTCGAAAACTCGGGATCAAAGTTTACCGTTTCACCCGAATCCAGATGATACAGCTCGCAATACAGACCCATCTTGGCGTTCGGCCAAACATCTTTCAGAAACATCGGCTCACCCCAACCATGATGGGCAAGTATCACATCAGGCTCGATGCCTTTGTCTTTGTAGGCCAGCGCCTGTCGATAACAGGCCTCTGCGCGAATGACCTTGGTTTCCAAATCTGCCAACCAAGGATGTACGTCCTTTGAGGACGACCGCTTGATTTTGTAGGGCAATAACGTGACGCCCTTCCAAACGGTGCGCTTTTCCACTTTGGGCGTCAGCGAAAAGACCTCATGCCCTTGTTCCACCAAAGCGGGGGCCAAATGTTTGTACTGACCAGGGAAATTTTGATGGATAATAAGGATCTGCATGGTGAACGGCCTGCTTTGATGTGTTGGAGACTATAGAAACACCAATGTGGCACGCCAATGGCGATTTGAAGGGGGTGTTCGCTCTGGACCCTTTAAAGGGCATCGCATATCACATCTCAAACAGGAATTAGACGCGAACGCGCGCAAAAAGGAACACGCTCATGCAACGCTATGACGCCACCTCCATCGAAGCGAAATGGCAAGAGGCGTGGAACGCCGCTGAAACCTTCAAGGCCGAGCGTGATCCGTCTAAACCAAAATACTACGTTTTGGAAATGTTCCCCTACCCTTCCGGCCGTATCCACATGGGTCACGTGCGCAACTACACAATGGGCGACGTAATTGCGCGCTATAAGATGAGCACAGGTCACAACGTGCTGCATCCAATGGGCTGGGACGCTTTCGGCATGCCTGCGGAAAACGCAGCCATGGCGATTGGCGGACACCCGAAGGATTGGACCTATTCCAACATCGCGGATATGCGCGAGCAAATGAAACCGTTGGGTCTGTCGATTGATTGGTCCCGCGAATTTGCGACCTGCGATGTGGCATACTACGGACAGCAACAAGCGCTGTTCCTCGACTTCCTCGAAGAAGGGCTGGTCTATCGCAAGAACGCTGTCGTAAATTGGGATCCAGTGGACATGACCGTTCTTGCGAACGAGCAAGTCGAAGCAGGTCGCGGTTGGCGGTCTGGAGCATTGGTCGAACGGCGTGAACTTACGCAATGGTTCTTCAAGATTTCCGATCATTCAGAAGAATTACTGAGTGCGTTGGACGGATTGGACAACTGGCCTGCCAAAGTGAAATTGATGCAGGAGAACTGGATCGGCAAATCGCGCGGACTTCAGTTTGCCTTTTCGACGATTGACGCACCTGATGGGCACGACCACATTGAGGTTTACACAACACGCCCAGACACACTGAATGGCGCGTCTTTTGTTGGTATTTCACCAGATCACCCGTTGGCGAAACAGCTTGAAAAAGACAACGCTGAGCTTGCCGCGTTCAATGACGAATGCCGCCAAGGGGGAACCACCGCCGAAGCCATCGAAACGGCTGAGAAAAAGGGCTATGACACTGGCCTGCGCGTCCGCCACCCGTTTGATACAGCATGGGAACTGCCCGTCTACATCGCCAACTTCATTCTGATGGACTACGGCACGGGCGCGATCTTTGGATGCCCCGCCCATGATGAACGCGATTTCGAATTTGCGACGAAATACGGCTTGCCGATTACATCTACTTATCTCCCCTCCGAAGACGCTGATCCAAAAGTGACCGAAGCTTACGTGCCAGCGAAAACTGAAAAAGTTTTCTACAATGGTGGTTTCGCAGGCGAGCAATGGCAGACTGGCAATGACGCAATCGACAGCGCAATTGCATTCTGTGAAGAAAACGGCATCGGCCAAGGCGTCACCAAATATCGCCTGCGCGATTGGGGTCTATCCCGTCAGCGCTATTGGGGCTGCCCTATCCCTGTTGTGCATTGCTCTGACTGCGGTGTGGTTCCCGAAAAGAAAGAGAACTTGCCGATTGAATTGCCCTATGACGTGACATTCGACACGCCCGGAAATCCACTGGATCGTCATCCGACATGGCGCAATTGCTCCTGCCCCAATTGCGGTAGCCCTGCGCAGCGTGAAACGGATACGATGGACACGTTCGTTGACAGTTCTTGGTATTTCGCGCGCTTCACATCACCTAACGCTGAAACACCCGTCGATATGGCGGATGCAGAGTATTGGATGAACGTCGATCAATACATTGGCGGAATTGAACACGCGATTTTGCACCTGCTCTATTCCCGTTTCTTCGCCCGCGCGATGCAGATCACTGGCAACCTACCAGCCAAGGCGATTGAGCCGTTTGATGCTTTGTTCACCCAAGGTATGGTGACACACGCAATCTACAAAACCGAAGGTGACAATGGACGTCCTGTTTACCACTACCCGGAACAAGTCGATCTGAAAGACGGAAAAGCTTTCCTGAAAGTCAGCGGCGCTGAGGTGGACGTGATCCCGTCAGCGAAAATGTCCAAGTCCAAAAACAATGTTGTAGATCCTTTGAACATCATTAGCGCTTTCGGCGCCGATACTGCGCGTTGGTTCGTTCTGTCCGACTCGCCTCCCGAGCGTGATGTAGAATGGACCGCAGCTGGCGCGGAGGCGTCGTTCAAACACCTTGGTCGTGTCTGGTCTCTTTGTGATCGTATTAGCGCAATGGACAAGGATGCGACGGGGCAAGGCGATGAAGACCTGCTGCGCGAGATGCACAAAGCGATCCGAGATGTGACGCTGGGTGTGGAAAGTTTCGGTTTTAACGCCGCCATCGCAAAACTATACGGCTTCACCGCGATTTTGTTGAAATCCAAAGCCAGCCACGCGGCACAACGCGAAGCGATCATGACCCTTGCGCAGTTGATGGCCCCAATGACTCCGCATCTGGCAGAAGACATTTGGGCCCATCAGGGTGGCGAAGGACTGATTATCGACGCCCCTTGGCCTGTAGCCGATGAAGCGATGCTGGTTGAAAACAGCGTTACGATGCCGATCCAGATTAACGGCAAACGCCGGGCGGAAATCACTGTACCGACAGACATGTCGAAAGAAGAGGTTGAAAAAGTCGCCCTTAGCAATGAGGCTGTGGTGAAATCACTTGATGGCGCAACGCCCAAGAAGGTGATCGTTGTTCCAGGACGGATTGTGAATGTCGTACTTTAATAGAAGACATCTAATATTTGCGGGTGGTGCTTTGCTGCTTGGTGCCTGCAATTTCACGCCCGTCTATGCGCCCGAAGGCTCTGGTTCCAAGCTGGAAGGGCGGATCTTTATTACCGCGCCAAAAGCAAAAGACACATATATGCTTACGCGCCGCCTTGAGACCCGTTTGGGCCGTGCTGATCCTGCACCGATGACGCTTTCTTTTACAGTATCGCATGGACTTGCTGGTCTCGGAACGACCGCAACAGGATCAACAACTCGTCTTCATCGAACGGGTACCCTAAGCTACACACTCAATAACTCGGAAACAAAACAAAAGATCGACTCTGGCAGCATCTCGAATTTCGTTGGCTATTCCGTTACTGGCAATACCGCGACGTCCCTGGCCGCTGAACGCGCATCTGAAGAACGCTTGATGAATGTTCTCGCGGATCAACTGGTTGACCGCTTGCTTCTTATCGATCCCAAACTCTTGCCATGAAACTTTCCCCGCGCGAGGCAACTGGCTATTTCGCCAAACCAGATGCGGGCAAAACGGGCCTATTGATATACGGCCCCGACGCCATGCGCATTGCGCTGAAACGTCAACAATTAATCGCAGCGCTGATCGGCCCGAACGGTGAAGAAGAAATGCGTCTAACGCGGTTGCCCGCAGCTGATTTGCGCAAAGACCCTGCTGCGTTGATCGACGCAATGACCGCGCAAAGTTTCTTTCCCGGTCCGCGCGTAGCCTTTGTCGAAGATGCCACCGACACGCTTGCAAAGATAATTGCCCCAGCGCTTGAAGAGTGGCGCGAAGGGGATGCGCAGATCGTTGTGACCTCAGGTCAGCTGAACGCACGTTCGGCTTTGCGCAAAATGTTTGAAAGCCATAAAAACGCTTTTGCCGTTGGCATCTACGACGATCCACCCTCGCGTGCGGAAATCGAAGCAGAACTAGCCCGCGCCAAGATCACGCTGCCCGAACGCGATGTTATGGATGATTTGACTGCTTTGTCGAAAGAGCTTGATCCGGGCGATTTCCGGCAGACGCTTGAAAAACTAGCGCTTTACAAGCTCAATGATCCCGTACCGCTGTCTAGCAACGATATTGCCAACTGTGCACCCACGTCGACCGAAGCGGGGTTGGATGATGTGATCAACATAGTAGCAGAAGCGCGTTCGGGTGAAATCGGCCCGATCATGCGCAAACTCCAGGCGCAAGGCGTGCAACCTGTTGCACTTTGCATTGCGACGCTTCGACACTTCAAGACACTTTACGCCGCCGCCAGTGATCCGGGCGGCGCTGCGCAAGGCATCGGCAAATTGCGCCCCCCTGTTTTTGGCCCGCGTCGCGACCGAATGTTGCGACAAGCACAGGGTTGGGGTGTCTATAACCTTGAAGCCGCGCTTAGCCTGATTGTCGATACAGATCTAAAGCTTCGTAGCGCCAGCCAGCATGCGCCTGCGATGGCACTGGTAGAACGATGCCTTATTCGCCTTGCGATGATGGCAGGTAAATAGCCGTTTGGGAGAACGATAATGTATGAAGTTTTTGGGACAATCGCGAGCCGTGCATTTCGTGTGCTATGGGCCTTGGAAGAATTGGGCGAGCCTTATGAGCTGATCGCGGTCAAGCCGCATGATCCTGCTTTAACAGCCGTATATCCCGCTGGCAAAGTTCCAGCCTTGCGCGTTGATGGTAAGATCATCAGCGATTCAACAGCGATTATGACTTATCTTGCAGACAAGCACGGCGCGTTGATTGCCCCATCCGGCACGGTCGAACGTGGGCAGCAAGATGCGATGGTACATGCGATCATCGATGAAATCGATGCTGTGTTGTGGGCTGGTGCGCGACACAGCTTTATCTTGCCTGAAGAACGCCGCGTTCCGGAAGTGAAAGACTCGCTCAAATGGGAGTTCAACCGAAACGTTAATCGATTGGCTGAGCGCATCACAACACCCTTCGCCGCAGGTAAAACGTTCACGATTGCTGACATCATCCTTACACATTGCTTGAATTGGTCAATCAGCGCCAAGTTCGACTATGAAAGCGAAAAAATGCAAGCCTATGCCAAAGAAATGCGGGCGCGTCCTGCATTCCAGCGCGTCAGGGCGTTGGGCTAAGTCCCAAATATCGCGCAGCCCCGCGTCCCGCGGTGCGACCTGTCGCGAAACATGCGCTTAACAGGTACCCGCCTGTTGGCGCTTCCCAATCCAGCATTTCGCCGGCGCAAAAGGTTCCATGCATGTTCAACAGCATAAGGGTTTCATCAAAGGCCGCGTGCGCAACCCCACCACTTGTAGAAATTGCTTCACCTATTGGGCGCAGTGCGGCGTTC
This sequence comes from Planktotalea sp., assembly GCA_965662135.1. Taxonomy (GTDB): domain Bacteria; phylum Pseudomonadota; class Alphaproteobacteria; order Rhodobacterales; family Rhodobacteraceae; genus Planktotalea. The sequence continues at coordinate 2,989 of CBFIGL010000010.1, read as the reverse complement.
GGGATTTTTAAGTTCTTTATCGTACTGGCAAGCCTATCAACCTGTGACGGAAGTGGCCGTGCGCATTCATTGATCAAGGCAAGCTCATGTTTTTGCAGTTTGAGCACCCGCCTCATGTGATTTGAAAGCGATGCTTTCCCACGTGGCTTTGCCAATGCATTCTGAATGCGCTTAAGATCCCAATCCGGTTTCAAGTCGATGTAAAGCGCATGTTTTTCGCGAACGCCACGGGACACGGAATAGACGCCACCTCCCTCAAGACCGTTCTTGGAAATCACTGCCTCACCGCGACTTGAATAAGGACCAGATCGGAACAGGACAGCCTTCAAGGGCGTACCAAAATGCGGTCGCATATGCTCACTCCACCCAATGGCGATCCCAGCATTGGAAGCACCAAAAGGCGCGAGAGGGATATCGCGCTGTACAAAAAGGTCAGCCCACTGCCCGTCTGAGCCAAGTCGCGACCAGCTGCGCCCCCCTAGCGCAAATATTGTCGCGTCTGCCATCAGACTTTGCGTGCCCTCAGGCGTTGCAAAAACCAATGCATCTCCGTCCCAGCCAAGCCAGCGCCATTTCGTCCGGAAGTCGACATCTTTCTGAGAGAGCCGTCGCATCCAAGCGCGCAGCATCGGTGAAGCCTTCATTGCTTTGGGAAAGACGCGGCCAGTAGTGCCTTTAAACACATCCTGATCCAATGCATTCGCGAAGGCCATGATTGCATCTGGTCCAAACCGTTCCAACATCGGGGCAAGCCAGACACTCGCTTCTTCATATCGTGACACAAAGTCAGCAAATGGTTCTACCTTAGTCAGGTTCAGACCGGACTTACCCGCCATCAAAAACTTTCGTCCGATTGACGGTTTGGCATCGATGATCGTTACCTTTGCACCCGCATCCGCGAGCTCTTCAGCGGCCATCAAACCGGCAGGCCCACCTCCGATGACGAATGCAATCTTCATGAGGACCGTGTGCGGATCTCGCCTTTCAGCTCAACAACGCGCTGCGGGAACGGAATCTGGATATCGTTGTCTTTCAGAGCATTCCAGATAAGGAATAACACATCGGACGTAAATTTATGTCGGCCATCGTCGATACCATTAACCCAGAATTCCACAGCAAATTCGACACCGCTGTCGCCAAAACGGCGTAGCTCACAATCGGGCGGAAACGGTTCATTTAGAACTTCGGGATGGTTAGCGACAGCAGCTTCTACAATCTTTGGAACCAAATTGATATCAGTGTCATAGCTTACCGAAAACGGCGCTTCATACCGATTGGCAGAGCCACTGTCAGAGTAATTCACGACGCGCGTTGTGATGAAATCTTCGTTTGGCACGACGATCCAACGACCATCGTAAGTCTCAAGAATCGCTGCACGAGCCGTCATCTTAACGATGGTTCCGGCCTCTCCACCGTCGAGTTCAACGAAGTCCCCGACAGTCGCTTGCCCCTCGAGCAATAGAATGACCCCAGATATGAAGTTGGACGCAATCTTTTGAAGTCCGAAACCGAGACCAACACCAATAGCACCCCCCAGAACGGCGAGTGAGGTCAATGAGATCCCCATGATGTTCATCAAGATTAGAAAGGCAGCACCAAATATCGCAATCTCTGCCGTCTTGGATGCTAACTCTCGGGTGGCGGGACGCATGTCTTCCTGTTTGGAGATAAAACTGGATGATTGATCGTTTGACCAACGACCAAGCCAAAAGATTATGCCTGCAACGACAGCAAACCGAATAAGAAACAGTATTGAAAAGGATAAGTTGCCCAAAGGAACAACCATTGTGTCGAGACGTGTCGTTGCCACATCCAAAAGCCCGACAGCATGTAATGCTGCAACGGGGACTAGAACAAATTTACCTAATAGTTTGAGAAAACCGTCTTTGATAATCTGGTCTACAAGAATGCGCGCGGCGAGAAACAGGAACACTCGTTTACCAAACGCAATGACTTCTCCGCTCCCAAAAAGCGACCGAGTCACTGACTCTCCGGCACCGGTTAGGCCGTAGGCAATCAAAGGTAGCAAAAGCGGTATAAAGACCAAAACGAAACGGCGAGCGGTCGCGAAGATGTTCTGCTGATCTTCTTGAGGTGTCAAAACGCGCGCGATAGTCGGGCGAAGCTTACGAGAAATAACGACAGCCACAACATAGGCGACAATCAATATCGCAAATTGCGACCATGCTGCTGGGCTAAGCAACCAGCCCTTCGCAAGATCCCATCCATTCAGAGCGTATCCAGCGATTTGCTGTACGATTTGGGGTTGCGCACTGAGATCCATGAAGACGTCCATCCGTATCGGTTCGGAGTCTTAGTAGTCTCTATTCGATAAGTTTGACCAGTCCATCACTACGATTTATTAGGCAGACTGTTCCCAAATTAGATCGGTAACGGCAAACATTTAGGCTTAGGTGTGGTCCGATGATTTGACCGGCTTAAGCGCTGAAACCATCAAAATATCAATGATGTAGCAAAGACAAATTGTATAGAGGAACGCAAGGGGCACTGCGCCAATTCTTGATCCCGGAAACGCCAATTCAAAACCATTCAGCTTCAAGCCCAAAAGGTATCTAATTGGTAAAAGTAGCCTTTGTTCAGCTATTTTTTAAATGGGGGGATATCACAAGGTATATAAGAGTTATGGATTACTGGGATTGGCGGTGACCTACTCTCCCACGCCTTAAGACGCAGTACCATTGGCGCGATGGTGCTTAACTTCCGGGTTCGGGATGGGACCGGGTGTTTCACTCATGCTATGACCACCAAACCAAGTAATCCAAACAGGAAACACGGATTGTTTCACGGAGGGATGCGGTCGATTTTGCGAAGTAAAATTGACGTTCCCACACAGAGACAATCTGGGTGTTTCCAAAAATTAACGTTGTCCAAGTCGTTTTCGACTTATGGTTATGTGTATGCTTCTGTTTAATCAGTAGAAGTCTGGCTTTTACTGGATCAAATCAAGCCTATCGGACGATTAGTACTA
>CBFIGL010000009.1:0-111532 GCA_965662135.1 Planktotalea sp. | reverse complement strand
CATCTATCTCCCTTGTTCACAGCTATCCTGTGATCCTATCGGGAGCTCGACCTCAGAACAGAGGCAGCCCAATTACGTATGCTAAGGGCTCTTACTGCATATCGACCGAGGAATACGAACTTGCTCCGCCGACGGTGACTACGTTTCAAATCAATGAAATGCCTCTTCGTAGAGACTGATATCGAATTCTAATGCGCTCGCGCTACGGCTGAGAGCTTTCAGCACCTCGGTCATGTCTTGAGACGGGCTCACGTAGAACCAATCGATTGTGAACCGCAACGCGTCTCCTAGTTGCACCGTTTTTCCAGCTATTGGAGGAAGGCCGATTGCCCGCAATTGCATGTTCTCTCCGCCACGCGACTGATCCTTTACCCACCAAGCCAAGAACTCAAGAGCTTTCAGTCCCCTCGCATCTCTCGTGATCGAAAAATCTATTGATATCAACAATTCATCCGGCAAGCCGCCGTTTGACCGTCGTATCGATGCAATGGGTAAATCAGCATAGGTTCCCGGTAGTGATAGATTCGCGAGGGAAATGTCGGGCAGATAGATATTCCCTACGCTGGCTTCATCCACTCCTGGGATCGCTTCCACTGCATTCGAAAGTCGTGTGACTTCTGCGGGTGTTTCGTCGGCCGCTACTTGAATAGACATTCCAAATAGTATCCCGCATGTAAGGAACAGATTTCGCAAATAGATTGATATCATGCTAAACTCCGCAAGAATTTGATTGATCCTGACAGGGGTGTGAACTGTGAAACAACGGGAATGAGTAATGGCAGCTTCGTCCGCACAGCCGCCTTTCAGCACCTCTTAATCGAGCGTCATTTTAACCACCCAAAATCCAATAACCGCTGTTATTTGATCTAACCAACACATCCTCAAAACCTGTACCTGTGCAAACCGCTGCCATTCTTGCGCAGCCATGTGCGTGGGGCATCATAGGGGCCGTGAATGCGGGTCACTGTATTCCAGAATGCGCTGGAGTGATTCATTTCCGCCAAATGCGCGACTTCATGGGCGGCGACATATCTCAAGACCCGTGGTGGGCAAAGCACCAGGCGCCAAGAATACATCAACGCCCCAGCGCCAGAGCATGAGCCCCAACGCGAACGGGTGTCACGAATGCTGATGCGATTGTAGGGCTTGCCCAAAATGCCAGCATAGTGATCTGACGCTTCTGCCAGTTTATCGCGCGCCATTTGTTTCAGAAAGGCCTGCACACGGGTTCCGACCTGCTCTGGCGTGCCTGGAACGTGCAGCTTGTCTTCGTCCAGCACCACGCGGCGTCCTTGTCCTGCAACAATCTCCCGTGGCACACCTTCGATCGGTAACTGCGCGCCCACAGCGATCGTCTGATCCGCACCGCGTTTGCCGAGATGCCCGCGCAACCACTCTTCTTTTTCGCGGGCAAAGGCGATTCCCTCTGCGTTGCTGATCCCGCGGGGCAAGGTCAGCGTGACGCGACCATCCAGTTGAGAGATTCGTAGCGAAATTCGTCGCGCACGGGCTGATTTGCGTAAAATAAGGGGAACCGGGGGGTTGCCGTCTAGAATATGCTGACCCATATGCGCACTACCTTCGGTTTATCGCTGCAAAGCCTTTGACACTTCTCAAAGGTTATGGCAGTTGCCCAGAACCAATCTTACGAGCAATTCATGAGGAATTTCCATGCCCAAGGAAGAATGGGGCGTCAAGCGCCTGTGCCCGACCACGGGTAAGAGATTTTACGATCTAAACAAAACCCCGATTGTCAGCCCTTATACAGGCGAGACCATCGAGATGGAAAACGGCAAAAGCCGGATGATCGCAGCTGATGCTGAAGATGCAGCCACAAAGAAGGCCAAGGAAGCAGAGATCGATGACGCTGATGAAGTGATCCTCGATGACGACGAAGACGTCGATCTGGATCTTGGTGATGACGTGTTGGAAGATGACGACGATGATACGGTTTCACTTGATGAAATCGCGGATGTCGCATCGGATGACGACGACAGCTAATCGCTGTTTTGGCATCGGGGCCAAGTTCGGTCCAAGTGTGATTTTCACTTGATCCCGCTGCATTCCTTGCCTAGACACCGCGTGCAACAAACGCGCGGCGTCTGTTTCGGGGCCTTAGCTCAGCTGGGAGAGCGCCTGCATGGCATGCAGGAGGTCAGGGGTTCGATCCCCCTAGGCTCCACCAATTACCGTTCCGATTCCCGAACGTCTGATTGTCTTCTAAGCAGTTGTTTGACCCAAACTTTGCGCGTGACTGCGTTTCGCTGCTTAGTCAGGGTTCGATCCCCCTAGGCCCCACTAAAACAACTTTTACAAAGTAAAAGATGTTTTAGTACGCGTGGCTCGTTTCCTTGAAAACGAGCGTAAGCAGGACCCCTCTCTGCCTTAAAAACCCCCAGGGACCTGATTATCTTCGTAGTTAAAGCTTTCATCGCAACTATCGAGCGCCAAGCATCAGTGTCCAGCGTGTCGCGGAACCACTTCCTGCACGACCAAGTCCAAACTCATTGAAGTCAGGATGAACATTGTTTCTTTGGTGTCCGGGCGAACTGATCCACGCATTCATAGCAAGATTCTCATTGTCTTGGCCTTGCGCGATATTCTCGCCAATCGCTTTCCAATTGTAGCCCGCCGCTGTCGCGCGAGAGCCAATGGTCGATCCGTCCAAGCCGTCATGTGAAAAATAGTCATTTGCCAACATATCGTCTGAGTGCGCTTGTGCTGCAGCTTCAAGTTGGGCGTTGTACGTCACAGGTGACACGCCCAAAACCGTCCGAACCCCGTTTATTAACGTGCTAAAGGATGCATCTTGTACAGGATTAGCTTGAAAACCGTCGCCACCGGAAATTGTAAGTGGGAAAGGACCGCTATTTCCAAAAGCGTTCACACCACCACTGGCAACTGCTTGTACTTGCGTGGCGGTCACGCCAGAAACAGTTGGTGCAATACTGGTCGAACTCGTCACCATCGCAGAAGTCGTGACAGTTTCGGTGCTGGTATTACATGCGGCCAGCAAAAATGGAGAGCCTGTGATCAAGGCAGCTTTGATCAAATTTTTCAAAATTCTTGTCCTTTAATAAATTGCGGGATCCTTTGGGAAATCATCGTGTCTCAGTCGCGAGGTGTAAAGTGTCTTTCAAAATCATGCCTTTTCAAGACGGCCCGAAAGATAGCCGTCCTCGGTCTAAATAATGAAAAAGCCCCCGTAGCCAAAGCTACGAGGGCCTAAATTCAAAAGCATTCTAGCTCAAAAGTTATGCTTAGAGCATACCTTCACGCTGTAGCTTCTTACGCGCCAGTTTACGGGAGCGACGGATAGCTTCAGCTTTCTCGCGTGCTTTTTTCTCGGACGGCTTCTCGAAATGTTGCTTAAGCTTCATTTCACGAAAAACGCCTTCACGCTGGAGCTTTTTCTTCAGGGCACGAAGCGCCTGATCGACATTGTTGTCACGAACACTAACCTGCATGTGGTTTTCACCACCTTTCTAGTTTGAAGTTGCAAGGATTTGCAGGAAGTGGCCGTATAGCAAAGCGCCCCTATGTTGTCTAGTATGGTGCCAAGCCCGGAAAGGACGCAGATGACTTTGTTGAATGAGAGTGTGGGAGAGCAGTTGCTGGACGCAGCGCTTATGCATGTGGCCTTTGACGGATGGAGCGATGACACCTTCCAGGCAGCCGTTCAAGACACTGGCGTTGCTGCGGACATGGCGCGTCTTATCTGCCCGCGCGGAGCGGTTGATCTGGCGATTGCTTATCACAAACGTGGCGATGCAGAAATGCTTGTACGGCTGTCGCGCGAAGACCTAAGCAACTTGCGATATTCGGAGAAAATAACCGCTTTGGTGCGCTTTCGACTAGAAGCGGTGACTGACAAAGAGGCGGTGCGTCGTGGAACCACGCTTTTCGCTTTGCCACATCATGCGGGCGATGGTGCCAAGTTGATTTGGGGCACATCCGACGCGATCTGGACTGCTCTTGGGGACACATCCACCGATTCAAACTGGTATTCCAAACGCGCTACCTTAAGCGCGGTCTACAGCAGCACTGTGTTGTTCTGGCTTGGGGATATGTCTGAAGATCACGGCGACACTTGGGCCTTCCTTGAGCGGCGAATCGAAGATGTGATGCGCTTTGAAAAGGTCAAAGCACGGGTAAACGACTCGGCCTTGTTAAAACCCTTGTTAGCGGGGCCAAAATGGGCGCTGAGTTTTCTTAAAGCGCCAAGTGCCACGGTGCGCGATGATTTGCCGGGCCGATGGTCCGAACGAACGTAATTTTGAAAGGACCGCCCATGCGCGCTGTTGAAATCACCAAAGCAGGTGGACCCGAAGTTTTGCACCTATGTGAACGCCCTATGCCTGAGGCGGGCCAGGGTGATGTTGTCATCAAGGTTGCCTATGCAGGGGTGAACCGTCCCGATGCCTTGCAGCGTGCAGGATCTTACGCCCCGCCCCCCACGGCAAGTGATTTGCCCGGTCTGGAAGCCGCGGGCGAGATTGTGGCGATAGGCGAAGGAGTGTCGCAATGGGCCGTGGGTGATCTGGTGTGCGCTTTGTTGCCCGGTGGTGGGTATGCGGAATTTGTCGCGACCCCCGCCGCGCATTGTTTGCCAATCCCTGACGGGATGAGCCTGAAACAAGCGGCCTGCCTGCCGGAGACCTATTTCACTGTCTTTTCCAACGTGTTCCAACGCGGTGGTTTGAAAGCGGGTGAGCGGTTCTTGGTACACGGTGGATCGTCTGGGATTGGAACGACAGCGATCCAGCTTGGTAAATTGTTCGGTGCGCGTGTCTTTACGACGGCGGGCTCTGACGAGAAATGCGCTGCTTGTCTGGCCCTGGGCGCGGAGCGCGCGATCAATTACCGCGACGAGGATTTTGCCGAGGTTTTGCGCGCCGAAGGCGGCGCTGATCTGATTTTGGATATGGTGGGTGGAGACTACCTGCCGCGCAATGTGAAGACTTTGGCAAATGATGGTCGTTTGGTGCAGATCGCTTTCTTGCAAGGGCCAAGGATCGAGCTGAACTTTGCGCTGATGATGATGAAGCGTCTGACCATCACGGGATCTACTTTGCGTCCGCAGAGTGATCTTGCGAAAGCGCGGATTGCGGATGCGTTGCTTGAACAGGTGTGGCCGCTTTTGAACGCAGGGCGTTTGGGGCCTGTCATGGATAGCGCGTTTGATCTGGCCGATGCTGCCGCCGCACACACGCGCATGGAAAGCAGTGGGCATATCGGCAAGATCGTTTTGAACGTCGGCTCTGATTGAAGGTTTGGGAGCCTCCGGCGGGGATATTTCTGGAGAGAGGAAGGCCGCGCGTTAACCTTAATGATGGATTAACGGACCGGATCAAACAGGGCGTTTGTCATCGCGCAATCCTTGATCGTGTCACGTCCACATGGGACAGGGTCAAGGTCTTTTGAAAGGCATATGCGGGCCTCTTGGATGCGCCCTGCTTTGCAGGTGATTGTGAGCATATTGGCCTTGAGGGTCGGGTTTTCTTTCAGAAAGGCTTCTTCGATGACTTTGGCCGAGACTTTCACAGGGTCTTTGAGTTTGCGAAACAGGGCCGGGCGGGTGATTTTGCCGTAGGCTTCGCGCGATACGGCGTAGTAGTCGGTTGCAGAGAGGCCAGAGCAGGTGCCGTGTTTCTTCCACTGATGCCACGCAAGGCCCGATGTGCCCATGATATCGCTCATTCCATTTGTCATAGAGCGCGAAGGTTGGCGTTCAGACGTGCGGCAAAAGCTGGGCCAGCCTTGGTGGTATTGCGGCCAAAGCCCATGCAGGGTCCAGCCGAAGTCTTTGCTTGCATCGCATTGCTCTGATCCGCGCGCATCGCCTTCCAAGGCGCACCATGTGGGCGTCCAGCTCAGGGCGAGGACATAGTAGTCGAAGTCACCTGCTTGTTCGCCATCTGCACGTAGGCTTCCTGCGAGCATCATTAGTGCTAAAACCAGTTTGCGCATTGCCTCTTCCCTCTTTGTCCAATCGGCACTATATAATGTTCAAGTTCCCCCACAATGGTAACCCGCACCCCTCAAAAAGGTGCCGCCTGAATTCAGGCGACGATATAGATATGTTTGAAGGAGAGTTCCCATGGCCAAACCGATTATGGCAAAAGCAACCGCAGTCTGGCTGGTGGATAACACAACGATCAGCTTCAAGCAGATTGCAGATTTCGTTGGTATGCACGAGTTGGAAGTGCAGGGCATCGCGGATGGTGATGTAGCGACTGGTGTGAAGGGCTTTGACCCGATTGCCAACAACCAACTGACCCAAGAAGAAATCGACGCGGCGCAAGATAACCCGATGCACAAGCTGTCATTGAAGTTTAACGCAGCTGCGCAAGGCGAAGAAAAGCGCCGTGGCCCACGTTATACACCATTGTCCAAGCGTCAGGATCGCCCTGCATCCATTTTGTGGTTGGTAAAGTTCCATCCCGAATTGACAGATGGTCAAGTCGGCAAGCTGGTTGGTACGACCAAACCAACGATCCAAGCGATCCGCGAGCGTACACACTGGAACATCAACAACATCCAGCCGATTGATCCGGTTGCCTTGGGTCTGTGTAAGCAATCCGAATTGGATGCTGTCGTTCAAAAAGCCGCAGCCAAGAAAGCGGCAGACGGCGAAGTGATGAGCGATGACGAGCGTCGCAAGTTGGTGAGCACAGAACAATCTCTTGGCATGGATGCTGAGCCGAAGATCCCGACAGCGATTGAAGGTCTTGAGACCTTCACGCTGGGTGGGGCTGACGAAGAGAAAGAGCCGGAAACGGGCGATATTCTTGATGCGGAAAGCTTCTTTACCATCAAGAGCGATGACGATGCCAAAGGTGACGACGAGACCTGAGGCCTTTAAACTTAGAGTGATTGAAAAAGCCCGGTGCATCAAACTGCACCGGGCTTTTTACATTCTAACAGGTGTGGATAATTGCGAATTCAGATAAAAAGTCTTTTATTGTTCGAATTCGAATTCGAATTTGAAATCGCCAGAGCCGAATTAGTCTGTGGCTTTGTCTTGCCTACCAGAAACCGCAGCTGCAATGACGAGGGCCCCGAGTAGGCCGCCGCTTGCCCCGGTCGAAATCGCCTTTTGTTGGGTGATGTTGACGGGTGCAACTGTGCTTTTTTGAGTCACGCCATTGTATGTACACGACGCTTAAATCGCGCGCGATGTCAGGCCGTACATAGGCACGTTCACCGAAGCGGGGGTTTGGAGCTTTGCGGAAAACCCACTGCCGCGCAACACGCAGGGAACGCCCGTTACTTCGGACGATTTTCCATTGCTTTTCACAAAGCTTCTGACCGCGGTCACTTGGAAGGCCGCAACCTTTTGGGCATTTTGGGTCGAATACGTCACGTCCACTGGTTTGGTTGGCTCTTATGAAACGCAAGCTGACACAGACAAAGCTGCGAGCATAACAAAAGGGGCTTTCATGGGACGTGTACTTTCCTGATTACATCTAAATTTGGCAAAAGCATGAATTTATAATCTGGACAGGGTGTTGTGCCGTTCCTTGCTATCATCGGGCGCATCTGTATAGCAATGTCGAGATAGTCGTCTTTGCGCCCCTCGGCGGGCTCGACCTCGAAAATAACAGCGATCATGATGCATTTCCTGTTCCATGAGGGCCGGAGGCGAGCTTGAGGAATGTGCGGTCCTCGCGTAGCAGAAACTTCTCTTTCTGGGCAAATTCGTAGTTTTCGCGGCCTAAAGGATCGTCTGACAGGCGGGCGCGGCAGGCTTCGTAATCGGCCAAACTTTTCACGTTGTAGATGCCATAGGCCAGCGTGCTTGAGCCTTCATGAGGGGCGTAATAGCCGATCAGATCCGCGCCACACCGCGGAATCGCTTGGCCCCAGTTGCGGGCATATTGTTCAAACTGGGCCTTTTTGGTGGGGTCGATTTGGTTGCGAATGACACAGGTTAACATTTTTGGAGTCCTTGGATTAAGTGGATAACAAGACTGTACAGCGTTGACGCGCGCTAATGTTTCGATGAGGATCGAAGTGTGAAAGAAGGTCCGAATATTGCCCATATCGCTGCGCTGATCGGTGATCCTGCGCGTGCAAACATGCTGACCGCTTTGATGAGCGGGAAGGCTTTGACCGTGACAGAGCTTGCAACAGAAGCCGGGGTGACGATCCAGACGGCCAGCTCGCATCTTTCCAAGCTGGATGAGGGTGGGCTGCTACGTCCGCGCAAACAGGGGCGGCACAAGTATTTTTCGCTCTCCAGTGAAGATGTGGCCCATGTGCTGGAAGGGTTGATGGGCTTGGCCGCCGGATCAGGCCACCTGCGCAAACGCACTGGGCCAAAGGACAGCGAACTGCGCAAGGCGCGTGTGTGTTACAACCATCTTGCAGGTGACATGGGCACGCGACTGTTTGATAGCATGATCGAGCGCGGGCACCTTGTGTTGGACAAGGATGATTTGTCGTTGACGCAAACGGGTGCGACCTTTGCCAGCGATCTTCAGATTGATCTGAATGGCCTGCGCGCGAAGCCAACGCCGCTTTGCCGCGAGTGCCTTGATTGGAGCGAGCGGCGTTCGCATCTTGCAGGCAGTCTTGGCCGTGCGTTCCTGACGCGGTTTGAAGAATTGGGCTGGGCAAAGCGCGATCAAAAAACACGGATTGTGACGTTCTCACAGCGCGGCGCGCATGAATTTGAAGCGCTGTTTGCAGTTGGATGAGGCCATGACAGCAAAGCCGAATGTTCTTGGCCGATGAGCCGATGACATGGGCTTTGCCGATCTTGGCGTCACGGGGTCAGAGATCAATACACCCAACCTTGATGCGCTGACCAAGGACGGTGCGCTTCTGACCTCGATGTATAATTGTGCGCGCTGTTGTTCGACGCGGGCCTCATTACTGACAGGGTTTTATCCGCACAAAGCAGGCATCGGTCATATGGGTGCAAACCTTGGGACATCTGCTTATCAGGGGTTTCTTCGCAGCGATTGTGCCACGATTGCAGAGCATTTAGGTGCCTCTGGCTATCGCATCTTGATGTCGGGAAAATGGTATGTGGCCGGGGATTTGCCCGCTGATAAGATTGCGGGTTTGATCGCTTTTATGGGGTCATGGACGGCGCGGCGTATTTATTTTCCCCGCATTGCGTGATGGAGGATGACAGGCGCATCCACGATATACCGGATGACTATTATTTCACCGATGCAATAACAGACAAAGCGATTGATATGATGCAAGGAGCAGTCGCGGACGATGTGCCCTTCTTCTTATATCTCGCGCACACGGCCCCCCATTGGCCATCGCACGCGCCACCCGAGGACATCGCCAAGTACGATGGCACCTATTGCAAGGGCTGGGATGCGATCCGCACCGCGCGGCACGAAGACATGCAGGCCAAGGGGTTGTTTCAAACCAACTGGGATATCTCGCCGCGCGATGATCAGGTGCATGGATGGGAATATGAAAAAGAACCGGATTGGGAAGCGGCGAAAATGGCGACCTATGCGGCGATGGTGACCGTATGGATCAATCCATTGGGCAATGGTGCGCTACGCATGGGGCAGTTCAAACTGGTGCGCCAGCATGGGATGGAGTGGGAGCTGTATGACATGGAGCTTGACCGCACACAGCTTTGTAATCTGGCGGCAGGTGCGCGCGATCAGGTCAGGGATATGGCGCATCTCTACGACGTTTGGGCGCAAGAGATCGGCGTGATCGAATGGGAGCATGTTTTGCCAAAGCTGCTGAAAGCGTGAAACATGGCCAGCGTGGACGGGTAGCAAAAGCGCAGTTTTTACTGGCCTCGAATATTTCTCACGCGCGCCTCATTTTCTATCTTGTGTGAATCTCAAATTGCCTTAAAGCGCGTTTTACAGACGCCAACGCACGCACCTCTGGCCGGTTAGCAAACCGCCTTCCGTGTTTATGCAGCGACGGTAACGTCTCCTTTTGACCCTTTGCGCCCGCCCCGGGCGTTTACCTCTCTTGGAGATGACCATGAAAGCTACTGCCCCCGGCGCGTTCCGTGCCCAAACCCCTGTTTTGTTTGATCGTGCATCGGAATTTATCGCGCGCAATTCCTTCGAGCGCCCGACGCTCGTGCTCGATCTTGATCGCGTTGGTGTGCAGTATGATGCACTGAAAGCCGGCCTTGGCGATGCGCATGTTCATTATGCTGTGAAAGCCAATCCTGATCCGCGCATCATTTCCGCGCTGGTCGCAAGAGGCAGCCATTTTGATTGCGCCAGCCGCCCTGAGATCGAGCTGTGTCTTGGCCAAGGCGCGCGCGCGGATCAACTGTCTTTTGGCAATACGATCAAGCGCAGCGCAGACATTGCATTTGCGGCTTCAGTTGGCGTCACACTGTTCGCCGCCGATGCGCCAGAGGAACTGGAAAAGATCGCGGCCCATGCACCGCGCGCGCAGGTCTATCTGCGGGTTATCGTTGAAAATTCTCAAGCGGACTGGCCGCTTAGCCGTAAATTCGGGGCGTCCAGTGGTCACATTCTGTCTTTGCTTGAGCAGGGACGAACGCTTGGCCTTCAAATGGTTGGGCTGTCGTTTCATGTCGGCTCGCAAACGCGCAAAGCTACGTTCTGGGGGCCAGTTCTGGATCAGATCGTGCAAGTTTGGGAGGCTGCAAAAGCATCTGGATTCGCGCTAAACCTGCTGAACATCGGTGGTGGATTTCCGGCGTTTTATGGCGAGACCGTGGATGCGCCGACACAATACGCAGCGGATGTGATGCGACAGGTGCATGCGCGCTTTGGCGATGTGCATGTGATTGCCGAGCCCGGTCGCGGCATGGTCGCCGAAGCGGGTCATATCGTGGCCGAAGTGCTGTTGGTGGCGCGTAAATCACCGCTGGATCTGCACCGATGGGTCTATCTTGATATTGGTAAATTTTCAGGTCTCGCGGAAACGATGGATGAAGCGATCCGCTATGAATTTATCACCAGCAAAGACGGCACAGCGACAGGCCCATGCATCCTTGCGGGCCCGTCTTGCGACAGCGCAGATGTGCTATACGAAAAGACGCCTGTGTCTTTGCCGCTTGCGCTGCAATCGGGGGATCGTGTGATCATTCGCAATTGCGGGGCCTATACGACGACATATGCGTCAATCGGGTTTAACGGATTTCCACCGCTGGATGTTGTGGTGATCTGAAAACGGGATGTGCCGATATGATCGGCGTGCTGGCTGTTTTGTAAAGGTGGCGCAGCCATCTCGGCACTGGAAGGCTCTGTTGTCACGGGAGGGGCAGCAGGGCCTTATCTATATGGGTTTGCGCGCATTCATCGCTGCTGTGATTGTTCCATCATCGAGATAATCAAGCTCGCCTCCGATCGGCACACCTTGCGCAAGCGACGTCAGCGAAACGCGGCTTTCTAACAGATCGGCGATATAGTGCGCGGTGGTTTGCCCGTCGATTGTGGCGTTCAAGGCAAGGATTACTTCAGTGATGCCTTCGCTGGTCACGCGATCAATCAGGCGCGGGATACGCAGTTCTTCAGGCCCGATTGCATCCAGTGCCGAAAGTGTTCCGCCCAGCACATGATAACGTCCATGAAAAACACCAGAGCGTTCCATCGCCCAAAGGTCAGAGACGTCTTCAACCACGCACAGAATGCCGTTGGCGCGTTTTTCGCTTTCGCAGATATCGCAGATGTCGGACGTGCCAACATTGCCGCAGTTGAGACATTCGCGCGCCGTGGCGGCGACGGTTTGCATGCTATTGGCCAAAGGCGTGAGCAAGAGCGCGCGTTTGCGGATCAGATGCAAAACAGCGCGCCGTGCCGAGCGCGGGCCAAGCCCGGGAAGCTTGGCCATCAATTCGATCAGCGCATCTATGTCTTTGGTGCTGCTCACGCGCTGGTTCCTGTTTGCGAAGGGCGGATGCCTCCGGCGGGGAGTTTGAGGCGTCCAGGAAACGCTCTGGGAGAGCGTTTCAGCCGAAAACGGGCGGAGCCCTTAGAGAGAGGAAGGGTCAGAACGGAAGTTTCATATCCGCAGGCAGGCCCAGACCCTCGGTCAGTTTGCTCATTTCGCTGGCGGCTTTTTCGGACGCTTTTTGTTGCGCGTCTTTGATCGCGGCAAGGATCAGGTCTTCGACAACCTCTTTGTCATCGCCGTTGAAGATGGACGGATCAATATCAAGTGCAGTCAATTCGCCTTTGGCTGTTGCCGTTGCTTTCACCAAGCCTGCGCCGCTTTCGCCTGTGACTGTCATCGTGGCCAGGTCTTCTTGCATCTGACCCATTTGGTCCTGCATTTCTTTGGCTTTTTTCATCATGCCGGCCATATCGCCAAGCTGTCCTAGTCCTTTGAACATCACAGTCTCCGTTTAGGTGTTACGCGCCTCTTTGGGCGTCGTGAAGTATATCAACCCTATACATATTGCAGCGACAGCGACGATGAACAAGGTGGGTGAACCAATACAACCTTCTGCTTGGGCAAGCGCGCGGGTTTTTGTGGGGTCAATCATGGTCAGCAAGCTGACATATCCCGCCCAAAGCACTAGCGTGACAAGGGCTGCCCATTGGTTGCGAAAGCGGATCGAGAGGATCGTGAAAGCAAACAGGACCAAGGCCGCAGGCGACGTGGCGAGTGCCAGCGCTTCTTGCAGCCCTGTCACGGGAATACCGTTCCAATCGGGGCGACTGAGTGTGCATATATCTGTCATTGGGCTGTTGGCTTTGATCTAGGGGTGCGAAGGAAGATGATGAAAGCAACCGCTGCGACACCTGCAGATCCAAGTGTCAGATAGGTTTGCGCATTGCCGATGCAGCCGACCTTGATCGCGGTCAGCGTTGGATCGCTATAAAGTTGATCGACCAAGATGTGGACCGCCCAAGTGATCCAAGCAAGGCCCAAAGCCGCGATAAGCCAGCGTTTGCGCGTCCAAAGGGCAAGTGCTGCGAAGACGACCAAAGCCCAGCTGACTGGATGCGAGAGCAAGGCCAAGGCTTCTTGCAGCCCTGTCACTTTTTCTCCGTTCCATGCGGGGCGCAACACAGCGCAGGCGTAGTCGAACAGGGCATCGGTCTGCAGAATTTGCACGCTAGTCCTCCTCGAAGGGGTCCCATTCGTCTTCGACCTCGGGCAGGGCTTCGACCATCGCCTCTTGGGCGATTTCGGCGGGTGTCTTGATGTCGATGATCTTGGCGCCTGGGAATGAGTCAAATACCGCTTTTAGCAACGGATGTTCTGCCGCTTCGGCCTTGAGTGCAGTTTCAGCCGCATCGCGTTTTTCGGCGATGGTTTCTTTGCCGCCTTCGTTGACTAGCGTAACCGCCCAGCGATTGCCGGTCCAAAGTTGTAGCTTTTGTCCCAAGCGCTGCGCCAGATCATTTGGTGCTTTTGGGTGGGGTTCAAATTCGATCCGACCGGGTTGGTAATTGGCAAGGCGCACGCCGCCTTCGACTTCGACCAGCAGCTTTACATCACGATTGGCGCGGATGAGTTCGACCACATGATCGAAGGTCGGGAAGCGCGCGAGGGCGTCCGCCTCAAGCTGCTGGGCTGTTGCCGCACCACCCGCGCTGCCGCCAGACGTCGTCATGCGTGATTGTGCGTTGGCAACAGAGGTTGCGCCCGCGCTTATCCCACCGCTGCCACCACCGCCGCCTGACGGCGAAGAAGGGGGCGGTGTGTCTTGCAGCTTGCGGATCAGTTCTTCCGGGCTGGGCAGTTCGGCCACATGTGTGAGGCGGATGATTGCCATTTCGGCAGCCATCATAGAATTCGGCGCGCTTGCCACTTCGTCCAGCGCTTTCAGCAGCATCTGCCACATCCGCGTCATCGCGCGCATAGGGAGATCATTGGCCATTTGCAAACCGCGTGCGCGCTCGTCAGGGCTGACAGTCGGGTCATCCGCCGCATCGGGTGTGATTTTCACAACGCTGATCCAATGGGTGATTTCCGCCAGATCGCGCAGCACTGCCATGGGGTCAGCGCCCGCCGCATATTGCGCGCCGAGTTCGGTCAACGCCGCTGCTGCATCGCCACGCATGATCATTGCGTAAAGGTCCAGAACACGGCCACGATCTGCAAGGCCCAGCATGGCGCGCACTTGTTCAACCGTGGTTTCGCCGGCGCCGTGGCTGATCGCCTGATCCAAGAGAGAGGTTGCATCGCGCGCAGAGCCTTCGGCGGCACGGGTGATAAGTGCCAAAGCATCTTCCGCTATTTCGGCATTTTCGCCAGCGGCGATGCGTTTGAGCATGCCGATCATGTCTTCGGGTTCAATGCGCCGCAGATCGAAACGCTGGCAACGGGAAAGGACGGTGACTGGAACTTTGCGAATTTCAGTCGTCGCGAAGATGAATTTGACATGCGCTGGTGGCTCTTCCAGCGTCTTCAGCAAAGCGTTGAAGGCAGAGGTCGAGAGCATGTGCACTTCGTCGATGATGTAAATCTTGTAGCGCGCAGATGCGGCGCGGTAATGCACGCTTTCGATAATTTCGCGAATGTCACCCACACCTGTGCGCGACGCGGCGTCCATTTCCATGACGTCCACGTGACGTCCTTCCATGATCGCTGTGCAGTTTTCGCATTCGCCACAAGGCTCTGTCGTCGGACCACCAGTGCCATCAGGACCAATGCAATTGATGCCCTTGGCGATGATCCGCGCGGTTGTCGTTTTGCCTGTTCCACGAATTCCTGTCATCACAAACGCTTGCGCAATGCGGTCTGCTTCAAACGCATTTTTCAGCGTGCGCACCATGGCTTCCTGGCCGACAAGATCGACAAAGGTTTCGGGGCGATATTTGCGGGCAAGAACGCGGTAGGCTGTGTCAGGTGTGTCGGTCATGTGCGCTTTCGGGATTCGGGAGCTGCTTGCAAGGTAGGGGGCAGGTCGCGCGCCGTCTAGCCGATTGCACCAAAGCGCGCTACTTATGGGGGATATTTAGGAGAACTGTCATGCGTCTGCGTGGAACCCGAGGAAGTCGCAATGTAGAAGACCGCCGTCGTAGTGGCGCGCGTGGTAGACGCGCGGGGCCGATTGGTGGGGTCGGTTTGTTGGTCGTTCTGGCGATTGGCTATTTCGCAGGCATTGATGTGACACCATTGTTGCAACAAGGCAGTGCGCCGACGCAAAGCCAACCACGGCAAATCTCCGCGCAGGAAGAGCGCGCCGCGGAATTTTCATCGCGGGTGTTAGCCACAACCGAAACTGTCTGGGGGCAGATATTTCCGCAACAAGTGGGGCGGGATTACCGCGCGCCGACCTTGGTGCTTTACGCCGATGTAACGCAAAGCCCATGTGGTGGGGCATCCGGCGCAACAGGGCCCTTCTACTGCCCTGCGGATAAGAAGGCCTATCTGGATACCGCATTCTTTTCGACGCTATCCCGTCAACTGGGGGCAAAGGGTGATTTCGCCGCGGCCTATGTGATTGCCCATGAAGTCGCGCATCATGTTCAGAATGAACTCGGGATTTTGGGTCAGGTTGAACAAGCGCGCAGGCGCTCTAGCCAGACAGAAGCGAATGCGCTGACAGTGCGGTTGGAATTGCAAGCCGATTGCCTAAGTGGCGTTTGGGCGCGATCTGTTGAAGGGTTGCTTGAGCCCGGTGATATTGAAGAAGCGCTAAACGCGGCGCGCAAGATAGGCGATGACCATCTGCAAAAACGCGCAGGGCGTGTGCCACAGCCACATACGTTTACCCATGGCACCAGCGCACAACGCGCGGGATGGTTCACCAAGGGTTTCAAAAGCGGTGACATCAATACTTGCGACACATTCAGCGCGCGTCGGTTATAACCTATGGCGGACCTGGTCATTCATGCACTTGGGGTCGCTGGGGGATCGCTTGCGATTTCACAGATGCCCGGGCGCTTGGGGGGCTACGGCGCTGATCTGGACTTTATCCGGGATTGGAAACCGTCATTGGTGATCACGACGACGACGCGCGGTGAGTTGGCCGATAGCGGTGCCGAAGGGCTAGGAACCGATATCAAGGAAAGCGGCGCGCGTTGGTTGTACTTGCCCATTGAGGATTACGGTATTCCCGATGCCGGTTTTCTGGAAACCTGGCCCGAAGCCAGCACTGCGACCTTAAGCGCGCTGCGTGGTCGGGGCCGTGTGTTGATCCACTGCAAAGGCGGGTGCGGTCGCTCTGGCATGTTGGCGTTGCGCTTGATGGTCGAGGCGGGTGAAGACGCTGTCGATGCGTTGCTACGTCTTCGCAAAATTCGCCCCTGCGCTGTCGAAACCGATGCGCAATTGCGCTGGGCGGTTACGGGTATTGTACCAAAGGGGAATTAGGTGAGAGGTTGGACATCGACCCAAGTGGGGCTCGTTGTGGCTGCTTCCTTCCGGATCTGACCAGGTTGGCGAGGCACTTGCCCGCGCCAACCTCTCGAACATGGATATACGGATGGGCTGCGCGTATTGCAAGGCTTGAACCTTATGTGACATCAGACATAGCTTGCGCCTGAATTTGAGGAGCACGCCATGAAACTTGCAGAGACAGTTACCTTCGGAGGCTCTGGTCTGGAGCGCGCGGCGCATTTGCGTGGTGATAGCGCAGAAATGATAAAGCTGCTGGCTGATCCCAAATCCCAAGCGATTGTGTTCTGGCGTGGCAAACCGTTGATTCGACGTGGGGATCGGGATGCTTTGGCGCGCCTTGAGACAACCCATAAGGTGTTTGCGGGTCGTAGCGCACAGGCGCTTTTTCTGGGTCTTGAAGACGGCCGCGCGATTTTCGCCCATGATCTTTCAGATTGGACCCCCGCCGACGTTGATGAAGCGGCGATGAACACGTTCCTTGATCCAACAGAGCAGCGTCATCCTGATTTGCCGGACACGGATGTTTTCGCAGAGCTGCGTGCGAATATGACACGTTTGACTGCACGCGATGCGGAATTGTCGGCCTCTGCACGGGCGGTCTATTCCTGGCATGCCAGTCATACGTTCTGCTCAAAATGTGGTGCAAAAAGCGCGATGAGCATGTCGGGCTGGCAGCGCGATTGTAGCGCGTGTGACGCAAAGCATTTCCCACGTACGGACCCTGTTGTGATTATGCTGATCACGCGGGGCAATTCGGTGCTGATGGGCCGTTCGCCCGGTTGGCCGGAGGGAATGTATTCTTTGCTGGCAGGCTTTGTTGAACCGGGTGAAACATTGGAAGCTGCCGTGCGGCGCGAAGTTTTCGAAGAAGCGGGCATCAAGGTCGGGCAGGTGGATTATCTTGCCAGCCAACCTTGGCCGTTTCCGAACTCATTGATGTTCGGATGCCGTGGCGAGGCGTTGAATGCGGATATCACGATTGATCCGGTCGAAATCGAAGATGCAATTTGGGTGAGTCGTGAAGAGATGATGCTCTCCTTTAGCGGTAACAACCCTAAAATTTTACCCGCTAGAAAGGGTGCAATCGCGCATTTCATCCTTGAGCACTGGCTGAGCGATAGACTTGAGTAACTTTCTTCGTCTATAGATTCTGTAAAAAACCAGCAGATAAACATGCGAGCAGGTCTATGAAATTTTCGACTAAAGAAGATATTGAAGCACCGATTGTGGATGCGTTTGCGCTGTTTTCTGATTTCGATCAGTTTGAACGCTCTGCCCTTCGTCGCGGGGCGGATGTGCGCAGAACGGATTCTTTGAAATCTTTCGGGATCGGCATGCAATGGGCCTCGGCTTTCAAGTTTCGGGGCAAGCCCCGCAAGATTGACGCTGAATTGGTCAGCTATGATCCGTGTGATGGCTATGAAATCGAGATGCACAGCTCTGACGTGGTCGCCCACGCAACGCTGGAACTTATGTCGCTATCCAAAAGCCGCACACGCGCGACCCTTGCGATCGAGATCAAGCCGAAAAGCCTGTCGGGCCGTTTAATGATTCAGACCATGCGGCTTGGCAAATCGCGTTTGGAAAAACGGTTCCGCGTCAAGGCTGTTGATTTTGTCCGCCTGATAGAACGCAAATATAAGTCAACAACGAACGCTTAGTCGGATACGCCCGCACGCTCTGGCGCGCGCGGGTATGTGCCCAGAATCGTTATTTCGCTGGTGAAATAGCTTAGCTCATCCAACGCGCGTTTGACTTTCGCGTCTTCGGGGTGGCCTTCGATATCCGCATAAAATTGTGTCGCGGTAAAGTGACCGTCAACCATGTAGCTTTCCAATTTGGTCATGTTGACACCATTGGTCGCAAAGCCACCCATCGCCTTGTAAAGCGCCGCAGGAATGTTGCGCACACGAAAAACAAAGCTGGTCAGCATTCCGTTATCTCCACGTTCAGACAGATCGCTTTCGCGCGACATGACAAGAAACCGTGTGGTGTTGTGCCCGTGATCTTCGATATTCTTCGCAAGAACATTCAGCCCGTAAATCTGGGCTGCAAATTCGCTGGCAAGAACACCGCTGTTCATATCGCCGCTTTTGGCCAATTCAGCGGCGGCACCCGCGCTATCGACCGCCGATTCGGCGTGAATGTTATGTTTGTTCAAAAACGCAGCGGCTTGCGGTAACAGCACCGTATGCGCGCGCACTTTTTTGATGTCTTCCAACGCCGCCCCCGGCAAGGCCATCAAGCTGATGCGCACGCGCGTGAAGGCTTCACCAACGATATGCAAATCAGAGCTGGGCAACAGGCGATGGCTGTCGGCAACCCGACCATAGGTCGAATTTTCCACAGGAAGCATAGCAAGATCAGCCGCTTTCGAGTTCACAGCATGGATCACATCATCGAATGTGCGGCGGGGAAGTGGCTCCATATCAGGATAATTCTGCGCGCAGGCTTCATGGGAATAGGCCCCAAGTTCGCCTTGAAATGCGATCTTTTTGGTCATGGGTACGATTCCTTTAAAATCTGTTGAACTCGGGCGTTTCGTCGCGGGTTCTACACCTTGCCTTAATCGCGTGAAACCCATAGATAAACGCCCAACGAAATCCAATAGGACAAGACACATGTTTGACACCATGACATTTACCAAAATCCTGGGCAGTTTTTGCGGTGCATTGCTGTTGTTCCTTTTGGGCAGCTGGGTCGCAGAAGAATTGTACCACACAGGCGGCGGTCACGGCGACGGCGAGCATCTCGCTGGCTATGTGATCGAAGTTGAAGACGCAGGCGAAGTCGAAGAAGTCGAGGAAGTCGACTTTGCAGAGTTGATCGCAGCGGCGGACGTTGGCAAAGGCGAAAAAGTCTTTGGCAAGTGCAAAGCCTGCCACAAGTTGGAAGACGGCGCGAACGGTACTGGCCCACATCTGTTCAACACAGTGAACCGCGACAAAGGCTCTATCGAGGGCTTTGGCTACTCCGCGACTTTGGCTGAAATGGAAGGCGTTTGGGGCTATGACGAGCTGAACGCATTCCTTGAAAACCCAAAAGGCTACGTTCAAGGCACCAAGATGAGCTTTTCGGGCCTGAAGAAAGACACGGATCGCGCGAACCTGATCGCCTATCTTGAGACAATCAAGTAACGCAAAATCGCGTTGTGTGAGGACCGAAAGCCGCCTAGCCATGTGCTTGGGCGGCTTTTCTTTGTCTACAGCTTGAATTTGCGTCGACACACGCTCAGTTCACAACCAGTTCATCCATTCAATGCTTGAATGTGACACACGCAGCGCTTTAGCTATGTTAGATATAAAACAAGCGAAAACGCGACAGACATTGGGAGACTTTGATGCCGGACAAATATCCGAAAAATGAAATCACCTTGAAACGCCGCGATGTTATGCTTGGCATGGCCGCTGGTGGTGCTGGCATGGCGCTTGGCTTGCCCCCGCATGCCGCCTTTGCGCAAAGTGGATCCGACGAACTTATCAGAAGTCACGGTTATTCCTTTTTTGGCGATTTGCAGTATCCGCCGGATTTCACACATTTCGACTATGTTAACCCTGACGCACCTAAGGGTGGCGAGATTTCATTGTCTACGCGCGGCACGTTTGATGGCATGAACCGCTACGCCAGCAAAGGACGCCCGGGTCTGTATTCGGGCCTGATTGCCGAGGCGATGTTCAGTCGAGCACCGTTTGATGCTTCCGTTCCCGCAGATTCGATCACTGATTCCTATTGCCACTTGGCAGAAGCGGTGGAGTACCCAAAATCCAAAGAATGGTGCGTGTTTCATATTCGCCCAGAGGCCAAATTCTCTGACGGAAGCCAGCTTACAGCCCATGACGCTGTTTTCACGCATGAATTGTTCATGGAGCAAGGCATCCGTAGCTACGCGCGCTCTGTGAAAGAACGTATCAAAGTTGTTGAGGCGGTGGATGATCTGACCCTGCGGGCTGAATTCGTAGACGGTATTTCGCGCCGATCCCTGATTTCGCAAGTTGGTGGATCCCCCGTCTTTTCAAAAGCTTGGTACGAAGAGACAGGCGAACGTCTGGACGAACCATCCTTGCTGACGCAGCTAGGTTCTGGCCCTTATGTCGTCGATGATTTCGAGATCAACCGCTACATCATCTACAAGCGTAACCCTGACTATTGGGGTTGGCATTTGCCGGTGAACGTTGGTCGTCACAACTTCGATCGTGTGCGGATTGAGTATTTTGGCGATCAAACCGCCGAGTTCGAAGCGTTCAAGGCCGGGGAGTACACCTTCCGTCAAGAGACAAGCACCAAGCAATGGGCGACAGGCTATGATTTCCCTGCTGTCGACAATGGCCATGTCAAGCGCGAGCAGTTGCCAAATGGCAATCCTCCGACACCGCAGGGATTTGTGTTTAACTTGCTGCGTGAACCCTTCACCGATTTGCGTGTACGCGAAGCATTGAGCCTTGCGTATAACTTCGAGTGGGTTTCTGCGTCCTTGCAGTTCGGCCTGACCAAGCAGCGTCATTCCTTCGTCGAAAACTCTGCATTAGAAGCGAAAGGCGTTCCAACGGGGCTGGAAAAAGCCCTGCTAGAAGGCCTTGGTGATTTGGTTCCCGATGACATGATGAATGGCGAAGCTGTCATGGCACACACGTCCAATCCTGACACCGTCTCTGATCGTCGAAATCAGCGCAAAGCTCTGAAACTGCTTAAAGATGTTGGATGGGCTGTCGGTGATGATGGCAAGTTCCGTGATGCAAATGGTAAGCTGGTCGAATTCAAGATCATGCTGTCGTCCAGCACTGGCGATACGGTGGAAGCTATCATTACGACCTATGTTCAGACATTGAACAAATGGGGTATCAGTGCGTCTGCAGAAAAAATCGATTCCGCACAATATGCGTCGCGCTATTACGATAAAGACTGGGATATGATGTATTTCCGCAATCAGCCTTTCTTGGCTGCGGGAACAGGATTGAAGCAGGCGTATGGTTCCGAGACGGCTGTTGTGTCGTCTTACAATCCGCAGTCTCTGCAAAGTCCGCTGGTGGATGCGATTATTGAAGCTTCGCTCAACACCACGTCACGCGAAGAGGAAGAAGCAGCCTTAATGGCCCTTGATCGCGTTCTGCGTTACTTGCGCATTCAGATCCACAGCGGATACGTGGGCGAACACTGGGTGGCCTCTTATGATATGTATGAGCATCCTGAAAACCTGCCGCCTTTTGCGCTCGGAGCGCTGGATTTCTGGTGGTACAACAAAGAAAAGCACGAGGCGCTTAAAGCCTCTGGCGCACTGAGGTAATTCGCTTTGGGCGCATATATTCTTCGACGGCTTTTACTGATTATTCCAACCTTGCTCGGGATAATGATCCTTAACTTCACGCTGGTGCAATTTGTACCGGGCGGCCCTGTGGAACAGGTCCTGGCCCAAATGCAAGGCGGCGGTGATGTGTTCGAGGGGTTCTCGGGCGGGGGTAATGATGTCGGGGAAGAAACCTTTGGTTCCGACAGTGATTATGTTGGTGCCCGAGGTCTGCCCAAAGAATTCATCGAAGAGCTAGAGAAGGAATTCGGGTTCGACAAACCGCCCGTTGAGCGGTTCCTGAACATGTTGTGGAACTATATGCGGCTTGATTTCGGGGAAAGCTATTTCCGATCTATCAGCGTCGTTGATCTGGTTTTGGAAAAGATGCCGGTGTCTATCACGCTAGGGCTTTGGTCCACGATCATTGCTTATCTGGTGTCTATTCCACTGGGCATCCGCAAAGCAGTTCATGATGGCAGCAGTTTTGACACATGGACCTCTGCGATGATTATCGTTGCCTACGCTATCCCCGGATTTCTGTTTGCGATCCTTCTGCTGGTGCTGTTTGCAGGCGGGTCTTACTGGCAGATTTTCCCTTTAAGGGGGCTAACATCTGACGGTTTTGAAGACATGAGTTTGCTTGGCAAAGCGGGTGATTATCTGTGGCACATCACTTTGCCTGTCTTGGCATCAACGATTTCTGCCTTTGCTACGCTGACCTTACTGACCAAGAACAGCTTTCTGGACGAGATCAAAAAGCAATATGTTATGACCGCGCGCGCCAAGGGTCTGAGCGAAAGCAGAGTGCTGTATGGTCATGTGTTTCGCAACGCGATGTTGATCGTGATTGCCGGTTTTCCGGCTGTCTTTATCTCGGTCTTTTTTAGCGGGTCACTGATTATCGAGACGATTTTCTCGCTGGATGGTCTTGGGCGTCTTGGCTTTGAAGCCGCCGTTGCACGCGATTACCCTGTGATCTTCGGGACGTTGTTTATCTTTGGCCTGATCGGTCTGATCGTTGGAATTTTGTCTGACATCATGTACGTCCTTGTCGATCCGCGTATCGACTTTGAAAAGCGCGAAGGGTGATCTGATGAAACTCTCTCCGCTTAATCAACGCCGCTGGCGCAACTTCAAACGCAACCGTCGTGCACTATGGTCGTTGATCATCTTTTCTGTGCTGTTCGGTCTAAGTCTGTTTGCGGAATTCATCGCCAACGACAAACCGATCGCGGTCAGCTATCGCGGTGAATTGCATGTGCCTGTTTTCAACTTTTACCCCGAAACCGCCTTTGGTGGCGATTTCGAAACCGAAGCGGTGTACCGCGATGTTGAGGTGAAATGCTTGATCACATCAGGTGGCTTGGAAGAGTGCTGGGATGACCCCGAAGGCGTGATCGAGGCGATTGAAGCAGGGACATTCGACGTGGAAGGCTTCCAGCAAGGCTGGTTGCTTTGGCCGTTGATCCCATATGCCTACGACACAACAGTTGACCGCCCCGGCGCTGCTCCGCTGGCCCCGAACGCGGAAAACCTGCTGGGCACCGATGATACTAAACGCGACGTGTTGGCACGTGTCATTTATGGCTTCCGCTTGTCGATCCTGTTCACCCTGATTGTCACAACCCTTGCCAGCCTGATCGGCATCGCGGCAGGCGCGTTGCAGGGATATTTTGGCGGTTGGGTCGATTTGATCTTCCAGCGCGTTATCGAAATCTGGAGCGCGGTTCCGTCGCTTTACATCATCATCATTATGTTCGCGATCTTAGGCCGAAGTTTCTGGTTGCTGGTCTTCTTGATGGTCCTGTTCGGTTGGATGGCCTTGGTCGGCGTGGTGCGAGCAGAGTTCTTGCGTGCGCGAAACCTTGAATATGTGCGCGCTGCCAAAGCGCTTGGCGTGTCCAATACGGTGATCATGTTCCGCCACATGTTGCCCAACGCGATGGTCGCTACTGTCACCATGTTACCTTTCATTGTAACCGGAACAATCAGCGCGCTTGCAGGGCTCGACTTTCTCGGTTTTGGCCTGCCATCTTCATCACCGTCCTTGGGTGAGATGACGTTGCAAGCTAAACAAAACCTGCAAGCCCCTTGGTTGGCCTTTACAGCGTTTACCGTGTTCGCCGTGATGCTGTCGCTTCTCGTCTTCATCTTCGAGGGCGTGCGCGACGCATTCGATCCAAGAAAGACCTTCTCATGAGTGCCTTGTTGACGGTCAAAGACCTTACAGTTGCCTTCCGCCAAGATGGCCAGTTAAGCACTGCGGTGCGCGGTGTCAGCTTTACTGTGGATCGCGGCGAAACTGTTGCGCTGGTTGGCGAAAGCGGATCGGGCAAATCGGTGACTGCGCTGAGTTCTGTGTCGTTACTCGGTTCAAGTGCGGTGACGGGTGGGTCGATCAAATATGAAGGTCAGGAAATGGTCGGAGCTGATGAAGCCACGTTGCGCAAAGTGCGTGGCAATGACATCAGCTTTATCTTTCAAGAGCCTATGACATCCCTTAACCCTCTGCACACATTGGGAAAACAGCTGGGTGAGTCCCTTGCGCTGCACCAAGGGGTCGTCGGGGATGACGCGCGCGGACGTATTCTGCAATTGCTTGAAGAAGTTGGTATTCGCGATCCTGAAAGCCGTCTGAATTCGTACCCTCACCAATTGTCTGGCGGACAAAGACAACGGGTTATGATCGCGATGGCTTTGGCGAACGACCCCGACCTGTTGATCGCGGATGAGCCGACAACTGCCTTGGATGTAACCATTCAAGCGCAGATTTTGGAACTGCTTGCGGGTTTGAAAAAAGACAAAAATATGGGGTTGTTGTTTATCACCCATGATCTTGGCATCGTGCGGAGCATCGCGGACAAGGTGTGCGTGATGAAAGCGGGCGGAATTGTCGAAGCCGGACCGACCGAGGTTGTGTTCAACAATCCGCAACACAACTACACCAAGACCTTGCTTAGCGCGCATTCGGTCGGCACGCCTGATCCTGTGCCCGCAGGTGCTGCGGAAATCACAAGTACGGATAATTTGAAGGTCTGGTTTCCTATACAGCAGGGTCTACTGCGACGCACCATCGGACATGTGAAGGCGGTGAACGATGCAACCCTGTCTGTGCGCGCGGGTGAAACGCTGGGTATTGTCGGGGAAAGTGGTTCTGGCAAGACGACGCTTGCGCTTGCCATGATGCGATTGATCGCATCTGAAGGCGGTATTCATTTTGCAGGTGACGATACGCGCAAATGGTCGACGCGCCAGTTGCGCGCGGCGCGCAAAGATATGCAGATCGTATTTCAGGATCCTTTCGGATCCCTGTCACCGCGCATGACGGCAGAGCAAATTATCGCTGAAGGTCTAGGTGTTCACGGAACGGATGGCACCAAAACACCGCGCGATATGGTGGCTGATATCATGACGGAAGTCGGTCTTGATCCAGAGACAATGCATCGCTATCCGCATGAATTTTCCGGCGGCCAACGCCAACGCATCGCAATTGCACGCGCGATGATTTTACGGCCCAAACTGGTTGTTCTTGACGAACCCACCAGCGCACTTGATATGACAGTGCAGGTGCAAATCGTTGAACTTTTGCGCAGTTTGCAAAAGAAATACGGGCTGGCCTATTTGTTCATCAGCCATGATTTAAACGTCGTGCGTGCCATGTCGCACAAGGTGTTGGTCATGAAACAGGGCGATATCGTCGAGATGGGCGAAAGCGAAGCGTTGTTTAACGCACCGCAACATGAATATACCCGCGCGCTTTTGAGTGCCGCGCTGGATCACCGCGCAAGCGCGTAGAAACGCCCAAAGCCTGGCCTTTGACGTTTCATTTAGCGTCGCCTTGTTCGTTTTGCAGCAATAGGCCGGACCAATGCGGCAGGTGCCTTGTCCGCAATGCGCTGCAATCTGCGGCGCGAGAAAGACGATCGGGTCAATCATTGCGCTGCTCCTTTGACGGGGTTTTGGGAGCATAGTGACGCGGTTCGTGCCAATGCGCTGGCATGTCCCATTTTGGCTTTGGATGCCGCTGCTGGTAGGAAGCGCGGATGAAGTTATCGGCCAATATGTTTAACATTTTCTTCCCCTTGTTTCATTCTGTCCTTTGAATATCCTTTATTTATGGATTAATGCGAGTCAGGAAGATTTCCGTTATGTAAGCTGAGGTTTCATATGAACTGGCGAGATATGCCGCCCCTTTCCGCGCTACGCGCGTTTGAAGCTTATGCCACACACGGGTCACTCCAGCGTGCTGGCGATAGGTTAAGCGTGTCTCACGCAGCGGTCAGTCAGCAGATCAGAAATTTGGAAAGCCATCTGAACGTTACGCTTCTGGATCGCAGTGGGCGTCAAGCGCAGTTAACGTTAGAGGGTATGGCGCTCGCGAATGTTCTCAGCACAAGTTTTGACGCGATAAGTGCGCAGATCACGCAAATGACGACCAAGGACGCTGAACGCCCTTTGATTGTGTCAACAACCCCCAGCTTTGCCGCAAACTGGTTGGTTCCGCGTTTAGCGGATTTCCGTGTAAAGCATCCTTTGATAAACGTCGTGATCGACGCCAATCCTGATCTGAGTGAGCTGGGCTCCAATGGGTCCGATGTTGCGATCCGTTTCGGACAGGGGGCGTGGCCAGGGGTTGAAGAACGACTGTTGATCAAGACCCGTCGCGTCGCGGTGGCCGCACCTTCATTCATTTGTGACGATTGCCCGACCTCCCCCGAAGATCTGGCGCGTTTCCCGCTTTTGCAGGAAATTGGCACATCGGAAAGTTCGCTTTGGCTTGAGAAACATGGGGTTTCAGATGCAGGGCAAGGGGGCGTGACCGTACTTCCCGGAAGTCTGACGCTGGATGCTGCGCGCATGGGGCAGGGGATCACTGTGACCGCTGGAATCTGGGTGCAAGCGGACCTAGACGCGGGGCGCTTGGTCAAATTGTTCGAGGATGACGAGGATTATGGATACTTCGTAGTCACCCGCGCCGGTGTGCAGCGCGCGTCGCTTAAAGCGTTCGTGAAATGGGTGACGTTACAGGCCTAAGAACTGGGACCGATCATAAAGCATTGCACATTGCGCGCGGCCAATCGACGACATGCCAGATCTGCACGTTCTCGCGTCAGGCCTACGAAATTCGCATCATATCCGGTTTTGCGTTCGGTGACGGAACGGCGCGCGCCGTCAAGTGTGCTCATCTCTGCGAGTGCAGTTTTCAGTAAAACACGCTCGGCCCTGTACCGGTTTGGATAAAGACCGATGTTGATGCCCCAATGACGCCCACCAGAGGTAGAAACGCGCGTTACGACTTCTTGCTTGGGGGCGGCGGTTGGTTCCGGCTTAGGCTGGGTGAGGGAGGCAAGCAGCAAGGCCTTGGGTCGCGCCGCAGGTTTGGGCGAGCGTAGAACCGCAGCAGTGGAGGCAGAGGATGCCTGTGTGACTTGCACGTCTGATGCACTGTTAGCCTGTGCTTCGACCAAGGCCTGACGAACATCATCCTTTAAAGAGACCAGCACAGGAGCGGTATCTTGGGTCAAAGAACGTGCCTTTGGACGGGGGCTTTGCTTGACCGCGCGCACAACGCGGATGGATTTCGCGGTTGCGCGTGATCCACCATAGGCAGGTTTCGCAGGTTTGCGTATCGCAACGCGGGACGGCGCGCGTTTAAAGCCCATGTCGAGCAATTCAGCGACCCGCGCATTGCGCGTCGCAGTAGAACGGCCGCCAAAGACAGTTGCGATAATGCGTTCCTGTCCACGCTCGGCAGAGGCCACAAGGTTAAAGCCCGCAGCACGAGTGTAGCCGGTCTTGATGCCATCGGCACCTTTGTAGTTGCTAAGCAGTCGACGATTTGTATTTGGCACGGTTTTCACGCCAGCGTCCGTCGATTTGCGAGAGAAAAGATTGTAGTAATCCGGATAATCATAAAGCAAATGACGGCCCAGAATTGACATGTCCCGAGCCGTGGACAAGTGGCCCTTTTCGGTAAGGCCATGCGCGTTCTTGAATGTTGTCTTGGACATGCCAAGTGCTTTTGCCGTGCGGGTCATGCGACGCGCAAACGCTGCTTCGGAACCTTCGAGTGTTTCACCAATCGCTGTGGCCGCGTCATTCGCAGATTTCACAGCTGCCGCGCGGATGAGGTAGCGAAACTTGATCTTCTGGCCGGAACGAAGGCCAAGCTTAGAAGGTTGTTCCGCAGCGGCATTTGGTGAAATCTTTACCATTGTATCAAGGGAAATTTCCCCGTTTTCAATTGCTTGAAAGGCCACATAGAGCGTCATCATCTTGGTTAACGACGCAGGATGCAGTCGCGTATCCGCGTTGCGTGAATGCAAAACTTCGCCAGAACGTGCGTCCATAACGTACGCCGCATAGGGGGCTGCGGATACGCTAAGCGGAAGCGCAACAACCAACCAAAGAAGTGAGATGACCAATAGCCCAATACGGGCCGGCGATGTGTGCCGTACCTTCACGATTTCTACCTTTTAACTGCCTCAGCGCCGCCGATTTTCGACTGGCTTATATTTTTATGGCTAATCCATAACACATAAGTTTCAATTAATAAAGCATTCAAAACAAAGGAATTTATCGATTCTTTGCCCTGCAAAATCGCAACATATAGCGGTTTCACATTTGATGACCGCAAGACCAGCGATTGTGTCAGGAATGTGTCAGGCGACTCGCTTGTGCGCATGAGCGAATTCAAGCCGCTCGATAGGATTTGAACGATTCAGATCAACTGTAGCTTGCTCCCCTCTTTTCTAATTGTCCTTTGGGGTTATATAGAGGGCCAGAGTGTCGATTAACCGAGAACGCAAAACGCCCATGACCTTTCAGCCGATCATCGCCTCCGGTAAGTCCGACGACGACACTGATGAAAGTGTTATCGTCGAGACACGCCCCAAAACACGCAAGCCACCGCTTTATAAAGTGTTGTTGCTGAACGACGACTATACTCCGATGGAGTTTGTGGTGCATATCTTGGAACGCTTCTTTGGCCTTAACCATGCGCAATCCTTTGAAATTATGCTGACAGTGCATAAAAAGGGCGTCGCGGTTGTGGGTGTCTTCAGTCACGAGATCGCAGAAACAAAGGTAGGCCAAGTGATGGATTTTGCGCGCCGTCACCAGCATCCTTTGCAGTGCACGATGGAAAAAGAATAAAATTGATATGAAGCATGCGCGTCTTGATCTTGCGCGTAGCGCCGAGCTGTTGCCTGCCCTCGATGGGACCACCGCCGTTTTCGGACAGATCGAGAACGATCGATTGCGGGGTTTGGATGCGACAGCTTTGCGCTGTATCAGTGATGCATTCACCCTTAGCACCATGCTGAAATCCGCAGGAATTTCCGTAACGCGCAAGCTGGAAGAGCCGGTTTCGAATGCTTTGGTTTTCGTGCCGCGCACGAAAGCAGAGACGTGGGACTTGATCAGCGCTGCCGTGAAGGCCGCGCCTGAGGGTTGGGTCATTGTGGATGGGCAAAAAACCGATGGCATCGAAAGCGTCGCCAAACAAATCGCGCGTGATGTGGCAGAGGTTGGTTCTTATTCAAAAGGCCATGGCAAGACGATATGGTTTCGCGCAAGCGAAGCAGTTTCGCTGATCAAACCCGTTACCAAAGCGCAGAAAAACAAGGGCGGTTATCTGACCGCACCGGGTGTGTTTTCTGCCGATGATGTTGATCCAGCATCAGAGCTTTTGATGCAATATATCCCTGCTGATGTTGGCACGAAAGTAGCCGATCTTGGTGCCGGGTGGGGATATCTGACCGCGCGTTTGCTTGAACAGAACGAACACATCAAGGCGCTCCACTTGATCGAAGACAACGCCTCTGCTTTGGATTGCGCACGAAGTAACATCGCAGATGACCGTGCAGATTTTCAGTGGGCGGATGCGTTAAGCTGGACACCGTCCAAACCGCTGGACACAGTTGTTATGAACCCGCCGTTTCACACATCGCGTAGTGCAGAGCCGAAACTGGGTATCGACTTTATCCATGCTGCAGCGCGCATGCTGCGCTCTGGCGGGAAACTGTTTATGGTGGCCAATGCGCACTTGCCTTATGAGGCTGCTTTGGAGCAGAGTTTTGACAGGGTTGAGCTGTTGGGCCGCACAAGCCGGTTCAAAGTTTTTAGTGCGACGCGCGGGCGCATTAAGCTAGGTTAATGTATGATGCTAACCGTTTTTACTATTTGCTCGGAGAGCGTTAATGTCATTTTCTATTGATGGAAAAACCGCGATTGTAACGGGCGCTGCGAATGGCATTGGCCTTGCGATTGCGCGTCATTTCGCGGATCAGGGTGCGAATGTCATGTTCGCTGACATGGACGATACGCGCTTGACGGATGAGCTTGGTGAACTGACTGACGATGGAAACATCCGCTCGTTTTCTGGCGATTTGCGCGAAAAACTGACGATAGCCAATCTACTTTCTGCGACGATAGATGCGTTTGATACTGTTGATATTTTGGTGAATGGATCGCGCCAGATGTTGTTGACTGATCCGCTGGATGCAGATGACAATTCAATGAACGTGCTGTTGCAGCAAAACTTGTTAACCAGTTTTCGTCTGTCTCAAGTTGTGGCGCGTCGCATGATTAAGCAAGCCGAAGGTCGCGAAGACGGGCCAGTTGGCTCGATCATTAACCTTTCGTCTATCGCCGCCCGTCGCGCGCGTCCTGAACTGTTAGCCTATTCTGTTTCCACAGCAGCACTTGATCAGATGACCCGTTCAATGGCGGTGTCTTTGGCACATGAACGTATTCGGGTAAATGCGGTCGCCTTTGGATCAGTGATGAGTGCAAGTTTGAAAGAGACTTTGCGCGACAATAGCGATTTTCGCGACACGATTGAAGCCAACACGCCTTTGGGGCGCATTGCTGCACCAAATGAATTGGCGGAAGCGGTGCAATATTTGGCCTCTGACGGATCGGGGTTTGTGACGGGGCAAGTCTTGACAGTCGACGGCGGGCGCACTTTGCTTGACCCTGTCTGTACGCCTGCGCATTAACCATTTCATAATCTTACGACGCTTGAGGAGAACGCGAGAATGACCCCGGATATGCAAGCTGAAAAAGCGCAAGCCGCTCAATGGTTTGAAGCTTTACGCGATGAAATTGTCACTGCGTTCAAGACGTTGGAAGCAAACCACGACACAGGCCCGATGAGCGATTGTGAACCTGGTGAGTTTGAAGTGACAAAAACTACGCGACAGTCTGACGATGGCTCTGATGCAGGTGGCGGCGAGATGAGCGTCATGCGCGGTGGACGTGTTTTTGAAAAAGTCGGCGTCAATATTTCGACTGTTTTCGGCACCCTTGCGCCACGTGCGCAGGCGGCGATGGCAGCTCGGAAAGGTATTGAAGGGATGGCCGAAGATCCAAGGTTTTGGGCCTCGGGTATTTCGCTTGTTGCGCATATGCAAAACCCGCATTGTCCTGCGGTTCATATGAACACACGGATGTTCTGGACGCCGCATGCTTGGTGGTTTGGCGGTGGATCTGATTTGAACCCATGCCTTGAGTATGAAGAAGACACAGCGCATTTTCATAAAACCCAGAAAGACTTTCTCGATCCTCACGGGGCAGATCATTA
Organism: Planktotalea sp.; assembly: GCA_965662135.1. Classification (GTDB taxonomy): domain Bacteria; phylum Pseudomonadota; class Alphaproteobacteria; order Rhodobacterales; family Rhodobacteraceae; genus Planktotalea. The sequence continues at coordinate 80,384 of CBFIGL010000009.1, read as the reverse complement.
TCCGAAATTGAAAGCTTGGGCTGACGAGTATTTCTTTATCCCGCATCGTGGGCGCGCCCGTGGTGTTGGCGGCATCTTCATGGATGATCGTTGTACGGGTGATTGGGCGGCAGATTTCGCGCTGACCCAAGATATTGGCCGTGCATTTTTACCTGCCTACCAGCCTTTGGTTGAGAAAAGAAGTGTTGATGATTGGACGGACGCCGACAAGGATGCGCAATTGGTGCATCGTGGCCTCTATGCAGAGTACAATCTTGTTTATGATCGCGGAACAAAGTTCGGTTTGGAAACAGGCCATGATGCCAACGCGGTATTGATGAGCTTGCCGCCCCTCGCAAAATGGGTGTGATGGTCAATAGTAGCTTTGCACCAAACCGCTTGCGATAAGTGTCCAACCATCCGCAACGACGAAGAACGCCAGTTTGAATGGCAGTGACACAATTGCGGGTGGCACCATCATCATGCCCATCGACATCAAGATGGCCGCGACGACCAGATCGATGATAAGAAATGGCAAAAACAGCAAAAACCCGACCTGAAACGCCCGCGCGATTTCCGATAGCATAAAGCTGGGAACAAGTAGGGAAAGTTGTGGGTCTTCGCCTGCCTGTAAATCGGGTCTTAGTTCCGCCAAAGCGGCTAAAGTGTCCGGGTTTACCCGCTGGGACATGAAGTCACGAAATGGCAGCATTGTTTCAATGAATGCGGTTTCAATGTCCAATGTGCCGTCACCGTAAGGTGCAATTCCGTTGGTCCAAGCAATGGTAAACACCGGCTCCATCACGAAAAACGTGAGAAACAGGGCAAGGCTGACCAGCATCATATTTGGAGGGGATTGCTGCAATCCGATGCCTTGACGCAAAATGGATAAGACTGTGATCATAAACGGGAAACAGGTGATCATTATAAGTATCCCGGGCGCAAGACTGAGAACGGTGATCAGCGCAATCAATTGAAGGCTGCTTTGTGTGAGCGAGCCATCGTCGATCAAGCCGTCCGTCAAACTTTGCGCGAAGGATTCGCTTGGCACCAAGAACAACAGCGCACATGTGAGGACTGCGGTGAATATTCTCACGCCTGGCCCATGTCCGGTTCGACGATTTCAGTGATGCGCACTGCGAGCATGGCCGGCGCGCCTACTTCTGCTTCTTCCAACTGACCGCGCCCCACCAAGCGATCACCGATAAAAAGGTCGACAGGCGCATCGACGGTTTTATCAAGCGTAAGCACAGAGTTTTCACCAAGATCCAAAAGGTCGCGAATGCTAGGGCGCGCACGCCCGACAGAGACTGTGATTTCTACGGGAACATTGCTGAACGGTGTGCTTGGCTTCATGGATTGTGTCGGATCATCAGCGGGCATTGGCTTGCTCCAGTTCTGGTTGTCTTAAAAATGCTTCAATGGTGGAGTGAATGTCTGAAATGGCTTGGCCTACATCGATTTTGCGCTGCACTGCGGCGCAAGACACATAGGCCTGCCCTTCAGCCAAAGTGTCTTTCGCCACTAGTGAAAGTTCTGAAAGGGTGCGGGATGAATTTAGAAACGCAGCTATTGTAGGTTCATCCTGTACGGAAACGACCAGCGCGATTTCCTTTGGAAGACTTGTTTTCAAAAGCGTCTCGATTTCAGCAACAACGAGCGCACGCAATCCTTCGCCAACCAATCCGGGGAATAAGGTATTGGTGATTTCTTCCATGACGGGCTTTAGCGTTGAAAGCAGTTGGGTTTGCGCTTCAACAAGGGTGAATTCGATTTGTTCCAGATTTTGACTAAGGGTCGACGTTAGGTGAACTTGAGATTCCTGGTGGGCCTTAACCGCATCATCCCAACCCGCCTGATACCCCGTCTCATATCCTTCCAAAGGGTCGCTTTGCCCGTCTGGTGAAAGTTTTGGCGCATTCGGGCCTTGGGAAAAATCCTCAAAAAATGATGAAGCATTCATGAGTTTTGCTTCTCTTTTTGCTCAAGCCAATGGCGCAAAATGTCGATTGTTTCATCCTGCCGCATTTCGATCATTTCGCGTAAACGCTGAACCGGCGAGTCATCGCCATTCTCAAATGTGGCCGCATTACGGGTCGCCACACTGTTTCCATTGGCGCTGTCGAAAATGGTAACAGCGTTTTCCGGCGGGGCCTCAAAGCCGATTTCACCCTCCAGCGCGCCGGTGGTTCCAACGGTCTGTGCGCCAAGCGGCGGAGGGGTCAAAGCAGGCAACTCGGCATTATGGGTAGGTCTTAGGATCGGGCGAATGACCAACAATGCGATTACGACAATGACGATTGCCAAGATCGCCATCTGAAGAAGCGTCATCATATCGACAGCCATGTTGAAGAAGGGCGGCGCTATAGGGCCAGAGCCTTGTGGCACTTGGGGAATGAAGGTCATCGACTGAACCGTGATAACGTCGCCGCGCGCTTCATCATATCCGACGGCGGATTGAACCAATGCTGCAAATTGTGCGAGCTCTTCCGCGTCTCTCGGGATGCGCGTACCCGGAGTTGTCGGATCTTCGATGCCATTGACCAAAACAGCCACAGACAGACGCTTGATCGCACCTGGGGCTTTGATGATTTCTCTCTGTGTTTCAGACACTTCGTAGTTGATACGTTCTCGAGTCTCTGTGGCATTGCTTTTAGAGCTTTCTGCGGCACCGTCTTCAGTGTCTGGAAGATTGGATGCGACGGTAACGCCCGGCGCGCCCGACCCCTCGGCGGTATCGTTCCTTTCTTCGCTATCTGTGCTGATAACTACGCGGCCTGCCGGGTCGAAAACGCGCTCTGTGATTTGTTCGCTTTGTAGAACGGTTTCGACACTTACCTCTACGATCGCGTTTTCGGGACCGACCCGAGCCTCTAAAAGTCGCATCACCTTTGACTTTAATTCTAGAGATTGGGAATCACTTGCCGCCCCGGAGTTGAGTTGAGTGTCATCCCCGATCAACCCACCGCGTTCATCTACTATTGCAACATTTTCAGGCGAAATGCCGGCCACTGCCGAGGCAACAAGATATTTTAGCGCTTTTGCCTGAGCCGCATCGATTCCGGACCCGCTGGGCGTGACAAACACCGAAGCCGTACCTGTTTTGTTCCGATTGAATGCTGTCGTTTTTGTTTGAGCGATGTGCACCCGCGCCATCGCAATCTGGCTGGAAGACACGATAGTTCTGGCCAGCTCGCCCTCTTTGGCGCGCAAATATGCAGCGTCGAACATCTGGGATGTAGTGCCAAAACCGGACAGCGAATCAAGTAATTCATAACCCGTCGCGCTATTCGCAGGCAGGCCTTCGCTGGCCAAAGTCATGCGCAACTCATCGCGGCGTTGATTGGGGACGAAAATTGTCCCTCCCTTTATTTCATAGGCCTCACCACGCTGTTCAAGCGCGCGCACAACGTCACCGGCTTGGGGCGCCTCAAGGCCGGAGTATAGAAGTGACATCGCCGGCTGTGTTGCCATCCGCGCAAGAACGAAGAACGTTGTTAGAAGGGCCAATACACCTAACCCGAGCACAGCTTTTTGGGCTGCTTGAAGGTCATTCCATCGTACAAAAATCGAATTCACTCTCGTCCTCCTGATCGCGGGGCAATTTTGGTGCCGTTGAAGCAGGTGTGACAGGGCAAACTTAATAATCGGTTAGTGAGTTGCGTTTAGTTTGACGTCAGATGAAATGGAAAGTTCGCTATGGCTAACGCTGACACAACACTTGACGAAGTGCCCGTAAAAAAAGGCAAAGCAGGTCTTTTGATAGGCCTCATCCTTGCGCTTGCAGCGGGTGGGGGGGGATTCTTTGCTGCCTTCTCTGGCATGGGTCCATTCGGGTCTAATCAAGATATTTCTGCAGAAGTAAGTGAAGAAGACGTGCTTAAAGAAATCGGTGGAACTGCCTTTGTCGCGCTGGATCCGATCATAGTTAACATCAGGTCTTCTTCGAAGTATCAGTTGCTGCGCTTCGTCGGACAGCTCGAAGTAAAGCCAGAACATGCGAGCGATATCGAACAGCTCAAGCCGCGGCTTATGGACGTTATGAACACCTATCTCAATGCGTTGGAAGCCGCGCGGTTTGAAGATCCGATTGCGTTGATCAAATTGCGATCCCAAATTTTGCGAAGGATACAGATTATCACAGGCAACGGGCGGGTCGAAGACCTGCTCATTATGGAATTCATTTTACAGTGAGGCTGGCTAAGTTATGGCGTTAATTTCCGATCTTTTGTTGGTTGCAGGAGCACTGGCTGCAGGTTTCTATTGTTTCGTGCTGTCACGCCGTTTGAATGCGTTCAAAGACGCGGAAAGTGGCGTCGGACAGGTTGTTGCTTCGCTTTCACAACAAGTCGATGACCTGAATAATTCGATCGAAGTCGCGCGATTAGAGGCCAATTCGTCAAGCGGCGCTTTAACAGAGTTAACGCAGCGCGCGGAAGGTGTGGCCCAGCGACTTGAACTGATGGTCGCGTCCATGCACGACATCCCGACGCCAACACCCGAAAGAAAAGTGGAGGAAGGACCTGTCTTTAGTACGCGCATGGGCGAAAGCGAAGGGCGTAAGAATGCTGGGATTTAAACTTCGAAAGTTCGGCACTTTGAGTGCGATAACAACACTCTTGGTCTTTTCTGCCGGGTTTCGCATTCTGGGCTCAGCCGGACTCGCATTTGCGTTGGATGGCGACAACGGTGCTGTTGCCCAACAATCCATTGACGCAGACAAAGCAGAAGATGATCGCGATCTTGATGTCTTGCTTGCAAGCTTTCAAGCCCGGGAAGATGCATTGCTGGAAGATGAAGATCGCCAAAGAAGAAGGGCTGATCAGCTAAAGCGGGCAGAGGCTGCCATTGCTGCAAAAGTCCAAGAATTGGAACAGACAGAGCGCAGGCTGCGTGAGTTATTAGCGATTGCTGATGAAGCGGCAGAAGACGATGTTGAAAAGCTGACAACAGTTTACGAAAACATGAAACCCAAAGCCGCGGCGACTGTATTTGAACAAATGCCACCTGCGTTTGCTGCTGGCTTCCTGTCACGTATGGGTCCTGAAGCTGCGGCGTCTGTAATGGCCAGTCTGACACCGCAAACAGCCTATGCAATCAGCGTTGTGTTTGCTGGAAGAAATGCTGGAAGCGACGATCAATAGTAGGGAAGCTGACTAATCATTAACCCCTTCGTGCGATTGTTCTTTCAAAGCGATTCTGGAGAGCAGCATGGTCGGAATAATTGGAATAGTTGTGGTCTTTGTGATGGTCTTTGGCGGTTATTTGGCCGCTGGTGGCAAAATGGGCATCATCTTGAAGTCTTTGCCGTTCGAGATGACGATGATTGGGGGCGCTGCTGTTGGTGCTTTCTTGATCAGCAATAGCGCGTCCGAAGCCAAACACACTGTCAAAGACATGGCGAAAGTCTTCAAAGGAGCAAAATGGAAGCCCGAGGACTACCGCGATCTTCTTTGTCTATTGTTCCAGCTGCTGCGCATGGTGAAGCAGAACCCGATGTCGGTGGAAACTCATATCGAAGATCCTGCTGGTTCGGATGTTTTCGGCGGCTACCCCAAAATCCAGGCTGATGCAGAAGCGACATCGCTCATCTGTGACACACTTCGCTCTGCCTCGATGAACTACGACGATCCGCATCAAGTAGAGGAAATTCTAGAAAAGCGAATGGAAGCAAATCTGCATCATTCCATGCATTCTAGCCACGCTTTGCAGACAGTTGCAGATGGCCTGCCCGCCCTTGGAATCGTCGCTGCGGTTCTCGGTGTGATTAAGACAATGGGGTCAATTGACCAGCCCCCCGAAGTACTGGGTAAGTTGATTGGTGGCGCCTTGGTCGGCACATTTCTAGGTGTTTTCCTGGCTTACGGAATCGTTGGCCCGTTTGCGGCAAGGTTGAAAACGGTGATCGAAGAAGATGGTCATTTTTACCAACTTATCAGAGAAGTGCTTGTCGCCAATCTTCACAATCATTCCGCAAATATTTGCATAGAAGTTGGCAGGCAGAACACACCAACATCTTATCGTCCTGCTTACAATGATCTTGAAGAAGCACTGAAAGACCTGAAAAAGGTCGCCGCATGAAGTGGGTTTTCAATTGGTGTTTTGCGTTTTGCTGTGTTGGCAGTCTGGCACAGGCGCAAACAGTTACTGTCCGTTCAGCTGATCATGAAACCTTCACGCGCATCGCGCTTGATTTGCCGCGCTCAGAACGTGTCGAGATAAACCAAGAAGGCAAAACCATCCTTGTCGATTTGCCGCTACCCGCAAGCAGTGACGCATCGAAAAGCTTCTTTAATCGAATTTCGCGCGAGCGTGTTTCTAGCTTTCAGATGAGCTCAAACGCGCGACAGATAAAGCTTGGTCTGGCTTGTGATTGTTCTTACGAGACCTTTACCGCAGGTGCGAATACCGTCGTCATTGATATCGCGGTAAAGCCAAATGATCTGGCTGAGATCCGTGCCTTTCCGGCTTTGGAAACCTGGAATACTTTCGAAAGAATTCAGCAAACATCATTGGGATTCGAAGGTGCTGACACCCCTTTGGTACCTGTGTCGGACGTTGAGCCACCAAAGGTAAGTGATGCGCAAAACTTGGTTGATACACGAATGTTTCAGGCCTTGAACCAAGCAAGAGACATCGTGGAAATCTTACCAATTGCGCAAACCCCTTCTGAGACTGTGCCTTCTAGCAATGAACAAATGACTTTCCGATCTTTGCCCGTTTCACAGGCGCATGCGATGGGTCAGGTGGAGCAAGCAGCGCAAGAAAATTTTCAAACTTGCGCTGAGACGGGACTATTGAATCCGGCACGCTGGCCAAAGTATGAAAATGCGGTTGAGTTTTTAGCGTTTCGCCGCACACAGAGCGTTGAACAGTTTGAAGATTTTTCTGCCACCTCTGCGCGGGATTTGGCACTTACCTATTTAAGTCTTGCCATGGGGGCGGAGGCGCGTGCGATTTTGCGAAGTATAGAAAATCCAAACGAAGTTGACGCACAGCTTATTGGGGTTGCCCAATTCCTGGATGATGATCTGGCATCTTTGGATGCAGATTGGTTTGATGCGATCGAAAGTTGCCCAGATATGGTCCTTTGGCGCATGTTGAAAGGCGCCAAAAAAGGGGATCAAGGCGCTGTATTCAATCAGATGAGCGCGAATGAATTAAAAGGCGCACGTCAGCAATTTGAAGAATGGCCAAGTGCCTTGAAGGGTATTTTTGGTCCGCAATTGGCAAGGGCTTTCTTTGATCTTGGCGAACCAGATGCCGCATTGTTCACGCTTCGGAAGTCCGAGGGCGAACCATCAAGGCGAAGCGGTGAGCGCGAGCTTGTTGCCGCCAGCATCAGCCAAGAGCAAGGGGATGCCGTAAGGGCGATTGAAATTTTAAAGCCCGTTGCCGTCGCCGATACAGATAGCGCACCAGAGGCGGTTATTGCATTGGCAAAGCTTGTTTCAGAGCAGGGTGATGCCCTTGGAAAACCCGAAAAGGCAGCATTGGAGACGTATCAAGAAGAACTGAAAGGCACCGCATTGGAGCCCGATTTGTTACGCGCAAGGATCATTGCAGCTTTGCAAGAGGAAGAGTTTGAAGCGGCAATTTCGCTCATCGATGAGTTTGCAAAACTGGTCAGGGCAAGCAAAACAAATGTTGTCCTGGATGAATTGGGCAGCGCGATCTTTATGGTTCAAAGTGATGCGACTTTCTTGAAGGAAGCAGTCAGTCTTCCATCGAGGTATTTCAACAAAATAGCCGAAGACACCCAGACACAAATTAAAGCGCGGATCGTTGATTTGGGCTTTGATGAATTGGCAGCGCAGCTGGGGCAGGAAACACTAAAGTCTCGCGATCCGGATGGCGAAATTCCACAAAGCACAGCAGAGCAAAGCGCCGCTGAATTTTCCGAAACGACTGCTGACAATGAGCAAAATCAGAAAGCCAGCCTTACAGAAGACATGCGCAGCGATCCTGTGGATGAAACGTCACGCTTGAACGTGCAGAGCGTAGCATCACGTTCCAACCAACAGATCATCAAAAATGCCTCACCCCTTAGTTAAGCGATTGAGGACACCCAGGGTGTGCTGGATGGTCTTGCCGCTTTGAAAGAAGAAATTTCCCAGCTTGGCTTGTGATGTCCTCTCGCGAGAAGGCTTGTAACGCGCGAGGGGATATTCTGATTTAGAAGTGGATCAATGCATTGGCTTCCGAATCGCGCAGGCTGACTCATGCGCTTTGTCCATAGCTTGCGATGTCGCTTCGCAATGCAGGGAACAGCGTGAACAGCTCTTCGCGCGCTTGTGGCGCAAGACCATCGACCCCGAAAGACCCGGGATGGAAGCTTTCGGTCGCCAAACCATGCGCAAAGATAATCTCGTGTTGTTCGAACATGATGTGGATATATGTGACCATTTCCACGCTTTCGCGGGTGACGTTCTTGCCATCAATCAAATGGATCGTAGGTACCAAAACGTCATGTTCCCCGAACAACCGCTCGGCCTCGTAGCCTTTGAACAACATTCGGTGTTGGGGCGATACGAGCAGATCTGCGCTGGCACCCGGGAAGGTGCTTTGCTTGAAGCGAACAGGGGCAAACGTATCAGTCGCCGGTACAGTTGTTTTGCCAATCCAGCTGACGCGCTGAACGCCATTGTCTTGGGTCACAACATAGTCACCGATCTTTAGATCTTCGATCACGCGACCGCCATAAGGTGTCGCAATCTCGGTGCCGGGCACGAAGCAGATGATGTTTTCGATGTTGGTAAAGTTGATCACTGTCCCATCAAGAAGTGTCACGTTGCCGGACAGACGGCCATTCACATCATCCGGGTCAATGATGTTGATCGAGTTAGGGTCGTGCAAACCGTTCAGCGCCAATGTGTCGCCGTTGGTTTCGTCGCCTTCCCCACCGACAATCGTGATTGTGCCAATGGACCCTTCTGCAAGGTCAATGATGTTGAAGAAATCATCGCCGTCACCACCAGTAACGGTGTCACCTTGGGCGACATTGATGGTGTTGTCGCCATCTCCCGCCGTAATGGAATCGGCTCCTGCGCCGCCGGACAGCGTGTCACTACCAGCGCCACCGTCGATCGTGTCACTGCCCGTGCCACCGGTGACAAGGTCGTCGCCATCGCCTGCATCTGCGTTGATGCCAACCGTATCAAGCGTTGCGTTGATCGTGTCGGCATTGTCCGTTGCAACAATGTTTTCGATGTCGCTGAAATCAGCTTCATCTGTGGTGACTGCGCCTGTGTTCACAAGTGCGCCGTTGCCATCAACCATTGTGCTGACATCAACTTGGTCAAAGCCGATCCAGGATCCGTCACCCGCCAGAGTAGGGGCCGTGAAGCCCGTGACGACATCATCGCCAGACCCATTGTCGAGGGTCAGGATATCCGTGCCAGAGCTGAGATGGATCGTTTCGAACTCGCTGAACACGATTGTCCCTGTGCCATCCGTAACGGTGCCTGCTTCGCTGTCCGTACCTGTGAGATCATAGGTCTAGGCACCGCCGACGCCGCTCATATCCAGCACGTCGCTACCGCGTCATCGACTTCGCCACCAATGATTGTGTCATCGCCCGCAGCACCATCAACGTAGCCGTCTGGTCCTTCGGGAATGCCCATCGCGATCAATTGCGCCGGGGTAGAGACGTCCGCCGCAGGCACGCCAACCAAGGTCAGGGATTCACCATTCGGGAACGTCAGAACGGCGTTGCCACCGACTTCTGTGACAGTGACATTGCCAGTGTGCGTTGCGTTACCGTCGAAATCGAGAAGACCGGTCACGTCCAGCAGGTCGTTTCCAGAGAATCTACCGCCTCCCGTGTCGGTCGGTGCGGAAAAGCCGGTAACTGTGTTCGAGCCACCAAAAGTATCCAGAACCAGCGTATCATCGCCTGCACCACCGAGGACGGAATCATCCTGCGAGCCATCAAGCGCATCACTGTTGTCGATTTGATCGCCTTCCGGATCGCCCGTGTAGCTCGCATCAATCAGGTTAGCTGTACCGTCACCCTCTACGATGTAGTTCAGGGCCGGTGCTGCCGCAGGAATGCCGATCGCCTCCAATTCGGCAGGGCGATCTACGTCGGTGGGATCAACACCCAATAGCGAGATGCTTTCGCCACCGGGGAACGTCAGGATCGCATCGCCCGTGCCATCGCCGTTGGTATCCGAAACCACAACATCGTCGACAACAACAGGCGTCGTGCCGCCGTCGCTTGTTAAGCCAGAGACGTCGAGTTGATCGATCGCTGTGCCATCGCCGAAATCCGGGACTTCAAAACCTTCGATGGTATCGTTCCCGAACCCGTCCGTCAGAACGAGGCTGTCGCGATCCCCATCGGTTGCCGAGAAGTCCTGTGTTTGACCCATTGCGATGATGTCATCGCCGCAACCACCTGTGAGCGTTTCTGAGCCTTCACCGCCGCCGAGGATTTGGCCAACCGTCGATGCGCTTGCATCAATAGTATCCTCACCCTGACCGCCCATAATGTGTTCGATTTCAGAAAACTCAACGGTGCCGGACGCACCTGTGACCAAGCACGACTCGTCGCCGTCAAAGATAACGGAAAGGTCTTCAACAGCGCCATGCGCGTCGATCTTGTCGCCACTGTCTGTAGGGGTCGTGTCGTTGATTTCGCCCCCCGAATGTGGTGTCGTCACCCGTGAGCGTTGTGTAGTCAAAGGTATCTTTGCCTGCGCCACCCAAGACAGAGTCATCGCCGGCACTGTCCAGTATTGAATCCTGGCCTGTGCCACCAAAGACGGAGTCATTGTCAGCGCCGCCATCAATGATGTTGTTGCCGCTTGAGACGTAGATTTCATCCGCACCAGCATCGCCGTTTAGGGTATCATCACCGCCATCGCCGATAATCGTATCGCCACCATCGGCCAAAGCGATCTTGATCGAGTTGGTAATGGCTGGATCGACAGGCGCTTTGATAGAAAGAACGATAGTCGTGCCGTCCATCTCTGTGTTGTAGGTGTAGGCTGCAGCTGGATTGTCGAGATAGAGGTTCGAAGAAGAAACGTTGTTGATCGTGTCAATGGATACGAGATCATTGGCAGCAGGTGTGAAGGGCACATATGTGTCACTGATCCAGACGCCGAAAGCGTCGTTTACGCCCCCATTGACGTACTCAAGATATTCTTCAGACGAAAATGTGAACTGCACCGTAATGAAGTTGCCAGTCGTCGTGAAATCGGCCTCTAATACGACCGCATCTCGAGTGGTTTGTCCGCTTTCTAGATCTAGATCCGCATCGCCCGCGCCATTATGGCTGGTGGATGTGCCGGCCGTAGTGTTTGTGTCTGTGGACGTCCCATCGCCACCAGAATAGGTTCCTGATTGGACACCCACACCCGTTTAGGACGCAGTTCCTGCAACGATGGTGACACCGTTGCCGAAGATTGTTTGCATCAAAGTATCTGCGCTGGCGGTGTTATCAATGGTCAGTGATGACGCGATAGGCATTAGTCGTATCCTTTAGTTCGGAGCGTATCTATGCGTTGTGGGCCTAGTCTTTGAGCTACGGCTCGAAGGCTTTGCCCGGATGGGTAGCCAAAGAACAAAGTGACAGGTGTGACACCAAGCCAAACAACGCAAACACACATCTCCACCCCAGATTCAGGGCGAGTTCGCCAACGGATATGCCAAGGACGTGTGAGCAGAATTTGTTCGATATATGATCAAACAAGGCAGCAGCGTCAGGCGACGCCATAATTTCACCTTTTCACCGTTTGAATTAAGTGGGAAAAAATACGCAAAATTCTTTAATTTTACAGAAATATAAGGAAAATTGCGAAAAACATAAGGGCAGTCGTCAGGAATAGCTTGTTCCGTGCTCTGCGATCATCTGGCGATTGCAGCCAGATCCGCCACTGTTTTGGTGTTGAAAACGGCCCTGAAAAGGGCCGCTTTCGTTTCATCCTGCGCTCGGCGCATAATCATGAAAATTGTGCGGAACATCAGATAGGCCCAAGCGATGAAAAGCACCGCTTGAATACATAACATCAGGGTCGCAAAGACGTTTACCCTTGCAGCGCTTCCCACATGTCCAGATCGCGTTGTGCAGTCCAGATGCGGGGTGTGTCGATGCCTCGCGCTTCGTCGTAAGCGCGTGCCACGTTGAAGGGCAGGCAATGTTCGTAGATTGCATAGTCTTTGAATTTAGGATCGCAAGACGCACGCACGGCGTCCCATGCTTCCTTAAGCGAGCCACCACGCGCAGCTACTTTGGCAGCAGGCAGATACGTGCTTTCCACGAAATCGCGTGTGCTTTCGATTGCGCGTTCAACTGCGTCTTTGCCAATCAAAGCACCCCCACGACCGGGTGCAATTGCGTCTACGTCGAACGATGCGATGTTGTCGAGCGTTTCGCCCCAATCGCTAAAGTGACCATCGCCGCAATAACACGCAGAGTGATCTTCAACGATATCACCTGTGAACATCACGTTCTCATCCGGAACGTGGATCACGATATCCCCCGCCGTATGCGCGCGACCAAGATGCATCAGATCAACGCGGCGATTACCGAGATAAACCGTCATATCATCGTTGAATGTCGTGGTTGGGTAGGTGAGGCCCGGAATGCTTTCATGGCCTTCAAACAGACGGGGGAAGCGTTGGAATTCGCTGTCCCAATCTTCTTGGCCACGTTCCACAACCATCGCACGGGCGATGTCGCCCATGATGATCTGATTTGCGCCGTAAGCGGATGCACCAAGCACGCGCACGGCATGGTAATGCGTCAGCACAAGGTGGCTGATAGGTTTGTCGGTGACTTCGCGCACTTTTTCGATGACTTTGTTGGCAAGGCGCGGGGTGGCCTGTGCTTCCACGATCATCACGGACTCATCGCCAATGATAACGCCAGAGTTTGGGTCGCCCTCAGCCGTGAACGCCCAAACGTCGCGGCCCACCTCGTCAAAGGTGATCTTCTTTTCGGTCATGTCGCCTTGTGATGCGAATGCTTTTGCCATGGTGTTCGTTCCTTATTTTGTGGGCCAAGTCACAGCGGGAAGAATTGTCCCGACGCAATCGCCAAATCCGATTTTAAATCCGTCACCCTTTGCCGCGCCGCGCAGGGTCATTGTGTCGCCGTCCTCAAGAAAGCCGCGCGTTTCGCCGGTTTCCAAGGTAAAGGGTTCTTTGCCTGCCCAGCTAAGCTCCATGAGCGAGCCGTATTCAGAGCGATCCGCGCCAGAAATTGTCCCAGAACCAAGCAGATCACCGGACGTCATCGCGCAGCCAGAGCTGGCGTGATGGGCCAGTTGTTCGGCAGCAGAATAGTACATGCGGTTGTAATTGGTTTTGGCGATAGTGCTGGCTTTGGCCGCACCTTCGGGCTGCATCAGCACCTCAAGTTCAATATCGTAAAGCCCGTCTTTGGAGCCATTAAGGTAGGGCAAGAGCGTGAAATCACGCTCGGGCGTTGGTGCGCGGAACTGTTCAAGCGCAGCTGTTGTGACGATCCAAGGGCTGATGGTTGTTCCAAAGGCTTTGCCTTGGAACGGACCCAGCGGCTGGTATTCCCAACCTTGGATGTCGCGTGCGGACCAGTCGTTTAACAACACGTAGCCAAAGATCATATCGTCGGCGTCATCCACTGTGATAGGCTGACCCAGATCACTGCCTTTACCGACAACCGCACCAAGTTCGAGTTCGATATCAAGGCGTTTGGACGGGCCAAAGCTGGGCAGTTCTGCATCGGGCGCTTTGAGTTGGCCGTTGGGGCGGTGGATTGGCGTGCCAGAGACCACAACAGAGGACGCACGCCCGTTATAGCCAATCGGGATGTGCAGCCAATTGGCTGGCAAGCTGGGTGAACCACGCAGGATCGCGCCCATGTTTTGTGCGTGCTGACGACCAGCGTAAAAGTCGGTGTATTCGGCGACGAGGAACGGCATATGCATCTGAGCGTCTGCACGTGGAACCAACAGGTCTGTTACCAGCGCTTCGCCCGAGAACCCTTCGCTTAGAATTTCGGTCAAACGCGCGCGCAGAGCGTCCCAAGTGGCGCGACCCTCTTCCATCACTTCATTCCAGAACGGCACGTCAAAGAGAGGTTCGTCAGTAATGTCTATCAAACCCGCGTCTTCGGCGGCGCGGCAATCAAGGATCATATCGCCAATCGCAACGCCGCAGCGTGGATCAAGTGTCTCTGTCGAGAACACGCCGTAGGGCAGGTTGTTCAGGGGAAAGTCGGTGTCAGCCGAGTTGGCCGAAGCCACCCAAGATGTTTGCAGTGTCATAGATTGTCCTTTTGGCGGGGGTGCGTGAAACCACGCACCTTACGTTAGCGCGTGTTTACTTCTTACCGGGGGTGCCGTCGAATTTCTTTTCGATGTCATCCCAGCAATCAATGTAATCGTCTTGCAGCGGTGCTTCGCTGGCAGCGAAGGGTGTCAGATGCTGCGGGAAGCGTGTTTCGAACATGAAGGACATGGTGTTGTCCAGCTTCTCCGCCTTCAGGTCCGCATTGGACGCCCCTTCAAAGGCGTTCTTGTCTGGCCCATGTGGGATCATCATGTTGTGCAGGCTTGTACCGCCGGGGATAAAGCCTTTGGGCTTGGCATCATATTGGCCGTAAATATTGCCCATCATCTCGGACATGATGTTCTTGTGATACCACGGTGGGCGGAACGTATCCTCGGCCACCATCCAGCGTTCGCGGAACAGAACGAAGTCGATGTTTGCTGTGCCCTCGACGCCCGATGGCGCAGTGAGAACGGTAAAGATCGATGGATCAGGGTGATCGAACAGGATCGCGCCTACGGGGCAATATGTGCGCAGATCGTATTTATAAGGCGCGTAGTTGCCGTGCCACGCGACCACGTCTAAAGGCGAGTGGCCGATTTTGGTTTCATGAAATTGCCCGCACCACTTGATCGTCACGGTTGAGGGCGCATCGCGGTCTTCAAACGCCGCAACAGGCGCTTTGAAATCACGGCGGTTCGCCATGCAGTTTGCACCGATAGGGCCACGACCGGGCAGGTCGAATTTCTGGCCATAGTTTTCGCACACAAAGCCGCGCGCTGGCCCCTCTAACACTTCAACGCGGTACAGCAGACCACGCGGGATGATTGCGATTTCCTTGGGCTCTACGTCGATCACACCCAGCTCGGTGCAGAACCGCAGACGGCCTTCTTGCGGCACGATCAAGAGCTCGGAGTCAGCTGAGAAGAAGTAGGCGTCCTTCATGCTTTGTGTCACGAGGTAGATATGGCTGGCCATGCCGACCTGTGTGTTTACATCACCCGCTGTCGTCATCGTACGCATTCCCGTAAGCCACGTGAGCGGCCGATCCGAATGGGGCACGGGATCCCAGCGATACTGGCCGAGGCTGACCACGTCAGGGTCTACGTAAGGCGCTGATTTCCAATAGGGCATGTCGATTTTGGTATAGCGGTGCGAATGCTTCACAGACGGGCGAATGCGGTAGCACCATGTGCGTTCGTTCTGATGGGAGGGCGCAGTAAAGGCCGTGCCGGACAGCTGTTCGCCATAAAGACCATAGTTACATTTCTGCGGGCTGTTCATGCCTTGGGGCAATGCGCCGGGCAGGGCTTCGGTTTCAAAGTCGTTGCCAAAACCGGGCATGTAGCCTTCGGTGGTGCCCATGGGCGTTGTGGCTGTGGTCATATTGGACGGTTTGACGTGACTGTTCATCGCAAGCTCCCCTTTGGCGTGGTTAGTGTTTGGGATATTAGTTGATTTTGTAACTAACAACCTTCAAAACCGGGATATGAGCGAAAAAGATGACTTTGATCTGCAACTCTTCCTGCCCTATCTGTTGAATCAGGCGGCAGAAGCCTCGAGCCTTGAGTTCACCCAAATTTACAAGAACCGCTATGGCATGTTGCGCACCGAATGGCGGGTGCTGTTTCACCTCGGGATTTACGGGACGCTAACTGCAAAAGAGATCGGCGAGCGTGCCAGATCACATAAGACCAAGATCAGTCGTGCGGTTGGTGCTTTGGAAGCGCGGCGGTATTTGAAGCGGACGCGACTGGAAAGCGATCGACGTGTTGAGGCGTTGGAACTGACCAGTGCGGGTCACACGGTTTATAATGAATTGCGCGAAGAAGCGCGTCGCTATGACCACGCGCTATCGGATCAGATGACGGCAGAAGAGCGTGACGTCCTTCGGAAATTGCTGCTGCGTCTTGGGGGCGCTTAGAAATCGACAGTGACACCCGGTAGGTTCAACGACTTCATCAGATCGCGCAATTCCTGACGTGCCGCCACGTTGGAAATGTTCATCTGCTTTACGCCCACATCCTTGAGATCAAGCAGGGTCAAGCCACGCGGGAACAATTCGCGGAAAATCACCCTTTCGTTAAACCCGGGGGCGACGCGAAATCCGATACGTTTGGCCAATTGCTCGATCGCGGCCTGCATCTTTTGTTTGTTCACCATATTTTGCGCACCCATGCGATTGCGCAAAACAATCCAGTCAATGGGTGGAAGTTTGGCTTGCGAACGCAGTTGGCGCGCATTCCAGACCATTTCGGAATAGACCGATGGTCCTTTTATTTTAACGCCGTCCGTATCGGTGTGCGCAAGCAGATCGAAGTCCACAAAGCTGTCGTTCAGCGGTGTGATTAAGGTGTCCGCAAGGGAATGGGCCACTTGGCTAAGGCGTGTGTGCGAACCGGGGCAGTCAATCACAATGAAATCGCTGTCCGGCTCTAACGTAGCGACGGCGGCTGACAGACGGTGGTCATAGACATTTTCGCCGGGGCGCAGGTTGCTTTGATCAATCTCGGGCAATTCGCGGTAATCTGGGCAGGGGAGCTCTAATCCCTGATCTTTAAGAAACGCTTTGCGATTGGCCACATAGCGCCCAAAGGTTTTCTGGCGCAGGTCCAGATCAAGCACGCCGACTTTGTGTCCCATGCGTGCAAGTGCCGTTGCCACATGCATCGAAACGGTAGACTTGCCAGCCCCGCCTTTTTCGTTTCCGACTACGATAATATGCGCCATTTGTGTGTTCCCCCGAACCGGTATTACGCAAGGAATTAGAGCATGCGTTGCGCAAGGGGAAGAGGTCGCGCGTGCCAATTTACAAACAGACGTTTTGCGGTCACTCAACCGCCAAGCGGCAAACGCGCGATCTGCTCGAACATCCCGTCCTCGCGTTGCCCCACCAAGGTGAGGTGGGAAAGCTGGAAAACTGGCGGCAGCACCGGTGCAAAGACTTGTTTTGCCGTTGTGACAAACGTCTCGGTTTCGGCTGGTTTCAGTGGACCGGTCAGGGTGACGTGGAACTGAAAGTCCTCCATCACATGCGGATATCCCCAGAGGTGCAGGTTGTTGATCTGTCGCGTACTTAGGTAGGGTCGGGCGCGTCGCGCGAAGTCTTCTTTGCTTAGCGGCGCGAGCAAAGGGTTAAGGCGTTCAACAACCTGAGCTGCGAGTGCCTTCAAGGTGCTGTCGTCCCCGTGTGGTGCAAGCGCTAGGAACCGTCCAAGTCTTCGAAATTCTAGTGCGGCCAAGGTGACAGGCGATAGCGATTGGCACAGCGTTTCAAGATCGGACTGCAAGGTGTCTTGAGTGACCACATCTTTTAGAGCGAATGGCGCTTTGATGGTTGCGTGAAACCCGTACTTACGTGCGCGCGCGGTTGCCTGCGCAAGATTGATCCTGGGTAAATCTGGTTGATCGACGGGCTTGCCACTGGCGATATCCCAACCCAGCCACGCTGCGCCGCGATCCGCTAAGGGGCCGTCAAAAGTGTAATAGATCGCATGGCGCTTAAACATCGCGCGGCTTTCGTGTGGCCAGATAAACCCCGAGAGAGGCAAGCGCCAAGCCAACCCATGCCAGTGGCGGCATCAATTCCCCCAACAATACCCATGCCGTTAATGCGGCAAGGGGGGGAACCATGAAGAAAAGGGCAGACACGCGGCTTACATCGCCCGCGCGGATCATCGCCAGCAACAGGCCCACCGCAATGACGGAGTTACCAATCACAAGGTAGGCAAGGGCCACGATGAACGCCCCTGTCCATTCTACGTGGAAGTTATCTTGCAAAGCCAGCGCTGGCAGGATGCCGATGAAACCCGCAGTATAACCCACAAGGTTGGCCGTCACAGGATGATGACTAAGCCCAAAGCGTTTTTCCCAAAGTGAACCGCTGGTGATCCCAAGAAGTGCGATGGCTGAAAAGGTCAGTCCCATGAGGGTGGGGGGTTCGATGTCGGTGCGTGATCCAATAACGATTAGCGTGCCACACAGGCCAAGCGCGAGGCCGATCCAGCTTTTGCGGCTGATGGTTTCACTGGTCCAAAGCGGGGCGATCAAGGCGACAAGAATAGGTTGGAACGACATGAACAGCGCAAGCGTGCCAGCCCCGACACCAGAGTTGAACGCGAAATAGTTCATACCGAAATAGACCGCTTGGATTAGAAAACCCACAAATGCCAAATGTGCCCAATCGGCGCGTGTTTTGGGCAAAGGCGGCCGCAGCACCGCGAAAAGAAGCGCCATGATGACGATCACGCAGCCAAACCGCAGGGCAAGCAATGTCATAGGATCGGCATAGAGCAAACCGATTTTGGCAACCGAATAGCCCACAGACCAAAGCATTAGAAAGATGAATGGCGCGAGAGTGAGCCAAAGGGGACGTGAGGGCATAAGCGCGTATCTCGCTTCTTCGAACGTAAGCTACAGGGCCAGTGGTGCGCTGATTAGACGAATGAGTCCAGATGATAGATCTGTGAGGTGCGGGTTTTGAAACGCGACCTGATATAATTCGTATCATCAGAGTTCTTAAGCAATGAGAATACGGTCGCTTAGATAATTTCATCCTCGTCAAACAAAGGGGCCTCTTCAAGCTGGGTCGCCAGATCATCTACCGCAGCTTCAGCGACATCGGCTGACTTGACTGCAGCAATGTGGAACAATGCATCGCCCTCATGCACGATCGGCATGACGGCCCGGCCCACGATGATCCCCGAATATTGTGTGGTGATTTCTATTTCTTCGTCGCCGAATGGATCAGAAATCGCAGCAACGATTTCGCCAGTTTCGACAAGATCGCCTTCACTTTTAAACATACGCAACAGCCCGCCCGCAGAGGCGCGTAGCCAATTGCTGTTTGAACATAGGATTGATGCCGCCTTTGGCTTGCCGATACCTGCAATCGGTAGCATCCCGGTGTCCTTCAGAACGCGCAGAATACCTGCCAAACCTGCGCGCACTGACATTTCGTCAAAGCGCATGCCTTCACCGGCTTCGTAGAGCAGGACATCAACGCCAATTTTCTTGGCTTCCTGGCGCAGGCTTCCATCACGTAAAGCGCTGGTCAGAATAACCGGTGCGCCAAAAACATGCGCCAATCTCAAGGTCTTTTCATTGCTGGCTGACACGCGAATTTGCGGCAAATTCATCCGGTGAATAGCGGCAGAGTGCAAATCAATACCCAATGTGCAGCGCGAAACGATTTCATTCATGAAAATATGGGCAAGTCGTGACGCCAGCGAGCCATTGGCCGAGCCTGGAAAACATCGGTTCAAATCACGTCGGTCCGGCAAATATCTTGAGTGGTTGAGGAAGCCGAAAGTGTTTACGATGGGCACAACGATCAATGTACCGCGCAGTGATTTGAGGGTCTTTGCGCGCAACAAACGACGCACAATTTCAACTCCGATGACTTCATCTCCATGGATGCCTGCGCTGACGAAAATAGTCGGGCCTTCACGTCTTCCATGAATGACATGCGCAGAGAGCGTGACGGGAGTATGATCAGACAGTGTGCTGACCGGAATGTTGACGGTTTTCCGGCTACCCGCTGCGATACTTTCACCGGAAATCTCAAAGCTAGGGCGTTTGTTCATCCCTTGCCCTTCGTTTTGGTTGCATGCGGCTTGGCGTGCTTTTCCAGATACTCGATGATCTTACCTGCGATATCCAGACCGGTCGCCTTTTCGACGCCTTCCAACCCGGGGGAAGAATTCACTTCCATAACCACCGGCCCATGATTTGAGCGCAGCATATCCACGCCGCAGACGTTCAGGCCCATGGCCTTCGCTGATCGGATAGCCGTCGAGCGTTCTTCCGGAGATAATTTAATGAGTTCAGCTGATCCGCCACGATGCAGGTTAGACCTGAAATCACCATCAGCGCCTGTGCGCTTCATGGAAGCAACGACTTTTCCGCCGACCACGATTGCACGAATATCGGTGCCGCCTGCCTCTTTGATGAATTCTTGCAGCAAGATGTTCACGCCAGCCCCGCGGAATGCTTCGACAACGGATTTCGCAGATCGTTTGGTATCGGCCAGAACAACACCAATACCTTGAGTGCCTTCCAGCAGTTTGATCACCACTGGCGCACCGCCTGCCAATTCAAGCACTTCATCTGTTTGCTTGGGATCATGGGCAAATGTGGTGACGGGCAATCCAATGCCATCGCGTGCCAACAACTGCATCGAACGCAACTTATCCCGAGACCGGCCGATGGCGACGCTTTCGTTTAGCGGATACACGCCTTGCATCTCGAATTGGCGCAACACCGCCATACCATAAAAGGTAATCGAAGCCCCGATCCGCGGAATAACCGCGTCATACCCGACCAGCTTTTCACCGTTGTAATACACTTCAGGGCGGCGCGAAGCGATGTTCATATAGCAACGCAAGGTGTTGATGATATCCAGTGAATGTCCACGCTCTTCGGCTGCTGCCTTAAGCCGTTTATGTGTATAAAGCTCGGCGTTTCGGGCAAGCATCGCAATCTTCATGGGGCTGATCCTTCAAAGGAGGGTTTGTCGCTGACGAGATAGGATTGCCCCGGATGGACAGCGATGTTCTTGTTGCGCAAGGCTCTGCGCCCCAGAATAAGAGGAAAGCGCATCGTTCCTCTATCTGTAAGGGAAATGTCGATCTTCCATTTGCGACCAGCAAGCACCATGGGCGTGCGAATGACGATACGTGTTTCTGGCTTGCCACTTGTATTTGTGATGTCGCGATTTGTAAAAACCGGAAATTCACAGGTGCGCTGGGGCGAACCAGGGACATCAGGGCTGCGGAACCGTACCCATTTGACGTCACCCTTGTAGAAGGTGACAATATTATCTGCATGAAGCGCAGTGGTTTTGGCTCCTGTGTCAACTTTCACGGCAAACTCTTTCAAGCCAAGCTCTGGAAGACTGATACATTCGTGCCATCCAATTACTGCAAGTGACTGGGTGATGTGCAAGGTGTCGGGTTTCATCTGTTTGATTTCTACAAATTTATAAGAGACGATGACATTGCGCTATCTACAAACAACTTACCAGCAGCGCCAATCAATCATTGAAAACATGTTTACGACATGCGGCATAAAGCTATCCGATCTTTCTGACGATTGACGAAGATTTTCTGCGCTACTACTCAGGCGTGTATGAAGACACCTTTGATTTTGTTCATTGTTTCCATATTTGTCTGTGCCATCGGGTTTCTCGTTCCTGCGTGGTCAGATGTCTTGCTGCTTGGGGGGCCAAGTGTCGTGGCAAGCCTGTGGTTGATTGCTCGGGCATGGCGTGGCCGCGCCGTTGATCCGCAAATCGTGCCCAAGCCCAAGCGTGTCACCAAACGTGCCCGTAGGCGAAGACCACGTGTCGATCTAAGCCGCACTAAAGGACCTAGCAGGGCTGAAATAGGCGCGCGCAAATGGGTGATTGTGGACGGCTCTAACGTGATGCACTGGATTGACAATCAGCCGAATATTAGACCGCTTCTCGATGTGCTTGAACGGCTTAAACACCATGGCTACACGGCAGGCGTGATGTTTGATGCAAGCGCAGGGCATCAGTTGCAAGGGAGATACGGGCATGATGGTACGTTCAGTCAGCTTTTGGGACTGCCCCTGGATCGTATTATGGTGGTGCCAACTGGTACGGTGGCGGACCAGTATATTTTGAAAGCGGCACGTGATTTTCGCGCTAAAATCGTGACCAATGACCGCTATCGCGATTGGGCGAACGACTTCCCCGAGGTGAACAAGCCCGGTTTTCTGATCACCGGATGGTATCGCGATGGGACATTGCACACCTCATTGGGATGAGGTCGCAAAACATGTACTTTCACGCGCTTGTGTTCCTGTTTGACCTGTTTTTCGCCTCTCAAAGAGGGGGCTAAGTGGCAGTGGGCGCCTTTCGATGCTATATTTAAAGTATGCAAGTTGGTGTTTCTGGAAAGGTGCGCATATGAGCTTTGGTCATCCCAATCGTAGAACTGTTCTGAGCGTGAGTGGCGCGGCGTTGATTACGGGTATCTCTGGTCTTGGCGTTCCTGCGCAGGCAAGCACGCTTGCACCGACGACGAGCATGCAGGGGGGCGCAAATAATTATCGCCCGGGGGCACCGATTGTTGAAAAGATCGGCAACGGCGGATTTTGGATGAGCGGCACAGTGCGGCGCGCAGGCGACGGGGCACCGCTTGCGGGGCAACGCATTCAAATCTGGGCGCATACCACCGAAGGCCATGAGCGCGATCAACGCTCGCATGGCGCGACGCTGAGTGATGAGAATGGTGTTTTCCGCCTTGAGATGCCGCAAATTGTGCCTGCCTTTGGTCAGGCACATGGGCATCTGGCCTATGACAGTCCCGAGTTTGAAACTGTTTTTCTGCGCCCTGTGATGAAGCGGTCTAGCGACACGCGCCTTGAAGCGCATTTTGTGTTGCAACCTGTATGATCGATTGCGAGTGAAAAGCGCGATTTTGATCCTGAAATGGGCGGCACTTTGCGTTGCAATCAGTGTGCCGCTTGGGCTTGCTGCGATCAGCCCGCTGTTGGCGTGGCGTGATCCAATTTACATTGGCGCAGGGTTTGCAGGGGTGATCGCGATGGCGCTTTTGCTTGTGCAACCGTTTCTTGTCTCGGGTGCATTGCCGGGATTGTCAGGTATCAAAGGACGCCAAGCGCATCGTTGGGTTGGCGGAATGCTAACGCTTTCAATCCTGCTGCATGTGTTTGGATTGTGGATCACTAGCCCGCCGGATGTGGTTGACGCACTGACATTTCGATCCCCTACGCCCTTTTCGCTTTGGGGTGTCATCGCCATGTGGGCGCTGTTCGCGACGGCGTTGTTGGCTTTGTTACGCCGCCGACTGCGTTTGACACCGCGCGTTTGGCAGTTGGCGCATGGCAGTCTTGCGGTGATCATTGTGAGTGGCAGTATTTTGCATGCTTTGTTGATCGAGGGAACAATGGAGACAGTTTCCAAGACTTTGCTTTGCGTGGTCGTCGGGCTTTCAAGTTCGCTTGCCATGCGCAGGGTTTTGCGCTGATGAACAGAGACTTGGGATAAGCGATGTCAACAAGCCAAACGCAAAACGCCGCCCCAAAAAGGAGCGGCGTTTCAAAGAACCAAAAGGATCCTAAGCTTAGAAGCCCAGACCTTCGTATTTCTTCTTAAACTTGGAAACACGTCCGCCAGCATCCATCAAGCGTGTACCGCCACCAGTCCATGCTGGGTGCGCAGAGGGGTCGATGTCGAGCGCGAGCTGGTCGCCCTCTTTGCCGTATGTGGATTTCATCTGGTGGATCGTACCATCGGTCATCTTCACGTTGATGATGTGGTAATCTGGGTGAATATCTTTTTTCATCAGTGCGCTCCTTAGCCTTTGAGTGGCTTGTAAGTTGTATCTTCAGCGATACGTGCGGATTTACCGCGACGCGAGCGCAGATAGTACAGCTTGGCACGACGAACGCGGCCACGGCGGACTACTGTGATGCTGTCTACATTTGTTGAATGCAGTGGGAACACACGTTCCACGCCTTCACCAAAGGAAATCTTGCGAACTGTGAACGAACCGGCAACGCCTTTGCCGTTCTTGCGCGCGATGCACACGCCTTCATAGTTCTGAACACGAGAGCGCGTGCCCTCGGTTACTTTATAGCCAACACGAATTGTGTCTCCGGCTTTGAAATCGGGAAGATCTTTCCCGAGTGCGGCGACCTGTTCGGCCTCCAATTGTGCGATAAGATTCATGTCTTATCTCCTATGTATGCTCACGGTTTAGTCCGCGAAGGTTTGCGCGTCCTCAGAGCTCTTGGTCTTCATCCGGGTCCCTGTTGTGCGCTGCACACCAAGCCCGCCAGAGGTCAGGTCGTCTTTCTTTTGTCAGCCTTTCGGCCATCGCCTGCCGCCAGTCAGATATCTTCGCGTGATGGCCGGACTGAAGTATTTCCGGTATCGCGCGATCCTTCCAGACCGCAGGTTTCGTATACTGAGGATGCTCTAGTAACCCATGCGAGAACGATTCGTCCTGCGTGGAATCATAGTTCCCAAGCACGCGCGGTATAAGCCGCACAGTTGCATCAATCAAGGCCTGCGCTGCAATCTCGCCACCTGTGAGGATAAAGTCACCTAGGCTGACTTCCTCGATGTCGTATTCTTCGATCACACGTTCATCGACGCCTTCAAAACGCCCGCACAAAAGGGTGATTCCGTCACACTGCGCAAAGCGCTGTGCCATCTTCTGATCTAGGCGTTTGCCGCGCGGAGAAAGATAGACGACGGGCCAGTTGCCTTTGGCAGAGTCTGCGGCTTTGTCGAGCGCTTTGCCCAGCACATCCGCACGCAAAACCATGCCCGCACCGCCCCCCGCAGGAGTGTCATCGACATTGCGGTGTTTGGTTTCCCCAAAAGGGCGCAGATCAATCGTATCCAACTGCCACAAGCCTTCTTGCAAGGCTTTACCAGTGAGGGACGCCCCAAGAACACCGGGGAAGCTTTCTGGAAACAGCGTAATGATCTGTGCGCGCCAAACGCCTGCAAGTTCCGGTGTGGGTGTCATCAACTCACGTGGTTTAAACGTCTGGCGAATGGCGATACGGCCGTGGGAGCGGGGTTTCTCGGTCATATCACACCACCTTCAAGCCAAGCTGGCCCAACAAATCCGCTGCTTGGCTTTTCGAAATAATCGCCCCTTTGAAACGGCGTGCATCGCTCATTTGTAGTCCGCCCAAGTCGGTGGTGCGCAAATCAGCTCCTTGGAAGTTGGCATCCGTGACGATGCTATCGCGCAAGGAGCATTCTTCGAGATAGGCATCTTGGAAAGTCGCATTCGACAGGTCCGCCTGATCAAAATTTACGGCCTTAAGTGTTGTGTCTTTCATCTCTAGCCCGCGCAATTCGGCCAAACCTAGATTACACTCTGAAAAACTAAGGTCGGCAATTGCCATGTCGGTCATATTCGCGCCGATCATTTTGCACCCTGTAAAGCTGACATCTGCCAACTTACTATACGGGAAGTGGGTATTGCTTAGGTCGCTATTTCTGAATTGGACCTGCGAAAACCGGGCCGATCGAAACGTCGCTTTTACCGCGTTGCAATCAATGAAATCGACTTCATCCAGAATGCAATTGTCCATGCGCGCGCCGCGCAGGTCGCATTTCTTGAAGGTCCAGTCTCGGAACTCGATATCCTTGAAGTCCGCGTTTTCCAAAGAACACGACTGGAAATGAACCGGTTCTCCGGCGCTCGCAAATTTGGCCAGCTCTTTGAAGGATATCGTGCGATCCGTGATGACATGCGCGTGGGTCATATTATTCAAACAACCCAACCGGCGGATCGGTGATAATGCGCCCTGCTTTTAGATCGACCGTTGGCACGGCGTCCAATGTGAAAGGCAACAGCACGGCGGTTTTCAAGTTGGGGCCATGGACCTCTAGTAAATCACCGGCACCATGGTTTTGTACGTTCTTCACATAGCCAAGGGTGACGCCGCCTGTGTCGACAACTTCCAACCCTTCCAGGTCCGTGTGGTAATATTCATCGTCCGGCAAATCCGGCAATTGATCGCGACGTGCATATAGTTTTTCACCGCTAAGCGCGTCGGCTTGTTCTTTGGTCGTGATTCCGGACAGACGCATGGAATAGCCGTTCTTAACGGGCCCAAGCAGCGTCAGTGAAAAGCTGCGACCATCCTCAGTCACTAAGGGGCTGTAATCGGCAATATCCGATGGTTCTGCGCAAAAGCTTTTCAGGCGCACATCGCCTTTGACGCCAAAGGCGCCGCCAATGGAGCCTACGCAAATCAGGTCATCACTCATTGTGAAACTCCCTCAGAAACACCGCGACAAATACCGCTTTTCATCGTGCCGCCTGCGACCAAACATTTATCAAGCGCTGCGTTGCGCTCGGAGAAAACACCAAGCACGAATGCTACGCCAAACATAATCGGTAAACGGATCAAACGGAACATATCAAACGCTTTCCCTTAAAAGCAAAAGACGGCGCAAGTGCTGCGCCGCCCCTCATAAACCAACGTAAGAGCAATTTACTCTTCTGCCGCTGCTTCTTCTGCAGGTACTTCTTCTGCTGGGGCAGCTGCCGCTTCAGCCGCAGCTGTTGCTTTTGCAGCTTTCTCTTCAGAGCGTGCAACGGCTTTCTTACCAGGTGTACCCTTCTTAGGGTTCGCGCGATCTTTCTTTTCAAGCAGGCCAGCGGCTTCAAGCATACGAGACACACGATCAGTTGTCTGAGCGCCTTCACCCAACCAGTACTGGATGCGCTCGACGTTCATTTTCACGCGCTCTTCGTTATCTTTCGCGAGCAGTGGGTTATATGTGCCCAACTTCTCGATGTAACGACCGTCGCGTGGCATGCGGGAATCCGCAGCAACGATACGGTAAAAAGGACGCTTTTTTGAGCCGCCGCGGGCGAGACGAATTTTCATGGCCATGGTGTAGTACTCCTAGTGTTTTATCTTTTGTGGGTAAGTGAGATCACTGACCCTATGATTGGTGTCGCTTGTGGTGTTGGATAACTTCCTCAATGATGAAATTGAGGAATTTCTTGGCAAATTCAGGATCAAGATTGGCCCTGTTTGCAAGGTCTTCCAGCCGCGCAATTTGCGCAGCCTCGCGGGAGGGGTCACTTGGGGGCAGATCATGTTCTGCCTTTAGCTTGCCCACTGCTTGGGTGTGTTTGAAACGCTCGCCTAACGTGTAGACGAGGATCGCATCAAGGCGATCAATGCTTTCGCGATGCTCTTTAAGCACTTCGGCGGCTTTGGTGACTGCTTCGCTCATTTGGCATCTCCTGATTTGGGATGGCGGTAGACGTGGACCAACGGCGTTCCTGGCATTCCACCATCACGCTCATACGAAGCGCCTAGACGGGTCGCAAGTTTTGCGGAACGTGTATTGCTTGGGTCGATGTAGCTGATAACGCCGTCCAACCCGAAATGCTTTGCGCCATATGCGCGCGCTGCACTTGCGGCTTCAAAAGCGTAGCCTGCACCCTCGTAGCCATCATGAACGTGCCAAGCAAGTTCGGGTTCATCCCAACCTTCGTGGAAGATAAAGCCACAGGCACCGATCATACGATCATCACCTTTATGATGGACGTACCACATGCCAAAGCCGCGCATGACCCAGTGGCCGAAATTGCCCGAGATAAGCTTCCAGCTGCTGGCGCGATCCAATGGGCCACCGACAAAATGAGAACGCTCCGATTGCATGAAGTCTGCAATCACGTCCAGATCGCTTTCCTGTGCGGCACGTAGCATAAGACGCTCGGTTTCAACCGTGGGAATATCAAGGCTGAACGAGGTCATTGCATGGCCTCATTGCTATGAATGTACGCCAGCATCGTATCGTCATGCACAGTGCGCGTCGCGCCAAGACGTTCCGCCAAAGCGATTGAGCGTGCGTTGTCTTTGTGGATGTAGCTTGCGAGTTCAGTCAGGTTCAACGTGTCGAACGCAAAGCTGCGCGCCATTTGTGCGGCTTCATGGGCGATGCCAAGACCTTCGTTCGCTTCAGACACAAGGAAGCCCAGTTCGATCTGCTGATCGCCAGGCTCTAGTCCAAGGATCACAAAACCCAGCAGTTCTTCGCTGTCCACATCGACAATGGACCAGCCGCCATGGCCGTGCAGCATCCAACCAGACGCGAGCTGAACGAAGTCCCACCATGCATCATCGCGGCTAAGGGGGCCGCCCATGTACTGACCGCGCTCGGTGCACAGGATGTCAGCGTAGAGCGGGAAATCCTCAACCTTAGGTGCGCGAAGAAGCAGCGCGTCGGACACAAGTGTCGGGATCTGTGCCGCCACATTTGCGGCAACCGCTGATGGAATACCCGTAGGGGCTTGTTCATGGCGCAGGGTCATAACAGCGCCTCCGGTGCCGGATGGCGATAGAGGTGATCAAGACCCATTTGCACGTTGTCATACTCACGCTCAAACGTCGCGCCAAGGCGCTTGGCAAGGGCGATAGAACGTGTGTTTGACGGAACGATATTCGAGGTTAAGCTTGTAAAGCCAAGGTCAGAATAGGCCCACGCGCGTGCAGCCAAAGCGGCCTCATATGCGATGCCCTTGCCCTCAAAACCTTCGTACACAACCCAACCTAGTTCTGGCTCTGGCCAGCCTTCAGGGTTCCAAATACCGCAGATGCCAGCAGGCTTGCCCGTCGCTTTGTCCTCAATCGAGAGGTAGCCATAGCCATGGATATGCCAATGACCAATGTTCAAAGCGAACCAGCGCCATGCTTCGTCGCGTTTGGTGTAGCCACCAAAGCCTTCTGAGCGCACTTCGTCCATCAGAAACGCGATCAATGGGTCCGCATCAGCCAGTTCAGGGCCGCGCAGGATCAAGCGATCTGTTTCAAGACGAGGGGCGTTGGTCAGGGGCATCGCTACTTCTTCTTCCCGAAACCAGACAGGCCGGGGGGCAGGCCCATGCCGCCGCCCATGCCACCAAGTCCACCGGGCAGTTTGCCGCCCATGGCTTTTGCGGCCGCTTCCATCGCCTTCGGGTCCATCTTGGATGGGTCCATGCCAGCAGGCATCCCACTGCCTTTGCCGCCCAACATGCCTTTCATCGCTTGCTTGAGCATCCCGCCTTTGCCCATCTTCTTCATCATGTCGCCCATCTGGCGCTGCATTTTGAGAAGCTTGTTCAGCTCGGACACTTCCATGCCGGCGCCTTTGGCGATGCGTTTCTTACGGCTTGCCTGCAAAAGCGCAGGGTTCGCGCGTTCGCGCTTGGTCATCGACTGGATCAGGGCGATTTGCTGTTTGAGGATGCGATCATCAATGCCCGCGCCCTCCATCTGCTTGGCCATCTTGCCCATGCCCGGCATCATCCCCATGATGCCTTCCATGCCGCCCATCTTTTGCATCTGCTCAAGCTGGGACTTCAGGTCGTTCATGTTGAACTGACCTTTTTGGAAGCGCTTCATCATGCGCTCGGCTTGTTCAGCCTCGATGGTTTCTTGCGCTTTCTCGACCAGCGCAACAATGTCGCCCATGCCCAGGATGCGCCCTGCGACACGCTCAGGCTCGAACGTCTCAAGGGCTTCCATCTTTTCGCCCATGCCGACGAACATGATCGGCTTGCCCGTGACTGCGCGCATGGACAGGGCCGCACCACCGCGACCGTCGCCGTCCATACGGGTCAGGACAACGCCAGAAATGCCGATCTTGCCGTCAAATTCTTCGGCAACCTCAACTGCGACCTGACCTGTCAGGCCGTCAACAACCAGAAGTGTCTCGCGCGGGTTTACCGCATCGCGGACATCTTCGACCTCTTTCATCAAGGTTTCGTCGATCTGCAAACGACCAGCGGTGTCGAGCATGTAGACGTCGTAACCACCCAATGTCGCCTGTTGCTTGGCGCGCTTGGCGATCTGAACGGCGGATTCACCTGCCACGATGGGCAGCGTATCAACGCCGATCTGCGTACCAAGAATCGCCAACTGCTGTTGTGCGGCAGGGCGATAAATATCGAGCGAAGCCATCAAAACGCGCTTGCCGTTCTTTTCAGTCAAACGCTTGGCAAGCTTACCCGTCGTGGTCGTCTTACCGCCACCTTGCAAACCAACCATCAAGATCGGGGCAGGGGCGTTGTCGATCTTCAACTCACCCGGTTCGCCTTCGCCGCGTAGAACGTGGATCAGTTCGTCATGGACGATCTTTACAACTTGCTGGCCGGGTGTGATGGATTTGGTGACTGCTTGGCCTGTGGCCTTTTCTTGAACTGCTTTGACGAAATCGCGCGCTACCGGCAGGGACACGTCGGCCTCAAGCAAAGCAACACGCACTTCGCGCAGGGCCGTTTTCACATCCTCGTCAGACAATGCACCTGCTTTGGTCAGGCGATCAAAGACGCCAGACAGACGTTCGGATAGATTTTCAAACATGCCTAAGATCCTTTAGCCGACTGCAAGTTAAGACCTATGTAGGAAGGCCCAGCGAATGTTCCAAACGAGAAACGCACCAGTGGGCGCAACGCGCTGACTGATGGCGATCCTCATGCAATTGAGGACCGGAAGATTTTGCTTCCGGGTATGGCTCTGCGTTTAGGCTTTGGGCATGTCAGAGTCAACAGGCGTGGCATGTCAGCTTTGCCAAGTGCGATGTCATTGCAATTTTGAACTGAAGCAGTGAACATGGGTGCAATTCGTGAATTTACGCACAAAAGGCAAGAGCCATGGAAAACTGGGACGAGGTACGCACCGCCTATCAGGTCGCGCGCATGGGCACTGTCAGTGGTGCAGCTGACGTGCTTGGCGTGCATCATGCCACGGTAATCCGCCATGTGGATGCGTTGGAAGCGCGCCTTGGCGTGAAGCTGTTTCAACGTCATGCGCGCGGCTATACAGCCACCGAAGCAGGCGAAGACCTGTGTCGCGTGGCGCAAGCCACGGATGAGCAATTCAGTCAATTGGCAGGTCGCGTCAAAGGCAAGGGCGATGAGGTTTCGGGCGAGTTGGTCGTAACCTCTCTGAATGGTTTAGCGCCTTTGATGGCCCCAACGCTGACGGCGTTTCAACAAATCTACCCCGATGTAACATTACGCTATCTGACAGGAGAGCGTTTGTTCCGACTGGAATACGGCGAAGCCCATGTCGCCATTCGCGCGGGAAGCGCACCGGATCAGCCGGATAATGTGGTTCAGGCTTTCGTGAAACAACCCATCGGGCTTTATGCATCTCACAGCTATGTCGAACGCTTTGGCGCGCCCAAGGATGAAAGCGAATATTCCAAGCACCGCTTTGTCGGGCACGACACAGTAAACAATCGGTCGCCCTTTTTTAGATGGATGATCGCGAATGTGCCGCGCGAAAATGTTGTATTCCGCTCGACTGATAATCGCGCGATGGAACTGGCAATCCGCGCAGGGGCAGGCATCGGATTTATGAATGTGCATGACGCCGCGAGCCATGAGGGCATGGTGCAAATTGCACCCGCACGCGAAGATTGGAACGCGCCACTTTGGTTGGTGACACATGTTGATTTGCACCGCACGGCCAAGGTCCAAGCCTTTCTGCGTTTCGTAAAGGAACAGGCAAAAAGCTGGGAAATGACGTGAGCGAGCCATTGCGCGGCCATGGCGCAATGCTGCTGTTTTCCATGCTTGTCGCGGGGTCTTTTTCGCTGGGCGCGCTGGCCTCTCCGTTCATCGCGCCAGAGCTTGTCACGGTTCTGCGGTTTTCCATTGCGGCGCTTTTGCTTGGCACGCTGTGCGCGCTGCGCGGCGAGCTTAAGGTTTCATGCTTTACCGCTGTGTGGCGTTACGTTCTGCTGGGCGCAGTCTTTGCGACCTATTTCGTACTGATGTTTGAAGGACTTAAGACCGCCAAACCGGTTTCTGCTGCTGCTGTCTTTACGCTCACGCCCGTTTTGACGGCGCTGGCCAGTTTTGTTCTGTTGCGCCAGATTACCACGTGGCGGATTGCAGGGGGGCTATTGATTGGTGCAATCGGTGCGTTCTGGGTGATTTTTCGCGCCGATTGGAACGCCTTCACTGCGTTTGAAGTGGGCAGGGGCGAGATCATATATTTCTGGGGTTGCGTTGCGCATGCCATTTACATCCCGCTCGTGCGCTTGTTGAACCGTGGCGAAAGCGCTTTGCTGTTCTCTTTTGGGACAACGATTGGCGGCACGCTGGTTTTGTTGGTCTGGAGCTGGTCGGCCATTTGGAGCACCGACTATTCCGCGCTTCCAAACATCGTTTGGCTGACGATTGTCTACATCTCGATTTTCGCTACTGCGACGACCTTTGTGCTGGGTCAGTTCGCGTCTTTACGATTGCCGGGGGCAAAGGTCATGGCCTACACGTATTTGATCCCGTCTTGGGTGATCTTATGGGAAATCGCATTGGGCCACGGCGCGCCGCGCGGGCTTATTCTGGTTGGTGTTGCCTTGACTGTTATGGCCTTGGCGGTTTTGCTGAAACATGAAGAAACCGGAGGGCGCGATGGCCGATTACAACACGCTAATTGATGCAGAGATTTGGGCATTTATCGAGAAAACCAACGCATGTTATCCCAGTGACACCGCGACGTTCGGGATAGAGGACCAGCGCCGTATTTATAACGAGATGTGTGCTGTCTTTCGCGTTGCCTATCCTCAAGGTGTCACGGCGGTTGATCGCGACTATGGCGGTGTACCGTGTCGTCGCTACACTAAAGGCGGTGGTGACGCGGTGGTGATGTACTATCACGGCGGCGGTTTTGTTGTCGGTGGTTTGGACAGTCATGACGATGTTTGCGCAGAGATCTGTGACGCAAGTGGATATGATGTCATTTCAGTCGATTACCGCATGGCACCTGAGCATAAGCATCCGGCCATGTTTGACGATGCAATAGCCGCTACACGCGCTGTGTTTGCTGAGTATGGCAAGCCTTTGGTGCTGTGCGGTGATAGCGCGGGGGGCAATCTCGCGGCTTGTGTCTCGCATATGGCGCGGGGATCAGATCTGGATATTCGTGGGCAGGTCTTGATCTATCCAGGCCTTGGTGGCGACTACGACAAGGGATCCTACATCGAATATGCAGATGCGCCAATGCTGACGCGGGACGATATCGTGATCTACAAGAATGTGCGCTTGGCAGGGGATGAACCTGTGGGTGATCCTAGTTATGCGCCGCTGCATGATGCGTCTTTTGCGGGGTTGCCTGCGACCGTGATCAACACGGCGCAATGCGATCCGCTAAGCGATGACGGTGTTGACTATGAGGCGGCGTTGAAAGCCGCTGGCGTTCGTGTTCACCGCGTTGATGAGGCAGGCTTGGTCCATGGCCATCTGCGTGCGCGGCACATGTCTAAACGGTCTGCTGCAAGTTTCGCACGCATCAAAGAAGCGGTCTTTGCTTTAGGGGCGGGGCAGTGGCCGTATTAGCGTCACGCGGAGAGGAAAGGTTTTGCCTTCATCGTGTGCGGGATCGGTGCCCCTAGGCGTGTGAGGATCGTCGGAGCAAGTTGCAACTGGTGCAGTGGTGTATCCGCAGAAGGGCCCTGTGCATCGCCAAAATAGTAAAGCGCAAATTCTTGCTGCAAAGCATCGCGTGCGCCGTGATGGCCACGCGCGTCTTGGCCGTGATCGGCCGTTACGATCACTTCGTATCCCATTTCACGCCAACGCGGAATAAACGGCGCGAGCATTTCGTCCATCACGAAACATGCATGGTCCATTTCGTGGCTTTCGTGCTGAAACCGATGTCCCATGCTATCCAGAGTGCAAGTGTGCAAAATCCCGTAGTTCAGATCAAATCGACCCGCGAGATTAGTGAGCGTTCCGAACAGATCGATGTCAGATGGCGTCATTTGGTTGGCCGCACCGTAGCCCGTCATCGTGTGGAACCGACCATGATTGATCGTTGGGCTTTCAGGTTCATCATACTCGATATCGCGTACGAAATCGAAAGGATGGCGATTGAAAAACTCGGACCAGAAAGAATGCGTCACGGCCCCCGTTACGCCACCTGCTTTTCTGATCTCAGAAAAGAGATCGGGCTGGTTGATGCGAAAGACATTGCCATTGCCTGTGCAGCCGTGTTTTTGCGGCGTGACGCCAGTGTGGATGGAGGCGTAGCAGCTTGCTGAAATCGACGGCAAAACACTGGTCATCGTCCACTTCTGCGCTGTACCTGCATCGACCCACCCTTCCAGATTGCCAAAGAGGCGGGACCAGTTGCGAAGAGGGACACCATCAAGGATGATGAGGAGCAATTTGCGATCCATAGGATTGCCTCCGGCGGGGATATTTATGGAAAGAGGATGCTGGTCAGTTTCCAGCGCTTTCCATTTTGCGAGTGGCGATGACGTTTTCCAACCAGCCGATTTTCATCTCTGGCACAGAGCTGAGCAACAGATCGGTATAGTCATCAAAGGGTGGGCTGAGAACTTCTGATTTCGTGCCGTAGCGCACGACGCGGCCTTGGTACATTACCGCGATGCTGTCGGCGATTGCGCGCACTGTTGCAAGATCGTGGGTGATGAAGAGATAGGCCACATCCTCGCGTTTTTGCAGGTTCAGAAGTAGTTTAAGGATGCCATCTGCGACCAAAGGATCAAGTGCCGATGTCACCTCATCACAGATGATCAGCTTGGGCTTTGCAGCAAGTGCGCGCGCAATGCAGACACGTTGTTTTTGACCACCGGACAGTTCTGCGGGATAGCGATCAATGAACCCATCACCCATTTCGATTTCTTCGAGCAACTCCGCGATGCGGTTGCGCTTTTCCGCGCCTTTCATGCCGAAGTAAAATTCCAGCGGGCGACCGATGATTGTGCCAACCGTCTGGCGCGGGTTCATCGCCGTATCGGCCATCTGGTAGATCATCTGGAGTTCGCGCAAGTCTTCGCGCGAGCGACTGGGTTGATCTGGACTAAGGGTGCGATCCACAAACTCGATTGAGCCGCAGCTAGGGGGAAGCAGGCCGGTGATCACCCGCGCCAGCGTGGATTTTCCAGAGCCGGATTCGCCCACCACGGCAAGTGTTTGACCGGGCGAAATATCAACGCTCACATCATGCAGAACATCAAATTTGGTGCCGCGATAGCGCGCGGTGATGTTGCGCGCACGCAGAATAGGCTCTTGTGGCGTCTTTTCTTCGTGATTGATCGAACGCACGGACACCAACGCTTGCGTGTATTCTTCTTGCGGGTGGTTGATGATCTGATCGACAGGGCCGTATTCGACCATTTCGCCCATTTTCAGAACCATGATATCATCACTAACCTGCGCCACCACGGCGAGGTCATGGGTGATATAAAGCGCTGCAACGCCCGTGTCGCGGATCGCTTCTTTGATCGCCGCGAGCACGTCGATTTGCGTGGTCACATCAAGTGCCGTTGTGGGTTCATCAAACACCACCAGATCAGGTTCAGGGCACAGGGCGAGGGCAGTCATGCAGCGTTGTAGCTGGCCGCCAGAGACCTGATGCGGATAGCGTGAACCGATGTTGTCGGGGTCGGGCAGGCCGAGCTTGTCAAACAGAAGGCGTGCTTTTGCTTCGGCGTCTGCCTTGCTGAATTTGCCTTGGCTGACGGCGGCTTCGATCACCTGATCCATGATCTTCTTGGCAGGGTTGAAGCTGGCAGCGGCGGATTGCGCCACATAGGTGACTTCCGCGCCGCGCAAGTTGCGCAAGTCCGCGATACCGCCTTGTAGAATGTCACGCCCGTTAACCCAGACTTCACCACCTGTGAGTTCCACGCCGCCACGGCCATAGCCGAGTGCAGAGAGACCGATGGTGGATTTGCCCGCTCCAGATTCGCCGATCAGACCTAGAACCTTGCCCTTTTCGAGTTCGAAATCGACGCCGTGCACGATCTCGATCTTGTGGGGTTTGGCATCGGGGGGATACACAGTCGCGCCGATTTTGAGGCCACGTACTTTGAGTAAAGGTTCGCCCATTATCCACGCCCTCCTTTGAGAGAGGTTGTTCTGTTCAGAATCCAGTCCGCAACAAGGTTCACCGAGATTGCGAGCGTCGCGATGGCGAAGGCAGGGACCAGTGCGGCAGGGATGCCGTAAACGATGCCGTCCTTGTTTTCCTTCACGATACCACCCCAATCCGCGCCGGGAGGCTGCACGCCCAGTCCGAGGAAGGACAGTGTCGACACGAAGAGAACCGCGAAGATAAAGCGCAGGCCCATTTCGGCGACCAATGGTGACAGCGCGTTGGGCAGGATTTCACGAAAGATGATCCAGTTGCGGCGCTCACCGCGTAGGGTCGCGGCTTCGACGTAGTCCATCACGTTGATATCTACAGCGACTGCGCGAGACAGGCGGTAAACCCGCGTTGAATCGAGTAGACCCATGACCAAGATCAGAACCGGGATCGTGACGGGCATCACCGACAGAACAACCAGCGCAAAGATAAGCGAGGGGATCGACATGATGAGATCGACAAAACGGGAAATCGCTTGATCGACCCAGCCGCCAACGACGGCGGCCAAGAGGCCAAGGCAAGAGCCAAGCGTGAAGCTGAGGATCGTCGCAGCAGTGGCGATAAAGATCGTCGTGCGACCGCCGTAGATCATCCGACTCAGCAGATCGCGCCCGATGCTGTCCGTGCCAAGCCAGTGTTTTGCCGATGCAGGTTCCCAAACATCGCCAACCGCGTCAGCCATGCCGTAGGGTGCAATCCAAGGGGCGAAAATCGCGATGAAGAAATAAAGACCTGTGAAGAACAGACCGATGAGGGCGGATATGGGGATGTTTCTGAACATATGTCCGTCCTCCTATTTGGGATGCCGCAAGCGCGGGTTTGCGAGAATGGAAACGATATCCGCAACCATGTTCAGCAGGATGTAAACGGCGGCAAATACAAGGCCGCAGGCCTGCACCACTGGAACATCGCGTTTGGCGACGTGATCCACCAGATACTGGCCCATGCCTGGGTAAACGAAGACCACTTCGACCACGACCACGCCCACGACGAGGTAGGCAAGGTTGAGCATGACCACGTTCACAATCGGCGCGATTGCGTTCGGGAAAGCGTGACGCGCGATGACTTGGAAACTGCTGAGACCCTTGAGTTCAGCCGTTTCGATATAGGCCGATTGCATCACGTTCAGGATCGCCGCGCGGGTCATGCGCATCATATGTGCAAGGACCACGAGGGTCAGAACAGTAACCGGCAGGGCGATTGCATAAAGCTTGTCACCGAGCGACATAGAGTCGTTGATCATCGCAACAGAAGGCGCCCAGCCGAGTTTTACACCGACGAAATACATCAACACATAGCCGATTAAAAATTCGGGGATCGAGATAGACGCCAGCGTGACGCCGGAAATCAACTTGTCCGGCCAGCGGTCTTTGTAGCGCACCGCCAAAAGGCCAAGAAAGATGGCGAGGGGGACAGAGATAACAGCCGCCCAGAACGCAAGGAACAACGTGTTGCCAAGGCGTTTGCCCATAGAGGTTGCGATGTCTTGGCCGTTGGTAAGGGCCGTGCCTAAATCACCTTGGATCGCGCCGCCGAGCCAGCTGAAATAGCGGCTCAAGGCAGGCTCGTTCAGGCCTAATTCTTTGCGTAGATTGGCCAGCGCCTCTGGGGTCGCGGATTGACCTAGGATGGATTGCGCTACGTCGCCGGGCAGGATCTGTGTGCCGACAAAAATCAAGGCAGACGCTGCAAGGAGGAGGAGGAGTCCCAGCGCCATGCGCTGGGAAACCAATTTCAAAATCGGGTGCATGTGCGAGCCGACCTTATGCGAACGACAGTTTGCGTGTGACCTGACCGTTCATCAGCTCGCCGTTTGGATCAACTTCCCATCCAACAAGCTTGTCGCTGACGCCGTCAATGAAGTCATTGAACATTGGGCAGATAAGACCGCCCTGATCACGTACGAGCATGCCCATTTCCGAATATAGCGCCTTACGCTTCGTTGCGTCCAGCTCAGCCTTGGCTGCAAGCAGCTTGGCGTCGAATTCTGGGTTCTTGAAGCGTGTGTCGTTCCAATCCGCTGTAGAGAGATACGCAGTTGAATACATCTGGTCCTGAACCGGACGACCGCCCCAGTAGGATGCACAGAATGGCTGTTTGTTCCACACTTCGGACCAGTAACCATCGTTTGGTTCACGCTTGATTTCGAGCGGGATGCCAGCTGCTTGAGCAGACTGTTGGAAGAGTTGTGCGGCATCAACTGCACCCGGGAAGGCACCGTCAGCTGTACGCAGGATAATGGGCGAGCCATCATGACCGGACTTCGCATAGTGCTCTTTGGCTTTTTCGATGTCGTAGGTGCGCTGTGGGATCGAGCGATCAAACAGCGGATAGGCTGCGTTGATAGGCATGTCGTTGCCCACAGAACCATAACCACGCAGGATCTTTTCAACCATTTCTTCACGGTTGATCGCATACTTGAGTGCGAGGCGAAGTTCGACGTTATCAAAAGGGGCTGTGTCAGCATGCATGATGAACACATAGTGACCACGGCCTGGTGTGGACTGGACCTGAACGCCCGGTGCGCGTGCCAGAAGGCCAGCGATCTTAGGCTCAAGACGGTTGATCAGGTGAACCTGACCGGACTGAAGCGCGGCTGTCCGTGCAGTTGCGTCGTTGATCGCAAGGATTTCGACGGAATCAAAGTGACCATCATCGCCCCAATAGTTCGCGAACTTGGAGTACATGTGACGTACGCCCGGCTCGTCGACTTCCATCTTGTATGGGCCTGTACCCACGCCTTCGGCTGGATTGTCCATGCCGCCATTTGGCTGAATGATCAGGTGGTAGTCAGACATCAAATAGGGAAGGTCCGCGTTAGCGTCTTTTAGCGTGACTGAGAACGTGTCTCCCTCAACCTTCATGCTTTCAATGTTGCGCATCACGCCCAAAGCACCAGACTTGGAATCCTCGTTGGAGTGACGCTCCATCGTTTTGAGAACGTCGTCAGCTGTCATTGTCTTGCCGTTATGGAATTCAACGCCTTGGCGTAGTTTGAACATCCATGTTTTCGCATCTGGCGTGCTTTCAACGCTTGTTGCGAGGCGCGGTTCGATTTCACCTGTTGGGGAAACCTCTACCAAAGTGTCGCCGAATTGGCGGCCGTTGTGATATGGTACTTGGCTGGAATATGTCGCTGGATCGAGCGAGTTCGTGCTTTCGCCGCCAGTGGAACCGATCTTCAGAGCGCCACCCTTTTTAGGCGTCATAGCTTGTGCAGCAGTCGCAAACATTGTGCTTGCCGCTGCAGCGCTGATACCCAATGCGGATGCTTTGCCCATAAATTCACGGCGTGACAGTTTGCCGGCTGTGGCGCGTTTCGCCAGATAGTCGAGTTGATCGTTCATTAAGACGTCTCCCAGTTTGTTGCTTTATCCGTCGATCTTTAAGTAAATCGGCGGTTTCGACTTTTTGTATCGTTAACAATGCGGATTGCGGCGCAGCTATCAAGGGTTATTTCCCTTTTTATCGGGTTGCACTGCTAGAGATTGTCCCGCGCTATACTGCGTTGCACGCCCTTTTCAAAGATTAACACATCATTTTCATATGCCAGTAACGTCGCATTCAAATGAAAGTGTGTTGCATCTGAGGACATTTCTGAAGTGGCTTCTGTACGCAGCGCGATGCCGTCACGTTCCAACTCGTCCGCCCAATGTGTTTTGCCTTTTGCGGACAGTGGATCGTCAGGATGGATTGACCACCACTCGCATGCGATGGATCCGTTTATAAGCCCATGATCGCTGTCTTTGACTTTGCCGAAATCGTCCACGATTTCCAACGTGACATTGCCCGTTGTCCAATCGGTGATGGTTTTGCGGCTGTTTGATCCTTCGCGCAGGGTTTCGACCTGCCATGGTTCTTCTGCCTCAGGTGGCTCGAAGGTCCATTCATCAATGTCTTCGCTTGGTCGCATCGGCACGCTTATTGAGCCAGCGTGAAGGGTGAGCGTCGTGTCTTCTGGCGAGGGCCAAATGAGTGGCCAATAGGCTGTTGAAATTGCAACGCCAAGGCGATGCCCGGCAGGCAAGCGATATGCGATGTGATCCAGATCAAGCGTTACCTCGAAAGCGGTGTCAGGCGTAAGTGCTTGGGGACTAGCGTGGCTTGAGTGATGGCTGAGGTTCAACACCCCATAGGTGATCCGCGCACTTGCACCATTGGGGTGGATATCGAGCAATCGCACAGCGATCTGGCCTTGCGATTTATCCACGCTCAAGCTGAGTTTGATTTGGGGTGCGCCAACTATGTCACGGCGCTCTGCCAGCGGTTCAGTTTTGAAAACAGATGACATCGCATCATCGCTGCGTTGATCGTCTGGCAACTCTGGTCCCAGCCAGATCGCGCAGTATTCACCGGAATGCGCACCGCAGGTTTGGGGCGAATTGACCTTTGTGTTGATCGTCGCAGGGCTTGATTGCAGCATTCCATTTGCCAAATGCCATGTCTCACGTGGTAAGTCGGAAGGCTTTTCGTTGATCGCAAGCCATGTGCCTGCACGTTCTGTGTACCAGGATTTTGGCTGTACAGAGTCCATCAAGTAAGGACGATAGAGCGGATCATTCTCAACGCCTGTTTCTTCACCTTTGAGCCAGTGATCCCACCAGCGCAACGCCTCTTGCAGAAATCCGATCCGTGGTTCTGGAATAGCGAAATGGGGGTATTTGTGAACCCAAGGGCCGATGATGGCTTTTGCAGGGGCCGTTAGGTTCTCGATCAGTGCAGGTGGTGCATTTTTATAGGCATCACCCCAGCCACCAATCGCGAGTGTGGCAGCTTTGATTGCTGAATAGTCTTCACATACCGAGCCATGTTCCCAATAGGTATCGCGGCGCTGATGACCGAGCCATGTGGCCGCAAGGAAGGGGTTGTTTTCAAGACGGTCGAGCCAGATTTCGCGCCAGTCCTCTGGACGCAGCGCAGGATCAGGTGCGCGCGAAGAATACGCCCACATCGTCCCGCCCCAACCAAGGTTTTCATTTAGCAAACAGCCGCCCTTGTAGTGGATATCATCCGCATAACGATCGACCGTAGAGCAAAGTGTGATGATCGCTTTCAGTGCATCAGGCTGAAGTGCCGCCACCTGCAAAGAGTTGAAGCCACCCCAGCTGATGCCCATCATGCCGACACTGCCATTGCACCATGACTGGCTGGCAAGCCAGTTGATTGTTTCAACTGCATCGCTGAGTTCTTGAGGGCTATATTCGTCCTCCATCAGACCTTCGCTGTCGCCATTACCACGCATGTCGACACGGATGCAGGCATAGCCACGTTTGGCGAAATAGGGATGAGTCAGACAGTCGCGCGCGGTGGTGCCATCGCGTTTGCGGTAGGGCAGGAATTCAAGAATCGCCGGGACGGGGGCGTCTGCGGCGTCGTCAGGTATCCACGTGCGGGCAGACAGGCGCGTGCCGTCGGGCATCGTGATGCCAAGGTCGGGGTTTTCGGTGATCTGGCGGAGAGTGTTTGATGTCATGTCATTATCGTTGAGCGCGTTACCCAAGGAGTCAAGTGAGTCTGACCTGAATGTGCGTGCAATGCACGCGCTGGATAAGCCGCTAACGCGGCCAATTGGGGCGCTGCCCCAAACCCCGGAGTTTAGGGGCAAGATGAATTGGACAAGAAAAAGCCCGGCGCGAGGGCCGGGCGAATTCGGGTAGTTTTAGGACCGCGTTTAGTGAAGTTTGGAAGAGACTTCGCCGATAGCAGTGTCGATCAATGCAGCACCGTCTTTCGCGGTCATCTGCTTTGCGATCACGTCGTTAGCGGCTGCAATTGCAACTGTAACAGCTGTGTCACGCACTTCTTTGATCGCGCCAGCTTCTGCAGAAGCCAGTTGATCCTGAGCGGCAGCAAGGCGGCGCGCGATGGAGGCTTTGAGGTCCTCTTTCGCTTGATCCGCTGCAAGTGCGGCGTCTTTCTTAGCTGCTGCTACAATGCGATCTGCTTGTTCTTGCACTTCTTTTTGTTTGCGCTCGTATGAGGCAAGAAGTGTTTGAGCGTCTTCACGTAGGGCTTTGGCTTCATTCAGCTCGTCACGGATACCGACAGCACGTTTATCGAGCATGCCACCCAAAAGAGCCGGAATTTTGAAATAAAACAAAACACCAACAAAAGTCAGGAAGCCGAGCAGGACGACGAAGTCGGTGTTGCCGAGCGAAAAGAATGGGCCAGATGCAGCCAAGGCTGGCTGCGCTGTAAGTGTCATCAGGAGAGCAAGGGCTTTAATGCGCATGATACTATCCTTTCAAGCGGGCAGCGACAGCCGCGCCCACATCTTTGGCTGAAGCTTTGCCACCCAGAACAGAAACGATTTCCGCTGCTGTGTCTTTGGCAACGTCTTCAACACTTGCGAGAGCACCGGCACGGATTTCAGCGATGGCTTTCTCCGATTCAGCGGCTTTCGCACTGATCTCTGCATCCGCTTTCGCGATTGCGATGTCGAGGTCAGCTTGAATTTCTGCTTTTGCACTCGCCACGATGTTTTGCGCCTCAGAGCGCGCATCCGTGAGAGCTTTGTTGTAAGCGTCTTCCGCTTTCGCTGCTTTGTCTTTCAACGCTTCAGCTGCGGCGATGTCATTGGTAATCGTTCCCTGACGTTCTGCCAGAACCGCAGCGATGCGCGGAAGCGCGATGCGGGACAGGACAAGAAAGATCACTACGAGAGTGAGAACGAGCCAGAAAATCTGGTTTGGGAACCATTCAAAGCAAAGTTGCGGCATACCAATGGCTGAGCCATAGGAATCCACGCATGAGCTGACGGCACCTGTAGTTTCGGTAGCCATATCGTCCTCCGTCGGAACTTTTCTCTACATCGGGCGGCTAAGGGTTAGCCAAGCCGCCCGCGCGTAAGGATTAAGATCGTGTCGGTTTAGACTGCGAACATCAGCAGAAGAGCGACGAGGAATGCAAAGATGCCCAGTGCTTCTGCGAACGCGATACCGATGAACAATGTTGCTGTCTGCGAAGCAGCAGCGGATGGGTTGCGCAACGCGCCTGCAAGAAAGTTTCCTGCTACGTTACCTACACCGATTGCGGCTGCGCCGG
Source organism: Planktotalea sp. (assembly GCA_965662135.1). Lineage (GTDB taxonomy): Bacteria > Pseudomonadota > Alphaproteobacteria > Rhodobacterales > Rhodobacteraceae > Planktotalea. The sequence goes on along the minus strand of CBFIGL010000009.1, from coordinate 37,676 downwards.
AACCGATTGCTGCGAGGCCTGCGCCGATGTGTGCGAGATCGCCTTCCATAATAATTCTCCTTACGATTGGAAGTTAGATAGAGTTGTAAGCTGCCCGATTGCCGGACAGTTCACGTTGGTTAGTGAGACGGGTGCAATGCATCTTTCAAATAGACGCATGTCAGGATGGTAAAGACGTAGGCTTGGATCGCGGACACCAGCACTTCGAGACCGTAGATCGCAACAACGCCGAGGATCGACAAAGGTGCGACGGCTGTCAGCGCAGCGAAGCCTGCGAAAACCTTGAGAACCGCGTGGCCCGCCATGACATTGCCAGCCAAACGAATGGAGTGGCTTACCGGGCGCACGAAGTAAGAGATGATTTCGATCAGTGCCAGAACAGGGCGCAGGGCGAGTGGCGCGCTGGACACCCAAAACAAGCCCAAGAAGCCGACGCCGTTCTTGATAAAGCCGATCGCTGTTACCACGAAGAACACGCCAAAGCCCAAGATCGCTGTGACCGCAATGTGCGATGTGGGCGAGAAGGACATTGGGATCAGGGCGAGGAAGTTAGAGAACAGGATGAAGATAAAAAGTGTGAAGATATAAGGGAAGTACTTCAAACCGTCTTTGCCAGTGACATCTTCGACCATCTTATAGACGAAACCATATGCCATTTCTGCAATTGACTGTGCGCGTGTCGGGATGACCGCGCGGCGCGATGTGCCCAGAACCATCAGGCCGATGATGCAAAGAACGGCTAGGCCAAGCCATAGCGTCATGTTGGTGACTGTGAACATGCCGATAGGGCCATCACCAAACAAAGGTTTGATGATGAACTGGTCCATTGGATGGAATACGAGGCTGCCGCCTTCTGCCGCTTTGTCTGCCATGTTCTCAGCCCTTCTCTTCGTCTTCGGCTTGATCAGCCGTTTGTGCGCTCTGGAATTCCTGTGCAGTGCGCATCATCGTTTTGACGCCCGCCGCGAAACCCAAAAATGTAAACAGCACCAGAAAAATCGGGATCGTGCCCAGCAGCACATCAAGCCCGTATCCGATGCCAAAACCGATCCCGAGACCGGCAACTAGCTCTGTCACCATGCGCCAGCCTTGTTGGGCCTGACTATAGTGTTCCTCCTGTGCGGACTTTGGCGTCAGTGTTGATTTCGCCTGCTCAATCCGTGCGTCCAATGCCTTTAGACGATCTTCTTGGTCAGGGTCGCTCAAGCGCTCAAATCCCGTTCGGTGGTTTAGGGGAGTGCTAAGCCTGGGGGCGGCCCGAGTCAAGTGAGATGGGGTATTGATTAAGGATCTGATTTATATGTATTTTTTTCAAAATTTGGAAGCTGCGACAGCTGGGCGCAGGGGTGAGATCGGTGTTATTGCGCGGTGTAGTATATTCAACCATTTGGTTGACGATTAAGCGCGGTGCGCGTTTATGGGCGATATGAGCCACGCCCTTGATACCATCTTCGCCGCTTTGGCAGACCCGACACGTCGCGCGATCCTGTCGATGCTGCTTGAGGATGACATGGCCGTGACAGACGTGGCAGAACCGTTCGAGATGTCGCTGGCCGCGATTTCCAAGCACTTGGGGATATTAACCAAGGCGGGTCTGATTTCTCAGGAAAAGCGCGGACGGGTGAAATGGTGCAAACTCCAGCCCGACGCCATGAAGGGTGCGTCGGTGTGGATGCAAGGGTTTGGTCAGTTCGAAGAGCTGGACATGGATGCGTTCGAGCGGTTCTTGGAGGCGGAATTGGAGTTAGACAGGTGAGGGGGGAAGCGAATTTTCGCGAATGGCAGGTCGATCCGTTGAAACCGCCCCGCACAGCTGACATTAGACCTAAACAAGACACTCAAACCCCACCAAATGCCCCATGATACCCAACCTCCCCAATCGGCTCTGCACCTCGTAACCTTATGTGCTGCACGTACTTAACAGGCGTATCAAAATACGTCAGCGCCCCGCTACTCGCAAATCCAAAGCGGCTATAATAATCGGGGTTGCCCACCAATACACAACCACATGCGCCAATCGCGTCAAGTTCGGCCAGTGCCGCCTGCATCACCAGAGGTCAGAAAGACCGAGGTTGTGACATCGCCTTCTGCAATTGAATGCGCAATGTCAGGGTTCATGAACAACAAATCATCGTCAGGATGCGCAACGATTGTCATGAAGCCATTTTGTAGCAGGACGGGCATGCAAAGCCTTCTAAAGCACAGATCAGAAGTGACCTGCGTCAATTGGAGCCGTCTCAAAGCTGTAAATAAAGTTGTTTTGTCGGTTTTTGGCAGGTTTATGCAGGATTGAGGGCCGTCTGGTCCTATTCTTAGCTGAATTTTCAGTCCCGCAGGGCCGGAAGCCCAACGCCCGTGCTTTCAAACCCGCCATCTGATGCAATCACTTGACCTGTTACATAAGACGCCTCTTGTGAACAAAGGAAGGTGATTACAGAGGCTATTTCATCCTCGGATCCATAGCGGTTCAACGGAATCGCGTCATGGTAAGCGTCGATGATCTCTTGCGTGTGGACCGCCATCGCCAGTTTGGTGCGTACAGGGCCGGGGCAGACGCAGTTTGCACGAATGCCATATTCGCCCAGTTCAGCCGCTTGTTGTTTGGTCAGATGGATGACTGCGGCCTTAGATGTGCCATAGGCCACACGCAGAGTTGAAGCACGCAGGCCACTGATAGAACCGATGTTGACGATAGAGCCTTTTGTGACCTTCAGCGCGTCAGTGGCAGCTTGAGACACCAAGAACGTACCATCGAGGTTGATCGACATAACCGCTTTCCAACGGGCGAAATCCGTGTCTTCAATCGGTCCGAAATCTGCGATGCCAGCGTTGTTCACAAGCGCATTGACCTGGCCAAAGTGCGCGAGTGTGTCAGTGATGATTTGCTCTGCTTGCTCTGGCTGAGAAATATCATAGTGCAACGCCAGCACGTCCGTTAGATCAGCAGATACGCTGGTGAGTTCTGCGGCGTCCCAATCCACCATTGCAACACGCCAGCCTTTGGCAAGCAGTTGCTTGGTCGTGGCAAGTCCGATGCCGCGCGCGGCGCCTGTAACAATAGCTGTGTTCATTTGGGGCCTCTTGATTTTTCATGCTCAAAGCGTTGCTGGGCGATCTGTTCGTTTCCTTGTGTTTTTACATCATCCCGCAGGGCGTTTTCCACAAATGTGAGATGCGCCACTACAGCATTCCGCGCGCCAGCCGGATCGCGGGCTTGTAGCGCATGGTTGATCCTGGCGTGCTGTTCCAGCAAGACATCGCTGGTCGTACGTTGCTTGAACATGATTTGGCGGTTGTAAAACACCCCCTCGCGCAAAAGCTGATACATGGAGCGCATCATATGCAGCATGATCACGTTATGGCTGGCCTCGATAATGGCAAGGTGGAAGTCTGCATCAAGCTGCGCCTCTGTGTCTGTGGAACGCTTGGAGTGCGCCTTTTTCATCTTTTGAAAAACTGCGTCGATGACTTGTAAATCGGTGTTGGATCCAAGCCGCGCCGCGCGTTCAGCAGCAAGCCCTTCCATGTCACGGCGAAAGGAAAGGTAGTCAAAAACCGCATCATCGTGGCGCGCGAACAGACGTGTCAGGGCTGGTGAAAAGGCTGATCCCAACACGTCGGCGACGAAAATACCTGCCCCTGCTTTACTGGTGAGGAGGCCGTCAGCTTGCAGACTGGCAATCGCTTCGCGCAGAGACGGGCGCGAGACGCCGAAGCGATCTGAAAGCTCGCGTTCCGACGGGAGCCGTTCACCGGGTCGCAATATGCCACGCAGGATCAGGTTCTCGATCTGGCGGATGACGGCGTTGGAGAGTTTTTCAGGTTCAACAGGTCGGAAGGGCATGCTGCGCTTTCTTGTTAATTGGTCAACATATATGACCGGACGTTGCGTGCAGCAAGCGTTGGAATGGGGGCCAGCCCCCACACCCCCGGGATATTTTTGGAGAGAGGAATTCAGGCTTGTTTCGGAAGGAAGGCTTCGACAGCGGCTGTGGCGATCACGATGGTGGTATCTGTGTCAGGGTTATGCACATTCAGTCCGCCGTGGGTTGCGGTGATGGTTGCCGTGCCGCGGGGGAGGGCGGATTTCAGCGCGTCGGTATCGAGTTTTTCGGGTTCCTGAACGCCAATCGTGACTTGCACGCGCATGTCGGTGTGGGGGATGTTGCGGGCGGCGAGCATGGGGATGGCGGAGTGGCGGATCGCATCCTCGATCGCGCGGGCGGCGGCCTTGGTGTAATCCATTCCGTATTGATCGTTTCCAGTGCCCATTTCGATGATGAAGCGTTGATCGGTCATTGTGCTGGCTCCAGATCGAGGGACACGTTGATCGCAACAGTGGCGATGACGGTTGGGCTGCCATCAGGGCGGGGAACGTCGAGCCCACCTTTGCGCGCGTTGATGGTGATTTGACCGTAAGGGAAGATGTTTTTGAGCGCGTTTGTGTCGAGTTGATCCGGCTGCTGCACGCCCACTTCAACGTCGATCAGCATCGCTTCTTTTTCTTTCCCGTAGAGTTCCGCGAGGTTGATGGAATTGTGCCAAAGCGCATCTTGCAGCGCTCGGCGTGCAGCTTGGGTGTAGTCTTGGCGGCGCAGGCTCGCGCCTTGGCCGAATTCTGTGAGAAGGCGGGTTTTGGGCATGCTAAGATCCTATGGATTTTGTAAAGGCTCCAAGCAAGCCACCGAAGAGTTCCCCGACGCTTGCATAAGAAACTCGTGTCGATGACACTTCTCTTACGGCTGATTGAAGGTTGCGAGCATCGTCGACAGGTCCAATAGTTCTCCCCAGCAATGAAATCCCGTAAGCTGTCAATACGGGATTTTGCAATATAGAACTTCCATCAAAAAACTTGGTATGATCAGAAACTCTAATTATGCCTTCGTCACATAGCCAGTCACAGCAAGGTATCCAAAAAGAAGAATAACTATCACCGAGTTCAATTTCTTCCAATTTTAACGATGAATGCTGAAAACCATACTCGATGAGTTTGTCTAAAATTCTAGCAATTACCAATTCACTTTTCTCAAGGTTTTCAGACACTAAAACTCCACCCCAATCTGCGCCTTAATGCCTGATCTAAACGGATGCTTCACCAGCTCCATCTCGGTCACCAGATCGGCGATCTCGATTAGATCATCTTTCGCATTGCGGCCCGTCAGAACCACATGGGTCATTGCAGGTTTCTCTTCCACCAAGAACGTCACCACGTCGTTCACATCGATGTAATCATAGCGCAGCGCGATGTTGATTTCGTCTAAGAGCACCATTTTGTTGCTCTCATCGCGGATCAATTCTTTGGCCTTTTCCCAAGCGGACTGCGCCATTTCGGTGTCGCGGTCGCGGTCTTGGGTTTCCCATGTGAACCCTTCACCCATCGTGTGGAATGAACAAATATCTGAGAACTTCCCGAGGATCAGATCACGTTCGCCCGTGCTCATCCCACCTTTGATGAACTGCACCACGGCGCATTGCATATCGTGCGCGATGTGGCGGAAGATCATCCCGAACGCGGCAGAGCTTTTGCCCTTACCTTTCCCCGTATGAATGACGATCAGACCCTTTTCATCGGTCTTCGTGGCCATGATTTTATCGCGTGCAGCCTTCTTCTTGGCCATCTTCATTGCGTGACGTTCTGAATCGCTCATGGGGTGCCTCTTTCGCGCTAGGTTTAGAAGAACATAGGCGCGATACGGGCGAGTGAGAAGGGCGCTTGAACAAATCAAACGCCCTTTTTCGCTAAGACTTACTGAGCAGGGATCGCAGCAGGAGGCATTGCAGCGAAATGCTGGCGGTTCAGGCGGACCACCATGGCAATGGCGATCAACTGCATGGCAATCGCAACCGCACTAAGCATCCAGTAGGCGGCACCGAATTTTACGATCACATCCGCGCCCACAAGGCCCTTGTTGATGAAGAAGTGACCCATCACCGCAAGCGCCACAAAGGGGCAAACCAAGGCATAGGAGCCGACAGAGGTTTTGTCGCCAATCACGAAGTCATCCCAGTACCCTTGTACCTTGAGGACCGACAGGCCAAGACCGAGGAAGGCGAGTTGGATGCCAAGGAATTTCGCAGTCAGCATTAGCGTTTCGGCGGGGGCTGCGTGCACATCGAACATTGTGTGCAAGCCGTGGTTTTGACGCAGGACCATAATGCCAAGAACGGTCATCAAAGGAATAGTGATCATCAGGGTCGGGGCCACTTCACGCGCAGCGCCGTGGCGGATCATTCCAAGGATACCAGCAAAGATAGCCAAGGTCGCATAGACCACAGCGATCACGCCAACGAAGGTGGACAGCACCAGAGATATGCCGACCGTCAATTTGATCCCGCTCATCGCGGCCGGGGCGGACATGCCTACCGCAACCATGGCCAGTGCGAAACCGGGCAAGGCCTGTGCGAAAGAGCCGTTGGCAGATTCATCAAAGCTGCCATCCGCGACGACATTGCCGATGAATGTCCCGATCATGCGCAGGGCGATTACCGCGATCATTCCAAAGACGACCAAAGCCGCAGGGAAGAGGTATTCGATGATGCCCCATAGGCCTGGAACGAAGACAAGGCCGACGATGAACATCGCATTCACGCTCATCGCGAGGGCGAGGGGCATGGCCAGTTGAGTGGAGGCGGCGTTCGATTTGGCGAATTTCGCGTAGCCGTCCGATTTCTTGAATGCTGAGAATTGGGTCAGGTTCCAGATCAGGGATTTGAGGTTCAGGATGGTAAATCCTGCGATGCCCACGGCCGCGATGACGATCGCGCTTTGCAGTGCGAAGTTACCTGTTTGGAAGGCACTTAGGATGTCTTCGAACACGGGAACGGGGCGGCCTTGGTGCGGAACCCAGAACATCAGGAACATGAAAAATGTAACGCTTAATCCGCCTGCGCCGAGCGAGGCGAGAAAGTAAAGCGGCGCATAGTTTTGCGCGGCAACGGAAGATCGGGTTTGCATGGTGTATCCTTTCGCAGATTTCATATTCAGTATTTTGAATATAAATACATGCAATAAATTGAATGTGAAGTGCGAAAGGCACAACTCAGCTATGCGCTCCCATCAAGGGATACGTCAGAAATAGCCGAATTGCCTTATTTTACTGGTCTAAAAGTTCGGATATTCGCGCGCGCGCCGAATTGGAACGTGGCGTCCAAAGTCCGCGATCAATCGCTTCTTGAAAGCGTTCGGCCATTTCTACCAAGGCTGAGGGGTTGTGATCCGCAATGAATTCGCGGGTTTCCTCGTCCTCCAGGAAGGCTGATTCTACCAGATCGAAGTGGTGATTTTTGACCGCGCCTGTCGTGGCAGCGAATGCAAAGAGGTAATCCACCGTCGCGGCCATTTCGAATGCGCCTTTGTAGCCGTGACGTTTGACGCCGTCGATCCACTTGGGGTTCACCACGCGGGATCTGACCACACGTCCGATTTCTTCATCCAACGTGCGGATCACGGGACGTTCCGGGCGGGAATGGTCGTTGTGATAGATAGGACGATCTTGACCTTGCAACGTGCTGACGGCGGCGGCGGCACCGCCTTCGAATTGGTAGTAGTCGTCGCTATCCAGCAGGTCGTGTTCGCGGTTGTCTTGATTCTGTACGATGGCTTCGGTTTGCTTGAGACGGGTTTCGAACCCTTTGCGATCCCGTTCGCCTTCAACACCCGCGCCATATGCGTAACTGCCCCATTCAAGGTAGGCTTCGGCAAGGTCGGCTTTGTCGGCCCAGAGGCGTTCGTCGATCATCGCTTGCAAGCCTGCACCATATGCGCCCGGTTTGGAGCCGAAGACGCGCGATGTGTTGCCCTCTGCCGTCGCGCGCGCAGCGGCGGGGTTTTGACCCTCGGATTCATCCAACGCCATAACGGCTTTGGTTGCGCTATCGACAAGGGAGATAAGCTGCGGAAACGCATCGCGAAAGAAACCCGATATGCGCAGGGTAACGTCCACACGAGGACGCCCAAGCACGCCTTCGGGAAGGACTTCAAACCCTGTGACGCGGCGGTTGGCGCTGTCCCATTTCGGCTTGACTCCCATCAGCGCGAGGGCCTGCGCGATGTCATCGCCACCTGTGCGCATGTTGGCGGTGCCCCAAGCGGTCAGCAGCATTGTGCGCGGCCAATCGCCGTGGGTTTGCAGATGTTTTTCGATGAGCAGATTGGCGGACTTCCACCCGAGCGCCCATGCGGTCGGGGTCGGGATAGCGCGGCTATCGACGGAAAAGAAATTGCGCCCTGTGGGAAGCACGTCGAGGCGGCCGCGCGTCGGTGCACCGGATGGGGCAGGGGCGACGAATTTGCCATTGAGTGCGGTCAAAAGGCCGTTCATTTCGGCAGGTCCACAAGAGCGGAGGTTGGGCATCACTTCGTTGTGCAGGGTTTCGAGAACCAATGCGGTGGCTTTGAAGTGTTCAGGTGTTTCTGTCCACTGGATTGTGCTCTGTGCGAGCAGTTCTAGGCGTTCAATCGTGTCGCCGTTTGAGCGCCATGTGTCCGTGCTCATGCTTTCAAGGAACTTGTGACGTGGGCCCGTGTAGGCTGTTCCCATGTCGCAATCGAGCGGGTCGATATCGACGCCACAATCTGTTGCAAGGGCGCGGATCAAGGAGGCGTCACCTTGTGTTCCGTCGCCGCGTGGCACACGGACCAAGGCGATAGCGAGGTCGCGTTCTAGATCGCCCTCTGGCGAAGAGCCGAAGATATGAAGGCCGTCCCTGATCTGCGCTTCTTTGAGTTCGCATAGGTATGAATCAAGCTTGGCCAAATCGCCGTCTTCGTCGTCGCCCGATAGTCCCGCGTCTTTGTCGAGACCTGTAGAGGAGGTCATGCTCAGGATTTCTCGGCGGAGATACTCGATGCGGCGGGGGTCGATGCCCGCGGCCTCGTAGTACTCGTCAACCAACGCTTCGAGGTCTTTTAGCGGACCGTATGTTTCGGCGCGGCCCAAAGGGGGTGTCAGATGGTCGATGATCACGGCCTGCGCACGGCGCTTGGCTTGGGTACCTTCACCCGGGTCGTTGACGATGAATGGATAGATGTGGGGCGTGGGGCCAAAGACGGCTTCGGGCATGCAGTTCTCAGACAGCGCAATCGCCTTGCCAGGGAGCCATTCGAGGTTGCCGTGTTTGCCCATGTGGACAATCGCGTGGGCACCTTGGACGTGTCGGAGCCAGATGTAAAAGGCGAGATAATTGTGCGGCGGCACGAGGTCGGGCGAGTGATATGTGTCGGTCGGATCAATGTTGTAGCCGCGCGCGGGTTGCACACCCACGGTGGCATTGCCGAATTTGAAGATGGAGAGTTTGAAGCCATCGGGTGTGAGGAATGGATCATTTTCAGGCGCGCCCCAGCGGGTTGTGATCTGCTCCTTCACATCGAAGGGGAGTGCGTCGAAATGCTTTTGGTAAATGTCCAAAGGCAGCGTTTCGCCACCCTCTTTATCGGCGCGATCCGTGAGCCAATTGGTTGGTCCGGCCATGATCAGCTTCATCAGATCGTCGCTATCGCTCGGGACGTTTTCAATTGTATAGCCCGCGCCATGCAAAGCGTGCAGCGTGTTAACCGTTGCTTGAGGAGTGTCGAGACCGACGCCATTTGCAAGACGGCCATCTTTGTTGGGATAGTTCGCAAGGACCAAAGCGACCTGACGGTTCTCCGTGGAAACCGCGCGCAGTTTTGCCCAATTCGCAGCAAGCTGTGCAACGAAACCGATGCGATCCCCTTGCGCGCGATATGTGGCGATGGGGCATTCTGTGGCCTCGTCAAAGTATGCTTCGCCCTTGAAGGAGACCGCTCTGGAAAGGATTCGCCCGTCAACCTCGGGTAGTGCCACGTTCATCGCGATGTCACGACCTGATAGGCCTGTGAGGCCAGAGGCCCATGCTTCCTCGGTCGAGCCTGCAAGGACGGTTTGAAAGATTGGCGCGTCGTTGGCGGCAGGCATGGTGAGCGGGTTCTTCGGGCTGTTGTCGCCTGCGTGAGGTGAGCCAACTGCGAAGGACGTGCAGTTGAGGATGACGGAGGGTGGTGATGCGGTGAAGACTTGTTCCAGCGTTGCGACACTGACGGGGTCCTTGAGGGAGGCCACGAAGAGGGGGAGGGGGTTGAGACCTTCTTTGAGCAGAGCTTTGGTCAAGCGGTTGATGGGATGTAGGCCTGCGCCTTGAATGAGAGCGCGGTAGAAGATGATGGGGACGATTAGGGCACCGTCTGTCCAGCCGTCTTGGGCGGCGGACAGGCTGGAGATGCCAGCGCCCGGCCAATAAACACCTGCGCGCAACAGCGGGGATGCTGCGCTGGGTTTATCGGATCCGTCGAGCATGGATTTTGCGTAACGCAACAGGTTTTGCGCGTTGTCGGGGCCGCCCTCTACGCAGTAGGCCCAGAGCGCGTCGTAATCTTCGTCCGAGACTGTGCTGAGGCGGCGCAGTTCCTCGTCGGGTTTGTCGTCACCGGGGAGCAGCGCCAAAGGGACACCTGCGTCATGGAGGCGCGCGGCGTATTGCTCGGCCCCGTATTTCCAGTAGCCAACTCCGCCGAGGACGCGCGCGATAACCAGTTTTGATTTCACTGCGCATTCATCAATATGAAGATCGACCGACATGGGGTGCATCAAGTGCATCATACTGGCAAGACGCAAGGTCGGGGGTGCGGCGATCTGGGCGCGTGCATCCGAGAGGGCAGCAAGCTCAGTATCAGCAGCGGAAATGATCACCACATCCGCAGGGGTTTGGCCCAGATCAACGGGTTCTTTACCATCATCAATAGAACCGGGGGTGGCGGCGAGCAGGTGCATGATTGAGACCTATGAGTTGTGCGCGGGCCGCGCTTGGTGCATTGGGGGCGCAAGCGAAAGGAAATTGAGATGAACAGCAACAAACCCGACACGTCGAATTTCGGCAACAGCACGTATAACAAGCATGACGATCACAAAGGTCACGCGCCCCGCCGTGCGCGCGGCAAGACCCGTTTGACCAAGGAAGAAATGCTTGAGCAGATGAAGAAAAACGCGGCTGAAAAGGCTGGCAAGGCGTAGGCTCACGGGGTTTCTTCCGTAAGGGTTTTTTGCATGAACAGGCTTTCGGGGGCGGCGACGTAGTCCCCGAACGGGCCACAGAATGTGAAGCCGTGACGCTCGTACAGGCGATGTGCCGCGTGGAGAGTGTCACCTGTTTCAAGCTTGAGCGCAGGAAGGTTATGTTCACGCGCTGTGTCTTCGATCTGACGCAAAAGGGCGGCAGCGACGCCTTTGCCACGTGCTGCTTCTAGGGTGAACATCGATTTCACCTCGCCGTATCCATCTTTGATCGCAATCGCGCCTGTGCCAAGGATGTCTTGGCCGATCCGCGCCGCGAACAGGTGGATGTTGTCTGCTTCCAGCGCGTCCAAATCCAAGAAATGACAGGACTCAGGCGAGAAGAGCGAGAGCATGAGCGCATGGCTCAGCTCTAACAAGTCTTGCGTGCCATTTGCGCGTGGCGAGGTGGGTTCGACGACGACCATTATGCTTTGAGAGCTGTTTCGATGGCAGTGTGATCAAGGCCCGCTTGGCCGATGACGACAAGACGGGTGTTGCGCGGGTCGCTGCCAAAGGGTTTGTCGAAATAGGTGTCAACGCGAGGACCAACGGCTTGCAGCGTAAGGCGCATGGGCTTGCCTGTTACAGCAGCGAAACCTTTAAGGCGCAAAATGTCGTGGGCACGTATGACGTCAGCGACTTGTTCAGCAAAGGCGGCTGCATCGGTGATTTCACCACGCTCGAAAACAAAACTCTCGAAAGCGTCGTGATCGTGTTCATGGTGGTGGTGATCATCCTCGTGGTGGTCGTCATGATGATCGTCCTCGTGGTGATGATGGTGATGCACTTCGTGACGGCTTTCCAAGTCACTTTCCGCACCGATGCCTTGGCCAAGCAAGACGTCTACAGGCAAAATGCCCATGGTGGATTTGACCACCTGCACGCCTTTGCGAGATTCGGATTTGAGTTTCGCGGCAAGCGCGTCAACTTCTTCAGGGCTGAGAAGGTCGGATTTATTCACCACGATCATGTCCGCGCAGGCGATCTGATCTTCGAACAACTCAGAGAGCGGTGTCTCGTGATCGAGGTTGTCGTCAAGTTTGCGCTGGGCATCTACCGCGGCGACGTTATGGGCGAAACGGCCCTCGGTTACGGCTTTGCCATCCACCACAGTGACAACGCCATCGACAGTGACTTGCGTGGAAATTTCGGGCCAGTTGAACGCGCGGATCAGCGGTTGGGGCAGGGCCAATCCAGAGGTTTCAATCACGATATGATCGGGGCGGTTTTCACGCGCCAACAGCTTTTCCATCGTGGGGACAAAATCATCCGCAACAGTGCAACAGATGCAGCCGTTTGATAGCTCCATGATATCGTCTTCGGTGCAAGTCTCATCACCGCATCCCTTTAGGATATCGCCGTCCACACCCAAGTCGCCAAATTCGTTGATGATCAACGCAATGCGTTTCCCTTCGGCATTTTGCAACATGTGACGGATTAGCGTGGTCTTGCCCGCGCCGAGAAAACCAGTGATGACAGTAGCAGGAATTTTAGCAGGCATGAGAGGTCTCCGGTTGGAAGAGGATGTGCGAGACGTAACCCGCGTCATTATTTGCGACACTTGTGCCGCTGTGGGTGAGCCGCCGCAAGGGGCAGCGTTTGCTGAGGCTTTGCGCGGTTTGGTTCCGGCGGGCGTCAGTGTGGAGACGACGTCGTGTATGAACCAATGTGACCGGCCGATTTCTTTGGCCCTGCGCGCGGAAGGAAAAGACATTTATCTTTTCCATAGCGTTGATCCCGCACAGGATTTTGAGGATGCGGTCGCTCTTGTAACGCTCTACGCAGAGGCCGAAGGGGGCACCATTACTGATGCCCGTCCCGCTGGTCGTTTGCGGCATTGTCTTACGGGTCGCGTGCCGCGCTAGGGGCTCAGCCTTCATTTGACCTTGTCCAGAAGTATGCGCAGAGGAAGCCTAGGCTGCTCCATCCTGCTAACGCTGTACCAAAGCTAAGCGTTGCAAAACGTGCGGCTAACTCGGGTGGTGCAACACCGAAATAGGTGTCCAGGTATGGCGCGCCGATGATATGCGGTGCGAGCAGGAGTGGAATACTGAGAAGGGCTGTCCAGCCTTTGCCAAACGCGATCAAGGCCAGCGCGATGGTGGTGCAAATGATCGTGAACGCCCACCATGCTTGGCGGGGTCCGACCTCGGAACCAATCGCACCGGGCAGAACCGGCGGTTGACCGATGCCAGGGGCAAGCTGCACAGCGATGAAGCCTGCAACACCCCAGATCAGACCTGTGCGCGGTGTCAAAGCATGGCCCTTTTCATGAGCGAAGATCATCAATGCGAGAAGGATCAATCCATAGCCCGTATAGGTGACCATGTTGAATGCAACCGTCATACCATGGCGCGCGAAATCGGTGCCCAAAGCGGGTTGGCCGCGTTCAGATTGTGTCGATCCATCAGTCGCGAAATGCACTCGTTCGCCAGTTTCATACAGCTCTCCCTCCATCAAATGGGGAATCACAAACGAAAATTGCAGCAGCGCGGCAATCAGCCCTGCAGCAACGCCAGCGAGCAACGCGCTGGACAGCAAATTTTTGGTCATTGGCCTAAAGGGGCGCTGGGCTTAGTGGCAGGGAAATGCCATTGCATGACGCTGATCGTGCGCGGCGTCATGCAGAACCGTTGCTTGTGCAATGCCGGATGCCATCAACAGGAATACGCCTGCGAGAACCGCAATTGCGAGGCCCATAGCTGAGCTGTCGGAACGTGCGATGGAAGCTGTTTGTGTCGTCATTTGTCTTCTCCTTGTGCCGTCACACCCGACGGCCGGTCTGGTTTCACTCATGCAGGGCTGGTCTCCTGGCTCGCGGGTCACGGCGTTTTGGCGTCTTCCCAATCCCGAAGGACCAGTGACATTTACCAACACGCTCGCCGCTTACAGTCGCGGGGGCGGCTGCGGCTTAAGGTTCCTGATTGGATCACCCCGTCCACATTCCCATTTTACCCATTGGACGCTTTGCGCCGCGTATCGGGTACCATGCATAGGATCAAATGGCCCTGAATCGCTTCAGCCGTCAAGGCCGATTGCGACATAGGTCGCGTGTTAAGCGAAGTTCGTTGAATCGTAAAAATACGCGCCAATTCGCAATATCTTGTGGATAACTCTACAAGTAAGGCAATATAAAGCGTCCCTCGCGTTGACAGGGCGGTACGCGCTAATCACAGTCTCAGTCCAAGGAATCACTATAAAGAACTGCAGACGTGCGCTTTTCCAAACTCAAACTGCAAGGCTTCAAGAGTTTCGTGGACCCCACGGACCTTATTATTGCGGACGGTTTGACGGGTGTTGTCGGGCCTAACGGTTGCGGTAAATCCAACCTACTGGAAGCTCTGCGGTGGGTCATGGGCGAAAACCGCCCCACTGCGATGCGCGGCGGTGGTATGGAAGATGTGATCTTTGCGGGTGCTGCCACACGCCCTGCACGCAACTTTGCCGAAGTCAGCTTGCAGATTGATAACTCTGATCGACTTGCGCCTGCGGGGTTCAACGATCTGGATACGCTGGACGTGGTGCGCCGCATCACCCGCGACGTGGGCAGTGCCTATAAGACCAACGGTAAAGATGTGCGTGCGCGCGATGTGCAGATGCTGTTTGCGGATGCGTCAACCGGTGCGCATTCCCCTGCTTTGGTACGCCAAGGTCAGATCGCCGAATTGATCAACGCCAAACCAAAGAACCGTCGTCGTATTCTGGAAGAAGCAGCTGGCATTTCAGGGCTGTATCAGCGCCGCCATGAGGCAGAGCTGAAGTTGAAAGGCGCAGAAACCAATTTAGCGCGCGTCGACGATGTGGTCGAACAGCTTGCAGCACAGCTTGCGCAACTGGCGCGGCAGGCCCGTCAGGCCGCACGCTATCGTGCCATCGGGGATGAGCTGCGTCAGGCCGAAGGCATGCTTTTGTATCGTCGTTGGCGTGAGGCAGATGAAGCCCGTTTGCTTGCTGAAGAAGATCTGCGCGCACGCACGACCGCGACATCACAGGCGGAAACGGCAGCGCGTCGGGCGGCCAAGCTGCGCACAGAGCGAGAAGCGTTTCTGCCGCCTTTGCGTGAAGAAGAAGCGATTGCAGCGGCTGTTTTGCAGCGCTTGCAGGTGCAACGCGACACGCTGAATGATGAAGAAGCGCGTGCGCGGCAAACGATCGAGACTTTGCAAAACCGGATCATCCAGCTTGATAAAGATATGGAGCGCGAAGGCTCGCTGAACCGCGACGCGGGTGAGACGATCGAGCGTTTGGAATGGGAAGCGCGTGAGTTGGCGAAGGCCTCTGAAGGCCACGAAGACCGCTTGGAAGCGGCTGCGGAAGAAGCGCGCTCAGCAGCGGTGATTTTGCAGGATCGCGAAGCAGATTTGTCCGAGCGGACGGAAGATGTGGCGCGTTTGGCAGCACGGCATCAATCAGCCTATCGCGTTTTGACCGACAGTCGAAAGATGTTGGAACGCAGTGAGGGCGAGGCCGAGTGCGCGCGCGCAGCGGTCGAGACCTCGCGCGCAGCGCTGATGCAAGCCGAAAGCGATATGACAGCGGCGGCGGGCAAAGAAACAGAGGCGATTGCAACAGCGGAGCGCGCGGATGCAGCGCTGACGGCGGCTGAAGTTGCGCGGACTGAAACGCAGGCGCGTGAAGCGGATGCACGGGCAGAGCGCTCTGAAGCCGAAGGCGAAGCAAATGCGCTGCGCGCCGAAGTCACAGCGCTGGCCAAGTTGTTAGAGCGCGATACGGCAGAAGGCGGTCAGATTTTGGACCGCTTGCAGGTGGAGCAGGGCTTTGAAAAAGCGCTGGGCGCAGCTTTGGCGGATGATCTGCGCGCACCCGAGGTGGACAGTGATGGGCCTTCCGGTTGGCGGATTTTGCCGAGCTATGAAGATCGTCAACCTTTGCCAGAGGGTGTGACGTCCTTGGCGCGCCACGTGTCTGTGCCGGATGTCCTTGAGCGCCGCGCGAGTCAGATTGGTCTGGTCGATGCGGATGACGGGCAACGCTTGCAGGGTGCGTTGAAACCGGGTCAGCGGCTTGTTTCGCTTGAGGGAGACCTGTGGCGCTGGGACGGCTATCGCGCCTGGGCAGAGGATGCACCTTCTGCGGCGGCCTTGCGATTGGAACAGCTTAATCGCCTTGAGGTTCTAAAACAGGAAATGGAACGTGCTACGTCGCGCGTAGATGCCGCGCAGCGCGCGCATGAGGCTTTGACCAATCGCTTGACAGAGTTGACCCGCACGGACCGCGATGCACGCGAGGCGCGCAAAGAAGCGGATCGTTTGGTCAATGAAGCTGCGCGTGCGCTAAGCCGTGCAGAGGCGGATCGCAACTTGGCTGAGGGCAAATTGGAAAGCCTTGGATTGGCTGTGACGCGCCATGAGGAAGATGCGATGTCCGCGCGCAAGCAAGTCCTTGAAGGCGAGCGCGTCGTAGCCGAGCTGGGTGATCTGGAAGAAGCGCGCGCTGGCGTCGAAGATATTAAGATGGCTGTCGAAGCCTCGCGGATCACGATGATGTCTCGACGCTCGAACCACGACGAATTGCGCCGCGAGGGTGATGCGCGCCTCAAGCGGTCGCAAGAAGTGACCAAGGAAGTCAGTGGCTGGCGGCATCGTTTGGAGACAGCGGAAAAGCGCATTGCAGAATTGGCAGAGCGTAAGTCAACATCGGAAGTTGATCTTGAAGATGCAAGCGCAGCACCTGCCGAAATTGCAGTCAAGCGCGAAGAACTAAGCGATGCGATTTCTGTCGCACAGACGCGGCGCAGCGCGGCGGGCGATGCCTTGGCCGAGGCAGAAACGGCTTTGCGCAGCGCGGTAGATGGCGAGCGTGACGCAGAGCGCGCGGCGTCAGAAGTGCGTGAAGCACGCGCGCGATCTGAGGCGCGATCAGATGCAGCGCGCGAGACGGTGGCTTATGCTCAGGAGCGGATTTCCGAGGAGATGGAAACGACGCCCGCTGATTTGCTGACAGCGTTAGATATTGATGTTGAAAAGATGCCTGAATCCAGTGCCGTGGAAGCAGACGTGAACCGTTTGAAACGCCAGCGCGATGCGCTTGGTGCAGTTAACCTGCGCGCGGAAGAAGATGCGAAGGACGTGCAGGTTGAACATGACACATTGGTCGAAGAAAAGGCCGATCTGGAAGAGGCGATCAAAACCCTGCGGGGTGGCATTGCAAGTTTGAATCGCGAAGGCCGCGAGCGGCTTTTGACAGCGTTTGAGCAAGTGAACAGCAACTTCTCGCTTTTGTTTACGCATTTGTTTGGCGGCGGTGAGGCCAATTTGGTTCTGGTGGAAAGTGATGATCCGCTGGAAGCCGGTTTGGAAATCATGTGCCAGCCCCCCGGCAAGAAGCTGTCGACCTTGTCATTGCTATCAGGTGGCGAACAGACCCTAACGGCGATGGCGTTGATCTTTGCGGTCTTCTTGGCGAACCCTGCACCGATCTGTGTTCTCGACGAGGTCGATGCACCATTGGACGATGCGAATGTCACGCGCTTTTGCGATCTGCTGGATGAAATGTGTCGCCGCACTGATACGCGCTTTTTGATCATCACCCACCACGCGGTGACCATGGCGCGGATGGATCGCTTGTTTGGCGTCACGATGGCTGAACAGGGTGTGAGCCAGCTTGTGTCTGTTGATCTCAAAAGCGCTGAAACCTTGGTTGCTTGATAGGCTGGGGGCCAGCCCCCAGACCCCCGAGGTATTTCAGGACCAAAGATCTAGGGGGCGCACATTAGGTCAGGAGGTATTGCAATGCATACAGGGTTGCGACGCCACCAAGGATTGAGCCAACCACGTTTTTCCAGATAAGGCCGAGCGCCAAGGTAACGATAGCGGCGCTGATACGGGGCAGATCGTAGTCGCCACCTGTCGCGGCAGGCCAAAGGACGGCCGGTGCGATGATTGCGGGGAGGATGCCCACAGCTGTGTAGCGCAAGTGGCGCATCAGCCAGACCGGAAGTTGGCGATCACCCACAAGTCCGGTGAAGGCGAAACGAAGTGCGAAACTGCCCACGCCGAGGCCGATAATGACGATCCAGAGTTCTGTCTTGTCGATCATGTTTTTGCCTCTATCGCCGCTTCTAGTCTTGCACCGACCATCATTCCGCCGATCCCTGCAAGAAGGATGCCGAGGTTATAGGGCACAGAGAAGAACATCAGTGACAGGAACGCCGCAGTGATTGCGGCGCCAACATGCGCGCGTGTGCGCAAGGCGGGTGCGATGATTGCAAGGAAAGTGATGGGCACTGCGAAATCAAGCGCGAAAGAGGCGGGGATTGCTTCACCAATCAATGCGCCAACCAGCGTAAATACCCACCAGAGCGGGCAAACGGGTGTCACTGCTCCGAAGAAATAGGCGATCTTTTCTTGGGGGCTCATTTCGGGGGCGGTTTCGTATTTAGTGATCGAGACAGCATAGCTTTGATCAACCGTGAAATACGCGGCAATCGCGCGTTGCCACAGGGGCGCTGAACCGATGTGCGGTGTAAGGGACGCTGAATACATTGCCATGCGTAGGTTCACCGCAAATGCTGAGGCGAGAACAACAAGCGTTGGCGCTTGTTCCCCCAACAATTGGAGCGCAGTGAACTGTGCTGCACCTGCAATGACCACGACTGAAAAGGAAAGTGTCTCGAACACGCTCAGACCTGCTTCGGTGGCTAGAACGCCAAACAGCATCGCGAAAGGAATAATCACCAAGATAAATGGCGCGCCGTCGCGAATGCCCTGTCGATAGGCTGATTTGATGCTGGAGGATGCCATAGGCTGCCTTTACATTGCGCTTGTCAAATGCAGCTATCTTGGGATGTGCGGTTTTGCAATCGTACCGCTTGGGCGAAAACGGGAGAACGCGACGTGACAGGATACATTATTGCCCCCGACATGGCGCGGGTTGGCCTGACGCGGCGTGTGACTGGCGTGGATCAAACGGGCACTGCGATTGAACAAGATGTGGTCGAAGAGCGGCCTTTGACGATCTACTTGAATGCGCAAGAGATTGTTACCGCGATGACCATTGGGGACTACCCTGAATATCTAGCGCTTGGATTTTTGCGCAATCAAGGGATGCTGGAGGGCGCAGGCGCAGTCACGCGGATTGATTATGACGCGGAACTGGATGTGGTCGTCGTGCGCACAGAGCAGGTGACCAACCATGAAGAAAAGCTGAAAAAGAAGACGCGCACATCGGGCTGTGCGGTTGGAACAGTGTTTGGCGATATGATGGAGGGGCTTGAGGGGGTGATCTTGCCTCAAGCAGAGTTGCGCACGTCTTGGCTGTATGAACTGGCGCGCAAGATCAATACGACACCTTCACTATATCTGACGGCAGGCGCGATCCATGGGACGGTCTTGTGCCAAAAGGGTCAACCCTTGGTCTATATGGAAGACGTGGGTCGTCATAATGCGGTCGACAAGGTGTCTGGCTGGATGTTGCAAACCGGTACGGGCGCTGAGGATAAAATCCTCTACACCACGGGGCGATTGACGTCCGAAATGGTCATCAAATGTGCGCTTATGGGGATCCCTTCGTTGGTGTCGCGATCCGGTTTTACAGCTTGGGGTGTCGAGTTGGCGCAGCAAGTCGGGCTAACCCTGATTGGACGTATGCGCGGAAAGCGGTTTCAGTGTTTAGCAGGTGCGGAGCGGATAACTTGGGATGCTGATTTAGCGCAAATCAAGGATGAGCCGAAGAAATCAGGTCGAAAGGGCAGCGCATGAGAGTTATAAAAAATGACCTTAGCGATTTGCCGCACCGCTTGTTTGAACAGATAGGCGAAAGTGAAAAAATCATTGAGATCGTGCGTGGTTGGTTTGATGGACGCTGACAAAACAAACACCGTAAGCTTCGATTTCGAACTGGACCCAAAGAGCGCCTATGAAGACATGGTGCCGGGCGGGCAGCGTGTTTATCGCGGTGGCGGGCGGCTGATTTTGCTCGGGCTTTACTTGGAGTTGTTTGTTCTGATCCCGCTCGGTTGTGTTGCCATCTATGTCACCATTGCCAGGCTAGTGTTTGACGAACTGCCCGATGGCGCGCATTGGTTGCTTGTCGCGAGCTTGCCCGGATTTTTGCTGGGTTGGTATCTTAATCAATCTGCCTATCGCCGATTGGCAAAGAATGTGGCCCGATCCAAATTCGGACGCGCCGGGCATATGAGTTTTGACGCGACTGGGATATGCCTAAAGACACAAACCAGCACATGGCGCACAGGGTGGCGTGACGTTGAGGAATTACTTATCGGTAAGCGCTGTATAAGTTTTGCAATTTCAGGCATCGTTCTCATCCTGCCGCTAAGCGCGTTTGAAAGCCAAGCCGCGATGCAGAAAACCTACAAGCAAGTGACTGAAATGTTTGAGCAAGGACAAAGCGCAACATGAAACAACCTCTTGGTGTGATCCTTGCAGGCGGGCAGGCGCGGCGCATGGGTGGTGGTGATAAAGGCCGTCTGATGCTTGGTGGGCAAAGCTTGCTAGACCATGTCATTTCGCGGTTTGAGCCCCAAGTCGCTGCGGTGGCGTTAAATGCCAACGGTGATAGCGCGCGCTTTGAGGATGTGGATTTGCCCGTTCTCAAGGATAGCATTGAAGGCTTTGCCGGCCCCTTGGCGGGTGTTTTGGCGGGGCTTGATTGGGCCGCTTCACAAGGGGCAGAGACACTTGTCACCGCTGCGGCTGACACGCCGTTTTTCCCATGCGATCTGGTGCCGCGTCTTATGATGGAAGCGGATGGAATGGAGCATCCTTTGGTATTGGCCGCCACACCCTGCGTAAAGGGTGGTCGCAATCGGCACCCTACGTTTGGTTTGTGGCCTGTGGCGTTGCGCGATGATCTGCGTGCGGCTTTGGAAGGCGGCTTGCGCAAGGTTGTTTTATGGAGCGATCAGCACAATGGGCGCGAAGCCTTGTTTTCGGACCAACCGTTCGATCCGTTCTTCAATGTGAATACACCAGAAGACCTGGCGCGCGCCGAGGAGTTTTTATGAAAGTCTACGGCGTTGTCGGTTGGAAAAACGCGGGTAAGACCGGTCTTATGGAGCGTTTGGTGAGCGAAATTTCGTCGCGTGGGTATTCAGTGTCAACGGTCAAACATGCCCACCATAGTTTCGATGTGGATCACGTGGGCAAGGACAGCTACCGCCACCGCGCGGCTGGCGCGCGAGAGGTGCTGCTGTCTTCGCGCAATCGTTTCGCTTTGATGCATGAATTGAGCGATGAAGATGAGCCAACGCTTAAAGAATTGCTGGGTAAACTCGCACCAGTCGATTTAGTGTTGGTGGAAGGGTACAAACGCGACAAGCATCCCAAAATAGAGGCGCATCGCCATGAAACGGGCAATCCGTTGATCGCGGATGCGACTGTGCGCGCCTTTGCGGCGGACTGCGCGTTGGATGTGGATCGCCCCGTGTTTGATCTGAACGCGACAGAGGAAATTGCTGACTTTCTACTGGTAGACATTGGCCTTGCGGACCCAAAGGCATGACGTTTGATACGATCATTGTTGTCGATTGGGCCTCTGGCAAGGCGTCTGGATCACAGCCATGCAAAGATGCGATTTGGATTGGTGTGGCGTCAAAAGACAACGTCGAACCACCGCGCTACATGCGGTCGCGCCATCAGGCAGAGGCGTGGCTGAACCAGCGTTTGCAACAAGATCACGATCAAGGGCGTCGCGTTTTGGCGACATTTGATTTTCCATTTGCCTACCCCGCTGGATTTGGCGCGGCTTTGACCGGTTCAGAGGACCCTTTCGCCGTTTGGGCATGGTTGGGCGCGCGGATTGAAGACAGCGACAAAGGCGAGAACAATCGCTTTGATATCGCTGGGCAAATCAACCGTAGTTTCGGTGGTAATGGGCCGTTTTGGGGCAACCCTTTGAAACGCGATGTCAAAGGTTTGCCACGGACCAAAGCCGAGTATCTTCTGCATGGATTTCGCGAGAAACGACAGTGCGAAAGCGATGACAAAGGTCTGTTCACGTGTTGGCAATTGTCTGGCGCGGGGTCCGTTGGTGCGCAAGTTTTGATGGGCTTGCCTGTGCTACATCGCCTGCGCGAGGGGTTTGGTGTGGACCTGTCTGTTTGGCCGTTTGAAACGGTAGATACTCAGATTGTATTAGCCGAGATTTGGCCTTCGCTGTTGGGTCCTGTGGTTAAAGACGCCCAAGGCCGAGGCGAAATCAGGGACGCCGCACAAGTACGGTTATTGTCCCAAGCTTTAGCGTCTCTGTCTTCTGACGAGCTTGCACAAATGATGACTGTCACTTCCCCGGTTGAAGGCGCAATCTTGGGTGCGGGCTTTGGTGAACGCTTGCAAAGCGCGCTTACGCCGCTCGAGCCACCCAAGCTGTCAAACGACTGCTTTGCCTTGCCTGCGGGTGTGGACTGGACCCCTGTTGATGACGCCTTGGCCATGTTGCGCGACCGCTTAACGCCAATTGCGAAAGGTCATACCAAGCCTGTGACAGAAGCAGTTGGCAATATCTTGGCGCAAGATGCGAGCGCGCAACGCTCGAACCCGCCGCTGCCGAATACTGCGGTTGACGGGTATGGTTTTGCAAATGCCAGCCTTCGAGGTGATGGTCCTTACCAGATGCCGCTTGTGGCAGGACGCGCCGCCGCTGGTTTACGGTTTGAAGGGAACGTGCCTGCGGGTCAGGCGATCAGGATCTTAACGGGCGCTGCTTTGCCTGATGGTGTGGACACTGTGATTCTACAGGAAGACACGCGCAGTGATGGTGCAATGATTGCGTTCAACGGACCGGTCAAAGCAGGTAGCAATACCCGCCGCGCAGGTGAAGACGTTATGGCTCACGATACGGTCCTGAATGCAGGGCGTCGACTGACCCCTGCGGATGCAGCCTTGCTGAGCGCCGTGGGGGTTTCTCACGTTCAGACATATGCCCCTTTGCGGGTCGGTGTTTTATCGACTGGTGACGAGTTGAGGGATGCCGGATCAAGGGCGCAGGATGGTCAGATTTATGATGCCAACCGTCCGATGTTGTTGGCGCAATTGCGCTCATGGGGGTTTGATGTGATTGATCTGGGCCGCGCCCCTGATCACCGCGAAACGCTGCGTAAAATGCTGGATGATGGTGCAACACGCTGCAATGCGATCCTGACATCTGGGGGTGCATCGGCCGGAGATGAAGATCACATGTCTGCGCTATTGGCGGACACTGGATCGCTTGCCATGTGGCGGATCGCATTGAAACCGGGGCGACCTTTGGCTTTGGGTATGTGGGGCGGTGTGCCGATCTTTGGTTTGCCCGGAAATCCGGTTGCCGCCCTTGTGTGCACATTGATCTTTGCGCGCCCCGCCTTGAACCTATTGTCCGGGGTTGGCTGGTCTGAGCCACAAGGCTTTATGGTGCCTGCCGCGTTCGAGAAGCGCAAGAAAGCAGGCCGCCGCGAATTCCTGCGCGCGCGCGTGCGTGATGGTCAGGTCGAAGTGTTCAAATCTGAAGGGTCGGGCCGGATTAGCGGGTTAAGCTGGGCCGAAGGGCTGGTTGAATTGCCAGATGAAGGGGTGGAAATCACCAAAGGCACGCTTGTTCGCTACATTCCGTATGAATTGTTTTAATCGCCCTTTTTGCGCGATCCTAGCTTCCAAACCTGATGCAGAAAAAGGCCAGAGGCAACCAAGGTTAGCGACACCCATACGATGCCCGATTGTTGTTGGTAAACAACGCCTCTGTCAGGATCAAAGCACCGGCCCATTTCATCAAAGCACCGTCGCCATTTGAAATAGGCCTGATAGTACATCAGATAGCAAAAACGGAGATAGCCAAAAGCAAAACAGCAAAAAGCGATCTGATCAAAGTGCGCATCTTAAATGCGTATCTAGTCAAACGTCCCTGCAACGCGACCTAGCAACATAAACGCGCGCGCGGTGCGGGTTCCGGACAAAGCGGCGATTTCTGAATCCGACGCGATTTCCTCGAACTCGGCAAAGCTTTTATCAAAGCGGCGCAGGAAGTGATGCGCGGCATCGCGAAAGATTGTGTCTTGCTTCATCCGCGCTGCGGTCAACGCAAGGGACGACCGATCCCGTATCCCGCCAAGGGCCGCAATGGCACGACCGCGTTCACCGGCAGCAAAGCTGCGCCAGACCTCTGGACGGGCGGCATCCGGGCGCAGATCATCCATGTAAATGCCGTCTTGGCTGAGCAAAGTCAGAACGTCCTGTGCAGCTTGGATAAGTTGTGCAGCTTTGCGATCTTTTAGAGCCATACGCAGCGCGTCGAACCCGGCTTTGTCTTCGGCGTCTTCCGGGAAGTTCAAGGCCCGGATAAGTGCTTCGCGTTCCAATGGAGGCGCCATTTCCGCCGCTTGGGTCCCAAGCGCTAGGCTAGGCTGTTCGGAAGGATCCACATTCGCAGGCTCTACCGGAACAGGTTTGCGCACAGGGGATGTGTCACGCTTGGTCGAAAATGTCGCCAAGGTGGTTTCTGTTTTGCGTTGCGCTGCGGCGATTTCATCGAGTTTGCGCGTGACAGAAGGTTCGGTGGCCAAACTACGACCTTGGCTCTGGGCTACGTAGGCTTGGCGAATACCGTCGATTGCTGCCTGCAAACGCTGGCTTTCTTCACGCATCACACGACTTGAGCGCGCGGCAGTGGCCGCGACCCAGATCATGGCGACCGGCATGAAGATCGCAAGCATCGTCATGAGGAAACGTAGACCACGCGTGCCATCGGGGGCCGCTTCGCTGGGCAGCATGATGAAAAAGACCGCCGTCCCTAGCAGCCAAACAGCGCTGAGTGCGATCGCACTCATTTCAATCCCCGTAATCGGGGATTTGTTGGGCCGATCATAGATGCCCAATGGGGTCGATTTTCCGTCAGAGCCGTCAGCCATGCTCACTTCTTTCGCTCTTAAACCGCGTTGTTCTAAATATAGTCGATCTTCAGCACTTCGTAAGACTTAACGCCACCGGGGGTGCGCACTTCTACGCTATCACCCTCTTCCTTGCCAATCAAAGCGCGCGCGATGGGCGATTTAATGTTTAGCAATCCGCCTTCGATATTGGCTTCGTGTTCACCAACGATTTGCCACGTTTTTTCTTCATCGGTGTCTTCGTCGACTAAAGTAATCGTCGCCCCGAACTTGATAGGACCTTTCAGTGTTGCCGGATCAATCACTGTTGCTAGTGACAAGATGCCTTCCAACTGCTTGACGCGACCTTCGATGAAACTGTGTTTTTCACGCGCTGAATGATACTCGGCGTTCTCTGAAAGATCGCCATGTTCGCGCGCTTCTGCAATGGCTGCGATGATCGCTGGACGCTCAACGGTTTTGAGGTTCTTCAACTCAACTTCCACCGCAGTATGTCCCGATTTTGTCATCGGTATCTTTTCCATGGGCTGTCCCTGCCGTTCTCTTCCTGGTCGATCCACAAAAAAACACCGGACTGGCCGGCGCTGTGGTCGTCATACTTTTCAAGGCTCAGATTGCCCTGAGCAGGTGGGTAAATGCAAGTGGTGATGCAGTTGTCGGCGCAAACGGGTAAAGACTTTGCTTTTTCACGCGAAACGGTGTGATTTACGTATCGTTGCGATTGACCACATTGGGCCTGCCTTGCTACGCCTCAGCGCAACATTATTTCAAGCTCACGAGGGGAGCCATCATGTCCGAAATCGAACGCGAAGCGATGGAATATGACGTAGTGATCGTAGGCGCAGGCCCTGCGGGATTGTCCGCTGCGATCCGTCTCAAACAACTGGATGCAGATTTGCAGGTTGTGGTGCTGGAAAAAGGCTCTGAAGTGGGCGCGCATATCCTGTCTGGCGCGGTCCTCGATCCGTGCGGTCTGGACCAGCTGATTCCGGATTGGAAAGCAAAAGGCGCGCCATTGAATGTGCCCGTCAAGGATGACAATTTCTACATGCTGGGCGAAGCGGGTCAGCTGCGCATTCCCAACTTCCCGATGCCACCGCTGATGAACAACCACGGCAACTATATCGTCTCTATGGGCAACGTATGCCGCTGGATGGCAGAGCAAGCCGAAGAATTGGGCGTTGAAATTTTCCCTGGCATGGCCTGTTCCGAACTGGTCTACGGTGACAACGGCGAAGTCAAAGGCGTTGTCGCGGGTGTTTTCGGACTTGAAGCCGATGGAAGCCTTGGTCCCAACTCCGAGCCGGGTATGGAGCTGCATGGGAAGTATGTTTTCCTAAGTGAAGGTGTGCGCGGGTCGTTGGCGAAAGAAGTCATAGCCAAATACGATCTGTCCAAAGGGAAAGAGCCGCAGAAATTTGGCATTGGCATGAAAGAAATCTGGGAAATCGATCCAGAGAAGCACAACGAAGGATCCGTCACTCACACGATGGGCTGGCCTTTGGGTAGCAATGCAGGTGGTGGTTCGTTCATCTATCACCTTGAAAACAATCAGGTCTATGTCGGCTTCGTGGTTCATTTGAACTATAAGAACCCGCATATGTTCCCCTACATGGAATTCCAGCGCTTCAAGCATCATCCGATGGTGGCTGAGTTGCTTAAGGGCGGTAAACGTATCTCTTACGGCGCGCGTGCAATTTCAGAGGGTGGATATCAATCCATGCCCAAGATGGTTGCACCCGGTGTTGCGATGCTTGGCTGTTCGGTTGGTATGGTCAACGTGCCGCGCATCAAGGGTAATCACAACGCGATGCTTTCCGGTATGGCGGCGGCTGAAGCTGCTTGTGATGCGATCAAAGCGGATCGTAGCGGTGATGAGCTAAGCGACTACGAAACAGAAGTCCGCACTGGTGCGATTGGCAAAGACCTTAAGAAAGTGCGCAACGTAAAGCCGCTTTGGAGCAAATACGGTCTTGTCGCGTCGCTCGCGGTGGGCGGTTTTGACATGTGGACCAACACGCTTGGGTTTTCTTTGCTGGGCACGCTCAACCACGGCAAATCGGACGCTGAGGCAACGGAAGAAGCGAGCAAGCACAAGCCGATTGATTATCCAAAGCCCGATGGCACCCTAAGTTTTGATCGTCTTACGAATGTGGCGTTCAGCTTTACCAATCATGAAGAAAGCCAGCCCGCGCATTTGCACCTGACAGATCCGTCAGTGCCAATGTCCGTGAATATGCCGAAATATGAAGAACCAGCGCAGCGGTATTGCCCAGCGGGTGTTTATGAAGTTGTGGACGAAAAATTTGTCATCAACTTCCAGAACTGCGTCCATTGCAAGACGTGCGATATCAAAGACCCAAGTCAGAACATCACATGGGTCACGCCGCAGGGCGGCGACGGGCCGAATTATCCAAACATGTGATCTAACTGGATCGCGACGCAAAGGGCAGGCTTAGGTCTGCCCTTTTTCGTCGAGCATCTGTTCGACCGCTTCTCTATAGCTGCTGCTGACAGGAAGTGTACGTCCGTCGCTAAGGTTTAGTTGATGACGCCGCGCGACACGGGTGAGGGTCTTTGTATGGGCTTTTTCAGCCCAATGGGATCGATGGGTTTGCGCACCGGGAATCCCATCAAGTAAGTCAATCGCATCCGAGAGACGCATCAGGATCATTTCATTGCCTAGCGTCGTCGTCACGTCGACATAATGGTCCTGCATGGACATAGAAATCACCTGACCTTCACGCAATCGCGTCGGGAAGACGTTGTCGCAATCGTGCGGTTTGTAACGTGCGCGTTGGACCGTCGTTTGATGTCTCGTCCAGTATGTCGATTGTGTCGGAAGGCTTTTTCTGTGCTGTAATTCGTGACCCGATCAACAGCGCGAGACCGGCAATCAAAATGGCCATTGTTGTGACCTGCAACCAAAGCATCGGGAAATATGCGTCTTCTAGGTGATGGGGTTTGAAGAGTTTATTGAGTGAAATGACTATCGCCGTGCCAGGTACGCTGCCAACGGCAGATCCCACAGCAATTTTTACAAGTGCAGGAAGCGCATGCAGCCAACGGCTTTCCAAAGCGGAGATAATACAAATCTCCATAAACAACCCGACCACGCTGATGCCCACTGTCCAAAAGACGAAGCGATCCTAAAAGGCCAAATCCTCGCCCGTCCCAAAGGGTCCAAGGAACACGCAGATAAAAATCGCCAGCGCGTAGATCACGATGCGCTGATCGAGAGTGTCGAGCTTGGTAATTTCACGCATTGTGTAATTGCGCCTCGTATAAATTCGCGAAGAAACCTAGTGTTACACGCAGTATCGCTTCGAAAACAGTCCGAAAATTCGCAAGGCTTGACGTGTGAGCGAGGCAGTCGACGCTCCCCAATACAGTCAGCTGCTATTTTTGAAATTTTTTTTTAAAACTTCTGGAAGGCAGTGCATTTCTATGTACTGCCTTTCTTTTTGGTCCAGGCGTCTTTTTCTGGCTGGAAATCGCGTAAACTTGAACCAGTCTTTTTGGCAGAACGCATCGCCAAACATTGCTTTCAGCCCCTCAAGACCCTAGCTTTGGCACGAGCAGTGCAAAATAAGGGAGCATGCCACGTGCCCATACGCTTTTTACGGCAAGTCAGCTTTGCGGCGGTTCTTGCCGTTCTTGGAATGCCACTTACAGCCGAACCTGCGGGATTTTATCTGGCGGCGCGATCTGCAGCTGTCACAGGCGACTACGATGCCGCTGCGCGCTATTACACGCTAGCGCTTGCGCGGGATCCGTCGAACCCTGAAATACTTGAAAACGCCAGTTTTGCCTTGCTTGCCCTTGGCGACATCGACCGCGCCGCTGTTGTTGGTAGCAAGCTGCTTGCGGATGGTCACAACAGTCAGGTCGCGCAAATGTCGGTTCTGGCGCAAACGGCCGGTGAGGAAAACTATGCCGATGTTCTGGCGCGCATTCTGGAAGACCAAGGTGTTGGCCCACTGGTGGACGGACTTTTGCGATCTTGGGCACAAGTCGGGATCGGCGAAGTCACAACAGCGCTAAGCAATTTTGACAAAGTCGGAGAAGAACGCGGCCTTCAAGGCTTTGCACTTTACCACAAAGCCCTTGCCCTTGCGATGGCTGGTGACTTTGAAGGCTCTGATGCAATTTTTTCGATGGCCGAAGCAGGGGCGCTGCGCCAAACACGGCGCGGGGCGATTGCGCATATCGAAGTGCTGAGCCAGCTTGACCGCACCGATGATGCGCTGGAAATGCTCACCAGTTCTTTTGGTTCTGATCTCGATCCAAAGCTAGAAGGTATGCGCGCAGCCCTTGTCGCAGGCGAGCAATTGAGGTTCACGCAAGTCAACACAGCACGTGACGGCATGGCAGAGGTGTTTTTCACCGTCGCAAGCGCACTGCGCAACGAGGCCAGCCAAGATTATACGTTGCTCTACACGCGGGTGGCTGAATATTTGAACCCGCTTCATTCGGACGCGACCTTGCTTTCAGCTGGTTTGCTTGAACAAATGGAGCGGTTTGAACTGGCGACAGCGACTTACAAAAAGGTGGGTCGCGACGATCCTGCCTTCCATGCCGCAGAGTTGGGCCGCGCAGAAGCTTTACGCCGCAGCGGCAAACCGGATGCTGCCATTGAGGTGCTTGAAAGCCTTGCGCAAACACACAGTAGCCTTGCAATGGTGCATGCCTCACTTGGCGATGCCTTGCGTCAGATGGAGCGCTTTGAAGACGCAGCTGCTGCATATGACACTGCTTTGGCGCAATACGAAGAAGAAACCAGCGGGCAGTGGTTCATCTACTACGCACGCGGCATTTCTTACGAGCGCCTTGGCAACTGGGAAAAGTCCGAAGCAGATTTCCGCAAAGCGCTTGAACTGAACCCGGAGCAGCCTCAGGTTTTGAATTACCTTGGGTATTCCTTGGTTGAGAAGCAGATAAAGCTGGATGAAGCGCTTGATATGATCGAACGCGCGGTCGCAGCCCGTCCAGACAGCGGGTATATTGTTGATAGTCTTGGCTGGGTCCTGTTCCGTTTGGCCCGTTACGAAGAAGCGGTCGCACCGATGGAGCGCGCAACAGAGTTGATGCCAATTGATCCGATTGTGAACGATCACTTGGGCGATGTATATTGGTCTGTTGGCCGTTTCTTGGAGGCAGAGTTTCAGTGGAAGCGTGCCCTGTCTTTTGTTGACTACGGAGACGCAAGCCAAGAGGCGGATCCAGATCGTATCCGGCGCAAGTTAGAGGTTGGTCTGGACAAGGTGTTGGAAGAAGAAGGCGCTGACCCGCTAAGACTGGCAGATGACGGCTAAGGACATTACGCGCATCGCGCGTGCGAAAATCAATTTGACTTTGCATGTGACGGGCCAACGTGCGGATGGGTATCATCTGCTGGATAGTTTGGTTTGTTTTGCAGAGGTTGGCGATGTGGTGCAGGTTGCGCCTGCCAATGCGCTAAGTTTAACGGTGAATGGCCCTTTGCGCGCAGGTGTGCCTACTGATGAGACAAATCTGGTTCTGCAAGCGGCCAGACTTTTCGGCCATCCCAGCGGTGCGCAGATCACTTTGACCAAGAATTTACCAAATGCCGCTGGCATTGGAGGCGGGTCTTCGGATGCTGCGGCTACTATGTTGGCACTGGCTGAGCTTTGGGATGTGTCCTTGCCCGACGATGTGGTGCAGTTGGGTGCCGATGTCCCTGTCTGCCTAGCCCATATGGCTCTGCGCATGCGCGGTGTCGGAGACGAATTGTCCTTAATTCCGGCGCTTCCACCGCTCTGGGCCGTTTTGGTCAATCCTGGCGTTGCATTGGAAACGCCACCTGTTTTCAAGGCATTGGGAAAAAAAGACAATCCAGCGATGGAGCAAATGCCGGACCTAAGCACCGCAGGAGACTTTGCGCATTGGTGCAAGACCCAGCGCAATGACTTGCAAACCCCTGCAATAGAACTGGCACCTGTGATCGAAAAGGTTCTCGACGCACTTGAGCCGTCCTTGCTGGCCCGTATGTCAGGGTCAGGAGCAACCTGTTTTGGTCTGTGCGAAAGTGCCAAGCAGGCAGACAGACTTGCCGCACAAATCCGCGCAGAACATCCCGACTGGTGGATCGTTTCGACGACTCTTAGTTAATCCGGGCGACGACGTAACCTGCAAGATCACGCAACATGTCACGTACGGGATGGGCAGGCAGTTGCTCTATCGCTTTGACGGCTTTATCGGCCCATGACAGTGCCTGAATGCGGGTATCGTCAAACGCGCCGTGTTTGTGAAGCAGTGCAATCGCGGTTTCCAGATCACCGTCTTCTTGACGCCCTTTTTCAATGGTGCGCTGCCAGAAGGCGCGTTCTTCAGTGTCGGCTTTGGCGATGGCTTTGATTAGGGGCAGCGTTAGCTTTTTCTCGCGGAAATCATCTCCGACGTTCTTGCCGATTGCATTCGGATCGCCCGACATGTCCAGCAAATCGTCCACGATCTGGAAAGCAATGCCCAAAGCATCGCCATACTCAAACAGCGCTTTCACATAGGTTTCATCCGCGCCTGCGATCACGCCGCCGACTTCGGTTGCTGCTGAAAACAACGCTGCTGTTTTGCCGCGCACCACTTGCAGATAGATGTCTTCTGTCGTTGCAAGGTCTTGCGAAGCGGTCAATTGCAACACTTCCCCTTCCGCGATGGTTGCGGAGGCGTTCGCAAGAATGTCGAGAACACGCATAGAGCCGGTTTCGACCATTAATTGGAATGAGCGCGAGAAGAGGTAGTCGCCAACCAAAACAGAGGATTTGTTGTCCCAGAGCAGGTTTGCAGTCGGGCGTCCGCGACGTTGACCGCTTTCATCGACGACATCATCGTGCAGCAAAGTGGCTGTGTGAATGAATTCAACCGTCGCGGCCAAATGCACATGATAGGGCCCATCGTAGCCACACAAATGCGCCGCCGCGAGCGTAAGCATCGGGCGCAGGCGTTTGCCGCCCGCCTCAACGAGATGGGCCGTCACTTCGGGGATACGCGGCGCATGTTCTGATGCCATGCGTTGGCGGATCAAGGCATTCACTGCTTTCAGATCGTCGACCAGATAGGCGGCCATCGCTTCATGCGGCTTTATTGCAATTTCGTCCAAGCTCATCACACTCTCGTTCCTGCCCTCGACATTTCAAGGAGCCGCGATTAGGTCAACTGTATGCAAGAATTGATGCGCACCAACGACATAACCCTCACGGCCCTGGTTCGTGCCCTCCTTGACGAGGCGGGTATACCGATGTTTGAGTTAGACGTAAATATGAGCGTGCTTGAAGGCTCAATAGGCATTTTGCCGCGCCGAGTGATGGTTGCGGAACGTGACTATGACCGCGTGCTGCGGATACTGTCGGATAATGAAGTTGAACTCCCCCACTGATCGCTTTGACGAGGACGATCTAAGCGTCGATGACTTCCTTGGAGGGTTGGTGAAGATCGGCCAGCCGCTAAAGGGATATCGCGCTGGGGTTGATCCGGTTTTGTTGGCCGCCAGCATTCCTGCAAAGGCTGGCGAGACCGTTTTGGAATTAGGGTGCGGTGGTGGTGTTGCGTCGCTTTGCTTGGGTCGGCGGGTGTCTGGACTGGCGCTGACAGGCGTTGAAGTGCAGGAAAACTATGCAGATCTCGCACGGCGCAACGCACAGCGCAACGGGCTAGATTTCAAGGTTTTCAATGCAAATTTGAATGATTTACCGTTCGACGTGCGTAATCAACGCTTTGATCATGTTTTCGCGAACCCGCCTTATTATGATCGTGCGCATAGTGTTCCGGCACGGGATATGGGCCGTGAAACAGGGTTGGGGGGTGACACGCCTTTGAGCAAATGGGTTTCTGTTGCGTCTAAGCGATTGGCCCCCAAAGGGCAGGCGCATTTTGTGCAACGCGCGGATCGCTTGGCCGAACTGCTTTCTGCAGTTCACAAACATCTAGGCTCAATCGAAGTGCAGCCGTTGTGCGCACGAACCGGACGCGCCGCGCATCTGGTGCTGGTGCGTGCAAATAAAAGCGGGCGAGCAGATTTCCGCTTACACGCCCCGATTGTGATGCATGTGGGGGCGACGCACGATGAAAATGCCAATAATTACAACGATATAATCGAAGCAGTTTTGCGGCGTGGCGCTGGATTGCCGTTTGGTGGCACTGCCTAAAACCCGGGCATCTTAAAGTTTTGCTAACCAGATGATGCAGATGCAGCGTGACACAGAAATAATTCTGTGCAGGAATGAGGGTGCAAATCTAATCAAGGAGGATCTCGATGAGCCTGAGTTCGCATCTGGAACAATTGAAGAAGAAACACTCCAACCTGTCTGCCGAAGTGGAAGCAATCCAACGCTCCCTTGGAACACCAGATCTACAAATAGCAGAACTCAAAAAAGAGAAACTACGACTTAAAGAAGAGATCACGCGCCTTTCGAGTTGAAGTGTGATATAACATTTAAGTGACCTGAACCGGCGTGAGAGCAATCTCAGCGCCGGTTTTTTATTGGGTCAAGCAGTGCCTTGCAGCGACATGACACCCAGATCATCTGCTACCTGCGCTTCGATCGCCATTGCGGCAGCCTGCGCACCGGCGGCGGTCGTGAAATAAGGGATCTTACCATATAGCGAGACACTGCGGATTTCGCGGCTGTCATCCACCGCTTGCGCGCCCTCGGTGGTGTTGATCACCAGTGCGATTTCTTCGTTCTTGAGGGTATCGACGATGTTCGGGCGGCCCTCATAGACCTTGTTAACGATAGAGCATTCGATCCCCGCCGCAGACAACCAGCTTTGCGTGCCGCGTGTTGCGGTGAAGGTAAAGCCGAGGTTGGCAAGTAGTTGGGCAGCTTCTAGCGTTTTCGCGGTTTTGTCATCATCGCGGATGGAAACGAAGACTTTGCCTTTACTCGGCAGCGTCACCCCTGCGCCCATCTGCGCCTTTAGGAAGGCGCGCGCGAAGGATGTATCCCACCCCATGACCTCACCCGTGGAGCGCATTTCAGGACCAAGGATTGTATCGACACCGGGGAAGCGCGCGAAGGGAAGTACGGCCTCTTTCACGGAGAACCATGGCATGTTGTAGTCCGCCAGCGTCATTTGATCGGGCATTGGTTGCGAGCCGGGAATCGCTCCCTCTGGATATGCGCCGCGTTTGGGGAAGTTGCTTAGTGGTTCACCCGCCATGAGGCGCGCCGCGATGGACGCGATTGCACTGTCAGTCGCCTTTGCAACGAACGGCACGGTACGAGACGCGCGTGGGTTCACTTCGATCAGATAAATTTCATCATCCTTGATCGCGAATTGCACGTTCATCAGGCCAACCACATTCAGAGAGAGCGCGAGAGCGTGGGTTTGTTCTTCGATCCGTTTAATAATGTCTTTTGACAGTGAATAAGGCGGCAAAGAACATGCGCTGTCGCCAGAGTGAACTCCCGCTTCTTCGATATGTTGCATGATGCCCGTGACGTGGACTTCTTTGCCGTCACATAGCGCGTCAACATCAAGTTCGACGGCCCCTGCAAGATAGCTATCAAGCAAAACAGGGCTGTCGCCGGAAACGACTACAGCTTCAGCGATGTAGCGTTCAAGCTGGGCCATGTCGCGCACGATTTCCATGGCGCGACCACCCAGAACGTAAGAGGGACGAATGACCAGTGGGAAGCCGATATCTTCGGCAATCGCGAGGGCTTCTGCATCTGTAGATGCGATCCCATTGCGAGGTTGTTTCAGGTTCAGTTGGTTCACAAGCGCTTGAAAACGCTCGCGATCTTCTGCAAGGTCAATCGCATCAGGAGATGTGCCGAGGATCGGAATGCCTTCGGCTTCCAGTGCATTGGCCAGTTTCAAAGGTGTCTGTCCGCCAAATTGAACGATGACGCCGTGCAACGTGCCGTTTTCAAGTTCGACACGCAGAATTTCCATGACATGCTCGAACGTGAGGGGTTCGAAATAGAGGCGATCAGAAGTGTCATAATCCGTAGAAACCGTTTCAGGGTTACAGTTGATCATAATCGTTTCATAGCCCGCATCCGTCAGCGCATAGCAGGCGTGGCAGCAGCAGTAGTCAAACTCGATACCTTGGCCGATCCGGTTAGGACCGCCGCCAAGAATAACAACCTTGTTGCGATCAGATGGACGTGCTTCGCACTCTACATCGCCAAACGCAGGTGCCTCGTAGGTCGAGTACATGTAGGGCGTTTGCGCCTCGAATTCGGCTGCACATGTGTCGATGCGTTTGAACACGGCTTTGACGCCGACCGCATGGCGCGCCTTGCGCACATCTTTTTCTTTGAAGCCAGTCAGATTGGCGAGACGCGCATCTGTAAAGCCCATCATTTTAAGGTTACGCAAGCCTGCTTCGTCACTGGGTAAACCATTGGCGCGCACGCCTTCTTCAGCGTCGACGATTTCGCGGATACGGGCAAGGAACCAAGGATCAAACATGGTAACGCCGTGGATCTCATCGTCCGTCAGACCGTGACGCATCGCTTGCGCGATTGTGCGCATGCGGTCCGGTGTCTGCTTGGAGATCGCTTTGATGACCGCAGATTTTTCAGGCGCGCCTTCAATTTGGATTTCATCGAAACCAGTCAGATCGGACTCCATGGATGCGAGCGCTTTTTGCAGGCTTTCATGGATCGTGCGGCCAATGGCCATGGTTTCGCCAACAGATTTCATCGCTGTTGTAAGATACGGCTCAGAACCCGGGAATTTTTCGAATGCGAATTTCGGGATTTTGGTGACAACGTAGTCGATGGTGGGTTCAAACGACGCTGGTGTCACTTTTGTGATGTCATTGTCGAGTTCATCCAGCGTATAGCCGACAGCCAGTTTCGCGGCGATCTTGGCAATCGGGAAGCCCGTCGCTTTGGATGCAAGTGCAGAGGAACGAGACACGCGCGGGTTCATCTCAATGACAACCATTCGGCCATCTACAGGGTTCACAGCCCACTGTACGTTAGATCCACCCGTTTCCACGCCGATTTCGCGCAATACCGCGATAGAGTGGTTGCGCATCACTTGGTATTCTTTGTCCGTCAGGGTCAGAGCAGGGGCGACGGTGATCGAATCGCCTGTGTGCACACCCATGGGGTCGATGTTTTCGATCGCACAGACGATGATCGCGTTGTCAGCGGTGTCGCGCACGACTTCCATTTCGAATTCTTTCCACCCCAACAGTGATTCATCCACAAGGATTTGGTTCACAGGGGAGGCGTCCATGCCAGAGCGGCAGAAAAACTCATAATCTTCGCGGTTGTACGCCACGCCGCCACCTGTGCCGCCCATGGTAAAGGCAGGACGGATAATTGCGGGTAGGCCGACATAGTCGAGCGTCTCAAGCGCGATGCGCACGCCCTCTGCAAGGTCGGCTTTGCCGTCTTCGTCAGTGGGAGCAGTTACAATTGTCGCTTTGGGATTTTCGATGCCAAGACGGTCCATAGCGTCGCGGAACAACTTGCGATCTTCTGCCATTTCAATGGCTTCACGTTTCGCGCCGATCATTTCGACACCGAATTTCTCAAGCACGCCCATCTCTTCAAGCGCCAATGAAGTGTTCAATCCCGTCTGACCACCCATCGTCGGAAGCAGTGCGTCGGGGCGTTCTTTCTCGATGATCTTGGCGACGATCTCGGGTGTAATCGGTTCGATATAGGTTGCATCGGCCAAGTTCGGGTCAGTCATGATTGTGGCGGGATTGGAGTTGACCAGAATGACACGGTAGCCTTCCTCGCGCAGCGCCTTGCAGGCTTGTGCGCCAGAATAATCGAATTCGCAGGCTTGCCCAATTACAATTGGCCCCGCGCCGATGATCATGATGGATGAGATATCAGTACGTTTGGGCATGGGCAGACCTCTTTTTTCGGCGGCGCTCTGTAGTGTGGCAGACAGAGTCGCGAGAACGTGCAAATTGTCGTGGGTTATAGACAGGACGGGGGCAGGTTCAAGAGGCATATGGGCGCGTGGCCAAGCGAGACTTGACTTTCGCGCCCCCGCGCGGTGTATCGGCCCCAATCCTGTAGCCCTTTCCGAAGGAAAAAGCATCATGCACGCCTATCGCAGCCATACTTGCGCCGATCTGAACAAATCTAACGTAGGCGAAAATGTGCGTCTCTCAGGCTGGGTGCATCGCGTGCGCGATCACGGCGGTTTGCTGTTCATTGATCTTCGCGATCATTATGGCATCACCCAAGTCATGGCAGACCCTGACAGCCCTGTGTTCAGCCAAATCGAAAAAGTGCGCTCTGAATGGTGTATCCGTATCGACGGTAACGTCATGGCGCGCGACGAAAGTCTTGTAAACCCGAAGATCCCAACGGGTGAAGTTGAAGTGTTCATTCGCGACATCGAAGTTCTTGGCGCAGCGTCCGAGCTGCCGTTGATGGTATTCGGCGAGCAAGAGTACCCTGAAGAAACGCGCCTTAAGTACCGTTACCTCGACCTGCGTCGTGAGAAATTGCAGCGCAATATGAAGTTGCGCTCTGATGTTGTGTCCTCCATGCGCAAACGCATGTGGGAACAGGATTTCCGTGAGTACCAGACGCCAATCATTACAGCGTCTTCCCCGGAAGGTGCGCGCGACTTTCTTGTGCCGTCGCGCCAGCATCCGGGCAAGTTTTACGCGCTTCCACAGGCACCGCAGCAGTTCAAGCAGCTGATCATGGTGTCTGGCTTTGAC
The DNA here is from genome assembly GCA_965662135.1 of Planktotalea sp. Lineage (GTDB taxonomy): Bacteria > Pseudomonadota > Alphaproteobacteria > Rhodobacterales > Rhodobacteraceae > Planktotalea. The sequence goes on along the minus strand of CBFIGL010000009.1, from coordinate 97 downwards.
AAGTATTTCCAGATCGCACCGTGTTTTCGCGATGAAGATCCACGCGCGGATCGCTCGCCGACAGATTTCTACCAGCTCGACCTTGAGATGAGCTTTG
>CBFIGL010000008.1:0-128422 GCA_965662135.1 Planktotalea sp. | reverse complement strand
CGGAATGGTGTGCCGTCTCGCCACATGCGGTGCAAAACAACGCCAATGCGCCGCGCAAGTGCAATCAAAGCCCGTTTCGATCCACGCCGATGGGCCACTCTGAGCGCCCAGGCCTGGAGCCAGTTTGGTGACCCACGGTGCATCAAGATCATCGCCGCTTGATACAAGGCCGTTCGAAGGGCCCGGTCGCCGGCTCGCGTAATTTGCCCGACGATGTCCATCTCTCCGGATTGAGTGCGCTTCGGCGTCAGCCCCACCCACGGACCAACATCCTTCGATCGCGCAAAGCGGGTCGGATCGTCGATCGCGGATTTGACCGTCAGGGCGACGATCCGACCAACGCCAGGCATCGTCATCATCAGACGGCAAACGTCGTCTTGTTTTGCCAGATCCGCGATTGTCGCATCCAATTCAGCCAACTCGGCGCGCAACTGCGCACGCGCGCGCAAAAGGGCCTCTGTCGACGCGGACAGGATCTCATTCTGCTCAACCAGTTCCCTCACCCGGGCCTCGTACCTGATCCGGGTGACGTGTCCCAGCTTCAGACCGAAGTTCCGCATAACACCCCGCATGGAAAGCTCAAGGTTGATGATCACCTGCTGAACTGACTTGCGCGCTGTTAGCAACGCGCGGATTTCCTGGGAGGACACCGATTTGCGGTGCACGGGCCTGTACCATCCCATTTGAAGCAAGCGCGCAATGCCCCGGGCATCGCGCCTGTCGGTCTTGATCGGCATGGCTTTCAAAGCGGCCTTCACCAATCGCATTTCCATCATGACCACGTCAAAGCCAGCTTCTTCCATTCCCTTGCTCAGCCATTGGGACAAAGGTCCGGCTTCGAGCCCGATCGCATCGATCGAATATGACAATGACGCTATTGCACGTACCAATGCCTCAGGCTCGCTCTCCGCGTGCAATTCTTCACCGATCCTCCCCTGCGGCCCCAGCACACAAATCGCCGTGCTTGCCAGAGATACATCCAATCCGATAAATACATTCATGTCGCTGCTCTTCTATTCTTAGGAATTGAGGCGCATGGAAACATGCGACCTCGTAGAAGCGCTGCAGGCGCATCAAGGGCAACGGCACTTCAGATCATGCTGACAAACAAGCGAAACGTGCTCGATTCGCCGAAAGCCCCATTACGGCATCTTTTACACCGTTCGGCGTCGGGAAAGAGTAGAGCTGAATAATGGATGGGGCTTTTGCAGGCCAGCGTTTGGTAATTTCGAAATTGCTTAGGTCGCTCATGGTCGTCTCCCTTAGAGTTATGACGAACTTAAGTGTGTTTTCCCATTAAAACAGCGATAATTCTGTGCGAATTCAGCATATGTGACCTGCGCTAATATAATAAAACAAAGCGTAGACTAGGGTAACGGAAATTAAGGGACTATCATGATTAAAGAATTCAAAGACTTCATCGCCAAGGGCAATGTCATGGACATGGCTGTGGGTATCATCATCGGTGCAGCCTTCACCGCAATCGTCACGTCGCTTGTCGGCGATTTGATCAACCCGATCATTAGCCTGTTCATGGGTGGCGTTGATTTTGCAGGTCAGTACACTTTGTTGGGTGAAGGCGAATTCGCATCCATCGCAGCAGCTGAAGAAGCAGGCGCTGCGGTCTTCGCATGGGGCCGTTTCATCATGGCAATCATCAACTTCCTCATCATCGCTTTCGTTGTCTTCATGCTTGTAAAAGCAGTGAACAAGACAAAGAAAGCGGAAGAGCCTGCACCAGAGTCAGCACCAGCTGGTCCAACACAAGAAGAGCTGCTTGCAGATATCTTGGCAGCTTTGAAGAAGTAAGCTTCGGCTATAGTTAGATTTGAAAGGGCGGCTCTCAATTGAGCCGCCCTTTTTCTTTACTTGATGGCAAGTTGTGGAGAGATCACATCAATCCCCAAGGCTTTGCCAACAGCGAAATACGTTAGCTGACCTGCGTGAACATTCAAACCTTCCAGCAGGTGTGGATCATCGGCGCAGGCTTGCTTCCAACCTTTGTCTGCAAGTGCGAGCATGAAAGGCATCGTCGCATTGCCAAGGGCTATCGTTGAGGTGCGCGCAACCGCGCCAGGCATGTTGGCGACGCAATAATGCATGATGCCGTCCACGTTATAGATCGGGTCTTGATGCGTAGTGGCTTTGGACGTTTCAAAGCACCCACCTTGATCAATCGCGACATCGACAATTGCAGCGCCCGGCTTCATCGTTGAAAGCTGTTCGCGTGTAACCAGCTTTGGCGCCGCAGCGCCAGGGATCAAGACTGCGCCAATCACCATGTCGGCCCCGGCCACCAGCTCGGCTGTGTTGCCTGCACTTGCGTAACTCGTCTTGAACGTGCCGCCATAGATATCATCCAGATAGCGCATCCTTGGAAGCGAACGGTCAAGCACTGTCACATCCGCACCCATGCCAGCAGCAATACGCGCTGCATGTGTGCCAACAACACCGCCACCAATGACAGCAACGCGCGCAGGGTCAACACCGGGAACGCCGCCCATCAGAACGCCGCGACCACCGTTAGCTTTTTGCAAAGTCCATGCGCCAACCTGCGGAGCAAGACGGCCAGCAACTTCTGACATCGGGGCGAGCAAGGGCAAGCCGCCATTGCGATCTGTCACAGTCTCATAGGCGATCGCGGTGCAGCCGGAGGCGATTAGATCTTCCGTTTGGGCGCGGTCAGGGGCGAGATGAAGGTAGGTAAAGAGAATTTGTCCCTCGCGCAGCATCTTACGCTCGCCTGTTTGGGGTTCTTTCACTTTGACGATCATGTCGGCTTTTTCGAAAACTTCCTGCGCACTTGTTGCCATGATGGCACCTGCTGCGATGTAATCTTCGTCAGAAAAACCCGATCCAACGCCCGCACCTGTTTGGATAAGCACGTTGTGGCCATGTGCGACGGCTTCCTGTGCAGCATTCGGCGTCATACCAACGCGGAACTCCTGTGGTTTGATCTCTGTTGGGCAACCAATTTTCATCTCGCATTTCCTCCCTTGCGATTTGGCTCAAAAATGCCAAAGTAATGTTGCAAGTGTTGTGAAATAATACCTGATTTGGTGAGGTATTTTGCAATAATCTTCGAAATTCTTACCCTAGGGCGCAAGGAAACATAAGTGATGAGCCTTGATGTAACAGATAAGCGCATTCTAGCCGCACTACAAAAAAGCGGACGTATGTCGAATTCAGCGTTGTCTGAAGAGGTAAACTTGTCCCCCTCTGCCTGCCATCGTCGCGTTCAGCGTTTGGAAAATGACGGCTATATTCGCGACTATGTTGCGCTGCTGGACTCGCGTAAGATTGGTGTTCCCTCGACTATCTTTGTTGAGATTACTTTGCGTGGGCAGGCGGATGATGTGTTGGATGCGTTTGAAAAATCGGTTGCGCGGATCCCGGATGTTCTGGAATGTCATCTGATGGCCGGTTCGGCGGATTACCTTTTGAAAGTTGTAGCGGAAGACACAGAAGATTTTGCGCGTATCCATCGCCAATATCTGGCGCGACTGCCAGGGGTTGCGCAAATGCAAAGCTCTTTCGCTTTACGCACTGTGTTTAAGACGACCGCTTTGCCAGTGACTTAATCCCTGTCAAATTCTAGCCATTTTCTTCGGATAGGTAATTTTGAAACCCTTGTTAGGTCGCACATTTTGAAATTAATACGCTGCAAGCGCGGCGGAATTGACACAGGAAATTGTGCCAGTACAGCCCACGGCGCAAGATAGCTGGCCTGACACACGGTTAGCGGGTAGAGATTTATGGTCTTGTTGGCTAGAATTGGAATGGATCATATGCGCGGGTTACATATCGCTCTTAAAGCAGTCGTACTAAGCGCAACTTTGGTGTTTCCATCTGCATCTGTGGCGCAAGACCTTGTTCAGCTTGGTTATGGTCGATTGGTAAACAACGATTTTCTAGGAGATTTGAAGGACCGCGGTCAAACAGGGTCTTATGTGTCCAGCAGGGTTTACGGGAAATCCTGGGGTGGCAAATTGCCGGTGCGTCCTGGCAAGCTTTTGGAGTTTCGCTTGCAAGCAGACATCAAAGCACCTGACAATCTCGTGTCACCCGCTGCCTCTGACCGTCCCTACGCGGGCTCTGTAAGTCTGGGTCTGCACACGCATTATGAGCAGGCCGGTTTCGAAATCGCGATGGGCGCTGAAATGGTCATGGTCGGTCCGCAAACCCGCTTGGATCAGTTCCAAACCGCGTTGCATGACGGATTGGGCGTCGCCCCACCTTCGCAGGCAACGCGCAGCAATCAGATCGGGAATGACTTTTTCCCTGGAGCACTTGTCGAGTTTGGGAAACCGATTTCTTTTGGCTCTCGCAGCCAACTGCGTCCCTTTATCGAAGCGCGTGGCGGCGTTGAAACGCTTTTGCGTGCAGGTGTTGATTTTGAAATCGGAAAACTCACGCAGAGTGATCTAATGGTGCGAGACGGCATCACTGGCCAACGCTATCGCACAATGTTGCTTGGCGATGGTGGCGTGTCGTTCGTGATTGGCATTGATACCGCCGTGGTCGCGGAAAGTGCCTATTTGCCGAGCAGCCGTGGCTTTACGCTGACGGATACCCGTGATCGCGCGCGTGCGGGTGTGTATTGGCAGCGAAAGAACAGCCACGGGTTTGTGGGTCTGACCTATCTCGGACGCGAGTTTACGACGCAAGCAAGCGAACAGGTTGTGGGTTCTATCCGTCTGGCCTTGAAATTCTGAGACATTCTGGTCACAATCCCAAGATGCACTCCAGATAATTCTTCCCAGCATTAACTTCGTTTGTTAGCCTTTTGGTAATAATAAAAGAAGAACGAGGCAGAGCTAGTATATGAAGACGGGCTTAAAAGGCACGTTTGTCATTTCTTGGTCGCAAACAAAGTTAGATGGTATGAGGGCTGTTCCACTGCAGTCCTTGGATGTTGGTACGGCTTGGGCCTGGACTGGCGACGCAGTGCGCGTTGACGGACCAGCGGAGTTGTTGCGATTGGATGAGGCAGACGGGGATGCGAGTATTCGCAAACGCGCAGCGAAAATGGTGCGCAAACTTGTTGGCGCAGCACTGACGGACGACAGAAATTTCGACAATATCGAAGTAGATCACCCGATCCGCGATAGTAGTTTCGTGGTGACAGATGGTGCGCAAAGCTACACGTTGACGGTCATTGATGTGGCTGGCAGCAAAGCGCCGCTATTGATGTTCCTGGACGAGATGCCGCCAAAAGATGTTGATCTTTGGGTTGTGCACCACACGATTGATACACGTGGTCAGGATATGGTGTCCGTATCTTCAGGCGGCGTGATTTGTTTTACACCGGGCACAATGATCGAAACACCTGACGGCCATGTGGCTGTTGAAGATTTGCGCGAAGGCGATCGCCTGCAGACCCGCGATAGCGGAGCGCAGGATATCGAGTGGATCGGAACACGCCGCATGACTGGCGCGCGTTTGTTTGCGATGCCGGAATTGCGCCCGATCCGCATTCGCGCGGGTGCTTTTGATCTGGAGCAGCCAGATCAGGAGTTTCTGGTTTCGCCCAATCACCGGATGTTGGTGAAAGGTGCGATTGCGCGCGACTTGTTCAATACACCTGAGGTTCTTGTTGCGGCGAAAGATCTGGTCAACGGATCAACCGTAACGCGCGACACGCAAGTAAAAGAGGTGACGTATATCCACCTGATGTTGCCGAGCCATCAAATTGTTATGGCCAATAGCGTGGAAACAGAGAGTTTTCATCCTGCATCAACGGCGTTGTCCACAATTCCAGAGGAAGATCGTGCGCGTTTGACTCGGGTGAATAACCGATTGGAAGCGGATCCAAACAGCTATGGTGGTTATGCGCGGCGGATTTTGTCGCAGTCTGAAGCCGCGATTTTGAGCCACGAAGCCGCCTGATCCGGTTGTGCGCCCCAAGAGGGGCGCGCAGTTTAAGTTCACCCCGAAAGGGTGAACGGATTGAGGCGCTGCCTCAAACTCCGGAGTTTATGTGGCAAGATGAAAACGCTTAGCTGCTTTGGTCTGCACGTTTGATAATTTCGCGCAGAATGGCTTTTGCATTGTCAGAGGCCCAATCGGCATCCCCGCGCAGGCGCGCAATTTCTTTACCCTGTTTGTTCAGTATAACCGTGATGGGCAAGCCGAGTACGCCCATATCACGCGCAATCTTTTGTTTTGGATCGCGGTGTAAGGGTAAGTTTTCAACGCCTATTTCCTCAAAGAATTTTTTCATGGCAGGAGGGGCATTGCGACCCGTTGCCAGTGTGAGGACTTCAAATTCTTCTCCACCGAGTTCGGTTTGCAGGTCTGACAGCATAGGCATTTCTTTGCGGCAAGGCGCGCACCATGTGGCCCAAAAGTTCAGAAGAACGATTTTACCAGTGTGATCGGCGAGCGTTCCTTCGCTACCATCGTCCTTGATGTAGGCTTGGGTGGAGGTCGTTTTCGCTTCGGAGTGAAAGTTGAGTTTACCCATATCTCCGCTGCGCATTGCGGCTATTTCGCTCATATCGGCATGAGCGAGGTTTGCACCCATCAAAAGAGCGGTATACATCAGCGCAGCAACAAGTTTTCTCATTTTCCCTCCAAGGGTAGGCATATGACCAATTCTTCTTCGAACCAGATGTGGGGCGGCCGTTTCGCTGCCGGACCCGATGCGATTATGGAGGCAATTAATGCCTCAATCGGGTTTGACAAACGAATGGCGCGTCAGGACATTGACGGCTCTCGCGCTCATGCAAGCATGCTCGCTGCACAAGGTATTATCACAGATACCGATGCCAAGGTCATTCGGGAAGGCCTGCTCACGGTCTTGTCAGAAATTGAAGCGGGAAGGTTTGAGTATTCGGCTGCTTTGGAAGATATTCACATGAATGTCGAAGCGCGCCTGAAGGAAATCGTGGGCGAGCCTGCAGGACGTTTGCATACGGCGCGTTCGCGTAACGATCAGGTTGCGACCGACTTTAAGCTTTGGGTGCGCGATCAGTTTGATGCCGCCGAAGGTGCGATCTTGTCTTTGATTGCTGGTTTGCTGGAGCAGGCAGAGGCCGGTGCGGATTGGGTGATGCCCGGGTTTACGCATCTACAAACAGCGCAACCTGTTACTTGGGGTCATCATATGATGGCTTATGTGGAAATGCTGGGGCGTGATTTATCGCGTGTGCGCGATGCGCGAAAGCGGATGAACGAGTGTCCTTTGGGGGCTGCTGCGTTGGCAGGAACGTCTTTTCCAATTGATCGCGATGCAACAGCGAAGGCGCTTGGATTTGATCGTCCATCGGCGAATTCCTTAGATGCGGTGAGCGATCGTGATTTTGCTTTGGAATTTTTGAGCACTGCCAGCATGTCCGCGATGCACTTGAGCCGTTTGGCCGAAGAGTTGGTGATCTGGTCCTCTGCGCAATTTAGGTTCGTTACCTTGTCGGATCGTTTTTCGACAGGATCGTCGATCATGCCGCAAAAGAAGAACCCGGACGCAGCTGAGCTTATCCGTGCAAAAATCGGACGGATTTTCGGGGCCAATACTGCATTGATGATGGTCATGAAGGGGCTGCCGCTGGCCTATTCCAAAGATATGCAAGAAGATAAAGAACAGGTTTTTGATGCTGCCGACAATTGGATGCTCGCACTTGCGGCGATGGACGGCATGGTACGCGACATGACAGCGAACCGTGAAAGCCTTGCGGCTGCAGCAGGTTCGGGGTTTTCCACGGCGACGGACTTGGCTGATTGGTGCGTGCGCGCGCTTAACATGCCGTTTCGCGATGCGCATCATGTGACGGGGGCACTGGTGGCGCTTGCTGAAAAAGAACTGTGTGATCTGCCCGACTTGACTTTGGAGCAACTGAAATCAGTTCATAACGAGATAACGCAGGATGTTTACTCGGTTCTTACTGTCCAAGCATCGGTGGCGTCGCGGACATCTTATGGGGGCACCGCACCTGTGCAAGTCTTGGCCCAAGTGGCACGCTGGCGGGAGGTCCTGGGATGAAGCGCCTTACAGTAGCATTCTTTGCCCTGGCTTTTCTAGCATCTTGCGGCGCGGGTGGGGCACCCTCAAAGCCGACGAAGTCGTTGAAAGAGCGTTTGGCGGAAAGATCTGCTGCGGCAAGCGCAGAGACCGAATAGGGCGAATACATAAAGGAAGACTGGTATGTCACTACTTCGATGGATCTATCTTGCACTGGCGATTTGGGGGGCAATCCACCCGATGTATTACTTTGTGCAATGGTTTCAGGCCGAGGGCTGGGACATCATGAAGATGGTGGATGCCTGGCATACCAACGCAGCCAGTTCAGGCCTTGTTTGGGATTTAACCATCGCGGCTGTCACTTTGACGATCTGGATCCTGGCTGAAGTCACAACGCGACGCAATTGGAGCGCTTTGATCGCGATTCCAGCGACCTTCTGCATTGGCGTAAGCTGTGGGCTGCCATTGTATCTGTTCTTGCGCACGCGTCGTGTTGGGTGAGGTTTGATCTGATTTTGGAAACAAAATCATCGCATTTGAGTTATTTTCCTGATTCTGGCCGCAGTCTGCCCAAGTTTAGGCACATTTGACCGCCATTTTTCTCTGCAACAGGCAATTTACGCAGAGGACCATCCCATGAGCAGCATCGACGCCTCACAAATTCATACGAACAAAGCACTTTTGGCCGCACCCGATAAGGCTGCAATGCCTGCGTCTAAAATGATTGTTGAAGTCGCCCGCAAGTTCGGTGTGAGCCCGATCAAACAGATGCGCGAGATGTTCAAACTGGATCGCAAAGCGGGGATTTCATTTGGGGAATATTACGCGGCACAACACTACCGCACGGATCTGACCGCGGAAGAAAAGCTTCAGTTTGTTGGTGAGAAGGGCAGCTATCAGTTAAACTTGCGCTTATCCCCGGCAAAACTTGGCGATAAACGCTCGTTCATCCGTGACAAAGTACTCTACACCACAATGCTTAAAGGTATGGACTTGCCTACGACTGAAACACAAGCCGTTGCCCATGCAGAGCGCGGGTTTGGTGGGATCAACACGTTGCGCACCCCTGCGGATGTTTCGCGTTTTCTGAAATCCGAAGCGCGCTATCCTGTTTTTGCCAAGCCCTTGGAGGGGTCCAAGTCTGTCGGCTCTGCTTTGTTGACAGGTATTGATGCTGACAAAGGCCTAATCGAAATGGGCAATGACAAAGCCTTTGACATAGATGCCTTTGCGCATGAAGTGATTGCAGATTACCCCGAAGGATTCACGTTCCAAAGCGCGGTGCAACAGCATAAAGCGGTTTGCGCTTTGGCGGGACAAGCGGTTGGCACAATGCGCCTTGTCACAGTGATTGAAGAAGGTGCGCCGCGCGTTCTTTATGCGGTTTGGAAAATTCCATCGCCAAAAGCGATGTCGGATAATTTCTGGCAATCAGGCTCTATGCTGGGCGCTGTTGATGCTGAGACGGGCAAAGTAAGCCACGCGATCACAGGGGCAGGGCTTGATCGTCAAATTCTTGAGCAACACCCGGTATCCGGCAAAAGCTTTGCCGGTTTCCAGGTGCCTCATTGGGACAAAGTAATGGAAGTTGCCAGCCAAGGTCATAGCCTTTTCCCTGAATTTGGTGTGTTTGGTTGGGACATTGCGATTGGCGAAGAGGGTCCTGTAATCATCGAATGTAACGCGAACCCGTTCCATACGCTTTACCAGTTGCCGCATGATCGCGGGATCAATAACCCTGATTTTGCTCCAGTTTTTGATCGTGTTGAGGCACGCACGCAGGCGATTTTGAAAGAACGCACGGAGCAAATGAAGCGGCTTCGCAAAGAACAACAGGTCTAGAAAAAGGGGGCGCTGCCCCCGTCTCAGCAAGCTGAGCCTCCCCCGAGGTATTTGAGGACCAAAGACGCGGGCGTATGTAGAGGTACGATAGAGATTGAATGCGCGCGTGTTTGTCATTACTCACGCGCGCATGGATCATTTTCTTTATAGAGATGGCGCTTTGCACGCCGAAGATGTCCCGCTGAGCGAGATCGCTGCCAGCGTGGGCACGCCGTTTTACGTCTATTCTACAGCAACGCTTGAGCGGCATTTCAAACTGTTTGACGCAGCGCTTGAAGGTACAGAGCATCTTGTGTGCTATGCGATGAAAGCCGCTTCCAATCAGGCGATTTTGAAAACGCTGGCGGCACTTGGCGCGGGGATGGATGTCGTCTCGGGTGGCGAATATGCGCGCGCGAAAGCGGCGGGTGTTCCGGGCGATCGCATTGTGTTTTCCGGCATTGGCAAGACCCGAGAAGAAGTGCGCATGGCGTTAGAGGGCGGCATTCGACAGTTCAACGTCGAAAGCGAACCTGAAATGCAGGTGATTTCTGAAATCGCCACGGAATTAGCCAAGATCGCACCAATCACCATTCGCGTGAACCCTGATGTTGACGCAAAGACGCACGCAAAGATTGCGACAGGTAAGTCCGAGAACAAGTTTGGCATCCCGATCAGCCGCGCGCGTGAGGTTTATGCGCTGGCCGCATCTTTGCCCGGCTTAAAAGTCATCGGAATCGACGTTCACATCGGTAGTCAGCTGGTTGATCTGGCCCCTTTTGAAGCCGCTTATAACAAAGTGGCTGAGCTGACTGAGCAACTTCGTGCCGATGGTCATGAAATTTCGCGTTTGGACCTTGGGGGTGGCCTTGGCATACCTTACGCGCGCTCGAACGAGGCACCGCCATCGCCCACCGATTACGGTGCCCTAATCAAGAAATGCGTCGGTCATCTAGGCTGCGAGATCGAAATTGAACCGGGTCGTCTGATTTCAGGAAACGCAGGGCTGATGGTCAGCGAAGTGATTTATATGAAATCCGGTGAAGATCGCGAATTCCTTATAATTGACGGGGCAATGAACGATCTGATCCGCCCTGCGATGTACGAAGCCCATCACGACATTGTACCAGTAGTTGAGCCAGAAGTCGGCGTTCTACCACAGCCCTATGACATTGTCGGACCCGTTTGTGAAAGTGGTGACACCTTTGCAAAAGGACGCGAGATGCCACCGCTGTCAGCGGGTGATTTGGTCGCGTTCCGTTCAGCCGGTGCATATGGGGCCGTAATGGCGTCGGAGTACAATACGCGGCCACTTATCCCTGAAGTTTTGGTCAAAGGTGATCAATTCGCTGTCATTCGGGCCCGTCCGACCTTTGACGAAATGATAAATCGAGATACCATCCCTGAATGGCTCTGATGCGCATCCCGCGCATCTGGCCTGGGAGCGACGCAAATGTCTGACCACTCTCAGTATTCTAAAGTGATTGCGCGATTGCGTGGTCCTCTTTGGCTGACTTGGGCAGGCATGACCGCAGAAAGCGCCGCGCGTGCACTTTGGCCGCTTTGGAGCATAGCGATAGCTGTTCTTGGCGCTTTGATGCTGGGCTGGCACGAGACGCTACCGATAGAGGTGGTTTGGGGCTTAGCCGTCTTATCCTCTGTCGCGGCGGTCTATTTCCTTCTGCGCGGTTTCATCATTTTTCGCATTCCGCGCCGATCAGAAGCGCTGGAGCATCTTGATCGAAGCCTTAAAGGGCGACCGATTCAAGCTTTGCTAGACAGTCAGGCGATTGGGCCAAGCGATGAAGCCTCAGCGGCCGTTTGGCGGGTACATCAGGCGCGAATGGCTGTGCGCACAGCGGCGGCAAAAGCGGTTAAACCTAAAGTGCGGTTAGCATCACGCGATCCTTTTGCTTTGCGCTATGTAGCGGTGCTGCTCTTGGGGGTTGCGGTGCTGTTCGGATCGCTTTGGCGGGTCGCTTCGGTCACGGAGATTGCTCAGGCTAATGAAGGCGTTCTGAATGGGCCTGTTTGGGAAGGTTGGATTGAACCCCCTGCATATACAGGTAAGCCGAGCCTATATTTGAACGACCAAAACGGACAGATTGACATGCCCGAAGGCAGCCGTATCAGCCTGCGCCTATACGGCGAAATCGGTGCGTTGACCGTTGCAGAGACGGTTTCCCAAAGGGTTGTGGATACAGGGAGCGCCGCGGATCCAGAGCAGGATTTCATAGCCCAGACCAGCGGTTCACTGGACATTGCAGGGCCAAACGGGCGCAGTTGGACGATTGCAGTAATACCTGACACAACGCCGCGCGTTGAGGTTATTGGACCGCCAGAACGTGGTGCTGATGGCGTGATGAGCCTGCCATTTGCGGCGTCCGATGACTACGAAGTGGTGAGTGGAAAGGCCCATATATCGCTGGATTTAAATGCAATTCCGCGCCGATACGGGTTTGTTGCTGAACCAGAAAATCGGGAAGATATCACGCTTGATCTGCCTTTGCCCATATCAGGGGATCGCAGTGATTTCGTGGAAACGCTGCTTGGCGATTTTTCTGAACATCCTTTTGCCAATTTGCCCGTGCAGGTAAAGTTGAGCGTCCAAGATGCAAAGGGGCAAAACTCTGAGCCGAATACGACGCATATGACGCTTCCGGGGCGTCGCTTCTTCGATCCTATGGCGCGTGCCTTGGTTGAGCAACGTCAGTGGCTTTTGTGGTCTAAAAACAATGCTGCTCGCACGACCCAGATGTTGCGCGCGATCTCGTACCGGCCCGAGGATGTGTTTCGATCTGAAACGGCTTACTTGCGCTTGCGAGTCATTTTGCGCCGGATCGAAACGCGGGTGTCGTTTGATCAGTTCACGCCCGAAATACGCGATGAAATTGCGCAAGCACTTTGGGATTTGGCGGTTTTGATCGAAGACGGTGACGTCGAAGACGCGCTGGAGCGGATGCGACGTGCGCAAGAGCGCTTGTCTGAAGCAATGAAAAATGGAGCGAGTGACGAAGAAATCGCTGAATTAATGGACGAACTGCGCCGCGCTAACGAGAACTACATCAACCAGCTGCAACGCGAAGCTGCGCGCAATGGCGAAAACCCTGAACGCCAGCCAGGTGCGCAAGATGACGCGATGCAGATGACGCAAGATGATCTGCAAGACATGATGGATCGCATTCAGGAACTCATGGAAGAAGGGCGCATGGCAGAAGCCGAGCAGGCCCTTCAAGAGCTGCAAGAGTTGATGGAAAACATGCAGGTCGCAGAAGGCCAGCAAGGCGAAGGCCAGCAATCCGAGGGCCAACAAGCTATGGAAGACTTGGCTGAAACGCTGCGTGATCAGCAAGGTTTGTCAGACCAAGCGTTTCGTGATCTGCAAGAGCAATATAATCCCGGTGCCCAAGCCGGTGAGAATGATGGCAATGAAGGCCGCAACGGCGGACAGGGTCGTGGCCAGTCACACGAAGGGCAATCCGGCGAAGGACAAGGGCAAGGCGAAGGGCAAACCGGTGAAGGGCGCGAAGGCCAGCAGGCCGAGGGTCAAGGTTTGGCCGAGCGTCAAGACGCATTACGTCGCGAAGTTGAGCGTCAACGCGGTTCATTGCCCGGTGCTGGATCCGAAGCGGGTGACGCTGCACGCGATGCGCTGCGCCGCGCAGAGGAAGCCATGCGCGGTGCAGGGGATGCCTTGGGACGAGATGATTTTCCAGAGGCGATTGATCGCCAAGCCGAAGCAATGGATGCGCTGCGCGAAGGGATGCAAAACCTGGGCGAAGCTATGGCTGAAGCGGAAGGTCGCGAAGGCCAGCAAGGCACCGCCGATGGGCGCGAAGGTGGGCAGCAACGTGATCCACTTGGCCGCAATCCGGGTGCGACGGGGCAGGCCGGCACTGATCAAGGGTTGTTGCAAGGCGAAGACGTGTACCGTCGCGCGCGCGAATTGTTGGATGAAATCCGTAAGCGTAGCGGCGAAAACCTGCGCCCGGAAGTCGAGCGCGATTATCTACGCCGCTTGCTGGATCGCTTCTAAGGGTTACAGATTTTCTGACGCCATTTGATCAAGCCACGCCAACCCTTTGTCGAGCGAGCTGCTGAGCCAAGTGCGCGCAAGCTCAACAGATTCGCTGTATTGGGTGACAATAGGTTCAGCTGCGGGGAGCATAGCCGAAATTTTTGGACCAAACACATAAGACCCTATCGCCAAGGCTCCAAGCAAGATTATCGCGAAAAAACCGCGTCGAAAGCCGCTTCCTTTGCGCTCAATGCCCGGAACAGTTCCGGGAAGATCGGCACCATTTGCGTCTGCGGGTCGTCGGCGTTCACCGGATGAACGCAGGGTTGAATTGATCTCTTCGATATCGGGTAACAGATCGCGGCGTGAACCAGCCGCCGCAGTCACAGAGGCGACCGCCACCTCGTCTGGCACAGGCTCACCGCGCATACGTGCCATACGCTCGCGTGTTTCGCGGGCACGCCGTTCGCCTTCGCTTTCCGGTCCGGTGTCTAGGCCTAGATCTGGTTGGCTTTCGAGCGGTGCACCTTGTTCGGCAGCGCGCGCAGCGGCCTCGAACTCGGCTTCCTGACGCAGCACATCCGAGATGGTCGGGTCCAATTCCTGTCGCACGATTTGCGGTGCTTCCGGCGTAGGAGCTGGGGGTGGCGCAACCGGTTCTACTGTCGGTGTGTCAATCTCATCCGCACGACCTGCGTCATGGTCAGGATGGGCCTGAAACCAAGTGTTTGAACAGGCCGAACATTGCACATCGCGTCCCTCAGTCGGAATGACTTCGGTCGGAACTTCATATTGAGCCCCACAATTCGGGCAAATCAAACGCATTTTCACACCCTGCCTTCTGGCAAATTCAGCAGACCAATCAAGGCCTTTTCAGCACGCATCATATGCGCAGTGGGCGATATGGTAAATCCCATACAAACGATAGCAAGACGAGTGATTGAAACCACACGCGCAGTGAGGCACAACAAGGTATTGGTTTGCCGCCAAACGGCACCTCGCAGGAAAGGTCATAAGTTGATCGAGTTCGATACAGTTGCCCATAGCTACAGCGGCGGTGAGCTTTTTAATGAAGTCTCTTTACGTCTTGCACCCGGCTCGTTTCACTTTCTGGCGGGACCGTCAGGGTCTGGCAAAACGACTTTTCTTAAACTGTGTTATGGGGCCTTGGTTCCCACATCTGGGGTTGTGCGCATCTTTGATGAAGACGTGCGCCAGATGAGCCGTGATGACATCGCAATGGCGCGCCGACGTGTCGGTGTGGTGCATCAGGACTGTCAGTTTCTGGATCACCTTAGCCTGCGTGAGAACCTTGCGCTGCCTTTGACCGTCAGCGGGCACGAAGCGTTGGACGATGATGCCAATTTGAAAGAGCTGATGGGATGGGTTGGCCTGACTTCGCGTGCGGATGCGATGCCACCCGAATTATCAGGGGGTGAACGTCAGCGCGCAGCCCTTGCACGCGCTTTGATTATGTCACCGGACGTTATTCTGGCAGACGAGCCGACGGGCAATGTGGATTGGGAAATGTCACAGCGCCTTTTGACGCTTTTGATCGAACTGAACCGCATGGGCAAAACCATCATGATCGCGACCCATGATCTAAGTCTGATCCGTGCGGCCAAAAATCATGTTCAAGCGCGGGTTTTGCGGATCTCGGGCCGACGCCTACAGCTTGCGGGGGCAGATTTATGAGTGCGCTTCGCTCTGTCATAGATTTTGCGATTGGGGATGCGCAGGCTGAAAAAGCTGTTCCACCCACAGGCTTTACTGTGCGTCTGACCGTATTCAGCGCCGCTGCTATGGCGTTTCTGGTTGTCTTTGCGCTGGCGCTTTCACTGGCGGCAGGTCGATTGGCTGATCGCTGGGGAGATGAGTTGGCGCGCAGCGCAACAGTTCGCATTTCTGCACCTGTTGAACAAATGGCCGCGCAAACTGAAGCTGCTCTGAACGTGCTGCGCACGACAGAAGGCGTCGAATCTGCGCGCGCGTTGACCCTTGATGAGCAACGCGAGTTGCTGGCACCTTGGTTCGGGGCTGAACTGCCTCTGGATGCATTGCCTTTGCCGCAAATGATCGAAGTTATCGAGACTGCGCAGGGTTTTGATGGTGACGGTTTACGCCTGCGCCTTAGCGGGGAAGTGCCGGGGGCAGTGTTGGACAATCACGCACGTTGGCGCGCGCCCTTGGTGTCTGCTGCAAGCTCTTTACGGTTGCTTGGATGGCTTTCAATTATTCTGATCGCCTTCGCCACGGGCGCGATGATCACATTGGCCGCGAACGCCGCACTTGCCGCAAATGCGCAAGTGATTGCGGTGATGCGGCTTGTGGGCGCGCGAGATGCGTATATCGCACAAGCGTTCATGCGCCGCTTTACACTGCGTGCTTTTGGTGGCGCTGCGGCTGGTACGCTGTTAGGGGCGATTGCTTTGTTGTTCTTGCCAAGTGCCTCTGAAGAGGGGGGGTTCCTGACCGGTCTCGGATTGCAAGGCGTGCATTGGCTGTTGTTGTTTCTGATCCCCATCCAAGCGGCGATCGTCGCCTTTCTTGCCACGCGCCTTGCTGCGCGCAACACTTTACGGAGCCTCACATGAGCGAAAAGAAAAACCCTGTGCAGTGGGTGCGCTCGCTTTTGTTTGTCGGGCAAATCTATTTTATGATGCCGGTGATCGGTTTGTTGTTTGCGCCTTGGGCGATGTTTTCAAAGCGCGGCGCGCGGCTGTGTTGCAAGACTTATAGTCGCTGGGTGTTCTGGACGGCACGCTGGATGGTTGGACTGCAAGTCGAAGTGCGAGGCACACCGCCAATTGATCCGGGTCTGGTTGCGGCCAAGCATCAAAGTTTTCTTGATATCATGATGATCTTTACGGCCATTCCGTCTGGCAAATTCATCATGAAGAAATCCATTCTTTGGACGCCAGTGATTGGGCAATATGCCAAGCTGCTCAACTGTATTGCGGTGGATCGTGGTAAACGTGGTGCTGCGATCGAAAAGATGGTCGCGGACGTGAAAGAAGGCGCGCTTGAGCCGGGTCAGTTGATAATCTACAGCCAAGGTACGCGCGTCGCACCGGGCGTCGATAAGCCTTATAAAGTAGGAACAGGCGTCCTCTATGAGCAGCTGGGGCAGACCTGCTACCCTGTTGCGACTAACGTGGGTGTGTTTTGGCCGCGTACCGGGATTTATCGCAAGCCGGGTGTTGCCGTGGTGGAGTTTTTGGACCCGATCGAGCCGGGCTTGCCACGCGATCAATTTATGAAACTGCTTGAGGAACGTGTTGAAACCCGCTCCAACGCATTGATGCGAGAAGCGGGTTTCGAGATTTAGACGTACGGTTTTTCTGGAAAAATCGTAGCTTTACGCATGAATTGCACCGTCACCACAGGCCAGCGCGGCTTCGCGCACGGCTTCCGAGTAAGTCGGATGGGCATGGCACGTCATCGCCAAATCCTCGGCTGAGGCTCCGAACTCCATCGCAACACAGACTTCATGGATCAAATCACCTGCACTAGGGCCGATGATATGAGCGCCCAAGATGCGATCTGTGTCCTTATCCGCGAGAATTTTGACGAACCCGTCCCCGGCAAAATTAGCCTTTGCACGGCCATTGCCCATGAAGGAAAACTTGCCAACTTTGTAATTGTGGCCCGCCTCTTTCAGCTCTTGCTCGGTCTTGCCGACATTGGCGACCTCTGGGTGGGTATAAATCACGCCGGGGATAACGCCGTAATTCACATGGCCATGCTTGCCTGCAACTTGTTCTGCGGCGGCCATGCCTTCGTCTTCCGCTTTATGTGCTAGCATCGGACCTTCAATCGCGTCACCAATGGCGTAAATACCTTTGATGTTGGTCTGCCAATCGCTTCCGGTTTTGATCTGCCCGCGCTCTGACATCTCAACCCCAAGAGCTTCTAGCCCAAGACCATCCGTAAAGGGACGGCGTCCTGTCGCGACAAGTACAGTGTCCGCGTCGATCACATGCTCGCTATCGTCTTTGCGCAGTTTGTAGGTGACTTTCGCCTTGGTTTTTGTGGTTTCAACGCCTTGGACTGCGGCACCTAGAATGAAGGTAAGACCCTGCTTGCTAAGGATCCGCTGGAAGTTTTTCTGCACTTCGGCGTCCATGCCCGGCGTCACGGTATCAAGGAATTCAACAACGGTTACTTCCGCACCAAGGCGTGCGTAAACAGAACCAAGCTCAAGCCCGATCACGCCTGCGCCGATCACGACCATCTTTTTCGGGATCTTGCCTAGTTCCAGAGCGCCTGTCGACGTAACAACCATTTTCTCATCAATATCGATACCCGGAAGAGAGGACGGTTCAGAACCCGAAGCAATGATGATGTTCTTGGCGGTGTGAACGTCGTCACCGACTTTGACTTTGCCTGCTTCAGGGATGCTGGCCCAGCCTTTGATCCAGTCGATCTTGTTCTTTTTGAACAGGAACTCGATGCCTTTTGTGTTGCCCTCGATTACTTCGTCTTTGTAAGCGAGCATTTGGGTCCAATCCACAGAGGGGCTTTTGCCCTTGAGGCCCATTTTGGCAAAGTTGTGCTGTGCTTCGTGCAGTTGGTGAGAAGCGTGAAGCAGCGCTTTTGACGGAATACACCCGACATTGAGGCATGTGCCACCAAGCGTGTCGCGCCCCTCTACGCAAGCTGTTTTAAGGCCAAGCTGCGCGCAACGAATGGCAGAGACATAGCCGCCCGGTCCAGAGCCGATGATGATGACGTCATAGTCAGACATGATGTGTCCTTTTTGGTTTGATGGGGAGGGGATTTGCCCCCGTCTCGGCGGTGCCGAGTCTCTCCCAGAGTTTATTTGGCAAGATAAAGATCAAAAGAGCGCCGAGAGCAGCATGACAACAGTGGCCGCCAGTCCGACAAACCAGATCACCGAACGCCATGGGGCAAGGCCGAATACGTATGCAGGGACATAGAGAATGCGTGCCCCAAGATAAGTGAATGCGCAGAGCATCGTAATCGCGCTTGTTTGATCCGAGTAGGTTACGGCCACGACGGCGATGGTGAACAGGATCAGCCCTTCGAAATGATTGTTCATCGCACGTTGAAGGCGGCCAGCGGACCCTGTCAGTTCAATAGATTTGTCGCGCGGACCTGCCGCCTTATAGATGCCGACCTGCGCAATGGAGGTGATCGAATAGGCACAAAACTGCAAGACTTGCAGCAAAGCGGCTAAGGTGAGGGCCATGAGTTCAGGTGTCATTGCTTGAGTGTCCTTGCGTGTGGTTTGGACCATTGTTGGATTTGCTCTGGCGTTAAGATAGTCGCACGGCGGGCATTGAACCAGTCCTGGCATTTCGCTTCGGCCTGTGCAATTTCTGGGATCGCCCTGAGACGGCCTATTTCAGTTTGAGTTGCATTTAGATGTCGTTGGATTGATGTGTTTGGTCGCGCATTTTGATTTGCGATCTGGTGCCAGCGTGAGCCGAGGTGATATTTGTCTGTCACTTTGCCTTGCCCGTCGCCGCGATCGTTCTTCATAAGAAAGACATCGCGCGATGGTACTGCGTAGTGGTTCACGCACGCGACATTAGGGCAAAGCGCTAGATCCAGAGGGCGGTACTTGGCGCGCTTCTTGTCGTAAAGACCTTCGTCACTCAACCGCGCACCATTGGCAGAACGCACATCGGGGTGCGCAATTTTTGGGCCAACGGGCATATGATCATTTGCATGGCTGAAATTGCGAAACCGGAACATAGACTTGAATTTGACCCGTTGCGCGATCGGTTTATCCTCTGCCTTCGTGAACTGTCCAAGCACATCACCGGGCCAAGTGATATGACCGCTATCTCCAAAGGCCCACCAGGGCAGTGCAATCACATCGCCCATCCCCGCAAGAGCGAGAAGATCGTTAATTTGCCCACCGCCGGCACTGATATTTATGAATTCATCCGCATCTATATGGACAAGCCATTGGATATTTGTCGCACTGAGATACGCAAAAGCTGTGCGAAGACCACTGTCTTGTGGTGTGTCTGCGATCGGTACTTTGTGGGGTAGGTGGGTAATTGCACCTGCGGACATCAACGCATCCAGCAAAATATCTGATCCGTCTGTGCAATCATTAGAGCAAATGACGATTTGCTCGAACCCGATAACGCGGTGATAGGCGACCCATTCAACGATGAAGAGACCTTCATTGCGCATACAAGCGACCACTGCTGATGTGTCTTGCGTGCTCAAGTTACCGGCGTTTCGCAGTTGGGGCAGATCAAAACGTCTTTGTCCGACGGATCCCGCGTGAAAGGGTCTATGTGGTGCAAACGCCGATATGGCGTTTGCCCTGGTTTGCTATTCGGTCCGACGCCGATGACCCATTTGACCTGCGCGCTAAACCCACAATTCGGGCAGGTTAGCGTTTGAGGTTTCAGATAAGCCATCGCAAAGGATCACAGATCCATGAGCAGACGACGTGGATCTTCAAGCGCTTCTTTCACGCGCACAAGGAAGGTCACAGCGCCTTTGCCATCGACGACACGGTGGTCATAAGACAGGGCCAGATACATCATGGGACGGATCACAACCTGACCGTTGATCGCCATGGGGCGGTCTTGGATCTTGTGCATGCCAAGGATGCCGGACTGTGGCGGGTTCAAAATGGGCGAAGACATAAGCGAGCCGTAGACACCACCGTTGGATATGGTGAATGTACCGCCTTGCATTTCTGCCATAGATAGCTTGCCATCGCGCGCGCGCTTGCCCTTTTCAGAGATCGCTTTTTCGATATCTGCGAAAGACATGGAATCGGCGTCGCGAATGACCGGCACCACTAGGCCCGTAGGCGTGCCCGCAGCGATGCCCATGTGCACAAAGTTTTTATAGACGATGTCCGTGCCATCAATCTCTGCGTTCACTTCAGGGATTTCGCGCAAGGCGTGGCAGCAGGCTTTGGTGAAGAACGACATGAAGCCCAGTTTAACACCGTGCTTCTTCTCGAAGAGGTCTTTGTATTCTTTGCGCAGAGCCATCACTTCGGTCATGTCGACTTCGTTATACGTTGTCAGCATGGCGGCCGTATTCTGGCTGTCTTTCAGACGCTTCGCAATGGTCTGGCGCAGGCGTGTCATTTTCACACGTTCTTCACGCGCAGCATCGTCGGCTGCGACAGGTGCGCGTGGGGCAGCAGCGGGTGTGGCAGCGACTTGCGTGGTGGCGAGCGCCTTGGCAACGTCGTCTTTCATGATGCGTCCATCGCGGCCAGAACCGGCGACCGCATCACGGCTGATGCCTGCTTCAGCCATCGCCTTTTTGGCTGAGGGGGCATCCTCAACATCCTTGGCATCTTTGCCAGCCGGAGGCGTGCTATATTGCGTGTCACCTTCAGGCGCAGCCTGGCTGGTTGCGGCGCTGGATGAGCCGCCAATAACCGCAAGCTTGGCAGAGGCATCAACTGTCGTGCCTTCAACAGCAACGATTTCAGACAAGACGCCGGCTGCGGGAGCTGCGACTTCGACAGAGACTTTATCTGTCTCTAGCTCACACAGCATTTCGTCCTGCGCGACTGTATCGCCGACTTTCTTAAACCAAGTGCTGACTGTGGCTTCTGTCACCGACTCGCCCAGTGTGGGCACCATGACATCAATGCTTTTGGCGCTTGCGTTCTCTGCTTTGGCCGGGGCTGCTTTCGCAGGTTTGCTGTCAGCGCCGGATCCTTCGATGATGGTCGCCAAAAGCGCATCAACGCCGACCGTTTCACCTTCAGCAGCAACGATTTCACCCATCACACCCGCAGCAGTCGCGGGGACTTCGACCGTTACTTTGTCAGTCTCAAGCTCGCAAAGCATTTCATCGATCGCAACGGCATCGCCGGGCTTTTTGAACCATGTGGCAACAGTGGCTTCTGTCACCGACTCGCCCAGTGTGGGCACGCGAATTTCAGTGCTCATGGGTTATTTCCCTTCCAATGTCAGCGCATCATTCACCAGCGCTGCTTGTTGTGTTTTGTGTATGCTTGCCAAACCTGTTGCAGGTGAAGCGGATGCCGAGCGACCTGCGAAGACAGGGCGCTGATGAGTTGCTTTGATGCGCTCAAGAACCCATTCAAGGTTTGGTTCCATAAAGGTCCAAGCCCCTTGGTTCTTAGGCTCTTCCTGACACCAGACCATTTCGGCGTTCTTAAAGCGTTCTAGCTCTTTCACGGCCGAGTTGGCGGGGAAGGGGTAAAACTGCTCGAAGCGCATCAAGTAGATATCGTCAATGCCACGCGCATCGCGCTCTTCCAAAAGATCGTAGTAGACCTTGCCAGAACACATGACGACACGTTTGATTTTGTCATCCGCAACCAGTTTCGTGTCTGAATTGCCATATTGCGCATCATCCCACAGGACACGGTGGAAGCTGGAACCTGTTGTAAATTCCTCTGCTTTGCTGACCGCCAGTTTGTGGCGCAGCAAGGATTTTGGTGTCATCAGGATCAGTGGCTTGCGGAAGCTACGGTGCAATTGACGCCGCAGAATGTGGAAGTAGTTCGCAGGTGTTGTGCAATTGGCCACGATCCAGTTGTCCTGACCACACATCTGCAAGAATCGCTCAAGGCGAGCAGAGGAATGCTCTGGTCCTTGGCCTTCAAATCCATGAGGGAGCAGAACAACAAGGCCGGACATGCGCAACCATTTACTTTCACCCGAGCTGATGAACTGGTCGAACATAATCTGCGCGCCATTTGCGAAATCGCCGAACTGTGCTTCCCAAAGGGTCAACGAGTTTGGCTCAGCCATGGAATACCCATACTCGAACCCAAGCACAGCATATTCAGAAAGCATTGAGTCAATGACCTCGTAATGTGCTTGGCCAGCGCGGATGTGGTTGAGTGGGTAATAGCGTTCTTCTGTGTCTTGGTTGATCAAGCCGGAATGACGATGCGAGAACGTGCCGCGCGTACTGTCCTGACCAGACAAACGCACACCAAGATTTTCAGTGAGCAATGAGCCAAACGCAAGTGCTTCGCCGGTGGCCCAATCGAACCCTTTACCGGTTTCGAACATTGCTTTTTTGGATTCGAGCAAGCGCCCGACGGTCTTGTGCAACGGGAAGCCATCAGGCGTGCGGGTCAGAGCAACGCCAACCTCTGCCATAGTCTCTGGCGCAATGGCTGTTTTACCACGCTGATATTTCTTTTCCTTCATACGATCGATATGGGACCATTTGCCGTCCAGCCAATCGGCTTTGTTCGGCTTGTAGTCTTTGCCAGCTTCAAACTCATCGTTTAGATGCGCCTGGAAAGCGGTTTTCATATCCTCGATCTCGCCTTCAGGGATCAGGCCGTCTTTGATGAGACGCTCTGTATAAAGGCTGAGCGTCGTCTTGTGGGTCTTGATCTTCTTATACATCACCGGGTTGGTGAACATGGGCTCATCGCCCTCGTTGTGACCAAAGCGGCGGTAGCAGATGATGTCGATTACAACGTCTTTGTGAAATTTCTGGCGGAATTCAGTTGCGACTTTCGCGGCATGAACAACCGCTTCGGGATCATCGCCGTTCACGTGGAAAATAGGCGCTTCAACGACCAGTGCGTTGTCGGTCGGGTAAGGCGAAGAGCGCGAGAAATGCGGCGCGGTGGTGAAGCCGATCTGGTTGTTCACCACGATATGCATCGTGCCACCCGTTTTGTGACCGCGCAGACCTGAAAGGGCGAAACATTCTGCCACAACGCCCTGACCTGCGAAGGCCGCATCACCGTGCAAAAGGATTGGCATGACTTTTGTGCGGTCTTTGTCGTTCAGCTGGTCCTGTTTGGCGCGAACTTTCCCGATCACAACAGGGTTTACCGCTTCCAGGTGGGAGGGGTTCGCCGTCAAGGACAGGTGTACGGAATTGCCGTCAAATTCACGATCCGAACTGGTACCCAAGTGATATTTCACATCGCCGGACCCATCGACGTCTTCTGGTTTAAAGCTACCGCCTTGAAATTCGTTAAAAATCGCGCGGTATGGTTTGCTCATCACGTTTGCAAGAACCGACAGGCGGCCACGATGCGGCATGCCGATGACGATATCTTGCACACCCAATGCGCCGCCGCGTTTGATAATTTGTTCCATCGCGGGGATCAGGCTTTCGCCGCCATCAAGGCCGAAACGCTTGGTGCCCATGTATTTCACATGAAGGAATTTTTCGAAGCCTTCAGCCTCAACCATCTTGTTCAGGATCGCTTTGCGTCCTTCACGGGTAAACTGAATTTCTTTGCCAAGCCCTTCGATGCGTTCTTTCAGCCAGCTGGCTTCCTCGGGATCGGAAATATGCATGTACTGCAAGGCAAAGGTGCCACAGTAGGTGCGTTTCACAATGTCGACGATTTGGCGCATCGATGCGATTTGCAGGCCAAGGACATTGTCGATGAAAATCGGGCGATCCATATCCGCATCTGTGAAACCGTAAGATTTCGGGTCCAATTCGGGATGATTGCTTTTTTCACGCATGCCGAGCGGATCAAGATCGGCGGCCAAGTGGCCACGAATACGGTAAGCCCGGATGATCATCAAAGCACGGATGGAATCCAGCACGGCACGTTTGATCGCTTCGTCACTGACCTCGACACCAGCGCTTGCTGCTCTGGCTTTGATCTTGTCGCCCGCTGCTTTGGTTTCCGGCTGGGCAGGCCATTGCCCGTCAAGCGCGGCTGTCAGGTCGTCGGACGGCATGGGTGGCCAATCGGCACGCGCCCAAGACGGGCCAGCGGCCTCTGCCTTAACGTCCAGATCAGCGTCGCCAAGCTGGGAAAAGAAGTCCTGCCATGCCGCATCAACCGCGTTCGGATCGTTGGCATATTGTGCATAAAGCTGCTCAAGATACTCGGCATTGTGGCCTTGCATGAAGCTTGATGCATGGAACTGGTCGTTAGGACTTTGGTCGGTCATTCGTGCTCTCCCGAGAGGGGCCATTTATGAATGCAGCCCAATGAAAGGGCCAAAATGTTTGAAGGCTTGAGCCAAAGTAGGCCCAAGCCGATGATTTTGTCTTACTTACCGATCGCTTCGATCACGGCTTCGCCAAGTGTTGCCGGGCTATCGGCCACCACAATACCAGCTGCGCGCATCGCTTCGATCTTGTCTTCTGCGCCGCCTTTGCCGCCCGCGACAATCGCGCCAGCGTGGCCCATCCGACGACCCGGAGGGGCTGTGCGACCAGCAATGAAACCGGCTGTCGGTTTCCAACGGCCCTTTTTCTTTTCATCGGCCAAGAACTGCGCTGCCTCTTCTTCGGCAGAGCCACCGATTTCACCGATCATGATGATCGATTGTGTCTCCGGATCCGCAAGGAACATCTCCAAAACGTCGATATGCTCGGTGCCTTTGATGGGATCGCCGCCGATGCCAACCGCAGAGGACTGACCAAGGCCAAGGTCTGTTGTTTGCTTCACCGCTTCATAGGTCAAAGTGCCGGAGCGGGAGACAACGCCACAAGAACCACGCTTGTGAATGTGGCCCGGCATGATGCCGATTTTGCAGGCATGTGGCGTGATAACACCGGGGCAGTTCGGGCCGATCAGGCGGCTTTTGCTACCCTCCAGCGCACGCTGAACACGCATCATGTCGAGCACTGGTATGCCCTCGGTGATGCACACAATCAGCTCCATCTCGGCGTCGATGGCTTCCAGAATGGAATCCGCCGCGAAAGGTGGTGGAACGTAAATCACGGAAGCATTCGCTTCGGTTACGTGCTTTGCTTCGTGCACAGAATTGAAGACAGGCAAGTCAAGATGCGTCGTGCCGCCCTTACCGGGTGTCACGCCGCCAACCATTTTGGTGCCGTATGCAATTGCTTGCTCGGAGTGGAACGTCCCTTGCGAGCCTGTGAGGCCTTGGCAAATGACTTTTGTGTTTTCGTCTACGAGGACTGCCATGTGGGAGTCTCCTTAATCTTTGAGTTCGGAGGGGGTCAGCCGCTCCACTGTCATGAATGTTTCGATGCCGTCAGGCCCTTGGCGGGTTCCGACGTGAACGACTGCAACGCGGCGGGGATTAAGCTGGCGTGCGGCCAATAGTTCGGTCCCTTCCGTTGGCGTGTAGAATGCTGGTAGATCTGCAGGTGTCACGATGCCCTGAGAGAGCAATGCATCAGCGGCCGTTTTTGCGGCTTGCTCTGCATGATCCCCATCAAAAGCGATTTCGCAACGCCGATCCGTTCCGGCACTTGCCGCACGCCCGGTGACGGGCGAGGGGGCTGCGCTGGAAAACGGGTCAAGATCATAGAACTCTGCGCGCGCACCTTGGATGCCAAGGCGAGTGGCTGCTTTATCCGCTGTAAGATACGGCGAAAAACAGTTGCCCGCGAAGGCATGCATCGCTTTGGAAGAGACGGATGTCCCCGCGGCCGCAATGCTGGCAACACTCATCAATGTGAATGTCAGGATGCCTTTGGTGAACACGTTTTGATCTTTCACTTTATTTGATCCGTAAGAGCGACCAAAGCGGCGTTTGCACGCCGTTTGAAATTCGCTTTCAGCTTCAGTTTACCGCGCCGAGACCACCGCAGTTGATAGTGCAATTGCTGACGCCATCCCCGCGTGCATAGGGGTCTTGGGTTTGTGGCCCGTTGCGTACGGGTAGATTTTCTCTACTGCTTGAAGATCCGCATGCGGAAAGTGTTCCGGCCAATATCAAGGCGATTGTTGCAGCTTTCATATTCATTATCCTTTTACCGCTTTGACGATTTTCTGTGCGCCGTCTTTCAAGTCGTCAGCAGCAATTACATCAACATCAGAGTTGTTGATGATTGCTTTGCCTTCTTCCACATTCGTGCCCTCAAGGCGGACAACCAGCGGCACTTGCAGACCGACTTCTTTCACCGCAGCAACAACGCCTTCCGCGATCACATCGCAGCGCATGATGCCACCGAAAATGTTCACAAGAATGCCTTTGACCTGTGGATCAGAGGTGATGATTTTAAAGGCTTCTGTCACCTTCTCTTTGGTTGCGCCGCCCCCTACGTCGAGGAAGTTTGCAGGCTCTGCGCCATAAAGCTTGATGATGTCCATCGTCGCCATCGCAAGGCCAGCGCCGTTGACCATGCAGCCAATTTCGCCGTCGAGCGCGATGTAGTTAAGGTCATACTTGGAGGCCTCAAGCTCTTTGCTGTCTTCTTCGGTTTCATCGCGCAGGGCCATGATATCGGCGTGGCGATAAAGTGCGTTGCCGTCAAAACCGACTTTCGCGTCGAGAACTTTCAGATCACCTGATCCTTCGAGAACGATCAGCGGGTTGATTTCCAGCTGCTCCATGTCCTTCTCGATGAAGGCTTGGTAGAGCTGGCCCATCAGCTTAACGCATTGCTTGACCTGGGTGCCCTTAAGGCCGAGCTCAAACGCGATGCGGCGACCGTGGAACGCTTGGTAGCCTGTTGCGGGATCAACGGAAAAGTTGATGATTTTCTCTGGGGTGGCTGCTGCGACCTCTTCAATATCCATGCCGCCTTCTGTGGAGCAGACGAAAGAGATGCGCGATGTCTGGCGATCCACAAGCAGGGCAAGATACAGCTCTGCTTCGATGTCGGAACCATCTTCGATGTAGATGCGGTTGACTTGCTTGCCTGCCGGACCAGTTTGGTGCGTGACAAGTGTGCGTCCCAGCATCTTTTTGGCTTCTTCAGCGGCTTCCGTTGCGGAGAAGGCAAGACGAACGCCGCCTTTTTCGCCAGCGTCGGCTTCCTTGAATGTGCCTTTGCCGCGCCCACCTGCGTGGATTTGTGCCTTAACAACCCAAAGCGGGCCGTCCAATTCGCCTGCGGCTGTTTTGGCATCTTCTGCCTTCAGAACGGCGCGGCCGTCTGAAACAGGTGCACCATAGCTTTTCAACAGCGCTTTGGCTTGGTATTCGTGGATGTTCATTAGAAACGGTCCCGTCTTGCTTCGATTACTTGCCCCTATAGTGTGAGTATTAAGGCTAGATTAAACGAAAAAGTGACGCAGGCCCGATAATTCGTACATTTGTGATCACACGCAATTTTCCTGTGATCACAAAAGTGCAAAGTTAGCGCTAAATGTGAAGAAGCGACTCATTCATCATAAAAAAGCCCCGGAGGAGAACTCCGGGGCTTTTGGGATAAACTGTAAATAGGCTTACGCGAGCGAAGGATCGATTTCCTTGCACGCAGACACGAGGCCTTTGACCGCGTCGACAGATTTGTCGAACATCGCTTGCTCGTCCTTATTCATGTTGATCGCAACAACGCGTTCAACACCGCCAGCACCGATCACCGTTGGAACACCCACATAGAAGCCATCAAGTCCATAAGCGCCATCAACATAGGCTGCACATGGCAGAACGCGCTTTTGGTCTTTCAGGAAGGCTTCGGCCATCTCGATCGCGGAGGTGGCAGGTGCGTAGAAGGCGGAGCCTGTTTTCAGAAGGCCAACGATTTCAGCACCGCCATCGCGTGTGCGCTGGATGATCGCGTCAAGCTTGTCCTGCGTTGTCCAGCCCATGTCGACCAGATCCGGCAGAGGAATGCCTGCAACTGTCGAATAGCGCTCGAGTGGAACCATGGTGTCGCCGTGACCGCCCAGAACGAAGGCTGTGACGTCCTTCATGGAGACGTTGAATTCTACGGACAGGAAGTGACGGAAGCGCGCGCTATCCAGAACACCAGCCATGCCGCAGACTTTTTCATGGGGAAGGCCGGAAAATTCGCGCAGCGCCCAAACCATCGCGTCAAGCGGGTTGGTGATGCAGATGACAAAAGCATTCGGCGCATGGTCGCGGATGCCTTCGCCGACGGATTTCATAACCTTAAGGTTGATACCCAATAGGTCATCGCGGCTCATGCCGGGCTTGCGTGGAACGCCGGCTGTTACGATACAGACATCCGCGCCAGCGATGTCCTCATAGGACTGGGTGCCGGACATGTTTGCGTCGAAACCCTCGGAAGGGCCGGACTCAGCGATGTCGAGGGCTTTGCCTTCAGGCGTGCCTTCGGAAATATCGAACAAGACGATGTCGCCCAGTTCTTTCAATGCTGCAAGGTGGGCAAGTGTGCCACCGATCTGTCCTGCACCAATAAGTGCTATCTTAGGTCTGGCCATGGATCTCTCTCCGGTCCGTTAAATTTGGCGCATGGCTAGTGTGTTCTGCGACTCGGTGCAAGTGTGCTGCGCTGCGGCGAACTGTTCACAATAGTTGGCAAGCGCCTGCATCAACAGCTAAAGCCATAGCAAAGAAGATAAATTGAAAGACATCTTTGTGATTTGGGACCTTTCCTTTTTTGCTATCGCAGCACCTGCCGTGATCTTTGCAGGCATCTCGAAGGGCGGGTTTGGCTCTGGTGCGGCCTTTGCGTCGGCGTCGATTCTCGCGCTGGTGCTACCGCCTGGACAAGCGCTGGGGTTGATGTTGCCGCTTTTAATGTTGATCGACGTCGCGACATTGGGGCCATATTGGCGTAAATGGCATTGGCCGTCGGCAAAACTACTGATTTTAGGCGGGATCCCCGGAATCGTCTTGGGTGCGTTGGTGTACCGCGTCGCCAATGATGACATTATCCGCTTTTTGATCGGTGCGATGTCGCTGCTATTTGTGTTCTGGCAGCTGGCGCGGGCGCGCGGATTAATCAAACCGTCTGATCATGCGCTACCGGATCGTGCTGG
The DNA here is from genome assembly GCA_965662135.1 of Planktotalea sp. Lineage (GTDB taxonomy): Bacteria > Pseudomonadota > Alphaproteobacteria > Rhodobacterales > Rhodobacteraceae > Planktotalea. The sequence goes on along the minus strand of CBFIGL010000008.1, from coordinate 99,022 downwards.
ACTGTGGGCAGGCGTCGCGGCCGGCTTCACAAGCTTTGTGAGCCACGCAGGCGGTCCACCGGCTGCAATATATATGTTGTCGTTGAAATTAACGAAGACAGAATACCAAGCCAACACAGTGCTGGTCTTTTGGATCGTGAATACGTTGAAAGCGGGGGCATATGGCTTTCTGGGGATCTTCACGCTTGATCTTTTGCTGTTAGATCTTGCGCTTGCACCATTTGCGCTGTTTGGCGCGTGGCTGGGCGTAAAAGCCCACTATTTAGTACCCGAAAAGCTATTTTATGCGATCACTTATGTCTTGCTAGCACTGACGGGTACCAAATTGGTTTTCGATGCGCTGACCTAAGCGTCGTTGCCTTTTGCCGGCAATACTTCGGCCAGTGTTTCGAAGTTCAAACCAGAGGCCACAAGGCAGGTGGTGCCGTTAGCAAGAGTTACGGTAATTGTCCAAGAGCCTGTTTCAACAGACGAAAATGTCTCGACCACTGAATTGTTCGCGCCAAGCCCAATGGATTGGCGTGCTTCTCCGTATTTGTCAGCCAAGCGTTGGACGACGACATCGCGCGGTGCGCAGTTATGGTTTGTCTGTGCAAAGCCGGAAGTGGCGGCTAGCGCAAGAATTCCAAACCCGAGTGCACCAAAAACCAATTGCTTATTCATAGCGTCTTCCTTTTGAAAAGTGGCGCATGTGTTCGCGGTCTTGGTAAATTGCAAAAAATTACGCCGTTCGGTCCAGTTGATCGCCCAGCACGCTGTTTCGTTTCCAGTAAAGGAACCAGTGATGTTCGACCGGTCCAAACATGGAGCGCTAGGAGTATAAATAAGGTTAAGCCTGCGTGCGTTGCCGCCTGTTTTGAGCGTATTTTATGTATTTTTGCTGCAACGCGGCATTTTGCGCTTGAATGAAGTGGTAATAAATGGCCAGTTACGCGCAATATTATTACAAGGACAGTTTCATGGATTTGCGTCAACGCCCCTTTCGCTCAGTTCTTTACATTCCAGCTTCCAAGCCCCGTGCGCTGGACAAAGCACGTAATCTTCTGGTCGATGCGATCATTTTTGACCTTGAAGACGCGGTTGCTGTGGACGAAAAAATATCTGCACGTGCGACGTTGAAAGAAGCTTTGGACAAAGGCGGATATGGCGCACGATTTAAAATCGTTCGCATCAACGGCTTTGATAGCGCGTGGGGCCTTGAGGACGCGAAAGCCGTTACGCAAATGAAGGCCGATGCGATTTTGCTGCCTAAGGTTGCCAGCCCAGCGGATCTTGATGCGCTTGCTGAGATTACGGGCGATTTGCCGATCTGGGCGATGATGGAAACACCGCGCGGTATGCTGAACGCCGCCGCCATCGCCGCACATCCCAAGCTGGATGGTATGGTAATGGGCACGAACGACCTAGCAAAAGAGCTACAATGCCGCTTCCGTCCCGATCGTTTGCCGATGTTGACGTCGCTACAGCTTTGCCTGCTGGCTGCCAAAGCGGAAGGATTGGTGATTATCGACGGCGTTTACAATGCCTTCAAGGACGATGAGGGTCTCGCGATTGAGTGTGAACAAGGGCGCGATATGGGTTTTGATGGCAAAACACTGATCCATCCAGCGCAGGTAGAGGTGACGAATACCGCTTTCGCCCCTAGTGCCGCAGAGGTCGATCTTGCAACCCGCCAGATCGCTGCTTTTGAAGCGGCAGAGGCGGAGCGGCAGGGCGTTGCGGTCGTCGATGGACGCATCGTTGAAAACCTACACGTTGCCACGGCCCATGAAATACTGGCAAAAGCAAAAGCGATAGACGCGCTAGCAACGGAGTAGCCAGCCATGACCCTTTTAGTTCTCGGTGTAATCCTATGGAGCCTTGCCCATTTCTATAAACGTTTGATGCCAGCGCACCGCGCAAAACTTGGCGAAAAGGGCAAAAGTCCGGTTGCGATCGCGATTGTTGTCAGCTTGTTGCTGATGATCTTCGGATACCGCATGGCAGAGTTCATCCCCGTCTGGTCGCCACCGTCGTTCTTCACACATATCAACAACCTGCTGATGCTTGTTGCGTTTTTTGTCTTCGGGATGAGCGCGACAACAGGGCGTTTGCGCGGCAAGATGCGGCACCCGCAATTGACCGCGGTGAAGATATGGGCGTTTGCGCATTTGATGGTGAATGGCGATCTTGCTTCAATGATCCTGTTCGGTGGTTTGTTCGTTTGGGCCATCCTAAGCATCATCTTGATCAACCGATCACAGGACTGGGAGCGTCCTGAACCGGGTGACGCAAAGAAGGACAAGCTGTTGGTGATCATCACCCTGGTCAGCTTTACAGTTGTCGCGATCATTCACATGCTTTTGGGCGTTTCGCCCTTTGGGGGCTAAGTCATGAGCAATATTTACCGCTTTCTCAGCGAGGACGACACATCAGCGTTTTGTCACAAGGTCAGTGAAGCTTTGGCAAAAGGCTGGGTTCTCTACGGCTCGCCCACTCAGACGTTTGACCCTGTAAAAGGGATCATGCGGTGTGGACAGGCTGTAACAAAGCAAGTTGATGCAGAGTATTCGCCAGATATGAAACTGGGGGCGCAATAATGCTCAAGACCAATGCCGGCCGCTTCTTTGAAGACTATAAGATTGGGGACATGATCCAACACGCGGTGCCGCGCACCGTTTCTGGTGGAGAGCGCGCGCTGTACCACGCGCTTTACCCTGCACGGCACGCTCTATATTCCTCAGATGAATTTGCACGCGCATCTGGCCTTCCAAAGTCACCGATTGATGATCTGGCCGCGTTTCACGTCGTGTTTGGCAAATCCGTCCCTGACATTTCGCTAAATGCTGTGGCGAACCTTGGCTATGCGGAAGGGCGTTGGCTAAAGCCGGTCTATGAGGGCGATACCCTGCGTTCGATGTCCGAAGTGATCGGCTTAAAGGAAAATTCCAGCGGGAAAACCGGCGTAGTCTATGTACGCACATCAGGTCTGAACCAGCGTGATGAAACGGTGATGCAATTCGTGCGTTGGGTTATGGTCCGTAAGCGCGATGTCGCGTCGCCCGGACCTGAAACTGTTGTGCCCGAGCTGAAAAGCACACTTGATCCGGCGGATCTGGTGATACCTGAGGGGCTGGATTTCACTGCATATGATACGTCTCTTTCAGGCGAGCCCCATCGCTGGGGCGACTATGAGATTGGTGAAAAGATTGATCATGTAGACGGAGTAACGATCGAAGAAGCCGAACATATGATGGCGACACGGCTTTGGCAAAACACAGCCAAAGTGCATTTTGATGCTACGCACCGTGATGACGGGCAGCGATTGATCTATGGCGGTCACGTGATTTCTATGGCGCGCGCATTGTCGTTCAACGGGTTGGCAAATGCGCAGATGATTGTGGGCCTCAACAGTGGCGCACACGCAAATCCTTGTTTCAGCGGTGATACAGTACGCGCATGGTCCGAAGTTCTGGACAAAGCTGACACATCTGCCCCCGGTGTGGGCGCGATGCGATTGCGATTGGTGGCTTACAAAGGTGATGCTGTGTTTGAGCTTAGGGCCGACAACGGCAAACATATGCCACAGGTTCTTCTTGAGCTTGATCATTGGGTGTTGATGCCAAAATGATCCGCACTGGCTTGGCTGCACTGGCGTTACTGCCCACGCCTGTTTTTGCGGATTTCACCGAGAACAATTTGCTCGCAATCTTCTATCATGAGCTTGGGCACGCAGTCATCGATCAAATGCAGGTTCCGATCTTTGGCCAAGAAGAAGACGCGGCTGATGCGCTGTCGATACTGCTTGTTGATGCGTTGTATAAAGGCGAAGATGCGGAAGCAATTGCCTATGACAGCGCCAGTTTGTTCTGGGTAGAAGCACAAGACGCCCCTGCATTCTGGGATAGTCACGGACCTGATGAACAGCGCTATTACAACACGGTTTGCTTGTTCTACGGTGCAGATCCCGATGCACGCGATGAGTTTGCAAGCGATCTAGATCTACCTGATGAGCGTGCTGAGGGCTGCGAAGATGAATTCGCCTTAGCCGCTGATAGCTGGAACAGCGTTTTGGATGACATGAGCGCGACAGCGTCTTTGAAAGGCAAGTTGGTTTTGCAGGCGCAAACACCAATGCCCGTGATTGAACAAGAAATCATTGCGCTGAACAGTGAATTCAAATGGCCTCGTAATATCGTTGTCAATCTTGAACCCTGTGGTGAGGCGAATGCATTTTACGATCTGGTTGCTCAAAGCATAACGATGTGCGACGAGCTGATTGGATGGCTAGACGGAATTGCAGATCAGATTGGTGCGAACTAGCTTTTTGTGATCACACGAAATCCAACTGTGATCACAAGTGTTCATTTTTCTTCAAATTGCGCCAAATTACCACGCCTTGTTTAGCTCCAGTTAGGTGACAGCCGCGAATAATACGCTAAAACAAGTACAGGGACTCAAAAAGGAAATAGCTATGGCTGATGTGAATAGGGGCAACCGCCCGCTCTCGCCGCATCTATCAATATACCGGCCTCAACTGACATCCATGACGTCTATCATGACGCGCATCACTGGCAATGCCATGCTGATCGCAGCGCTAATGATCGTGTGGTGGTTTCTGGCCGCCGCAACCTCAGAGAGCTATTTCGCAGTTGCGAACGATTTCTTGACCAGTTGGTTTGGCGATTTAGTGTTGTTCTTCTCGCTCTTGGGCATGTGGTATCACACGCTCGCTGGTGTGCGTCACCTGATCTGGGACAATGCCGTCGGCCTTGACATCCCTACGGCAGAAAAGATGGGGTATGCGGTTATCGGCGGGTCTATCCTGCTGACGCTTATCACCGTCATCATCATTTAAGGGAGCGCGAGACATGGCATTTCTAACAGACCGCAAACGCGCAACCGGAATGGGCAGCGCAAAAAGTGGAACGCATCATTTCTGGTCGATGAAAGTCAGCTCTGTTGCGCTGCTTTTCCTCGTTCCGATGTTCATCTTCACGTTCGGCGGTATCCTTGGGTCCAGCTACGCTGAGGTCACAGCTTATTTCGAGCGTCCGTTCCCTGCTATTGTCGCAGCTTTGACGCTGCTTGTCGGGTTCAAGCATTTCAACGATGGCGCACAAGTGCTGATCGAGGACTACGTGCATGGCCTCATGCAGAAAGTTCTGATCATCCTTCTTACATGCCTCAGCTACGGCGCAGCGGCGGTCGGCGTATTCGCCATCGCTAAACTGGCCCTATAATTTTTCGGAGCGATCCAAATGGCAGCTTATGAATATGAAACCCACGACTATGACGTTGTGGTGGTCGGCGCTGGTGGTGCTGGTCTGCGTGCAACGCTTGGCATGGCCGAACAGGGTCTGCGCACCGCTTGTATCACCAAGGTTTTCCCGACCCGCTCGCATACTGTTGCAGCGCAAGGTGGCATCGCGGCCTCACTAAGTAATATGGGTCCAGATAACTGGCAGTGGCATATGTATGACACGGTCAAAGGCTCTGACTGGCTTGGTGATACGGATGCGATGGAATACCTCGCGCGCGAAGCCCCAAAAGCGGTTTACGAGCTGGAGCACTACGGCGTGCCATTCTCGCGCACGGAAGAGGGTAAGATTTATCAACGTCCTTTCGGCGGTCACACGACAGAGTTTGGCGAAGGCCCCCCCGTTCAGCGCACATGTGCCGCCGCCGACCGAACAGGTCACGCGATTTTGCACACGCTCTATGGTCAGTCCCTCAAGAACAACGCGGAATTCTACATTGAATACTTCGCGATTGATCTGATCATGTCCGACGATGGCGTTTGCCAGGGTGTTGTCTGTTGGAAGCTCGACGATGGCACGATGCATGTCTTCAACGCGAAAACCGTTGTTCTTGCGACGGGTGGTTATGGCCGCGCCTATTTCTCAGCAACCTCCGCGCACACTTGCACAGGCGACGGCGGCGGCATGGTCGCGCGTCAGGGACTTGCCTTGCAGGATATGGAGTTCGTTCAGTTCCACCCAACAGGTATCTACGGTTCCGGCTGTTTGATCACAGAAGGCGCGCGCGGAGAGGGTGGATATCTCACCAACTCCGAGGGTGAGCGCTTCATGGAGCGGTACGCGCCCAACTATAAAGATCTTGCACCGCGCGATTACGTATCGCGCTGTATGACGATGGAAATTCGCGAAGGTCGGGGTGTTGGCGCAGGGGCGGACCACATCCACCTCAACCTATCGCATCTTCCTGCTGAAGCTTTGGCAGAACGTCTTCCGGGTATTTCCGAAAGCGCGAAAGTCTTCGCTGGGGTGAACGTCAACAAAGAACCAATTCCGGTTCTGCCGACGGTTCACTACAACATGGGCGGCATTCCGACGAACTACTTCGGTGAAGTGCTGAACCCGACTGCGAAAGATCCAAATGCGGTTGTTCCGGGCCTGATGGCCGTGGGCGAAGCGGGTTGTGCATCTGTGCACGGTGCCAACCGTCTTGGGTCAAACTCACTAATCGACCTAGTGGTCTTTGGTCGCGCCGCCGCGATCCGCGCTGGCAAGACCGTAGATCCCGAAACTGCGAATGGCTCTCTGAACCAGTCATCTGTTGATGCAGCCTTTGATCGATTTGATGGTCTACGGTATGCAGACGGTGGCACGACCACAGCCGAGCTTCGTCTGGAAATGCAAAAGACCATGCAAGCCGATGCGGCTGTGTTCCGCACCGACAAGACCCTTAAAGAGGGCGTTGAAAAGATGACGAATGTTGCGTCCAAAGTGGCTGATCTGAAAGTCACGGACCGCTCGCTTGTTTGGAACTCGGACCTGATGGAAACGCTGGAGCTTACAAACCTGATGCCTAATGCATTGGCCACAATTGTCGGTGCCGAGGCACGTAAGGAATCACGCGGAGCGCATGCGCACGAAGATTACTCCACACGCGACGATAAAAACTGGCGTGTTCACACGATTTCCCGCGTGGATGGAAACAAGGTCGAGCTTACGCACCGACCCGTTGTGACCGATCCCCTGACAACCGAAGCGGAAGGCGGCATCAGCCTGAAGAAGATCGCCCCAAAAGAGCGGACGTTCTAATGCGGGTGATTTTGGCGGTTTCAGCAGGTCTTCTTCTAGGTGCCTGTGTTCAAGCTAATGACGCGGCAGATACCGTTGCGCGCAATACTGCAAAAAGTGTTGTGAATGGCGTCGTCGCGCAAAAGTTTCCCGGTGTGAATGCAGCTCCGATCACGGATTGTGTGATCGACAATGCGTCACGTTTCGAAATTTTTGAGATCGCAAAAGCCGGTGCAACAGGTGTGACACCTGCGACGATTGAAACGGTCACAGGAATCGCGTCGCGACCTGAAACCGTGCAATGTATTTCCAAAAACGGCCTTGGCCTGTTTACGTAAAGGAGTGAGACGATGGTACAACTGACCCTCCCCAAGAATTCGCGCATGACGACTGGCAAAACATGGCCTAAGCCCGAAGGCGCGAACAACATCCGCAAATTCCAGATTTATCGCTGGAACCCGGATGATGGTAAAAACCCCTCTGTTGATACTTATTGGGTCGATATGGACAATTGCGGCCCGATGATTTTGGACGCTCTGATTAAGATCAAGAACGAGATTGATCCAACGCTTACCTTCCGCCGCTCTTGCCGAGAAGGCATCTGTGGCTCCTGCGCGATGAATATCGACGGTATCAACACGCTGGCCTGTATCTATGGCATGGACGAAGTCAAAGGCGACGTGAAGATTTATCCGCTGCCGCACATGCCTGTAATCAAGGATTTGATCCCTGATTTGACGCATTTCTACGCACAACACGCTTCGATTATGCCGTGGCTTGAAACAAAGACGAACCGCCCTGCGAAAGAGTGGAAGCAGTCCATTGGGGATCGTAAGAAACTCGATGGTCTCTATGAGTGTGTCATGTGTGCGTGCTGCTCGACGTCTTGCCCAAGCTATTGGTGGAATGGTGATCGCTACCTTGGACCAGCAGCGTTGCTACACGCATACCGCTGGATCGTCGACAGCCGCGACGAAGCAACGGGCGAGCGTTTGGACGAGTTGGAAGATCCGTTTAAGCTGTATCGTTGCCACACAATCATGAACTGCGCAAAGACCTGCCCGAAGGGTCTTAACCCTGCGCTGGCGATTGCTGAGATCAAGAAAATGATGGTGGAGCGCACTGTTTAAGCGCATCCGATTCTTTGTAGGAAAATTGAAACCCCGCCCAAGATATCTTGGCGGAGTTTCTTTTTGGCAAATTCACGGGAATAGTTGAACTGACCAAAGAGGATTGCCAATGACACGTGCCCCCCAAGATGCCGACGCGCGCCGCGCGACTGAGCCAGTGATTTGTTATCCTATTGATGGTTTGCCAAAGCCAGATATGGACCTCTATGCGCAGGCGCGCACAGGGGCAGTGAAGACCTATGAAATTCTTGCTCCTGCTCGCGATGCTGCGTGTTTCGAAGTGCCCGCTGGCCTTTTTTTTCGCATTTCCTGCCCGGAAGGTCCGCAAGTGGGCGATCTTAATCTCTGGAACAAATCTGATTTAAGCGAACGCTTTTACACAGGAAAGTCCCGCGCATTGCATGGCGCACACTTAAGCAAGGGCGAGCGGATGTGGAGCAGCTTTCCACACTTACGCCCGATGGCGACGATCACAGATGATACGCTAGCTTGGTACGGCATCGACGCTTACGGTGGCTCTGTCCATGATGTGATAGGCACGCGCTGCGATCCTTATACAGGCAATCTGCTTTCTGGTACGCAATACCATCATTGCTGCCATTCTAACCTGACCCGCGCGCTTGCGGATCACTTGGATGTTCCGCTTAGTCAGGCTGAACCGCATGTGCATGATGTGCTGAACGTTTTCATGTGCACAGGATTTACCCGCGACACGGGTCAGTATTTCATGAAAGCCAGCCCCGTCAGGCAAGGCGACTATTTGGAGTTCTTTGCAGAAATTGACCTGCTCGGCGCACTAAGTGCCTGTCCTGGGGGTGATTGTTCGTCCGAACATTCCAGCGATACGGCGCAATGCCATCCGCTTTTGATCGAAGTTTTTGCGCCGACCAATGACGCGCTTGCAGAGTGGACGTCACCCAACCCCAATAGCTATGACGGCACGCATGGTCGCTAAACAACTTGCGTTTCCTCTCTCCAAATATCCCGGGGTCTGGGGCTGGCCCCAGTCCGACTTATTCTGCAAAAGCTGCCTCCAAAGCAATCTCAACCATCTCGCCAAAGCTGCTTTCGCGCTCTGATGCAGGCAAGGCTTCGCCTGTTTGCAGATGATCTGAAACCGTAAGAACCGCCAATGCACGGGCGTCATAACGGGCGGCAAGCGTGTAGAGTTCTGCGGCTTCCATCTCTACGCCTAAAATACCGTGGCGTACCATTTGTTCGTTCAGATCAGGACGTTCGTCGTAAAAGACGTCCGAGGAATAGATGCCGCCCACATGAGTTTTCGTCCCCTTCGCTTCGGCTGCGGTAACCGCTGCGCGTAACAGGCTCCAATCTGCGCAGGGGGCAAAATTCAGCTCTTTGAAAAAACCCAGTGACGGTGAGGAAAGTGTCGATGCTGTCATTGCAATGATCACATCGCGTATACCCACATGGGGCTGCATGCCGCCGCATGACCCAATACGAATCAGCGTTTTAGCACCATAATCTTTCAGCAGTTCATTCGCATAAATTGACAAGGATGGCATGCCCATGCCGCTGCCTTGGATTGTGACGCGATTGCCTTTCCAGGTTCCGGTAAAGCCCAACATACCGCGCACTTCGTTTACCAATTCGGCACCGTCCAGAAAGGTCTCGGCGGCCCATTTGGCGCGGTAAGGATCACCTGGCATCAGCACAGTGTTAGCAATCTGATCAGGTTTAGCACCGATGTGAATGGTCATGTCAGGGTCCTAGCGTTTGTATTGAACGAAAACGGTTTTTGCGGCGATGCGATCATAAAGCCGTCGTGCAGTCGTGTTGAATTCTTGGGTCATCCAATAAACCGTGGGCGTTTCACCCTGATCCGCGACCTCGTAAACATGTTCGATCAAAGCACGTCCCACACCAGCCCCGCGCACGGATGGATCGGCATAGAGGTCTTGTAAGTAAATGACGTCTTCAATCTTCCAATTATGCAGATGATAAATCCAATGTACTAGACCAACAGCGTTGCCATCTTGCACAGCAAGTGCGCCGCATTGTTTGGTATTCTCAGGGTCAATCAGCCGATTGAATGTCGTGCGATAGACCTCTTCGGGCACCGAACTTTCATAGTAGTCCAGATAGGCTGTCCAAAGGCGACGCCAGTCGGCTTCATCGCTGCGTTCTATTGGGCGGAGTTTCAGATCATTGGTCATAAGCGTGACGGTATGACCGCCACGCCAAAGGGTCAATCACTCTGCGGCTAGTGCTGTTGGATCCGCCAATGTGACGATGTCTTTCATGATCGCATTCAGCTCAAAATCCTTGGGTGTGTAGACCCGCGCAACGCCCATCGCCAGAAGACGCTCTGCATCATCATCAGGGATAATGCCGCCCACGATGACAGGCGTGTCGCCAAGCCCAGCATCGCGCATGCGTTTCATCAAATCCTCAACCAGCGGGATGTGGCTGCCGGAGAGAATGGACAGGCCGACGATATGCGCTTTGGTGTCCAGTGCCGATGCGACCAGTTCTTCGGGCGTCATTCTGATGCCGTCATATTCAATGTCCATACCGCAATCGCGTGCGCGAAAGGCAATCTGTTCGGACCCGTTGGAGTGACCATCAAGTCCGGGTTTCCCAACTAAAAACTTTAGGCGGCGGCCAAGCTTATCACTGACCACGTTCACCGCCTCGCGAATGTCGTCTAGGCCTTCGGTCTTGTTAGAAACCGAGGCAGACACACCTGTGGGTCCGCGATATTCTCCATGAACAGCACGCATTTGCGCCGCCCATTCGCCGGTGGTCACACCTGCTTTCGCTGCCGCGATGGATGCAGGCATGACGTTTTCCCCGTTGGAGGCAGCATCGCGCAAGGCGGCAAGCGCCGCGCTTACAGCGCCAGCGTCACGACCTTTACGCCATTGTTCCAAACGGTTGATTTGTTCACCCTCAACCGCGGGATCGACGACCATGATGCCACCATCTTCGGTTTGCAGCGGTGATTGCTCTCCTTGTTGCCATTTGTTCACACCGACAACGATGGTTTCATTACGCTCGATCTTGTTCAGACGATCAGCGTTGCTGTCCACCAGACGGGACTTCATGTAATCAATCGCGTCTATAGCACCGCCCATGGACTCGAGGTTGGCCAGTTCAGCGCGCGCGCCTGATTTGAGTTCTTCGACCTTGCGATCAACTGCCGGATTTTGATCAAACAAGTCATCGAATTCGAGCAGATCAGTTTCATAGGCCAGAATTTGCTGCATCCGCATGGACCATTGCTGATCCCAAGGGCGCGGCAGGCCAAGGGCTTCGTTCCACGCAGGCAGCTGAACTGCGCGGGCGCGGGCGTTTTTTGACAAGGTCACAGCCAGCATCTCCAACAAGATGCGATAGACGTTGTTCTCAGGTTGCTGCTCTGTCAGGCCCAATGAGTTTACCTGCACACCATAACGGAAACGGCGCATTTTTGGATCTTGCACATCGTAGCGCTCCAAGCAGATTTCATCCCAGAGGTCAACGAAGGCACGCATTTTGCACATCTCGGTGACGAAGCGGATACCGGCATTCACGAAGAATGAGATACGGCCTACAAGCGTCGGGAAGTCATCGGCAGGTACGCGCGGGCGCAATTCATCTAGGACAGCAGTGGCAGTTGCCAAAGCAAAGGCCAGCTCTTGTTCTGGGGTCGCGCCAGCTTCTTGCAGGTGATAGGAACACACGTTCATCGGGTTCCATTTCGGAATGTTCGTGTAGCAATATTCAGCCACATCCGCGATCATCTTGAGGCTGGGGGCAGGCGGGCAAATGTAGGTTCCACGCGACAAATATTCTTTGATGAGATCGTTCTGAACAGTGCCTTGAAGTTTGGTTGTGTCAGCTCCTTGTTCTTCCGCTGCGGCGACATAAAGCGCAAGCAACCAAGGCGCAGTCGCGTTGATCGTCATGGATGTGTTCATTTCTTCCAGCGGGATATCGTTGAACAATTCACGCATGTCGCCCAAGTGGCAAACAGGGACGCCGACTTTACCAACTTCACCGCGCGCCAGCACGTGATCGCTGTCATAGCCTGTCTGTGTCGGAAGATCGAAAGCAACGGAAAGACCAGTCTGACCTTTCGCTAGGTTGCCACGATACAAGGCGTTTGATGCTTTCGCTGTTGAGTGCCCCGCATAGGTGCGGATAAGCCAGGGCCGGTCTTTTTTCACAGCGTTTGTTGGGTCGGTCATTGTGGCCCTCATGAATCGTCTGGGTAATTTTATTTCGTTTGAAGTTGATTATCTGGAATTATACGCAACTTGTCAATTCGCCGCGTCGCGGCATTTTCAAGTTTGCTCTTGCAGCGAAAACCGCATTTCAGTCGCGCTGGAAAAGCCGAATATATGTTTCAATGGCCCAAGCGTTTCAACTTTGCCAGCGACAAACCCTTGGCGTTCATAAAGCGCACGCGCACGCGGATTGATATCGATCACATCCAGACGCACGCCTTTGCATTCGCGCCGCGCAGCTTCGTCCTTAATTGCCCGCAACAAAGCAGAGCCAAGACCCATTCCACGCGCTTTTTTTGTCACGAAGATACCGTCCATCAAGAGAGATCCTTCTTCAAGGTCTCTTTCTAGCAAGGAAAGAATAGCCGCGCGCCAGAGTGCGCTGAAGGTGCCGTAGATCGCGCGTAGGTCGCTAAACTTACCACCAATCAAAGCACCTTCATTTGTTTTAAAGCCCGCGATGCCGAGCAGCGCGCCTGTTTCATCCCGCGCGCACAGGGCGAATTCGGGATTGGCGACGCGCGAGGTAAACGCCAGCGCTTTATCGTTTGGGCCAAGGCCTAGGGATAGCTTTGTGCCGAACGCTTCCCAGAACAAGGCCGCGACTTGGGATCGCTCGTCCTCGGAGAACCTGCGAGTGATGCGAATGGCTGACATATCTGGCTATTCCTGTGCTTGATCTCAGAAACATATTTACCCTCCGTTCCCATGCTGCAAGGGTCGCTGGATGATGCAAACCGTAGAACTGCCGATTTGGCTCTTTATTTTGATCCTGCTTTTCGCGGTGGTCACTTTTGCGTCGCACTTTTTGTTTCCTTCTGTGCGCTGGTTTTTTCGTCGTCGAATGGAACGTGTCGTCAAACGTGTGAACGAACGGTTGGAGCGCCCGATCGAGCCTTTCAAGCTGGCCCGGCGATACGACATGATCCAACGTCTGATTTATGATCCTGATGTCAGCCAAGCGATTGTGGACCACGCCAAGCGCAATGGGGTGCCCGAAAACGTGGCGTTTGAGCAAGCCCGGAAGTATGCCCGCGAAATTGTACCATCATTTAGCGCGACGGCGTATTTCGGTATTGCGATCCGCATCGCGCGTGGGCTTAGCAATGCGCTATACCGTGTGCGTCTTGGGTATCACGATGATGCAGGGCTTAGCGGCTTGGACAAAGAGGCGACTGTTGTCTTTGTGATGAACCATCGTTCTAACATGGATTATGTTTTGGTGACGTATTTGGCGGCTGAACGCTCGGCGCTGGCCTATGCGGTCGGCGAGTGGGCGCGCGTTTGGCCGTTGAGCCGTCTCATCAAAGCTATGGGGGCTTATTTTATTAGGCGTAAATCGCGTGGCGATCTCTATCGTCGTGTTTTGGCACGCTATGTCCATTTGGCGACCCAAGCAGGCGTGACCCAAGCGATGTTTCCTGAGGGGGGGCTGTCACTTGATGGTAAACTGGCACCAGCCAAGCTGGGATTGCTCAAGTATATAACGGATGGCTACGAACTAGGTGGGCGTGATGTACTATTTGTGCCTGTCGCATTGAATTATGATCGTGTCTTGGAGGATCGCATTCTTATGGCGGCTGACGCTGCGGGAACACGCCGCTTTCGTGCACGGATGAGTGTTGTAGCAGGGTTTTTCGTCAAACAACTTTGGCTTCGGTTAAGTGGCCGGTTTCATCGCTTTGGGTATGCTGCTGTCAGTTTCGGACCGCCTGTTTCGCTGAGTGCACATGTGCAAAAATACGGATCCCCTGATGCAGAACCTTTGGCTTCTGAACTGATGGAGCGTATCGCGGATATCGTTCCTGTTGTGCCAGTGCCTTTGCTCGCATCTGTTATGCGTGATCGTGAAAAGGTGCTGAAAGATGATTTACCTGCGCTGATGCAAGCGGAGCTGGATCAAATGGTCAGCGCACATGTGCATATGCCTCGCGGTGATATTGTATACGCTGCCGAAATCGCTCTCAAACATCTTAGCGAACGGCGTATCCTGCGCCAGGATGGCGCGCAGATAACCGTTGATGAAGAACAGCGTTTTGCGCTGCGGTATTACGCCAACAGCATTGTTCATCTCAAGACGCAATGATGCTTGTGCAGCATGAATGCTGCGACTGCTGGGTTATAAAGTTACAAAAAATGACTTTCTAGAGTTGCATTGTTGCTTAAGTGCCTCTACTCAATCAATGAAGCGGCGATTCTGCGTTGCGGCAAACTGAAATTGTAGGAGGCCAAAATGGCTCTGGATACAGAAACCGGAATTGTGGCGTATGACGCGCCTGAAAAAGACCTCTATGAGATGGGCGAAATGCCCCCGCTCGGCTATGTCCCTAAGAAGATGTACACATGGGCGATCCGTCGCGAGCGCCATGGCGAGCCGGACACAGCAATGCAGCAAGAAGTCGTAGATGTTCCTGTTCTTGATAGCCACGAAGTCCTCGTTCTCGTGATGGCCGCCGGCGTTAACTACAACGGCGTCTGGGCGGCCCTTGGTCAGCCGATTTCTCCATTTGATGGTCACAAGCAGCCGTACCACATTGCAGGTTCTGATGCGTCTGGCATCGTTTGGGCCGTCGGCGATAAAGTGAAGCGTTGGAAAATCGGCGATGAGGTCGTAATTCATTGCAACCAAGATGATGGCGATGACGAAGAATGTAATGGTGGCGATCCGATGTATTCTTCGTCCCAGCGCATCTGGGGCTATGAGACACCTGACGGTTCATTCGCGCAGTTTACCAATGTTCAAGCGCAGCAGCTTATGCACCGCCCCAAGCATCTGACGTGGGAAGAAGCGGCGTGCTATACGCTTACCCTTGCGACGGCGTATCGCATGCTGTTCGGCCACGAACCGCATGATCTCAAGCCCGGTCAGAATGTTCTGGTTTGGGGCGCATCGGGCGGCCTTGGCTCTTATGCGATCCAGTTGATCAATACAGCTGGCGCGAACGCTATTGGCGTCATTTCAGATGAATCCAAGCGTGATTTCGTGATGGGTCTTGGCGCAAAAGGCGTATTGAACCGTAAGGATTTCAATTGCTGGGGCCAACTTCCAACAGTGAACACACCCGAGTATGCGGATTGGTTCAAAGAAGCTCGGAAGTTTGGCAAAGCCATTTGGGACATTACCGGCAAAGGCAACAACGTCGATATGGTGTTTGAACATCCCGGCGAAGCTACGTTCCCTGTGTCGACTTTCGTCGTGAAGAAAGGCGGCATGGTTGTGATTTGCGCGGGAACCACCGGTTTCAACCTGACCTTTGATGTGCGCTACATGTGGATGCACCAAAAGCGTTTGCAAGGTAGTCACTTTGCCCATCTTAAGCAGGCATCAGCCGCGAACCAATTGATGTTGGAGCGTCGCTTAGATCCTTGCATGTCAGAAGTGTTCGAGTGGAATGACCTGCCAGAAGCGCATATGAAGATGCTGCGCAACGAGCATAAACCAGGTAATATGTCTGTTCTTGTGCAAGCGCCGAAGACTGGTCTGAGAACGTTTGAGGACGTATTGTCCGCAGGTTAAGTTAACATCGTTTCTGCTTTGGATAAAAAAGCGCCCGCGAATCACGATCGGATTCGCGGGCGCTTTGCGTTCCGAAATGTTCTTTAGCTTTATAAACACGTTATTTTTCGCCCCCTCGCTATTTCTGGGGAGTTGTTTTTCGTGAATATCAATAATTAACCAACTCATGTTAGGGTTGTGTTAATCTTTCATTAACTTCTAATAACGAGAGTAGCTATGCATAATACTTGGATACTAGACGTTCTGACAGACTTGAAAACTTTTGCAGCACTTAACGGGCTTAAGGCCTTGGAGTGTGAGCTTGACAGTACACATCGTGTGGCAACCGCAGAACTTGACGCACTGATCGAAAGGCCAATACTTGGCTCAAAAACTGAATTCCGCGGACGTGGACCGCAGCCTGGCAGAGTTGGAACGCGCTTGCGGTCTTGAAGATCTGCAAGCGGTCATCTTGAAACTATGTGACGCTTACGAAATAGATCACATGGTCTATCACTGGGTGAACAGTCAAGGTGAACAGTATGGTTGCGGCACTTACGCACCAGCGTGGGTCGCACGCTATCTGGAAAAAGACTATCTGCGCATAGATCCAGTGATTTTGGGATGCTATCAGCGTTTCCATCCCGTTGACTGGAAACGCTTGGATTGGTCCTCTAAAGCGTCGCGCAACTTTCGCGCAGAGGCGATAGAATACGGCGTTGGAAACCAAGGTTTCTCGATACCGATGCGCGGCCCCAATGGTCAGTATGCACTTTTCACAGCGTCGCATAATTGCTCGGACGACGAATGGCAGGTGTTCAAAAACAAACATCGCCGGCAGTTGATCCTTCTTGCACATTTCTTCAATCAAAAGGCGCTAGAATTTGAGCCTGACAGAATTCCGGCGGCTTCTCGAACGCTGTCACCGCGTGAAACAGATGCCATGACCTTCCTGGCTATGGGATTCAACCGTGCGAAGGCAGCGGACACCATGGAAATTTCTGAACACACATTGCGCGTCTACATTGAATCTGCGCGCTTCAAACTTGGCGCGATCAACACAACCCACGCTGTCGCGCGCGCGATGAGCCGTGGGCTGATCGTTGTGTAAACCCGAAATCAGCGTGCGCGCTGTTCAGATCGCCTAAAGTCATCAAGTTCAGGTTGCCCGATCATTGATAGGGGACTGAGGCGATGATCAGATATTTATATGCGGATGAGTTAAAGACAGCACCTTTGCTGCATGACACCATGTTTCTTGATCGTGCGGATCAATTCAAAACCCGCCTTGGGTGGGATGTGACGGTTCAAGACAACGGCTTTGAACGCGATCAATACGACGCGCTTAACCCGCTTTTTGTGATTTATCAAAAACCTGATGGAACTCATGGTGGTTCAATGCGGTTGTTGCCAAGCACAGGGCGCACGATGGTTAACGAACATTTTATAGACATTCTCGGTGGCGGCGAAGTACGCAGTCCGCTTATTTGGGAATGCACACGCTTTTGTCTTGCGCGCAGCGCAGAGCCAAGGACCGCTGCTGCCCTTATGCTGGCAGGGGGCGAGATCATGGAGAACTTTGGTGTTCAGCATTTTGTTGGCGTTTTTGATGCACGCATGGTGCGGATATATCGCATGATCGGGGCAAGCCCAGAAATTTTGGGCAGTACCGGAGCAGGGCGCGAAAAAATCAGCGTTGGTCTTTGGTCCTTCGCGGATGAAGCGCGCATCCGCGTGGCGCGTAAGGCAGGTATTTCCGCGGCGCTGTCCAAGCTCTGGTTTGACCGCGCCTTTGGAACTGATTGCTCTAAAGTTACTCAATTCGCCTAAGCGCGCGAAACCAGCGCTGGCACTTTACTTGGGGCGCAGATACTTTGCGCTTCATGTCTTTACCCTCTGTTACACTCTCGGACGATCAAGCTGCCGCCTTTGATGCGGTAACTGAAATGCTGCGCCATGCAGGTATTGATCTGGAAAATTCACGGTTGATGCCGCTGCAAGGCCCAGAGCAAAGTGTAATGGCCCTGATTGGTAAGGCTGGTTCCGGGAAAACGCTGCTCTTGGCCGAGCTTTACAAAGCGCTGGAAGCCGCAGGTGTGGGCATTGTTTCAGGTGATTTCGAGAGCCGAAAGAAAAAAGACAAACGCACATTGGCCATCTTGGCCCCGACAAATAAAGCTGCCTTCGTTTTGCGTATGCGCGGTGTGCCTGCGACGACGATTCACCGCATTCTTTATACGCCGGTCTATGATCCGGAATATGAAAAAGTCGCTGAATGGCTTGCTGGCAATGGCGAACGCCCAAAGATTGAAGGCCTGACCGATGAAGCGTTAGATCGCGCATTTGAGTTTTATCAGCTTAACAAATCTATCCCCGGTGCATTGGCGACCGCGGGGCTGCGAGGCTCTGATTTTATTACCGGCTGGAAACGACGCGAAGATCCGCTTGATATCGGTTTCGTTGATGAATCCTCAATGCTGGATGAAAAGCAATTCAATGATCTGAAAGAGATTTTCCCGACACTTGTGCTCTTTGGTGATCCGGCTCAGCTTGCGCCTGTTAACCAATCAGGTGGGATGGTCTTTGACGGCCTTACAGGACCGCGAAAACTGGAACTAAGCCGCATTCACCGCCAAGATGCAGACAATCCGATCCTTGATTTGGCCCATGCCTTGGCTGATCCGCAGCTGGATTTCCAGTCGTTCGAAAAGATGGTCGAAGAGGCCGCGCAAAAAGATGATCGTGTGGTCTGGGGCCAGCGGGTTGAGGTCGATCTTATGGCGCGCTCGCCTGTTTTGGTCTGGCGCAATGCGACGCGGATCCGATTGATCAACGCATTCCGCTCTGTGCACGGTGCGCCCGCTGATGCCTTGCTCGAAGGCGAGCCATTGATTTGCGACGGGATCGAACTGCCCCTCAAGCACCGTAAAAAGCGCCTTGATCTTGAAGCACGCGGGCTGATCAAGGGCGCGCAAGTCATTTATCTAGGACCTGGTCGAAAACCCGGGTTTTCGCGACTTCATGTGATGGGGGCAGAAGATCCGCAAGTCTCTGCTGCGTCTATCGTAAAAATTGAAATGCCGGATGAAGAAGAACCTTTCATCCCCTTCGCCGCACGTATGGGGGCTACGTTCCTACACGGAGCCGCTGTTACGATCCACAAAGCCCAAGGCAGCCAGTGGGACACGGTTCAAGTGTTCTCGCCCGACTTGTTTGTTGCGGCCCGTATGGGACGGGTCGAGGCAGGCCAACCGCTTTGGAAACGTCTTGCCTATGTGGCAATCACACGCGCGCAAGAACGATTGATTTGGGTAACGCGCAATCGTTTGTCAAAACCAACAAATGTTTTGCGTGTAGATGATCTGCGCGCCACGCCAGCAGCACCTCTGACATTGGAAAGCGAAGAAATATGAAAAGCATCCTGATCACCGGTGCGAGCTCTGGTATCGGTCTGGCGACGGCTGAGCGGTTCTTGAACGAGGGATGGTGTGTTGGTCTCTTGGCACGGCGCGCCGAGCTTTTGGAAGATGTGGCATCCCGCTATGATACGGCCGTTGCTTTGCCTGCGGACGTGACTGACCCCAGCGATGTGTCTGATGCGGTGCAAGGGTTTGCTCAGCATGCTGGACGCCTGGATGTCCTTTTCAACAACGCGGGTACGTTTGGCAAACAGGCTGAAATTGATGAGATCAGCTATGATGACTGGCGCAGCGTGGTTGATGTTAATTTGAACGGTATGTTCTTGGCTGCACAGGCCGCCTATGCCCAGATGAAACGTCAAAACCCCAAGGGCGGGCGTATCATCAATAATGGCTCGATCTCGGCGCATAGCCCGCGCGAAAATTCGATCTGTTATACTACAACAAAGCACGCGATTACGGGCCTGACCAAGACGCTATCGCTGGATGGTCGCGCGCATGATATTGCCTGCGGCCAGATCGACATTGGTAATGCGCGCACTGACCTTGTGGCGGGATTGGAAAAGCGGCGTGCGGCCGAAGGTCTACCTGTCTTGCCTGCGATGGACGTGGATGTCGCTGCAAACGCAGTCTTGCACATGGCAAGCCTTCCGGCAGAAGCCAATGTCCAATTCATGACAGTGATGGCGACGAAAATGCCCTTTGTCGGGCGCGGTTAACGGCCTAGTTTCTGCGCAGTCCAGTAAAGATAGCAGAAGCAGCCCAACCTGAGAAAATCGCAATCGCCAAAGACAGCAATCCATATATCAGCGGTTGTTGGCGGGATAGCGTATAGAGCCAACGCTCAAGCCCGACTTTGCGCACTTCAATCTCTGTCTCGTACTCAGAAATCACTGTGCCCGAGCGCGTTAAATAGATACGTGTGCGATAAGCGCCTTCGGTCAGGTTTGCAGGCATTGCGATCGATGTCTTGAACAGCGTCTCTTCGGAAAGCTCTACGCTGCCTTCCAAAAGTTGGAACAACTTGTTGGCTTTTCGAACGCGGATCACGGCATCAGTAAAACTTTGAGAATCCGTAACTGTCATCGGCGCACCGACAGAGCGGATCGCGCTGGGGATCGAAATCTTGTAGCGCAGATCTTCGGTTGATGAGAGCACTTGGTCAAACGGCGCGCTGGTCGCGATCGCATAAAAGCTCGGCGCTGCGTCAACTTCAACGGATTCAGTGTTTACCCAAATGCCAAACCGCTTCTCTTTCCGTCGCACAGTTAGCGGTTCGGATGGACCCTGAATCGCAACGATCACCTGAAGCGGATCGCCTGTGGGAATTGCTTCTTCGCGCTTGACCGCGCCAAAGATAAAGATTTCAGAACCATCGAAATTGGTCGTGATAGAGACCTGTGTTTGTGATAGCCCCAGCACGACTTCTTCTGCCTTTGCAGGCAGCGCGAGTACAAGGAACAGGGCAAGTGCGCGTAGCATCAGTGCCCTCCAGCCGCGCCAAGCGAATATAGCTCGGCAGGCATCACAAGAAGATCAAAGGCAAGTTTTCCGCACACAGCCAGCACCATGATCGCGAGCAAAATGCGCAGTTGTTCGGCTTTCAATTTCGTGCCGATCCGTGTGCCGACTTGTGCGCCGAACACGCCGCCAACCAGCAACAAAACAGCAAGCACCATATCAACGGTAAAGTTGGTTGTCGCGTGCAACAAAGTGGTGAAGGCAGTCACGAAAATAATCTGGAACAGCGACGTACCGACAACAACTTTGGTCGGCATGCCAAGAAGGTAGATCATGGCAGGCACCATGATGAAACCACCACCCACGCCCATGATCGCGGCCAAGATACCAACAGCAACACCCACCACAAGTGGCGGAATGACCGAGATATAAAGACCCGACGTGCGAAAGCGCATCTTTAAGGGCAATGCGTGAATCCAACCGCGCTGCTTGCGCTTGGGCGCTTTGCCGGGCTTCTTGGACTTGCGGATCGCGTTCAGGCTTTCCACAAACATAAGCGCGCCGATGATACCTAAGAAAAGCACGTAGCACAGCTTGACCAGCAGATCGACTTGGCCCTGCGCTTTTAGGTAGTTGAAGACGAGAACACCCAAAGCCGCGCCCACAAGACCGCCGACCAGTAGAACTGTCCCCATCCTGAAATCAACAGTCTTGCGTTTTACATGCGCAAGAACGCCAGAAAAGGACGACGCAACAATCTGGTTTGCTTCTGTGGCAACCGCAACAGCAGGTGGAATGCCAATGAAAAACAGCAAAGGCGTCATGAGAAAACCGCCGCCAACACCAAACATGCCGGATAAAATGCCCACAATTCCGCCCAAACCTAACAAGAGGAAAGCATTAACCGAAACTTCGGCGATGGGCAGGTAAATTTGCATATGCTTCCTTAAACCTTTGGACGCTTCTTATGCAAGCTGGTGCTCTGTCGTGGTGACGTCAGGACTGATACGCACTTGCAAACTGGACTTATCTAACGCTCTTTCACGTAAGGTTCGCCGCCCGCACGCGGGGGAACCGCTTTGCCAACGAAACCTGCAAGAATAACGACAGTCAAAATGTAGGGCAGGGCGTCCATCACTTGAACTGGCACAGTAAAGGCCCAGAGGTCGATGTTCTGATAGCGCAGCGCGATAGCTTGCAAGAAGCCAAACAGCAAACACGCACTCAGCGCATACCAAGGACGCCACTTGGCGAAGATCAGCGCAGCAAGCGCGATAAAGCCACGGCCCGCTGTCATATCCTTAACAAAACCCGCTTGAAGACCGGTCGCCAGATAGGCACCGGCAAGGCCGCACAGCACACCGCAAATTGCGACTGCCGCAAAACGCAAACCAACAACCGACACGCCTGCCGTATCAACCGCTGCCGGATTCTCGCCAACCGCACGCAGACGCAAGCCAAACCTTGTGCGATAAAGCAGCCACCAGGTCGCGGGAACCGCTGCAAAGGCGACGTAGACAAGGACTGAGTGACCCGAAATCAGCTCTGAATAGATCGGCCCGATGAAAGGCACGGTGCTAAGCGCCTCTGCAAAGGGCAGTTCGATCGGGGTAAAACGTCCGCCACCTATCAAAGACGGCGTGCGACCGCCTTGCTTGAACCAGCTTTGCGCAATGAGAACGGTCATGCCCGCCGCGAGAAAGTTGATCGCAACGCCAGAGATAAGTTGATTACCCCTGAAAGTAATAGACGCAAGGCCATGAATACCAGACAGCACAAGCGACGCTGCAATACCTGCGAGCAACCCAAGCCAGACCGACCCTGTCATCGCAGCAATCGCGGCAGAGAAGAATGCAGCCGCGAGCATCTTGCCTTCAAGGCCGATGTCAAAAATGCCAGCGCGTTCAGAAAACAAACCTGCGAGACAGGCCAGTAAAAGGGGGGTGGCAAGACGAACAGTACTGTCGAGCACTTGGATGATTGTCAGGAATTCCATTATGCATCTCCCTTTCGAAACATCAGGAAGAGTTTTTCGAGCGGCATACGCACCATATTGTCGAGTGCGCCTGTGAACAGGATCACCAGCGCTTGGATCACGACGATCAGTTCGCGTGGGATAGTTGTCCAAAGCGCCAGCTCTGCACCACCTTGGTACAGGAAGCCAAACAGGATCGCGGCTACGAAAACACCAAAGGGATGTGACCGCCCCATAAGCGCGACAGCGATCCCGATGAAACCCGCGCCTTCAGTCGAATTCATGATCAGGCGTTCGCCTTCACCCATGACATTGTTGGTTGCCATCATGCCAGCCAAACCACCAGAAATCAGCATCGCTACAACCGTAATTTTGACAGGGCTGATACCGGCATATTTCGCACCGGATTCAGAGTGCCCGAACGCGCGAATTTCATAACCAAGCCGCGTTCGCCAAATCAGGACATAGACTGCAACGCAGGCAATGATCGCGACGATGAGCGAGACATTAGCAGGGGCCGCTTTCGAGAATGCGATCCCGAAAGGCTCCAGAATATCGTGCAAAGTCGGCAAGTGCGTATTCTCTGGGAATTTAGCAGTTGCAGGATCCATCGATCCTTGTGGCCGCATCACGTTGACCAGAAGGTAGTTCAACAAAGCTGCCGCGATGAAATTGAACATGATCGTCGTGATAACGATGTGACTGCCGCGCTTGGCTTGTAGATAGGCAGGTAAAAACGCCCAAGCCGCGCCGAAAGCGGCTGCGGACAGTGCCGCGAATATCAGCGCCAGCGACCAATGCGGCCACGGCATGTACAGACACACAACCGCAACACCAAGCCCGCCTAGCATCGCCTGACCTTCACCACCAATGTTGAACATGCGTGCATGAAACGCAACAGCAACCGCAAGCCCCGTGAACATAAAGTTGGTCGCATAGTACAGCGTATAGCCCCAACCATATGTGCTGCCCAAGGACCCTTGAACCATCAGTTTGACCGCAGCAATTGGGTCTTCACCAATCCCGATAATCACCAAGGCAGATAGGATCGCTGCAAGAAGTAGCGAGATAAGCGGAACGAGGACTGCATCGGCCCATGCTGGCATTTTGTCCATTATGCGGCTTCCTCTTCAACAACACCGGCCATCATCAGGCCCAGCTCTTTTTCGTTTGTTTTTATCGGATCACGGAATCCCATGATCTGCCCATCAAACATCACCGCGATACGGTCTGAAAGCGCGAAAATTTCATCCAGCTCTACAGATACCAGCAAAATCGCTTTGCCTTGATCGCGCAGCGCAACGATCTGTTGGTGAATAAACTCAATCGCGCCAATATCGACTCCGCGTGTAGGCTGGCCGATCAAAAGCAGATCAGGATTACGTTCGATCTCGCGCGCAAGAACGATCTTTTGCTGATTGCCACCAGAGAAATTTTTCGCCGTCAGTTTCGGGTTAGGTGGGCGCACATCAAAGCGCTCCATCTTGCCTTCTGTATCCGCACGGATCGCGGCGTTATTCATCAAGAAACCAGATTGATAGGCAGGGTCACGGTGATAGCCAAAGGCGGTATTTTCCCACGCCATATAGTCCATGATCAAACCTTCGCGCTGACGATCTTCGGGCACATGCGCAATGCCACGCGCACGACGCGATTGGCCGTCAGATGACTTGCCAGTGAGATCGATGTCCTGCCCGTTCACACGGATGATACCGGTTCCTGCGGTAATACCGCCCAAGACTTCCAGCAACTCGGACTGACCATTACCTGCAACGCCTGCAATGCCTAGGATTTCACCGGCTTTGACGTCTAATGAAATTCCTTTTACACGCTCGACACCTTTGTCATCCACTACGCGCAGATTCTCGACCTCTAGCACGACCTCTTTCGGGGTGGCTTGCACTTTGTCTACTTGTAGCAAGACTTTGCGCCCGACCATCAACTCCGCAAGGCCCGCAGGGGAGGTTTCGGATGTCTTCACAGTCGCGGTCATCTCTCCGCGACGCATCACGCTAACCGTGTCTGTGGTGTCCATGATTTCACGCAGCTTGTGGGTGATCAGAATGATCGTCTTACCTTCTTCGCGCAATCGGTTCAGGATGCGGAACAACTGATCTGCTTCCGCAGGCGTCAAGACGCCGGTTGGTTCGTCCAGGATCAAAATATCCGCTTGGCGATAAAGCGCTTTCAGAATTTCGACGCGCTGTTGGTGGCCGACGCTTAAGTTTTCGACAACCGCATCGGGATCAACGTCCAGTCCATATTCGGTAGCCAAGTCTGTCAGCGATTGACGCGCTTTCGCCAAAGAAGGCCGCAGCAGCGCACCGTCTTCTGCGCCAAGAATGATATTCTCAAGAACGGTAAAATTTTCGACCAGTTTGAAATGCTGGAAAACCATCCCGATGCCGACAGCAATCGCGGCTTGGCTGTCAGGGATTACTGTCTTTTTTCCGCCAATGAAAATTTCGCCTTTGTCGGCTTTGTAAAAACCATAAAGGATAGACATCAACGTAGATTTTCCCGCGCCATTTTCGCCTATAATCCCATGGATCGTGCCAGGCATCACGCGGATCGAAATGTCTTTGTTCGCTTGAACTGGACCGAAGGCTTTGGAGATTCCTTTCAATTCAATGGCAGGGGCTATTGTCATTATTCTGGTGCTCCGGTTCCGACAAATCCGATCATGCGCGCGATTTTGTCGCCGTTCATGTCTGCAAAATATTGGCCGTATTGCACCATTTCTTTACCGTCAGGTCCCATGCCACCGAATGCGACTGTGGCGCGGTGGCTGTCACCTGTTGAGCTAAGATTGACAACCTTGGCAGTCCATCCCGGTGCGTTGGCTGCGAACATGTTTACGTATTCCGCAATGGCCGCAGTGCCTTGAAGCAAGGCGGGAGATCGGGGATCTGCGTAAGATCCTTCGTCGGTAAACGACGCAGCAATCGCCTCTGCGCGTGGTGCGTCATCTGTCATGCCCCATGCGTCGAAAAAGGTGGTTATGCTATCGCTCATGTCGTTTCTCCCGAAAGGTATTTGAAACAAAAAGGCCGCGCCACTTTGGGTGCGCGGCCTTTCCGATGGTTCTGAGGGTAAAGCTTTAGAAGCTAAGCGCAGGGCAGCTGTCGTCGGACATATAGTCGTGGACCATCAGTTCGCCAGAAGAGATCTTCGCAGCCGCATCGTCGACCATTTTCTGCATGTCAGCAGAGACCAATTCAGCGTTGTTTTCGTCCATCGCATAGCCAATTCCGCCGTTCGCGATGCCCATGACGTTAAAGCCAGTTTCCATGTCCGGACCGTCTGTCATCGCCTGATACACAGCGTTATCAACACGTTTCATCATGGATGTCAGAACTTTGCCCGGGTGCAGGTAGTTCTGGTTGGAGTCAACGCCGATGGACAAGATGCCTTCGTCCGCTGCTGTTTGAAGAACACCAACACCTGTGCCGCCTGCCGCTGCATACACAACGTCCGCGCCTTGGCTGATCTGTGCTTTCGTCAACTCGGACCCCTTAACCGGGTCATTCCAAGCCGCAGGTGTCGTGCCTGTCATGTTTGCGACAACTGTCGCGTCAGCATTTGCAGCCTTAACACCCTGAGCGTAGCCACAAGCGAACTTGCGGATCAGTGGGATGTCCATGCCGCCGATGAAGCCAACTGTGTTGGACTTGGATGCCATCGCAGCCATCATGCCAACAAGGTACGAACCTTCGTGCTCGTTGAAGACAACCGAACGCACGTTTGGCTGATCAACGACCATGTCGATGATCGCGAACTTCGTGTCAGGATAATCAGGTGCAACTTCAGCCAAGACGTTACCGAATGCGAAACCAGTCATCACGATCGGGTTTGCGCCAGCTTCCGCGAAACGACGCAACGCTTGCTCACGCTGTGCTTCGGACTGAAGCTCGATCTCGCGGAATGTACCGCCAGTTTCTTCTGCCCAACGTGTCGCACCAGCGAAGGCGGATTCGTTAAAGGATTTGTCGAACTTGCCACCAAGGTCGAAGATCATCGCAGGTTCGGCAACTAGCGCGCCGGCGGATAGTGCTAGAGCTGCCGCTCCACCAAGAATTTTGTGCATTACAGACATTGAAGTCTCCCAATTGTTTTTGTTTGACGGCGCAGTGCAGATTGAGTGCTGAAGTTTACACCGTTCGCGCGAGACCGCGCGCTCATTGCGAGATTAGGGCGCAGTGGGCGCGTGGGGTCAACCGATTCTTCGCTATTTCAGCAGGAGGGGCGATCTTCTTTGTCTTGACTTTACGTCAGTGTATGCACGCCTCAACCCGTTGAGATCAGAGGTTTTTCGACATAAGCCAAGCATCGTCATATTGCCCGTCTGCCATGCGGTAATAATTGGTACGCTTGCCGTCGATGACCCAGCCAGCAGATGTATAAAGCGCGATCGCACGGGTATTGAGGCTGGCGACTTCAAGAAGGCCGCGTCTGCAGCCGCGCTGGTGTGCAAGGGTTTCAAATTCGCGCAGAACAGAGCGACCTAATCCTTGGCGTTGATGTGTAGGGTCAGTCGCGATCTGGAGCAACTCGACGTCATCCACAATGATACGGCCAAGAGCAAAGGCATAGGGCTGCGTGACCAGAACACTTCCGCTGAGCGAGAGCTGCGCTTCAAAACTTCGCGCACTCCAAGGTGATGTGCTTGCCTTTGCGTGTAAGGCTGCCAAGGCGTCAGGCGTCATGGAATGATCCGCGGTGGCGCGTCACGCGCAGGGGCCGCATCGGCAGACCTGATATATAACGGCGCTGGGCGCGTTTGCGCGGTCGTGCAGCGCGCTGCGGCGAACATTGCGATTGTTGGTGCAGGATTGAAATCATCAGGTTCAAAGCAAAGGTCACGGTCAAGCATCTGCGCTTGATCAAAACTGATAAGTCGCGCAGGCGCATCACTGTCTTTTACGTATACCTTGTTTTGCGGCGCTGACACGCTGGGAATAGCCGCATCACTTATCGCGCTCGTGATGACGTCGAAGCGGTTTACGCCGATTGCTGGAATACCAAGCCCAAGGGCAAGACCACGCGCTGCACTGACAGACACGCGAATCCCTGTGAAGTTCCCCGGTCCGACGCCGACGCCGATTGCATCAAGATCGGACCATTCAATGTTTTGCGCCTCAAGCATCTCTTGCAGTATCATCATCAAGCGTTCTGCCTGACCACGTGCCATCGCTTCGCGGTTTTGGGAAAGGACATGCCCGTCTTTGTGAAGTGCTGCCGCAACGTGTGCCGCACTCGTATCAAAACCAAGGGTGATCATACAATTTCCCTAAGTGGTGCGCTTGGCTGGTTCGCAGTTAAACAGCGACAGGGCGCACTTCTGTGACTTCCGGAATGTAGTGACGCAGCAGGTTTTCGATGCCCATTTTCAGCGTCAGTGTAGACGATGGACAACCCGCGCAGGCACCTTGCATATGAAGGTAAACAACACCGCGATCAAAACCATGGAACGTGATGTCACCACCGTCTTGGGCAACCGCTGGGCGCACGCGGCTATCCAGCAGTTCTTTGATTTGGCCTACGATTTCGCCGTCTTCGCCAGTGTGCTCTGCGTGGCCGGAATTTGGCTGCGCACCGTCGCCAGCCATGACTGCCGCGCCGGATTGGAAATGCTCCATGATCGCGCCAAGAAGGGCGGGTTTGATATGATCCCACTCAACTGCTTCTGCTTTGGTGACTGTCACGAAATCAGTGCCGAAGAACACGCCAGTCACGCCATCCACGCTAAATATGCGTGCGGCCAAGGGGGATACATCTGCGCCAACTGCGCTCGGAAAATCAGCAGTGCCCATTTCCAAAACGGTTTGACCCGGCAAGAACTTTAAAGTGGCTGGGTTTGGGGTGGATTCTGTCTGAATGAACATGTGCATCTCTCCGGCAATCTGCGCTAGATATGTGAAGTGCATCGCGCAATGTCAATCTTTAGAAGCATTCTAAACTAGCTGGTAAGCTGGAGCAAGTCCCAGCGATTGCCAAACGGATCGCGAAACACCGCGACACCGCCTTAAGGTTCATGGCGTGGCGCTTCTTCAAAATACACGCCTGCGGCAGTCAAGCGTTCAAAATCCGTGTCGAACGTATCAGTGTTCAGGAAGAATCCGACCCGCCCGCCTGTCTGGTTGCCGATAGCGACCGTCTATTCAGGGCCATCGGCCTTGGCAAGTAACAAGCGCGTCTGTGCATTCTTTGGCGCGACAAGCACCCAGCGTTTGCAATCGCTTAGAACTGTATCCTCGATAAGATCAAAACCAAGCGTTTCAACGTAATAGCGAAAGGCGATATCGTAGTCTGGTACAACCAACGCAACAGCAGAAATATGCTGGGCCATGGTTATGTAATCGCTTCGAGGCGCTCTTTGCTTAGCTCGCCCGGAACAATTGTGATCGGAATATCCAAAGAGCCGGAATTTCTGGTGAGTTGGGTGACCAGTGGACCAGGACCTTTTTTGTCCGAACTCGCCCCTAGGACCAAAACACCAACATCGCCGTCGTCTTTGCATTGGGCTAGAATTTGCTCGACTGGATCTCCTTCACGGATCACAAGCTCTGGATCGACGCCTTGTTTGTCTCGCATCCATTTCGCGAAAACCTCAAAATGCGCGTGGATGCGTTCGCGGGCTTCTTCGCGCATAATGTCTCCGACACCAATCCAGTGGTTGAATTCATCCGGTGGAATCACAGAGAGGATTTCCACACCGCCGCCTGTACGAGCGGCGCGCATTGCTGCAAACCGCATCGCGTTCAAACATTCGCGGCTGTCGTCCAGCACAACTAGAAATTTCCGCATATAATCGCTCCTTCACAAGCCAAGGACGATCATGGCGCAAGGCTGCAGGTGGTGCAACGGGTTTCGACGTTGCCAAACGGAGCGGGCTATGCCCGCACAGGTTTTGTAAAGGTGGGGGGCGCTGCCCCGTCGATCTAAGATCGACTCCCCGAGGTATTTTAAGACCCAAGACGATGGGGTTAGAGAATGTTGCTGGCTTGCACTTGTTCATTCAAAAGCAAAGCTTCGCCGCGGCTTAGGCACAGGGTGCGGTTGAGGCGAATTCTGAAGCCTTGCGATCTTTCAGCTCTGGAAAAAGAGAGAGCACCTCTGCGCGCGTGTCGTCTTCCAGCGCGTTTAGCGCTGGTTCGCCAGGGAAAAAGCTTTCGCTAGAGCCGACATCAAGAAGCATGCGGTGGTTGGGTGATACCAAAAGATCGCGGGTATTGTTCAAAGCACCTAATTTGATGCAGATGGGCGCAGCTTTGCCAATGGCGGTCACCTGCTTGGATCCGATCCAGCGCAGCGGTTGAAGCCCATTGTCGCGTGTCGCGATCATATCGCCAACCCGCAAGGTTTCGATCAATTGATCGCCTTTGTTGGTCAAAATACGTGTTCCAGCGGGAAAACAAACCACCAGATTGGTGGAATTGACCTGCCCAATATAGTTCCCTGATGACAAGGTGATTGAATCGCCGACCGATATGGGAATCGTGAATGCGTTGTAATATGGGCCGTCCTGACCACCGGGAGAAGTGGGGTTTGTTCCTGTGTAGATGCGGATCAAATAGGCCGTGCCAGTGTCGCCTGTGGTGTTGTTTGTAAGCGTGTATCTGTAGACTGAACGTACGACTTGTCCTGCCGCGTAAGATCCATCGAAGGGCGTGTCGAGTACTTGTTGACTGCTGTCGAGCGTTTGTCAGCCACCTGTACTTTCATCGTCGAAAGAAGGATCATTATCAAGCACTTGCATAACTGCGCCGGCACTTCCGACGGTAAAAGTGCCTGGTGAGATTGAAGAGGTGGGACGTCCCAAATCGGTGTTTGAATACGCCAACAGTGAAAAAACTGGCATTGGTTACTTCTACGCTGTGCTCTCGGAGTGTGAGAGACGAGCGTTTTCATATTACTCTACATAGTCCTAAATGGCGGTATTGGCGAAAGTAGGGCCTACTACGCGGCGCTTTCTAGCGTCATTGAAAGTGAAAAGGCGCACCCGAAGTTGCGCCGTTCTGGTCTTTGCACAAGGCAAAGTGCGTTTACGAGCGGATCATACCGACGATGTCGTATGTCTTTTCCAGGATCGGGTTCGCGATCGTGCGGGCGCGATCGGAGCCTTCGCCTAAGATACGATCAATTTCGGCGGGATCGTTCATGAGACGTGCTATTTCAGTGCTGATCGGGGACAGTTTATCTACCGCGAGATCTACCAGCATCGGTTTGAATTCCGAAAACTGTTTACCGCCAACGTCTGACAGCACAGCATCTACATCCATGTCCGAAAGGGCCGCAAAGATGTTTACCAGATTGCGCGCTTCTGGGCGATCCTTGAGGCCCTCAGCTTCAGATGGAAGTGCATCTGGATCGGTCTTGGCTTTGCGGATTTTTTTCGCAATCGTTTCTGCATCGTCAGTCATATTGATCCGGCTTGCATCTGATGGGTCAGACTTGGACATCTTTTTAGAACCATCGCGCAAGGACATCACACGGGTCGCAGCCCCCTCAATCACAGGTTCGGTCATCGGAAAGAAATCGACACCGAAGTCGTGATTGAACTTGGCCGCGACATCGCGTGTCAATTCAAGGTGCTGCTTTTGATCTTCGCCCACGGGTACATGCGTCGAGTGATAGATCAAGATATCCGCCGCCATTAGTGCTGGATAGCCAAACAAACCAAGCGAAGCATTCTCGGCATTCTTACCAGCCTTATCCTTGAACTGTGTCATGCGCTTCATCCAGCCCATGCGGGCGACGCAGTTGAAGATCCAGCCAAGCTCGGCATGCGCAGAGACCTGAGACTGGTTGAACAGAATGGATTTCGCAGGGTCCAGACCCGCAGCGATATAGCCAGCGGCCAATTCGCGGGTGTTGTGGCGCAGATCGGCGGGGTCTTGCCAGACGGTGATGGCATGCAGGTCGACCATGCAATACAGCGTCTCGATGCCGCTTTCTTGCATATCAACAAAGCGCTTGATCGCGCCAAGGTAGTTGCCAAGGGTTAGGCCGCCGGAAGGCTGGATGCCTGAAAAGACACGGGGTGTGTGGACCACCTCTGTCATGATAATTCTCCATCTGGATTGTTAGGTCCGGCTGATCTACCCATGGGGGCAACACACGTCAAGCAAAGCAGGCACGCCATCCATGTCCGAAGATCCAGACCGTTCCCCCGAAATTATCAGCCCTGTGAACCCTTTGCCACCCGTTGTGATTGCCTTGTTCCTGATGATAATCGGGATCGAGGCGGCACTTACGTTGGCCGCGCGCGGCATTATCGGTGGGCCGGGCGGCATCGGGTGGCGTTTGGATGCGCTGCAAACCTATGCATTCTCGGGCCCGATCTTCGACTGGATGTTGGCGAACAACCAGTGGCCTGTGGATCATCTGATCCGCTTTGTCAGTTATCTTTTCGTGCATGGTAGTTTCACCCACGCGCTTTTCGTATGCGTCATGTTGTTGGCACTTGGGAAAATGGTTGGAGAGGTCTTTTCCGGTTTTGCGACCTTGAGCGTGTTTATAGTGTCGGGTGTCGTCGGCGCATTGGCTTATGCGTTTTTGCTCGATGATCAAGCGCCGCTTATTGGTGGATTTCCCGGTGTTTACGGGCTTATAGGTGCCTTTACCTACTTGCTTTGGCTCAAGCTTGGACAACTTGGCGCACAGCAAATCCGCGCGTTTTCATTGATCGGCTTCCTGATGGGGATCCAATTGATTTTCGGACTGTTCTTTGGCGTCCAGAACGATTGGCTTGCGGATGTTTTCGGTTTTACGACCGGCTTTGCTTTGTCCTTTGTTGTCAGCCCGGGCGGTTTTGCGCGGTTACGCGAAAAGATGCGCCGCGATTAACGGCTTCTGCGCATTGCGCCTTTCAGCTCTGACATGCGGATCGCACCAAAAAGATGTGCCAGTAGAAAATACGACCCGATCCCGAGGCTCACAAGGATCGCTAGCGCAAGGTAACGCCAACCGGCCATTCCGAGAAAGGTCGACAGCGAAGCACTTGCGCTCCACAGAATGAAGCCCATGCCTGCAGAGGCAAGGCAAATGCGCCAGATCCGGCGTTTCAGTTGTTTGTCAAACCGCGCAACATCGCCCATGGGCCGCGTGCCAAGTCCAAGGCACAGCACCATCACCCAGCCCGCAACAGTGGTCGCGATTGCGGGGGCAATCCAGCCAATGAAGGGAGCAAGTCCAAAGGCAAGCATTGCGTTTACGGCCATCGCGACAAGTGCGAAGCGAAAGGGTGATTTTGTGTCTTCGCGGGCATAAAACAAAGGTTGTAGCGTCTTCTGAAGAACGAAGGCAGGCAGACCAAGGCCATAGATCGCCACTGCCACGGCAATGGCGGCACTATCATCCGAACTCATCGCGCCGCGTTCAAACAGGACCGATACAAGGGGCAACGGGATCACCATAAGTGCGATAGAGGCAGGAATAGTCAGAGCGAGCGAAATTTCAGTCGCGCGTGAAAACGCATCGCGCGCACCCGAGTCATCGCCAGACTGCAAGCGTCGAGATAGATCGGGCAGTAGCACGATGCCCACAGCGATGCCGACTACGCCAAGGGGTAGTTGATACAGGCGATCCGCGGCAAACAGCCAGCCGACTGCGCGATCAAAGTAACTGGCGACCTGCTGGCCCACCAACAGATTGATCTGCATCACACCACCAGCCATTGCTGCAGGGATCGCAATTTTGATCAGATGCTTCATATCCGGCGTGAGGCGGGGGCGTTGAAACCGTAACGTTATTCCAGCGCGTCGCGCAGCGATCCAAACCAGCACCAGTTGGGCAAAACCCGAAAGCGGGATCATCCAGATCAAAGAGCGTGCTACATCCAGACCCGCGTAGGCGGCAAACAAAATGGCGCTGACCAGAAGGATGTTCAGCAAGACAGGGGCGGCCGCAGCAGCGGCAAACCGACCTGTCGCATTCAAAACGCCAGAGGCCAAGGCCGCGAGCGAAATGAACAGGATGTAAGGAAATGCGATGCGACCAAACTCGACCGAAAGGTCGAATGTTTCAGTACCCGCAAAACCGCTGGCGAGCGCATAGATCAACCACGGCATGAACAGCTGGGCCACAACCGTCAAGCCAATCAGTATGCTGGCAAGACCTGAAAAGGCTTCATTGGCGAATGCATTGGGTTGATCGTCCGCTTCCAAGCGTTTTGAAAACATTGGCACAAACGCAAGATTAAACGCCCCCTCCGCGAAGAATCGCCGAAACATATTGGGAAGGCGAAATGCAACAACAAAGGCCTGATAGGCAGGGCCTGTGCCCAAATAGGACAGGATCAAAGCATCACGCACAAAGCCCAACACACGACTAAGCAACGTCCAGACACCAACTGTAAAGACGCCTGAGATCATACGCGTGGTGCTCATGCGTTTTTGGCCCGTTCTGCACCTTGTGAAATAGCTTCGCGCAATTTCTTTTCGAGCGTGCGTTGTTTGCTTTCGGCGTGATATTTCAAGCCGAACATGTCTTTCACATAGAACGTATCCACGACTTGTTCACCATAGGTCGCGATGACGGCTGAGGAGATGTAGACGTTCATATTGGCAAGGCAGCGTGTCAAATCATGTAAAAGGCCCGGGCGATCCCGTGTGTCCACTTCTATAATCGTGTAAATTTCCGAACCGTCATTATCAAAGGTGATGTGTGTTGGAACTTTGAAAGCACGTTCGCGTTTCTTGATTTTATCTCGGTTCAAGATCGCTTCTGTCGCGACAACTTCGCCGCTTAGGGTTTTTTCGATCATCGATTTCAGGCGCGGAATGCGTGCCTTTTCGTACGGACCATCATCGCCGTCCTGGATCCAGAATGCCGCTGTTGCATATCCATCGTTTGAGGTGAACGTGCGCGCATCCACCACATTCGCGCCGACCAAAGCCAAAGCGCCAGCAAGGCGCGAGAAAATACCGGGATGATCTGCCAATGCAAAGCAAACCCGCGTTGCATCGCGATCTTCGTCAGGATGAATATCAATGGCAATTTTGTCGTCATTGATATCGCGCAAAAGGTTTGCAAAGACCACATGCGCCGTTACGTGAAAGCCTTGCCAGTAAGGCGGATAGTGGCGTGACGTCTCTGCCTTGATATCCTTCTTTGACCAATCGCTTAGCGCATCGCGCATGGCACGTTTCGCATCCGCGCCGCGCTGTTCACGGTTCAGATCTTCTAGTCCGTTCTCAAGTGCATTACGGGTCTGGCGGTAAAGTGCGCGGATTAGCACGGCTTTCCAGTTGTTCCACGTATTCGGGCCAACACCGCGAATGTCGCAAACGGTTAGGACAGTCAGAAGATCAAGCCGTTTGACGTTCTGCACAGCTTTGGCGAAGTCACGCACAGTGCGTGGGTCTGCGATATCGCGTTTCTGCGCCATATCCGACATAAGCAGATGATAGCGCACCAACCATTCGACCGTTTCGGTTTCTGTTTTGCTTAACCCCAAACGCGGCGCAACCTTGCGTGCGATTTGGGCACCCAGGATGGAATGATCCTCAGGGCGGCCTTTGCCGATGTCATGCAGCAACATGGCGACATAAAGCACTTTGCGATTGATATCTTTGGTCAGGATTTCCGTGGAAATCGGCAGCTCTTCTTCAAGATCACCGCTTTCAATCTCGAATAGATTGCGGATGCATTGGATGGTGTGCTCGTCCACAGTGTAGTGATGATACATGTTGAATTGCATCATTGCGACGATGGGTTCGAATTCAGGGATAAACGCGGCGAGGACCCCAAGTTCATTCATCCGCCTCAACGCGCGTTCCGGATTGCCGTGTTTGAGCATCAAATCAAGGAATATACGGCACGCTTCCGGGTCATTGCGCATTGCATCGTCGATCTTATGAAGATTAGCTTTGACCAAAAGCATGGCGTCGGGATGGATTAACATGCCCGTGCGCAACCCTTCTTCAAACAGTCTAAGGATATTCAGTTTGTCTGACAAAAAGACGTTTGAATCTGCAACGGCAAGGCGGCCGTGGACAACAACGTAACCTGCTTTCAGTTTGGGACGGCGGCGGAAAATACGTTCCAGCAATGGTTCGCTTTTGGCATGCATCGCTTCCAGCTTGGTCAAAAAGATGCGGGTCAGATCGCCAACAGAGGTGGCATGCCGGAAGAAATCTTGCATAAAGATTTCAACAGCGCGCCGTCCGCGCGCATCGACGTAACCCATCTGTGCGGCCACTTCGACTTGAAGATCAAAGGTCAACTGCTCCATCGGTCGCCGCGCGATCAAATGCAGATGGCCCCGAACAGCCCAGAGAAAACTCTCAGCCGCGTCAAATGTCTTGATATCTTCATCTGTAAAGACGCCGACCGTGACCAGATCAGCAACATCTTGAACGCCATGGACATATTTTGCGATCCAGAACAGCGATTGCAGGTCACGCAAGCCGCCTTTGCCTTCTTTTACATTAGGCTCAACAACATAACGCTGGCCGCCTTGCTTGTTGTGGCGGGTTTCGCGTTCTTCTAACTTGGCCTCGATAAATTCTCGCGACGAGCCGGCGAACAAATCTTCCCAAAGGGTTTCCTCGAGCTTTTCAGAAAGTGGCAGATGACCAGTGAGATATCGATGCTCTAGCATCGCCGTGCGAATTGTGAAGTCTTCTGTGCCAAGTCGTACACAGTCTTTTATCGTTCGACTTGCATGCCCGACTTTCAGTCGCAGATCCCAAAGGATGTAGAGCATGGTTTCAATCACGCTTTCGGCCCAAGGAGTGATTTTGTAGGGTGTAATAAACAGCAAATCGACATCCGATTGCGGTGCCATTTCCCCGCGTCCATATCCACCCACAGCGATCACTGCGACACGTTCTTGTTCGGTCGGGTTGGGGAGCGGGTGTAAGACTTGGGTTGCGACCTCAAACGCGACTTTCACCAAACAATCTGTAAGATAGGTATAAGACCGCACCATGGGGCGTGCGGCAAATGGAGATGCGCGCAGACAGTCGGCGATAACCGCCATACCCGTTTTACGCGC
This sequence comes from Planktotalea sp., assembly GCA_965662135.1. Lineage (GTDB taxonomy): Bacteria > Pseudomonadota > Alphaproteobacteria > Rhodobacterales > Rhodobacteraceae > Planktotalea. The sequence goes on along the minus strand of CBFIGL010000008.1, from coordinate 62,282 downwards.
GGTGGTCAGATGCGTCACCACCACCTTGCGAATATCCATCGCGCTGGTGATGTCAGCCATATCAAGATTGATCGCAGCGAGGACTGCATCTTGATCAAAAATGTCCTGCGCTGGACATATCAGATTGTCAGGCGCAGGAAGCGTTAGGTCCATCTTCGGCTCAGAACCCAGCGCCCGAGAACTTTGTTGGGGCAGGGTCAATAATCACCACCTGTTTTTCACGCACCATCGCTACAGAAAGCGCACGTTCGTTTGTGCCATTGGGGCGCAAACGGAATGCACCTCCGACACCTTGGAATCCTGCACCTTGGGTCAACGCCCTTTTGGTCAGGGCTTTCTTGTTGCCAGCTTCCACCAATGCACCGATGGCTGCAATGCCGTCATATGCCAACCCGGCAAGTTGATGGGGGGCCAAGCCATAAGCCTGGCTATAGCGTGTTTGGAAGTTCTGGATCATCGCTTGGTCCGGCATCGTGAACCAGCCGTTTTGCAAGCCAGCAAGTTCCAAAGTCTGCGCAGGAACGTCCCAGCGACCCAACCCGGCATATTGAATCTTTGAGGGGCTTACACCGGCTTCAGGCAGCATCTGTGCAAGAAGCGGCAAAGCACCAGCAGAGTTCGACGTCAGGACCAAGGTATCTGCACCTGTGCTGTCCATCGCGGCCTTGATTCGGGGAACCACAGCAACAACGCCCGGTTGGCTGAATTCAAAGCCATTCACAGAAGCCACTGCAATGCCATTGCGCGCGGCAGCTTGTTGAACCGCATTGTGGCCAAACTGACCTTCGATGTTGTTGGGATGTGCGATCAGGACTTTGGTTTTGCCTTGGCGCGCCGCAAAGCTCATGATGCGATTGGCTGTGTTTTCGAATGTTGGGCCAAGCACAAAGACGTTGCCGCCTGCGATAGATGTGTTGTTGGAAAAGCTAAGCACGTTCACGTTTTGACCTGCGACAGCAACGCCAGCCGCATTTGCCGCGTCTGCAAACAAAGGTCCTAGAATGATCTGTGCGCCATCTGCGACGGCTTTTTGGGCAAGGGCAGCAGCTTGTTCAGTAGAGCCACCTGTGTCGTATACACGCAGGTCGATCTTCACGCTGGTCAGATCTGCTATCGCCAAGCGGGCGGCATTTTCCAGCGACGTCGCGACAGTACCTGCACTGCCGCTGGATTTGGGAATCAACAACGCCACAGTAACCGGGGCGGATGTATCAATTGTCGGCCCTGCGCCACCGCCACTAGCTGTGCCACCACCGATTGAGATTGGTTGACATGCCGCCAGCGCCAATGCACCGGATAGAATAACACCGCGCGTCAGCGCCTTGCGGGCCGAAGTCAAAAAAGCAAACATAGAAACTTACCCCCTGATAGACGGTCGCACGTTTGCTCCGTCAATTTGAGGTGCATAATAAACGTCATGAAAGGCGGGTCCAGAGGTGAATGCAAAGACAGTGAAATTGGAGGGGGGCCTGTACTTTGTTGCCACGCCCATCGGGACAGCACGCGACATCACTTTGCGCGCACTTGATATCCTTGCATCGGCGGATGTTCTGGCGGCGGAAGATACCCGATCCATGCGCCGCTTGATGGACATTCACGGGGTGCCTTTGGGCGACCGCCCGTTGCTGTCTTATCACGATCATAACGGGGCGCGCGCACGGCCCAAACTCATGCAATACTTGGCTGAAGGACGCTCTGTCGCTTACGCGAGTGAAGCAGGCACGCCGCTGATCGCTGACCCGGGATATGATTTATCCAAGGAGGCGGCCGAAGCCGGGTATCTTGTTACCTCTGCCCCGGGGCCAACCGCGATCGCTACGGCATTGACTTTGGCCGGTTTGCCGACGGATAAATTTTTGTTTGCGGGCTTCCTGCCAAACTCGAAAGCTGCGCGGATTTCCGCGATTGAGACCCTGCGAGAGGTGCCCGCTACGCTGGTTTTCTACGAATCGCCTAAGCGAGTCGGCGCGATGTTGGGAGATTGTCTAACCGTTCTGGGCGATCGTCGCGCTGCAGTCTGTCGCGAATTGACAAAGAAATTCGAGGAAATACGACGCGGCACACTTAGCGAATTGGGTGAGTCAATTAAAGAAAAAACCCCTAAAGGTGAAATTGTGGTGATTGTTGATCGTGCGGGTCAATCAACTGTTAATGCCTCTGATCTAGAAGCAGACCTGAGGGATGCGTTGGGCCGAATGACCGTACGCGATGCATCTGAAATGGTTGCGGGCGCGCATGGATTACCGCGCCGTAAGGTGTATCAATTGGCTTTGGGACTAGATCGGGAAGATGAATAAAAAGCTGGCTGGTACATTAGCATATCTATCCGGCCACAGCGCAGAGGCGCAGGTCGCTGCGGATTATGTGCGACGTGGCCATAGTTTGGCAGCTCAGCGGTGGCGCGGAAGAGCTGGTGAAGTCGATTTGATATTCAAGTCAGGTTGCGAAGTCGTGTTTGTCGAGGTCAAGAAAGCAGGCAGTTTTTCAAATGCGGCCCATCGTATTTCACCACGTCAACAACAGCGCATTTGCTTGGCGGCTGAAGAATATCTGGGAACACAGCCAAAGGGACTTTTGACGCCGATGCGCGTGGACGCCGCCTTCGTGAATAGCTTTGGCGAAGTGCAGATCGTCGAGAACGCGATCGGCGATTTCTGACAGACAGCCCATTGCACCCCAAGTTTGGCTGCGCCATGTAAGTGGGGTAGTTAGCAAAGGCGCAGACATGAAAATCGCATTTCAAATGGACCCGATCACAGACGTCAATATTGATGGGGATAGCTCGTTTCGATTGGCCGAAGAGGCCCAGTCGCGCGGGCATGAACTTTTTTATTACGCGCCGGATAAGCTAGCCTATGAAGAAGGTCGCGTCACCGCGCGCGGGCATGACTTCACCGTCCAGCGTATCCAAGGCGATCATGTGCACTTGGGCCAAGAACGCGAAATTGATCTGTCCGAAATGGATGTCGTCTGGCTGCGCCAAGATCCGCCTTTTGATATGAATTACATCACCTCCACACATATTCTGGATCGCGTGCATCCGGAAACGCTGGTTGTGAATGATCCGTTTTGGGTACGTAATTATCCAGAAAAACTACTTGTTCTCGATTTTCCTGATTTAACGCCGCCCACGACAATCGCGCGCGATCTCGATACGATCAAAGCATTTAAGGAAAAGCACAAAGACGTTATTCTTAAACCTCTCTACGGTAACGGAGGTGCGGGTGTTTTCCGCCTAGATGCGAATGATCGCAACCTCACGTCTTTGCACGAGTTGTTTACAGGGTTCAGTCGCGAACCGTTGATCGTGCAAAAATTCCTGCCGGATGTGTCTAACGGCGACAAACGGGTGATACTTGTGGACGGCGAACCTGTGGGTGCGATCAATCGCGTGCCAGCCAAGGGCGAAACACGCTCAAATATGCATGTTGGTGGTCGTCCCGAAAAAATCGGTTTAAGCGAACGTGATCTTGAAATTTGCGCGCGTATCGGGCCGCTGTTGAAAGAAAAGGGGCAAGTGTTTGTAGGGATCGACGTGATCGGCGACTACCTTACGGAGATCAATGTAACCTCGCCGACCGGTATTCAAGAACTTGAACGCTTTGACGGCGTCAACATTGCTGAAAAAATCTGGCAGGTGATCGAAGCCAAACGCGCCTGATCACGCCGGCTCAAAACTCGAGAGACGAAAACTTAACGCCTCTGCCAGATGTTCAGGGGCAATGCGCGCGCTGTTTTCAAGATCAGCAATGGTGCGCGCAACCCGCAAGATACGATGATATCCACGCGCGCTTAGTCCGAAACGCTCCGCTCCTTTGGTCAGAAACTCCCTGCCGTCTGTGCAAAGTTTGGTCGCGTCTTTCAAAATATCGCCTTCAGCATCGGCGTTCGTGCGCATCCACTCATGCGCGCTGTAGCGTTGGTCCTGGATTGCGCGGGCCGCATTCACGCGCTTGGCAACATCTTCGCTATACTCGCCACTGGTTGGCAAATCGAGATCGGTGAAATGAACAGGAGGCACCTCAACCCGCAAATCAAAGCGATCCATTAAAGGCCCTGAAATCCGCCCCATGTAATCCTGCGCGCACAAGGGCATCTTTGAGCAGGCTCTGGCTGCATCAAAGGCATATCCGCACCGGCATGGGTTTGCCGCTGCTACCAACATAAAGCGGCAAGGATATTTGATATGCGCATTGGCCCGCGCAATCATAACTTCACCGGTTTCAATAGGTTGGCGTAAGGTTTCCAAGACTTGGCGCGGAAACTCTGGGAATTCATCCATGAATAAAACGCCATTGTGCGCCAGTGATACTTCCCCCGGTTTCGCAGTGCGCCCGCCGCCGATGATCGCCGCCATCGACGCTGTGTGATGGGGTTCGCGAAACGGGCGTGTGCGCGAAATGCCACCTTCATCCAGTAAGCCAGAAAGGGAATGGATCATCGAGGTTTCAAGCGCTTCCATCGGACTTAGCGGTGGTAACAGACCGGGCAAGCGCGCAGCCAGCATCGACTTTCCCGACCCCGGCGTGCCAACCAGCAAAATATGATGACGCCCTGCCGCCGCGATTTCCAGCGCGCGCTTGGCCCGTTCTTGGCCTTTCACATCGCGCAAGTCTTTGCCGTTCGTAGCCTCGCATACTGTGCCCGGCTGTGCGGGGGCGAGGGGGTTTTGACCTGTAAAATGCCGGATGACCTCTACCAAGGATTTAGCCGCAATCACTTGTGCGGCACCGACCCAGGCGGCTTCTGCACCAGATGCGGCAGGACACAGTAACGCGCGATCTTCGCGCGCGGCGGTCATTGCGGCAGGCAAGGCCCCCACAACTGCGACCAAAGCGCCATCCAACGAAAGTTCGCCCAGCGAAATCGTGCGTTCGATCTCATCGGCGGGCAAAATATCAAGCGCGGCAAGCAGAGCCAAAGCAATGGGTAGATCGAAATGTGACCCTTCTTTGGGCAGATCAGCAGGGGACAGATTGATCGTGATCCGTTTGGAGGGCAGGGCAATTGACATAGATGACAGGGCTGCGCGCACGCGGTCACGCGCCTCTGATACGGCTTTGTCTGGCAATCCAACGATAGAAAAGGCGGGCAGGCCGGGTGTTACAGCGCATTGCACTTCGACGCTACGCGCGCTGACGCCTTCAAAGGCAACTGTGTAAGCATGCGCAACCATATGAGTTTCTCCGATCAACCATACTGGCCTAGCGGAAAAACCCTTTAAGCTTGGTTAACGCGCGTTAAACAAGTGCCATGAAATCCGGCCATGCTTCAGGATCAGCAACGGTTTTGTCGCGACAGAACGGATTGCAGAACCCAAACGTGCGGCCCTCCATTTCCATGAAATGCGTCGGGGTTTTGCCGGAATAAGGACAGGCTGTGTTCTCAGGTGTGCCCGTTTCAACTGCCTTTGCGGCACGCGGGGTTGGGCCAGGCCAGTCGGTCTGGGGATAATCTTTACGATGCCATGGCAAATCAGGTCCGTGGACCATCCCCATCGCGCGCCAACGGCGAAAGGCTGGATCAGCCAGATGGGCGGCAACATAAGCCGCAGCCTCTTTGCCAACCGGCAACGAATAGCCCGCAATCCTGCCTGCAACAGGTGCGAAGAAAGCATCTGTAGCGCTATATTCCCCCAAAAGCCAAGGTCCATCCGACACGCGGTTAGCGCGGGCGTGGGCCCAAATTTTTTCAAGCCGTGCAAGATCAGTAAGCACTGCATCGGATGGGTTGCTGTTAGAGTAACAAACACGCAAACTCATCGGGCAATCCCCCCTAAGCGACGTAAACCCGCTTGCCATCTCAGCAAGCAGCGTGCGCGCAATCGCACGTGCTTTGGGAACGGTCGGCCATATCCCCGCTTCCGGGTGTCGCGTTGCGAGTTCTTCTGCGATCGCGGCGGATTCAGACACAACTGCCCCGTCGTCGCAGACCAGTGTCGGCACCGTTCGGGCAACGCCAAGATCGGCCATTTGTTCTGCCACATCCTGCTTTGCGAAAGGAACCATTTTGCTTCGTGCGCTCAGGCCGAAACGATTGACAAGCAGCCACCCGCGAAGGGACCAGCTCGAATAGGCGTAATCGCCGATATAAAGATCATAAGTCATGGCATCACGCTAGCGCCGAGAAGCTTTTTCGAGCAAACGAGAATTTGTTAACATGCCCATCACGGACAGTGATTGATTGCACCAGCGCGCCAAGTTCCGCTGTCGATGATCACTTCTGTAACGGACAAATTGTCGATGCGCTGGGCGAAGGTTTCGTAGCTGCTAAGCCCCGTCGCGCGTTGAAGTTGGCTAAGAACGACGCCGAAATGACAGACCATGATCACATCACGGGACTGGCTTTCAAGCAATTGATCCACCGCAGGTGATACCCGTGCGCGCAGATCATTCCAGCTTTCCCCGTTTGGTGGGGCGATATCGCCGGGGTGTTCATAAAAGGTGCGCAGATGTTCGGGGGATCTTGCGGAAACTTCGCTAAATCCAAGGTTTTCCCAATCACCAAAATGCATTTCGCGTAAAGCGCTTTTGTGAGGGAGGCGAGATCGTGTTCCTGCAATCGCATTCGCAGTCTCTATCGTTCTGATTAGATCGGAAGAAATAATGCTGGCGTCTTTAGGCAGAAAGCCATTCAAGCGCGACAGTGCTTCCGTATCAGAAAGATCAGCGGCTAAGTCCGTCCAACCAATCATGCCTTTCGCATGGGTTGGACCATGACGCACTAAAAACAATCGCTGCATTCAAAGCGATCCTTTCAAAACATTGGGTAGGCCTGCGACAATGTTGATGACCCGATCCGCCTTGGCTGCAAGACGTTGGTTCAACTCGCCTTGCGCTTGGCGAAAACGTCTAGACAAAGCGTCCGCAGGGACGATCCCAAGACCTAGTTCATTCGTGACGATCACGCACTCCGCTTCGCTATTCGTTAATACATTTAGCAATGCGTCTTCAGCATCCTGCATGTCCGTTTTATCCATTAAGTGGTTCATCAACCACATGGTCGCGCAATCCAGCAGCACTGCATCAGTTGCACTGCACTGTACCAAAACATCTTCGGGGGACAGCGGCGTTTCAAACGTGCGCCAGCCTTCACCACGCATGTTTTTATGACGCGCCACCTTGTGTTCCATTTCAGCGTCCAAGACACGGGCCGTTGCAATATACACGCGATCCTTGCTTGTTTTAACGACAAGATCTTCTGCAAATGCCGATTTGCCTGAGGCAGCACCGCCGATCACCAAAGTGAGGGTTCCAGACATTTTTCCACACTCCAAGTGATCCGATTTATTTCTACGTGCGTATCTAGATTAACACAAAATTAAAACCAACCGTGATCAAAGTATAGTTAGGGGATCAAGATGGCACTGGATAACGCAGGCGACGCAAGATTTTCACGTAAAGCTATGAAAGCAGAAATGCTCGACGCAGAGACAGAGCTAAAGCTCGCTTATGCGTGGCGCGATGAACGCTGTGAGGCATCGCTTCATCGTTTGATCAACGCTTATATGCGTCTGGCGATTTCTATGGCGTCGAAGTTTCGCCGTTACGGCGCGCCGATGAATGATCTGATCCAAGAGGCAGGGCTAGGCCTGATGAAAGCGGCCGACAAGTTCGACCCGGATCGCGGCGTGCGTTTCTCGACTTACGCGGTTTGGTGGATCAAAGCGTCCATCCAAGATCACGTGATGCGCAACTGGTCAATGGTTAGAACCGGGTCCACATCTTCACAGAAATCGCTGTTTTTTAACATGCGCCGCGTGCAAGCGCGTCTTGAGCGCGAAGCGATGCAACGCGGCGAAGAGTTGGATCGTCATCAGCTGCACCAGATGATCTCGACCGAGATTGGTGTGCCGATGAACGACGTCGAGATGATGCATGGTCGCTTGTCAGGCTCTGATTTTTCTTTGAACGCGACTCAATCCGTTGAAGATGAAGGACGCGAATGGATCGACGCACTGGAAGATGACGGTGCGCAGGCGGAAGAAATTGTCGAGAACGAACACGACACAGCCCAAATGCGCAAATGGCTTTTGAACGCGATGAATGCACTTAACGAACGCGAGCGCTTTATCGTACGCGAGCGTAAGTTGCTTGATGAACCACGTACTCTGGAAAGCCTTGGTAACGAGCTTGGTCTATCCAAAGAACGCATTCGCCAACTAGAAGCAGCGGCATTTCAAAAGATGCGCAAAACGCTCGAAGAGCAAAGCACTGAAGTGCACGCCTTCCTGTCATAAGTGCGCTAGTGCTTGTAGAGACTGCGCGCGCCGCTTAGCTTAAGGAAAACAGCTATCAAGGCGCGCGCATGTTGAGCTCAAAACACATTCTTCTGATCATTGGTGGCGGGATCGCAGCGTATAAATCGCTGGATTTGATCCGCAAGCTGCGAGAACGGGGTGCCCGAGTAACGCCCGTTTTGACACGCGCAGGCAGTGAATTCGTCACGCCTTTGTCCGTCTCGGCTTTGGCTGGCACAGAGGTACACAGCGATTTATTTGATCTCACCAAAGAAGCAGAAATGGGGCATATTCAGCTTTCACGCTCTGCAGATCTATTGGTGGTTGCCCCCGGGACTGCAGATTTGATGGGAAAGATGGCGCAAGGGCGTGCGGATGATCTGGCATCGACTTTGCTTTTGGCGACAGACACTCCAGTTCTGGTCGCCCCGTCAATGAACGTGCGCATGTGGGATCACCCCGCGACGCAGCGCAATGTCGTGACACTCAAGGCAGATGGCATTTCTTTCGTTGGCCCTAACGAAGGCGATATGGCTTGTGGTGAATATGGTCCCGGTCGCATGGCAGAACCTTTGGAAATTGTCGCCGCGATCGAGGCTGCATTTGGAGACGGCCCCTTGAAAGGCAAACGCATTTTGGTGACATCCGGTCCAACCCATGAACCTATTGATCCGGTCCGCTATATTGCGAACCGCTCTTCCGGCGCGCAAGGGACGGCGATTGGTGCTGCCTTGGCCAAGTTGGGTGCAGATGTTGTGTTTGTGACTGGCCCTGCGGATGTTGCTCCGCCCTCGGGCGTTGAAGTGGTGAAAGTTCAAAGTGCAGCACAAATGCAAGCCGCAGTCGAAGCGGCTTTGCCTGTAGATGCAGGGGTTTTTGCCGCTGCTGTTGCGGATTGGCGCGTTGCAAGCGAGAGCCGTTCGAAGATCAAAAAGAAAAACGGTAAAATGCCGGTGCTGGAATTCGCTGAAAACCCTGACATTCTGGCGCAATTGAGCCAGATGACAGAAGGGCGACCTGCGCTAATTGTTGGCTTTGCGGCAGAAACAGATGATGTGATTGCCAACGCGACGGCCAAACGTAAACGCAAAGGCTGTGACTGGATCGTTGCTAATGACGTGTCACCAGCAACAGGGATCATGGGAGGCCGTGAAAATGATGTGGTCCTGATTTCCGAAGATGGATCAGAAGACTGGCCACGCATGAGCAAAGATGCGGTGGCGGATCGCTTGGCGCTTAAGATTGCAAAGGCATTGGCCGATTGAGACCGAAGGATTTGAGTTTATTGGGCAAGATGAAGAGGCTCGGCAATGCGCATTGAATTTATGTGGGATGAAGGCGCAGATCGCGCGCTGGGCTTGCCTTTTTACGCAAGTGCAGGTGCTGCGGGCGCTGATTTGCGCGCTAATTTTGCGGATCGCGCGGAAGTGGTGCTTGTAGCTGGTGCGCGTGCGTTGATCCCGACGGGCCTGCGTTTGGCCATTCCTGACGGGTTTGAAGTGCAGTTACGGCCGCGTTCGGGTCTTGCGCTGAAACACGGGATAACACTTCCTAACGCGCCAGGAACAATTGACAGCGATTATCGCGGTCCTTTGGGTGTGATCGTGATGAATGCTGGGCGCGTACCTTTCACAGTGACGCACGGTGAGCGGATCGCGCAGATGGTTGTGGCGCCTGTTATACGTGCAGACTTCGAGCTGGTTGATCGTTTGAGCGGCACCCTTCGCGGGTCGGGTGGTTTCGGCTCAACGGGGCGCAGCTGATGTTTTTATTCTTGATCCTTGCCTGTGGAATTTATGGGCTTGGCGCACTTTTAGGTGCGCCCAAATCGCAACGATGGGCCTTGATTTGCGTGTTGTTTGTCGCAATTGTTAGCGTTCTTCTCGTCTTTCCTGAAGGTCACAATTTGCGCGCCACCTTTGGCGGTAACGCCGAGCCTTATCTTCTGCTTGCCGGTTTTGCGGCGGTTGTATTGCTTTATCGAACGTTTTTGCGGCGGCTTCGCACACAAGTTGTTGGCAAGGAAACGACATCCCCTGCTGCGGCGTCGGGCACATTTTCTGCGACGGAACTGGAACGCTATGCGCGTCATATTGTACTTCGCGAAATCGGTGGGCCGGGTCAGAAAAAGCTGAAACATGCGAAAGCCTTGGTCATTGGTGCCGGCGGCTTGGGCGGACCTGTTTTGCAATATCTGGCAGCAGCTGGCGTCGGGACCATTGGGGTTATTGATGACGACAGCGTCGAGAACGCAAATTTACAGCGTCAGATCATTCACAGGGACGAAGACATCGGAACCGCAAAAGTGTTCTCTGCCCAAAACGCGATGCTTGCGCAAAACCCGCATATTTCTGTACGCCCATATCATCGGCGTTTGACTGCGGACATAGCTGTGGATTTGTTCGCGGAATATGATCTTATCCTTGATGGCTGCGATAACTTCGAGACGCGCTATCTTGTGAACCAGACGGCTGCAAAGTTGGGAAAACCGCTCGTTTCCGGCGCTTTGAGCCAATGGGAAGGCCAGCTGAGCGTCTTTGATTCCGCGCGTGGCACGCCCTGCTACCAGTGTATTTTCCCAAAAGCTCCATCGGCTGAGCTGGCACCAGCGTGTTCTGAGGCGGGTGTTGTCGGCCCATTGCCTGGTGTTATCGGCGCGATGATGGCGCAAGAGGCGATCAAACTGATCACGGGGGCAGGGCACGTCCTGCGAGGCGAGATGTTGATTTACGATGGGCTATACGGCGAAACCCGCAAAATGACCTTGAAGCGACGCCAAGACTGCGCGACCTGCGGATGAATTGACTGCGATCCTGTCTTATCAAACCAGTGCTCTAGAAACTTGCAAAGCGCCGACCTAGGTTGAGCGCAAAGGAGAACTTCATGACCAATCCATTGCTCCAAGACTGGACGACCCCGTTTCAAATCGCACCGTTTACCGAGATTGAGGACGATCATTTCGCGCCTGCCTTGGAGGAGGCTTTGACAGCCCATATGGCCGAGATTGATGCGATTGCTGACAACTCTGACGCGCCCACGTTTGAAAACACGATTGAAGCAATGGAAGGGGCCGGCGAGAGTTTAGACAAAGTGCTGTCGGTTTTCTATTCCCTCGCGGGTGCGGATAGCACGCCAAAGCGCCAAGAATTGCAGCGAGAGTTTTCCCCCAAGCTTTCTGCGCATAGTTCTGCGATTTCTGCCAATGCAGCCCTATTCGCGCGGATCGAGGCGCTGTGGAACGCGCGCGATACGCATGATCTTTCCGAAGAACAGTTGCGCGTTTTGATGCTGACGTATCGCGGCTTTGTACGTTCAGGTGCCGCACTAAAAGGCAAAGATGAACAGCAAATGAAAGACGTGAAGTCGCGTCTTGCGATGCTGGGCACCCAGTTTGTGCAGAACTTGCTGAAAGATGAATCCGATTGGGTCATGCCTTTGTCTGACGAGGCACTCGCTGACTTGCCTGATTTTGTCCAAGACGCGGCACGCGCAGCGGGGGATGAAAAGGATGCAGGCGGGCCAGTGGTGACGTTGTCACGCTCTATCATCGTGCCGTTTCTACAATTCAGCCCACGTCGCGCGCTGCGTCAGAAAGCCTATGCTGCTTGGGCCGCGCGCGGTGCCAATGGGGGAGAAACAGACAATCGTGGGATCGCGGGTGAAACCCTGAAACTACGCGAGATACGTGCGCGTCTTCTTGGCTATCCCGATTTCGCGCATTACAAGCTGGAAACAGAAATGGCGGGAACGCCTGACGCAGTGCGCGAACTATTGATGCAAGTGTGGGAACCCGCAAAGGCGCAAGCTGTCAAAGACGCAGCCATCTTGGAAAAGATGTTGCATGCGGATGGTATTGAAGGCCCGCTTGAGCCATGGGACTGGCGCTATTATTCCGAGAAACGCCGCAAGGTCGAGCATGATTTGGATGAGGCGGTTCTTAAACCCTACCTTCAGCTAGACCGTATGATCGAAGCCAGTTTTTCCTGCGCGACACGCTTGTTCGGATTAGAGTTCAAGCAGCTTGATATCCCTCTTTACCATGCGGATTGCCGTGCATGGGAAGTGCTGCGTGGCAGTGAACATGTTGCGGTCTTCATCGGGGATTACTTTGCGCGCGGATCAAAGCGATCAGGCGCGTGGTGCTCTGCAATGCAGGGGCAGGCGAAAAAGCCCAAGATACAAGCGCCCATCGTGATCAACGTGTGCAACTTTGCCAAGCCGCCTGAAGGCAAACCAGCACTGCTAAGCTATGATGACGCGCGCACATTGTTCCACGAATTCGGCCATGCCTTGCATCAGATGCTGTCAGACGTGGAGTATGAAAGCGTGTCCGGAACATCCGTTGCGCGTGATTTCGTCGAATTGCCTAGCCAACTTTACGAACATTGGCTTGAAGTGCCCGAAGTCTTGGCAGAGTTCGCGACACACGCTGAAACGGGCGAGGCGATGCCCAAAGCGCTACTTGATAAGGTGCTTGGTGCGGCGACTTATGATATGGGGTTTTCCACGGTGGAATATGTGGCCTCCGCACTGGTTGATCTGGCGTTTCACGAAGGGGACGCGACGGCTGATCCGATGCAAAAGCAGGCGAAAGTTCTGGCGGAAATCGGCATGCCTCACGCGATTGGTATGCGCCATGCGACGCCGCAATTTGCTCACGTCTTCGCGGGTGATGGGTATTCCAGCGGGTATTACAGTTATATGTGGTCTGAAGTTATGGATGCGGATGCATTCGAGGCATTCGAAGAAGCAGGTAGCCCTTTTGACAGCGCAACGGCCAAGCGCTTGGCGGAAACAGTCCTCAGTTCTGGGGGCTCCAAAGATGCAACGGAGCTTTACATGGCTTTTCGCGGGCGCATGCCCGGCGTTGACGCTTTGCTAAAGGGGCGCGGTCTCGCGGCGTGATTGTAAGCCAGCCCGTTGCTTCATCTTGCCAGTAAACTCACACCCAGTGTTTGCCACACAGCGCTGGGTGTAAAGACTTGGCCGAACAGCGAAACATATCGTCGTAAAAATTCTTTGCAGATCACCTGTTGACTCATGCCAACAGCATTCTTACCTATGCGTCGTTAGCACTCTCCCAGTATGAGTGCTAACGCCCCGCGAGGGACCTTAGGGTTCGGGGACAAAATTGTAACCATTTGAGCTTAAGGAGCTGCAAAGATGGCATTGAAACCACTTCACGATCGCGTGTTGGTTCGTCGTACAGAAGGCGAAGAGAAAACTGCTGGCGGATTGATCATCCCTGATAGCGCAAAAGAAAAGCCTGCTGAGGGCGTTATCGTTGCTTGCGGCGAAGGCGCGCGCAAAGACAGCGGTGAGTTGATCGAAATGGCCGTCAAAGAAGGCGATCGTGTTCTGTTCGGCAAATGGTCCGGCACAGAAGTTTCCGTCGACGGCGAAGAGCTGTTGATGATGAAAGAAAGCGATGTTCTGGGAATTCTTTCCTAAGTCCGCCCCCTCTTTCATACTTTCACATTAAACTAAGTAGGAGCATTCATAATGGCTGCTAAAGAAGTAAAATTCGACACAGACGCACGGACAAAGATGCTGAACGGCGTCAACATTCTTGCGGATGCTGTTAAAGTAACACTCGGCCCAAAAGGTCGTAACGTATTGCTGGACAAATCTTTCGGTGCGCCGCGCATCACGAAAGACGGCGTTTCTGTCGCTAAAGAGATCGAGCTTGAAGACAAGTTCGAGAACATGGGTGCACAGATGGTTAAGGAAGTTGCTTCCCGTACCAATGACGAAGCTGGCGACGGCACAACCACTGCAACAGTTTTGGCACAAGCGATTGTTCGCGAAGGTCTGAAGTCCGTTGCGGCTGGCATGAACCCAATGGACCTCAAGCGCGGTATCGACCTTGCAACAGCGAAAGTTGTTGAAGCGATCAAAGCGGCGTCCCGTCCAGTCAACGATTCCGATGAAGTTGCTCAGGTTGGTACAATCTCTGCAAACGGCGAAGCAGAAATCGGTCGTCAGATCGCAGACGCGATGCAGAAAGTCGGCAACGAAGGCGTTATCACTGTTGAAGAGAACAAAGGCCTCGACACAGAGACTGACGTTGTTGAAGGCATGCAGTTCGACCGCGGCTACCTGTCCCCTTACTTTGTCACAAACGCTGACAAAATGACGGCAGAGCTGGAAGACTGCATGATCTTGCTGCACGAGAAGAAGCTTTCTTCTTTGCAAGCAATGGTTCCGCTGTTGGAATCTGTGATCCAGTCCCAGAAGCCACTTCTCATCATCGCAGAAGATGTTGAGGGCGAAGCACTTGCAACGCTCGTGGTTAACAAACTGCGCGGCGGTCTGAAAATCGCAGCTGTCAAAGCACCTGGTTTCGGCGATCGCCGCAAAGCAATGCTTCAGGACATCGCGATTCTTACAGGCGGTCAGGTTATATCCGAAGATCTCGGCATGAAGCTCGAGAACGTGACAATGGACATGCTTGGCACAGCCAAGAAAATCCAGATTACCAAAGACGAGACAACTATCGTTGATGGCGCAGGCGCAAAAGCCGAGATCGAAGCACGTGTCACGCAGATCCGTGGTCAGATCGAAGAGACATCTTCCGATTACGACAAAGAGAAGCTGCAAGAGCGTGTTGCGAAACTCGCAGGCGGCGTCGCGGTTATCCGTGTTGGCGGCATGTCCGAAACAGAAGTCAAAGAGCGTAAAGATCGCGTTGACGATGCACTGAACGCGACCCGCGCAGCGGTTCAAGAAGGTGTTGTTGTTGGTGGTGGTGTTGCTCTGGTTCAGGCCGGAAAAGTGCTTGCTGGCCTTGAAGGTGCAAACAACGACCAGACTGTTGGTATCAACATCATTCGTAAAGCAATCGAAGCGCCTCTGCGCCAGATCGCTGAGAATGCTGGTGTTGACGGTGCAGTTGTTGCGGGCAAGATCCGTGAAAGCGACGACCTGACATTCGGTTTCAACGCACAGACTGAAGAATATGGCGACATGTTCAAATTCGGCGTTATCGACCCTGCGAAAGTATGTCGTACAGCCCTACAGGACGCAGCATCCGTTGCATCCTTGCTGATCACAACCGAAGCAATGGTTGCTGATAAGCCCGAGAAGGGTGGCACCGGCGGCGGCGGCATGCCTGACATGGGCGGAATGGGCGGAATGGGCGGCATGATGTAAATCTGCCCTCCTACCGGAGACTAAGATCGGGGTCGCCTTCTGGCGGCCCCATTTCGTTATGGGTGAGGATATTGAGCGCATTCAGTTTATCAACGCCGCGACCAAAATCCGTCAGTCCAGTTCGAGCACGAATTTGCCGATGTATCCCTTTTCGCCACGCGCGCGATCACATCGGTCTTGCCTGGCACGGGAGCCGGCAAATCATCGCGCCACTCGAGCATGCCCGGGCCACCGTGCCCCGTCATTACGATGCCGGACATCTTTTCTGGAATCGTCATGTGATATCTTATGATTTCGTTAGCGTAACGGTCCCGTAGTCGGTAAAAGCTGTCAATCTGGGCACGGCGCAAACGTCCCAATCAGTCCATATTCAAAGCGATCAGGATTGCCCGACGCCGTGGATATCTCGGCGTCGGTCTGTTTTTGTGAATTAGGTTGCGTCTAAGCCTAGGTCTTCCATGCAGGCTTTCGCCAAATCACGGTCTGGTGTGTCAGAGCCTGCAACGGTTGCCCAACCCGTATCCATAACCGCGTCCCGGCGTTTATAGCTGGTGGCTTTGTTGATCGTTGCGATTTTGGTCGCACGTTGTGGATCATCGGCGGACATTTGAACGCAAATGGGCACCAAAGCGCTGGTCACTTCGCTACGGGCAAGATCCTTGGCCATTTTTGCGGCGGATCCGCCTGTGGTCCACCCACCCCAATTGAAGCCGACAATAGAGATTGCGATCGCGCCAACGATTGCACCGTACACGGCGGGTTTAGTCCATTCTGGAAAAGTCATATGAGTTCCTTTGACGGAGAAAGCGCCGCCACACTATGTCGATAAAGTCTTTAAAGTATGATCGTAAGCAAAGGCGTTTAGCTGCTCGCCAGAGCACCCATTAGCTGACCTTTTTACCGCCAATCGCAATAGGTGCGCGCCCACCAGCTGGCGTTGACGTGGCTGACACCTTTGCTTTTTCTTGCTTTGGTTTCTTTGTTTCTTTCTTGCTGTTTTTACCTTTGGCCATGGTTTTTCCTTTGTGAAGCGCGCCGCTCCGATGCCCGAATGACAAAGGTCTTGCGGCCTGCGCAAAGTTGGTAAATTTGAAATCGAACGTCTGAATTTGCAACAACATCGCAAAAGCAAAATGGAGTTCACTAAATTCAAATGAGGGTCAGGTTAATAAAAACACACAAGATCTTTGGGGTGTTGAACTTTGACCATTGGTGTCCAGCCACCTTTTCGGACAGAAAAGTCTGTCTGACATGATCCAGTATGTGTGTTGATGCTCGTACGGAGCATCTGCCTCAACGCTACGCTGCAAGCGCTTGATTAGCAAGGATGGGTTCAATTTGGCCGCTGCATGGTAAGCTTAAAGATAGACGACACGTCTTTCACTGTTACATCGCCACATAAAATGCAATCGGGATCGGCGCGATTGCAAGGGCCATGGCGATGGCAAAGTGATGCCATTTGAATAGGCCTGACATCCCTGCCATCAACGCGATCCCGCCACCACCACCGATCAGTGAATTGCCCGGTGTGTTGACCAAAACGATCAAAGCGACAAATCTGTAACGCAACAACAATGGTGCGAATTTGCCAGAAGACATGTTTAATAGCTGGTGTAATCGCTCTTCGGGCGGTTGGCCAGCTAGGCTTGTGATCAGCGTGTGTGCTTTGTGCAGCTTGAACCACTCAAAGCCCCGCGTGATTGCGCGCAGTGGCACCAAACGGCCAACAGTGAAGGCCAGCATCAGCGCGAAAAGCATGCAAAGGTAAACCAACAGCGCGTATCGTCCCCCGAGCATGATCAGCATGCCCAGCCCGATTTCGGCCCCCGGAACAAACGGAAGCGCAGAGGCAATGGCGAACACCAATGCAGTTCCGATGATCGCGATTTTTAAGGTGGGCGCGTGGATCGTTCCAAATTCGGCGGCAGCCATATCCCGGATTATGCTACCAAAGTATGCCCCCCCCGCCAAAAGAGCCGCATAGAATCCAATAATTGCGAGAATGCGCAAGCCAAGCCGGAACGAGGAAGGGCGAGTTATCGACGACACTGAAACCTCTCAAACGACCAAAGGCAGGGTCGTGCGCGACTGCATAAGACGTCGCGACCTTGCGCTAATTGCATCCGGTGGGCAAGGAAATTAGGGTAAACAGTCTCTTTCCAAATCACCTTTTCAGCGGCGCCAAGGTGCGTAGAGAACAAGTGTGATGCTCAAGCAAGCTGCGGCAAGACACCGCGCTTATTGTTTGGTGATTAGAAAAATCTGCATTTTCGCTCGACAAAACGATCAAGTTTACGTTGAGGCATAAATGCATGTTTGCCAAACAGGCTCATTGGCCTTATCGCAAAGCTGACGAACACAAGAACGAGCATCCAATGTCCCACGACCATAGAACGCACAATCAGAAACACGCACGCGAGTGGATGTCTGTTCTCGCCAAGTATCGCGAGCCGGATACAATGCGCAGCAGTTTTGAGCTTGGCGTCAGTGTGATCCCGTTCATCGTTCTTTGGGCTGCGGCGTGCTGGATGGCATCGTTTAGCTATACCGCTGCATTTGCCATTGCCTTGTTAAATGGTGGTTTCTTGCTGCGCATGTTCTGTATTCAACATGATTGCGGGCATGGATCATTCTTTGACAACCGAACCCTAAGCGATTGGGTCGGCCGCGTTTTAGGTGTCTTTACTTTGACGCCCTATGACGTTTGGCGCCGCACGCATTCGATCCATCACAGCCACGCTGGCGATCTTGATCACCGCGGCATCGGAGATGTGATGACCCTCACGGTTGAAGAATATAACGCGCGCACACCGTTTAAGCGTTTCATGTACCGTCTGTATCGTCACCCTGTGGTGATGTTCGGTCTTGGGCCAAGCTATTTGTTCGTTTTGCAAAACCGCTTGCCGCTAGGCCTTATGACGCAGGGCAAAAAGTACTGGATTTCGGCAATGGGCACCAATGCCGCTATGGCTGTGATCGTATTTTTGATTGTTTTCTTTGGTGGATGGCAGGCTTTGGTCTTTGTGACTTTGCCGACAGTCCTTCTGGCTGCTTCCGTGGGTGTCTGGTTGTTTTACGTCCAGCACCAGTTCGAAGAAACGCATTGGAAGAACACAGAGGACTGGCAGTTGCACGAGGCAGCGCTTGAAGGCAGCTCGCACTACGACCTGCCGAAAGTTCTGCGCTGGTTCACCGCCAATATCGGTATTCACCACGTGCACCACCTCTACAGCCGCATTCCGTTCTATCGCCTCACAGATGTGCTGCGCGACAACGAAGAACTGGTGCATTGCGGTCGTATGACCCTTCGCCAAAGCCTGCGCTGCGCGCGTTTGGACCTTTGGGATGCGTCCAAGAACCGTTTGGTGTCGTTCAAAGAAGCGCATGAATTGACAAGTCCGGCTTAACCTCACATTCTCGTTCTAAGGGGTCAGCGAACGCCCCGTGAGGCTTTGGCCCAAGTTTCGCGTCCTTAATATACCCCCAACACGGGAGGACGCGATGTGACAGATCCTAATACACTGACGTCTGCGCAGCTATTGCGCCTTATCGGCACGCCGCATGTGACTGTTCTAATTGATATTTGTATTGATGAAGACTTTGCGGAAGATCCAAGTTTAAGCCCCACGGCGTTTCGCCATCCGTATCAAACGATTGAAACATTGGTGCCTACTTTGCAGAATAGCAAAGTTGGGATCATTTGCCACAAAGGCAAAAAACTATCCCAAGGTGCGATGGCTTTGCTGCGCTCGCATGGTGTGGATGCTGAGTATATGGAAGGTGGGGTCGTGGCGTGGCGCAAAGCGCAAGGTCCGCTGATCCGCTCAGACCTTCTGCCCAAACGCGGTGGGCTTTGGGTGACACGGCATCGACCGAAAATTGATCTTATTGCCTGCCCTTGGTTGATCCGACGCTTCATCGATCCTGATGCGTGCTTCCTGTTCGTGGCCCCGCCTGAGGTGCTGGCAGCCGCTGAAAAATACGACGCTTCGGCGTTCGATGTAGACGGCGCGGCTTTGAGCCATAGAGAAGGTCAGTGTAGTTTCGACGCGCTGCTTACGCATTTTGATCTGGGCTTACCGGCTTTGAGGACAATGGCCAATGTGATCCGTGCGGCGGATGGAACACCTGATGCCCTTGCCCCTGAGGCAGCGGGCTTGCTAGCGATTTCGCTTGGGTTTTCGCGCATGTGCCGCGATGATCTTGAGCAATTGGAAGCCACCTTGCCAATCTATGACGCGCTTTATCGTTGGGCGCGCGATGCTCAAGGAGAAACCCACGAATGGGACGCACACGGAGGTAACTCATGATACCGATATTCGAATTAGTCCGTACTTTCGGCAAGATTGGGTGTTTGTCCTTTGGCGGTCCTGCCGCACAAATTGCACTGATGCATAAAGAACTGGTCGAAGGCCGCAAATGGTTAAGCGAGAAAGAGTTTTTGTCAGGGCTTTCCTTTTGCATGCTCTTGCCCGGTCCAGAAGCAATGCAGCTGGCGACCTATTCCGGCTGGCGTCTGCGCGGCACGTTGGGCGGTCTTATTGCAGGTTTGTTGTTTGTTGTCCCCGGAGCCTTGGTGATCATTGCGCTTGCGGCGATTTATGTCAGCTACGGTGATGTGCCAGTCGTGCAAACCCTGTTTCTTGGGGTGAAGGCCGCAGTGCTTGCCATCGTGCTAGAGGCGCTGATCAAAGTGGCGAAACGGGCGTTCAAGTCCACACTGCATTGGATGTTGGCCCTTGCGAGCTTTATCGCGATCTTTGTCTTTGCCGCGCCATTCCCTGCGGTCATTGGCGTTGCCGCACTGATCGGATATTTTGCGACGCCCGCAGCAGCACATGTCCCCACACCGCGTGTCCCTATGGGGCAAACGGCCATGACGATCACACTTTGGCTTGCGATCTGGTGGCTACCGATCGTGGTGCTAGGGTTCGTCATAGGTCATGATTTCCTGTTTCAGCTTGCGATATTTTTCTCAAAACTCGCAACAGTGACGTTCGGGGGGGCCTATGCAGTGCTGGCGTTCATGGGGCAGGAAGTGGTGCAGAACCTTGGCTGGATCAGTGCAACAGACATGATCGACGGGCTAGGCTTGGCCGAAACCACGCCCGGCCCGCTGATCCTTGTGACGCAATTCGTAGGCTTTCTTGCAGGCTACAACGCAGGTGGCGGAGTTTTGGCTGTCTTGGCCGCATTGGTCACGCTTTGGGCGACTTTCGTGCCTTGCTTTTTGTGGATCTTCGCAGGTGCGCCCTACATCGACTGGATTTCAGCGCAGCCCCGTCTCAGCGGTGCCTTATCGGCGATCACAGCCGCTGTCGTAGGTGTGATTGCCAACCTCTCGATCTGGTTCGCTTTAAATGTCATCTTCACTAAAGTTGAACGCACGCAGTTCGGCTGGATGTCTGATGTTTCAACTCTGGATTGGCGCGCTTTGGTATTAAGCGTGATTGCCGCTGTTCTGTTGTTACGATTGCATATTGGTTTGCTAAAGGTTCTCGCAATTTCTGCGGTTCTGGCATTGGGAGTGTCCTTGGTTTGAAACTTTTCTGGTTGGTCGCGCTGACCATGACGGCTTTTGCGTCCAACTCGATCCTTAATCGTCTGGCCCTGTCACCGGGGGATAGCGGTCCGGCAAGTTATGCGGCCATCCGGCTGATGTCCGGGGCGCTTTTGCTGGGCGCGCTGATATTGCTTAGACGTCAAGCGCGTCCGGCCCTGAGCCGTCATTCTTTCTGGAGCGCGGGGATGCTGACGCTTTATGCACTGGCGTTTTCCTATGCCTACATCACATTGCCGACAGGCGTTGGGGCGCTGATTTTGTTTGGAGGCGTCCAAGTCATCTCTTTTACCGCGACGCTGATACGCGGGCAAAAGATTTCGACCCTTAGCTGGCTTGGCGCATCATTGGCGTTTGGCGGGCTTTGTTATTTGCTTTGGCCTGATGACGCAGCGCCAATCGACAAGATTGGCGCCGCATTAATGCTACTGTCTGCATTGGGTTGGACGTTTTATACGATTGCGGGCGCGCGCAGCACTGATCCGCTGGGGGCCACAAGCCTTGCTTTCATTCTTGCGGCCCCGCTTGGCATCCTGCTTTGGTTTCTTTTGCCGGACAGCATCAGCCTGCAAGGCGCTATGCTTGCCGTTTTGTCCGGTGCGGTCACGTCAGGCATGGGCTATGCGCTTTGGTACAAAGTCTTGCCCTCGCTCAGCATGCCAACAGCCGCAGTTGCACAGCTGACAGTCCCAGTGATTGCCGCCTTCGGGGGGGCGGTTATGTTGGGAGAAACTCTGTCGCTGCGCTTTCTATTGGCAACTGCATTGGTCCTTAGTGGTGTTGGCCTGACCATCTTTGGTCAGATGCGCAAAGGCTAGGTGGGCATTTGCCAATACTGACAAACCGCTTTTGTCCTGCCCCAAAAGCTCTTAGATAACGCAGATGTTCAAATACGCGCTCGCTTTGGCCCTATGCCCCATTTCAGCTGCCGCAGAGTGCGTTGTGTTGTTGCATGGTCTCGCGCGCACGGAATCCTCGTTTGCATTGATGGAACAGGCTTTGCTGGAACGGGATTTTGAGGTTGTGAATCCGGGATATCCGTCCCGACAAGCAACGGTGCAAACTTTGGTGGATATCACCTTGCCCGAAGCGGTGACCGAATGCGGTGAACAAACAGTGCATTTCGTGACCCATTCAATGGGCGGCATTTTGTTGCGCGAATGGCTTAGGGATCATCGTCCGCCGAACTTGGGGCGCGTTGTGATGCTTGCTCCGCCAAACAGTGGTAGTGAGATTGTTGATATCTTGGGTGATTTTGATGCGTTTGGCTGGTTCAACGGACCGGCTGGCATGCAGCTTGGCACAGGCGAAGACAGCTTGCCCAATCGCCTGCCACCTGCTGATTTCGAACTTGGAATCATCGCGGGCAACCAGTCGCTGAACCCTTTCTTTTCATCCATGCTGGAAGGTCCTGACGACGGTAAAGTATCAGTCGCTTCGACCAAGCTGAAGGGAATGAAGGCGCATATGACGTTGCCTGTCACCCATACGTTCATGATGAACAATATTCGCGTCATCGGCGAGGTGATTTTGTTTCTTGAGAATGGGGCCTTCGATCCTGATCTGGATTGGCGTGATGTGGTTTCGACGGCAATTGAAGAGTTGGCAGATCGCGATGACACCCGTTGAACTGACGCTTGAAGGCGGCGAAATCCTGCGCGAAGGGGTGCTTTCGCAGGGCACGCTTTCGATGGGTGATGGTGCGATCGTCGATATTCCAACCAAACGGCGGGTGGATGCGAAAGGTTTTCGCATTCTGCCGGGTATTATTGACCTGCATGGCGACGGGTTTGAACGCCATTTGGCACCTCGGCGCGGGGCTATGACAAATATGCGCGCAGGCATTGCCTCGGCAGAAGCTGATCTTTCTGCCAACGGCATCACCACCGCGGTGATGGCGCAGTTTTATAGCTGGGAAGGCGGGATAAGATCGCCCGAATTCGCGCGCAAATTTCTAGACGCCCTTAGCGCGACGCGCGCAGAACAATTGACTGACATGCGTGCGCAGCTACGCATCGAAACTCATATGATTGAAGACTACGACGATATGTTGGGCCTGATCGACCAGCACGACATCGGCTACGTCGTGTTCAACGATCACATCCCGCACAAGCGTCTTGAAGAAGGGCGCAAACCAGCGCGACTGACCGGCACGGCCTTGAAAAGTGGGCGTAGTCCCGAAGCGCATTTGGCTCTTATGAAGGCTATGCACGAAAAACGTGACATGGTTGCCCAGGCGCTAGCACAGTTTGCGACTGTTTTGGTGGCCAAGGGATGTTTGTTGGGTAGCCACGATGATCGCACAAGTGAAGATCGTGCAGGATTTCAGGCTATGGGCGCGCGGATTTCGGAGTTTCCCGAAACACGACAGGCGGCACAAGTGACGCGCGAAACTGGCGGGCAAGTCGTGTTAGGCGCACCAAACGTAATGCGCGGTGGCAGCCATGCGGGCAACGTTTCCGCAGTTGAGTTGATCCGTGATGGCTTGTGTGACGCGCTGGCCTCGGATTACCACTACCCCGCGCTGCGTCAATCGGTTGGCAAACTGGTCGACCAAGGGGCCTGCGATTTTGGACAGGCTTGGGCGCTGTTGTCGAGCGGGCCTGCGCGCGTGTTGGGCCTGTCTGATCGTGGCGCATTGGACACCGGGTTGCGTGCGGATGTCGTTATCGAAGAAATTGCCACGGGACGCATTGCGGCGACGTTGTCCGGGGGGCATTTCACTCACCTTCAAGGTGCTTTCGCCGCACGTTTGTTAGCGAACTAGCGTGGCGCAGCAGCGCGGCGCAAACGATCATTGATCGCCGCCCCCAGACCGACCTGTGGGACCGGCGCGACCGCGATCTGCGCTGCGTCCATAGCGTCCAAAAGATGCAAGTGACCAAATAGATTGGCCGCTGCTTCGACAAGGTCTGCACTTTCAGAAAGGTTCAGATCACATTCCATTTGGCCAAAGCCCAGTGTCTTTTCCCCGGCGCGCCAGCTTTCTGCATTCAGGCGCACGCTGGCGTTTGGCGCATAGTGGGATGCCAACTGTCCGGGCGCGGAAATTGTATCACCTGTTGGGGTTTCCAAGGGCATACCAAGCTTTGCTTCGATAGCTTCGCTGGGCACACCGCCTGCGCGCAGTAGTGTCGGATTGCCGGTAAGGCCGACAATAGTCGATTCAAGGCCGACACCACAGGCTCCGCCATCAACGACAGCCGCGATTTTACCATCCAGACCGTCCAGAACGTGCTGTGCAGTGGTTGGACTTATGCGGCCAGATGGATTGGCAGAGGGGGCCGCGATAGGGCCGTCAAAAGCGCGAAACAGTGCTTGTGCCAGATCACCCGCAGGTACACGCAGCGCGACGCTGTCTAGCCCGGCTGTCACCAATGTGCTGAGCCCGGCGTCGTCACGTAGTGGTAGAACAAGCGAAAGGGGGCCGGGCCAGAATGCATCTGCGAGTTCTTGCGCCACATCAGACCAGACACCGAAATTACGCGCCTTGTTTGCATCTGCCACATGGACAATCAAAGGGTTGAAGCTGGGCCGACCTTTGGCCGCGTAAATTTCAGCAACCGCGTGTCCATCACGCGCATCCGCACCCAATCCATAAACCGTTTCCGTCGGAAAGGCGACCAAACGTCCTTCGCGCAAATGCGTCGCTGCGCGTTCAATGTCGGTTAGGGAAGAACTTAGTCGTTCAGTCACAAAGGGGCTGTCCTTGCTTTGACGTTGCGTTTTGATTGCGAGGCCCATGCGCAGATTTGTAAGGACACACAGGCTCATGCTGGGATACTTCTCATTGCGGTGCTTGTAAATTACTATGAAGAAAGACAATAGCCATGTCGTATCGCGCCCCACTTGCAGAATATCAGTTCCTTTTTGATAACGTGATCGGGTATCGCGACATCGCAGCACAAACTCGCTTTGAAGAGGCAAACGCAGAAATGGTGACCGCGATCCTGTCCGAGGCCGCGCATCTGTGTGAGGACAAGCTGGCCCCCGTCAATCGTAGCGGTGATTTGACACCAGCGCGGCTTGAAAATGGCGTTGTGCGCACGTCGCCGGGGTTTGATGACGCCTTCCAGGCAATTGCGACAGGGGGCTGGGTCGGCATCTCGGCTACTCCCGAGCATGGCGGCATGGGGCTACCTATGACTGTGACAACCGCAGTTAACGAAATGATGGCTGCGTCCTGCCTGTCTTTGCAGCTTGCCCCTTTGATGTCGCAAGGCCAGATCGAAGCGCTTGAGCATCATGCATCAGACGAGATCAAAGCGCTGTATTTGCCCAAACTGATTTCAGGTGAATGGACAGGGACGATGAACCTGACCGAAGCCCAAGCGGGAAGTGATGTTGGCGCGTTGTCAACCAAAGCAGAGCCAAACGGTGACGGAACGTTCAGTGTGACGGGTCAAAAAATTTACATCACATGGGGCGATCACGATGTTGCCGAGAATGTATGCCATCTCGTGCTTGCGCGTTTGCCTGATGGGGCGGCAGGCACAAAAGGGATCAGTCTGTTTTTGGTGCCAAAAATTATCCCTGCTGCCGATGGACGGCTAGGCGTTGCGAATACGCTTAAAGTGGTCAGCCTCGAACATAAACTGGGTTTGCATGGCAGTCCCACTGCCGTGATGCAATTTGATGGTGCCAAAGGATGGTTGGTCGGTTCTGAGGCAGGTGGCATGCGCGCAATGTTCACAATGATGAACAACGCGCGTCTGGGTGTTGGCGGACAAGGGATTGGCGTTGCGGAAGGTGCACTGCAAAAGGCGATTGAATACGCATCAGAGCGTAAGCAAGGCCGTAGCCCGATTGAAGGCGGCACCGGTACGATCATGGATCATGCAGATGTGCGCCGTATGTTGTCCGTTATGAAGGCAGACGTCTTTGCAGCGCGAGCAATTGCGCTAATGTGCGCGGCGGCAATTGATATGCAAACAGCGACCGGGAATGCGGAGTGGAGTACGCGCGCGGCCTTGTTGACGCCGATCACCAAAGTGTTCGGCACTGAAACCGGCATGCGCGTCGCCGAGATGGGCGTGCAAGTCCATGGCGGTATGGGCTTTATCGAAGAAACCGGTGCTGCGCAGTACTACCGCGATGTGCGCGTTACAGCGATCTATGAAGGCACGAACGGGATCCAAGCGATGGACTTGGTGGGGCGCAAAATGATGGATGGGGGTGAAGCGGCTTTTGCTTTGCTTGATGAAATTCTTGAATTCACAAGATCCGCACGCGAGACATGCCCCAAGTTGGGCGAACCTCTGTGGGAAGCGACCGAAAGCTTGCGTGAGGCGACGGAATGGATGGTGTCACAAACTGATCTGAATGCGCGTTTCGCGGGCGCTGTGCCCTATCTGAAAGCCTTTGCGCGGGTGATTGGCGGCTATGTCCATTTGAAAGCCGCGAGGGCCGAGCAGGGGAAAGGCACACGCACAAAACTGGCGAATGTCTATATGACGCGCTTGTTACCCGAATATTCAGGCCTGCTAAGCGAAGCCCGCGCTGGCGGTAGCGACCTTTATGCGCTCAGCGCAGATGAATTGGCTCAAGCATGAACGATCAGGCGATGACCATGCGGTATCCTTGGGAAACACCGCCGACGGGATCAGACGCTATCGAAGTTGCAAACGGCGTGCTTTGGATGCGTCTACCGCTTCCGATGAAACTGGATCACGTCAATGTCTATGCTTTGGATGAAGGGGATAGTTGGACTATCTTGGATACTGGCTTTGACAGCCGCAAATCACGCGCCATCTGGCAGGACTTGCTTGCAGGTCCGCTGGCGGGAAAACCGGTTTCGCGGGTCATCGTCACCCATCATCATCCCGATCACATTGGCCTTGCTGGCTGGTTTCAAACAGAGCATGGCGCAGAGTTGTGGACGACGCGCACAGCTTGGTTGATGGGACGAATGTTGCAGCTTGATACGCAAGCGGTTCCAACATCCGAAACGCTTGAGTTTTGGCGCAGCGCAGGAATGGACCCCGACGTGCTGGCCGAGCGCGCAGCAGAACGGCCGTTCAACTTTTCAGACGTCGTCGCACCGCTGCCGCTGGGATACCGTCGCATCAAACAAGGCGATACGATTCGCGCAGGTGGACGTACATGGGACGTTCATATGGGCAATGGTCATGCGCCAGAACACGCAACGCTTTGGTCGCGAGATGACAATCTGGTGATTGCTGGCGATCAGATCCTGTCTTCAATCAGTTCTAATATCGGTGTTTACGCAACAGAACCCGACGCTGATCCTGTTGGAGATTGGCTTGAAGCTTGCGAACGCTTGAACACATTGGCACGCCCTGATCACCTTGTTTTAGGGGGGCATAAGCTGCCTTTTACAGGCTTGCCCTTGCGTATGCGTCAATTGATCGACAATCATCATAGCGCGCTGAAACGGCTTGAGGCACATCTGGAAACGCCCAGCACAGCGGGCGAGTGTTTTGGCGTTCTGTTCAAACGCAAGATCGGGCCGGCCGAATATGGCTTGGCGTTGGTTGAATCTATCGCTCATGTGCAGCACCTTTGGCTCGATGGCCGCGCCACGCGAGAAAAACGCGAAGATGGTGCTTGGGTGTATAGCCGTCGCATCTAACAACGCGGTGGGTTTTGGGAGAGAGCAGAATGGATGATCAGATCAGCACGTCAGCAGAAGCGGTAGAAGCAGATGCACTGCCACGGCGTTTCGAAAAACACACCAATGATGGAAAATGTCGCGACGAGTTGTCCGAAGGATTGGGCAACAAGCCACCCAAAGCCAAAAGCCCGGCAGAATGGGCCTACGAACGTCTCATTCTTTATATTCAGAACTTTGAAGAGCAGCTGGACAACGAACACGAAGTCGCGATGGGCTTCACTGGCGGAGATGCGGGTGTTTTGAAAATCGAAGGTATGGGCTTTTTCGACCCTGATATCGTTACCTTTTACGGCTCTGACGCGACTGGGGGCAAAACCCAACTGGTGCAGCATGTGAGCCAATTAAACGTGATGCTGCGCGCACTGCCGAAAGAGGTCGAAGCAGAAGAACCCAACCGCATCGGGTTCAAGCTCGCGCGGGATCTTGTCTAGTTTTACACAGAAATTAAGGGTGCGCCTGTTCGTCCTAGGTGACAGCGGCACCGGAATCGGCTAACCAGCGAAAAACTGTTAATCAGGAGCAAAACAATGGCTGAACATAAACACGGCAGCATGGATACATCTGTTCAAGAGAAAACCTTTGAAGGCTTTTTGAAATACGTCACATGGGGTGCCGTTGTGTCTATCGGCATTCTCATTTTTGCAGCACTCGTAAACGGCTGATCTAAGACAAACGCACCATATTTAGGTGCGTTTTGATCCGCTGGGGGGCGGTACTTATGCGCAAATTTATCCTATGTTTGCTGTTGCCGCTTGCCTTGATGGGCTGTTCGGCAAAGTCAGAATGGGCGTCTGACGAAATGGTAACGCGGATGGCGTACCGTGAACCGGGTCCGGCTACTTTGACCTTGATGACAATGATTTCCAACCGCTCAGGCGGGGGCGCGCATACATCTTTGATGATCAATGCGTCGCAACGGGTCATTTGGGATCCTGCCGGTACTTTCAAACACTCCCGCATTCCTGAGCGTAATGATGTGATCTACGGCGTGAACCCCGAAGTTTTCAGCATCTACAAAAGCGCGCATGCACGTGAAACCTATCACGTTGTGATGCAAGAAATCACTGTGTCACCAGAAGTTGCAGAACAAGCTTTCGCGATTGCACGTGGATTGGGTGCGCAGAGCCAAGCGCAATGTACAGCCTCGACATCAAGGCTGTTGTCGCAACTGCCAGGCTTTAGCGGCATCGGCAGTCACTTGTTCCCGAAGAAGCTTATGGAAGCCTTTGCCAAACTGCCAGGGGTGCGCACAAACAAACTGTTTGAAGACGATGCAGGGGACAAGGCGACCGCCTTCGGCGCAGCGCAAGCGGTCCAGCCGGAAACATTCTAAATAGACTTCGGCCCTGACGACAGGGCAGAAAACTGTTTAAGTGGGATGGTTATAGCTTTCCAAGAAGCGATGGGGTTGGCCAAGCATCTGCTGGCAGCCCCATTTGCTTTTGCATATCCTGTACGGCCGCGCGCGTTTTTGCGCCCAAGATGCCATCGACTTTACCCACATCATATCCCCGCGATGCGAGCTTTTTCTGCAAGCTTTTCATCTGCGCCCCATTTAGGCCTGTGTCAGGATTGCCCGCGTTATAAACCTGAGCGCCTTCCAAACGGTTTGCGAAATATGCAGCGGTCAAAACGTAGGTAAAACTTTGGTTCCATTCGAAATAGACGCGAAAATTCGGATAGGCGAGAAAGGCCGGCCCTTTGCGTCCCTGTGGCAGGATGATCGAACTCGGTAAACCATCAACCAGTTTTCCACCACGCGCTTGAACCCCCATGTTTTGCCAAGCGCTAGCGTTGGCAGAATGGTTAAGGCCGGATTTGGACCAATCAAAGTTATTTGGCAGCGAGACTTCTTGCAACCATGGCTCGCCCTTGCGCCAGCCCAAAGCGCTTAGCATTTTACCGCCAGACAACAAGGCATCCGGCGCAGATGTCTTAAGTGACACGCGCCCGTCGCCGTCCCCGTCGATCCCGTTTTCCAAAATGTCAGCTGGCAGCATTTGGACCATGCCGATCTCGCCCGCCCAAGCCCCTGTTGTGCGTGCAGGATCAAATGCCCCTTGCTCGAACAGCTCAAGGGCCGCGAATACTTGCGGGCGGAACAATTCAGGACGACGGCAATCATGGGCCAAAGTTATCAACGCATTGGCCGTGTTGAAGTTGCCTTGCACTGCGCCATAGTCAGTCTCGAACGCCCAGAAGGCCAATAGAACGCCGCGTGACACGCCGTAGTCGCGTTCAATCTTGTCGAAGATCGCATCGTATTTCTGACCCATGGAGCGGCCTTTGTTGATCCGCCCTTGGCTGATCAAACGGCGCGAAAAATCGACAAATGGAAGTTGAAAGACGCCTTGTGCCCGATCCGCTTTCAAGACCCCTGCGTCTTTGCGGGCGCTGGCGAAGAAGCGATCAACTGTGGCTTGTGCATGCCCTTGCTGGACTGCTTCTTTCTTAAGTCCGCCCACAAAATTGTTGAACGAGCCTCCGCAGGATTGGGCGAAAGCAGGCGATGTCCCTAAGGCTGCGATAAGGGCGAGGGCAGACAGGCGAGAGACCATATTGATGTATCCTTAGGCTTGGGTTGGCGCACTCTAGAAACCCACGAGCCACAGAGCAAACACCAATACGGTAAAAACGCTCCATGTGACCCAGAGCGCACGACACGCTGCGTCAATCTCGGTTGCGCCAATTGATTTACGTCCCTGTGCATTCACGAAAGGAAATTCGCGAAGCTGGCCTTCGTAACTGCGTGGCCCTGAAAGGGCGATGTCAAGGGCGCGCGCCATCGCCGCTTCGGGCCATCCCGCATTCGGGGAACGATGCTTGCCCGCCTCGGTGCGAATATCAGAAAGTTGGGCCAAAAGACCGTAGGCAAGTGCAATCATCACGGCCGTTAAACGTGCAGGGAGCAGGTTCAGTGCGTCATCAAAACGCGCAGCGGCCCAACCGAAAGCTTCATGTTTCGGGGTGCGATACCCGATCATACTGTCGGCGGTATTGGTGATCTTATATAGCAACAACAAAGGGAGCCCACCGACAAGGAACCAGAGTGCAGGGGCAATTATCCCGTCCGAGAGGTTCTCTGCAGCGCTTTCGATCGCACTGCGTGCAATTGCGGGGTCATCCATATCTGTGGTGTCGCGTCCGACGATCATGGCAACGGCTGCACGACCCGCGTCTGTTGATTGGCGCAAGCCGTTTGCGACAGCCGTCACATGTTCAACCAAGGATTTCTGTGCAATCAAGATTGCCGCGATGACAACTTCGATCACCCAGCCCAGTTTTGCCAAAAGCGCGCCCAGCATGATCGACATAATTGCCAGCGCGAGCATAACCAAGATGCCTTTCGCTTTTCGCGCCGATCCTGTGTTAAGCGTTCTGTCCGCCCATCCAATCAGGTTTCCCATCAGAACTGCGGGATGTGGTGCGCGTGACCAAAGCCAGCGGGGCTCGCCCAGAGCGGCATCCAAAAGCAAAGCGATTAGAAGAATCCCAGCTGTGGTCATGGCTTTGATGAAAGCGCTGCACTGAGGCGGGACCATTGATCCGGTGCGGGAAGTCCAAGGCGAAGCCAGCGCGTCGAGTAGGGGAAAATCCGTGACCAAACATGCGAATGCGCAAGTTTGCCTTGCAACGCCTTTGCATCGCCGACATCGTATAGCCGAAACAGGCTGGTGCCGCCGACAACCGATACGCCGTGATTTGCCATCAAAGCGTCAAGACGCGCTGCATCTGCACAAAGGCGCGCGCGCGTTTGATCTGCCCATTCAAAATCGTTCAAAGCTGTCGCCCCAGTGCGCAAGGCCGGACCGCTGACGGCCCAAGGCCCGATGAAATCGGCTAGCTTTGCGATAAGTTCGGGATCACCGATCGCAAACCCGAGACGCATGCCCGCAAGTCCCCAGAATTTGCCAAAGCTTTTCAGGATAACAACACCTTTGCGATCTGCCAAACGGATCAGGCTTGCGTCGGGGGCAATGTCACAAAAGCTTTCGTCGATAATGCAAAGAGGCGCGGTTACATCGCGCTCTTGCCACATGCGCCCGTCTGGATTGTTTGGATGCACCAAGACTTGTGCGGTGACATTTGTGTCTGCCAATTTCCAGTTTTGCGCATGAAAGGCTGCTGCGTGTTCGTTGTAAGTTGGGGTCGGGATATGAACCTGCGCAGGGTTTTGAAGTGCTGGAGTGCGCGCGATCAGGGCTGATGCACCCGGAGCAGGCAAAATCGCAGCACTTTCGGGGACAGCCCAGAATGCGCGCGCAGCGTCTGTTAATGCAGCACAGGCCGCTGCATCAGGAAGGGCGGTCCAGTCGTCTTGGCTAAATTGACCGATGGGATACGGCATGGGATTAATGCCGGTGGATAAATCTAGCCAACCTGACCGTACGCCACCGTACCGCTGAACGGCTCGGTCAATTCCACCGCCGTGATCTCTTGGTGTCGACGTCATTCGGTATCTGGCAAAGGTGGGTGACGGGTGATGAAATGCCCTTTGATCGCTTGTGGCCATTCGCGAAACGGCACTTGGCCGGTCTCAGCGGCGGCATGCTTTTCAGCGTATTCAACAATGCCGGCGGCGGCTTCTTCTGAAGCGTCAAATTTACCAAGCGTATAAGCCAGCTTGCCCGGTGCTTGGATCGCGATGTTACAACTGTGCGAACACCCCATCAAACAAGACACACGACGGGTTATTACATCCGAACCTTCCGCCGCTTTTTCAACAGCGATTGCCAATAATTCACCATCGGTCTGAGTATCCGTCTCAGCATTCCAATCGTCGCGTTTGCAGGTGTCGCAGACTGTGATCCATGTGGTCATTTGGGCTGTGCCTTTGTGCTGAGATCTCTTGAGCATCGCTTCAAGCGGAAACATGCCGAAGCTGCAAGTATTTGTAACTAAATTAGCGAAGAATTTGTCAGGTATGCGCGAGCGTTAACGCAATGTTAAGGCTTGCAAGCGACACCCGACTAAACCGAAAGAATAAAAAAGCGGTAAACAAAATGGAAGTATTGATCGTCGAAAGCCAACCTGACTTAGGTCGTTTGTGGAAGGCGTGCCTAGAACGGCGTGACATGAACGTAACGCTCGCTGAAGGCCAATCGCAAGCTTTTGCAGCCCTCAGCGCCAAGCCGTTTGAGATGATAATCCTCGATCTCATTCTTGCAGATGGCCAAGCCTTGGCGATTGCCGATTATGCCAGCTACCGACGTCCGGATGCGCGGATTATCTTTGTCACCAATACGTCATTCTTCTCGGATGGCTCAATCTTTCAACTTAGTTCGAACGCATGTGCATTTGTGCAAAGTGCAACGCCGCCAGAAGATCTGGCGACGATGGTTCAACATTATGCCACTGGTCGTTAACCGCGACCATGCGGGTGCATGAAGTCCAGCACAGGATTTGTCGGAATAATCCGGTTAGGGTTAATCGTGTCGTGGCTGTAGTGATAGTGCTGCACGATATGGTTCATATTAACCGTCTCTGCCACGCCTGCGATTTGATATAACTCGCGCGTGTAGCCCCATAGGTTCGGGTAATCGATGATGCGCTTCCGGTTACATTTAAAGTGCAAATGATACACCGGATCGAAGCGAACAAGCGTTGTAAACAATCGCCAGTCCGCCTCTGTTAGTCGCTCGCCCATCAGGTAGCGTTTGCCGCTTAGGCGGTCTTCAAGCCAGTCAAGACTATCAAACAACGGACCAACGGCAGCATCATAAGCGTCTTGGGTCGTGGCAAAGCCGGATTTGTAAACGCCGTTGTTGACTGTATCGTAGATGCGCGCGTTCACATCTTCGATGCTATCGCGCATCTCTTTGGGCCAATAATCATCCGTGTTCCCTGTAAGGTCGTCAAATGCCGAATTGAACATGCGGATGATCTCAGACGATTCGTTAGACACAATCGTTTCGCGTGTTTTGTCCCAGAGGATCGGTACTGTGACGCGGCCTGAAATCGTGGGGTCCGCTTTTAAGTAGATGTCGCGCGCGAACGGCAGACCGAACAAGGTGTCACCGGTCGCACCATGGGCATCGGTGTCAAAGGTCCAACCATCCGAAAGCATATCAGGATGCACAACAGATATGGAAATATGATCGTTAAGTCCTTTCAGTGCGCGGAAAATCAAAGTGCGATGGGCCCAAGGACAAGCGTGGCTGACATAAAGATGATAGCGCCCCAGCTCTGCGGGAAAGCCTGCTTCGCCTGAAGGACCGGCGCTGCCGTCATGAGTGATCCAATTGCGAAACTTCGCGGTTGAGCGCACGAAAGCACCGCCTGATGCCTTGGTGTCATACCACTGATCGTGCCAAACTCCGTCTACCAGCAAACCCATTTAACCTGTCCTTTATTCGGTGCGTTGGAATCTATGTATGCTAAGGATGTCTGCGCACAAAGGGCGACACACGCGCAGACATGGTGCGCGGTTGCACAGGAGGTTCGATGTCACTTTCACAGTCCCAGCGTTTGCAGCTGCGCCGACTTGCACTCACAGACGTCGCAGAGTTTGTATCCTATCGAAGTGATCCTGAGGTGGCCAAGTTCCAAGGTTGGGATGCCATGGATCGTGACGAGGTTTTGAAGTTTCTGACCCACATGGCCGCTGTCCCGCTTTTGCAAAAGGGTAAATGGACTCAAATTGGAATTGCATTGCGCGATGGCGATAGGCTGATCGGGGATATCGGTGTTCATATTTCTGAAGATGAGAGCGAAGCTGAGCTGGGAATAACTCTGGCCGCAGATGCGCAGGGACGTAATCTGGGTTTCGAAGCGGTTAAGCTTGTCTGTGCTTGGGTGTTCAAACAAACAACCATCACACGCATCGTCGCGATCACACATGCGCAAAACGCGCGCGCCTTGGCGTTGCTTGCGCGGACGCCATTTCAGCACACGCATGATACAAACGATGTGATAAATGGAATCCCCACCCCAGAGCGTTGGTTCGAATGGCGTCGCAGTTGACAGTTTAAGGGACGCGAATCCGTTTGAAAGGTTGCGATACCCAACCTATAAGCGCCTTTAACAACGCCCAACGGGCCGAATAGGTGTGACAGGATCGTCGACCCAAATAGGGGATGAGATCGTCAGTGGTTACTGCAAGTGATTTGCTTGCCGGCTCTCCTATACGGCGCTGCGCCGAAGAAGGAGACTGCCCTGATGAAACTAACATTCACTTCACTCGTGATGGTACTTTTCGCGAGTGCCGCTGCCGCACATCCGGGCCATTTGGCCGAAGTTGCAGGACATGGTCACTGGATTGGTGCCGCTGCAATCGGAGCTGCCATTGCGCTGGCTGCTTGGGCTGCCTTGAAGGGCAAGAAGGCTGATGCTAGCGAAGTAGAAGAAGACGCCGAGCTTGACGAAGAAGAAATGCAGGAGGCTTAAGCAGCATGACCAAGATCGGTGTAATGATTTGCGGGCATGGTTCGCGCAGCCAGTCCGCAGTGGATGAGTTTTCGACATTGGCAGAAAAGCTACCGCCTTTTTTGCCAAGCGACTGGGAAATGGAATACGGGTATCTGGAATTCGCTAACCCTGTCATCCGCGATGGTTTGGACAAATTGCGCGACGCGGGCTGTGACAAGATTTTGGCAGTGCCCGGCATGTTATTCGCGGCGATGCATTCCAAGAATGACATTCCTACGGTTTTGAACACCTATGCTGCAAAACATGGCATCGAAGTGTCTTATGGCCGCGAGCTGGGTGTTGATCCCAAGATGGTCGCGGCGGCGGGTGGTCGCATCAAAGAGGCGGTTGAGCAGGCGAACGCCGAGCATGGCGAGGTTGCTTTGCAAGACACTTGCCTCGTTGTGATTGGGCGTGGTGCGTCCGATCCTGATGCAAACGGCAACGTGGCTAAAATTGCGCGTATGTTGCAAGAGGGTATGGGGTTTGGCTGGCTTGAGGTCGGCTACTCCGGCGTGACTTTTCCGCTGGTAGAACCTTGTCTGCAACATGCTTCCAAGCTGGGTTACAAGCGCATCATCGTCTTCCCGTATTTCCTGTTCAGCGGTATTTTGATCGACCGCATTTATGGGTTCACGGATCAAGTGGCAGAACAGCACCCAGGCATCACGTTTATCAAAGCGGCTTATCTTGGGGATCACCCAAAAGTGCTGGAAACATTTGCCGAGCGGGTAAGCGAGCAACTTGGCGCGACGCCTCCGCCCAACTGCGGGATATGTGCATTCCGTGAACAGGTGTTGGCGTTTGATAATGGCGAGCACCATCACATCAAACCCGAAGACCGTCAGCATCCTGCGTTCGCTTCTGTGCCGCCGCCCACATGCGTCATGTGTAAATACCGCACTCAGGTTCTGGGTTTTGAGAGTGAAGTCGGCGCGATTCAGGAAAGTCATCACCATCACGTAGAAGGGCAGGGTGCATCTGCCCCCGGCTCGAACGTGGCGGATTGTAAACTGTGCGATACGTTCTGCACCGGGCTTTGCCGTTTGCAGATGCAAGACAAACATCATCACGATCACCACCATGGCCATGGCCACGATCACGACCATCACCATGCGGAATATCCGCATGCCAAGCACCCCCACGGGCCAGAAAGCGCGCGGAAAGGCTCGTGAGACCATACGAGCAGAACCCTGCCGCCATTTATGCACAAAGTTTCGCGACCGTGCGCGCAGAGGCGAATTTGGATCGTTTCGATACTGGGATGCAAAGCCTTGTTGTGCGCTTGATCCATGCCTGCGGTATGGTCGAAGTGGCGGACCGCATCGCCTATTCGCAAGGGGCTTATCTGGCCGGCAATCGTGCACTGAAAGCCGGTGCGCCAGTATTGTGTGATTGTGAAATGGTTGGGGCCGGAATTATCCGACGGTATTTACCCAACGAAAATGAGGTGATCGTCACGCTGAATGATCCGCGCGTGCCTGAGCATGCAAAAGCGATCTCAAACACACGCTCTGCTGCTGCCGTCGAGTTGTGGGAACCGCATTTAGAAGGCGCAGTTGTAGCTATTGGGAATGCGCCAACAGCGTTGTTTCACTTACTTGAAATGATAGAAGCTGGTGCGCCAAAACCTGCGGTGATCCTCGGATTTCCGGTGGGATTTGTGGGCGCAGCCGAAAGCAAAGCGGAACTCGCTGCACGTCCGCGTGGCTGTGATTTCGTTGCTTTGCGTGGTCGGCGCGGTGGATCTGCGATTGCCTCTGCTGCGGTCAACGCTTTGTCGGCTGGACTGCCCGAAGAGCAATGAACGATTTTTCTAAAAAAATCGGATACCTCCGGCGGGGATATTTTGGGAGAGAGGAAAACGATGTCTGAGCCTTGGCTTCATATTGTTGGTATCGGCGAGGACGGAATGGACGGGCTTGTTCCTGCAACCCGCGCTGTTGTTGAGGCGGCTGAGGTTATTGTTGGCGGAGATCGCCATCACCGCTTGAGCGAGAACGTGACCGCCGAGCGTGTGGCATGGCCCTCGCCTTTTGATGCACTGATTGATGTGTTGCACGGGTATCGTGGTAAGAGGGTTGTTGTTTTGGCGACGGGGGATCCTCTGTGGTTCTCTGTTGGCGCGCGTATTGGTCGTGCGATTAATGCCGCTGAAATTACTTATCATCCACAGCTCAGCGCGTTCCAACTGGCCGCCGCGCGTATGGGATGGTCGATGCCGGATGTGGAAACTCTGACCGTGCATGGGCGTCCTGTGGAGCAGATGATTGCTTTCATCCAGCCTGACGTGAAATTGTTGATCTTGACCACTGGGGCGGAAACCCCTGCACAGATCGCAAAGTTTCTGACCGAGCGTGGGTTTGGTCAAAGTTGCGTGACGGTCCTGGCAGCCATGGGTGGCAAGGATGAACAGCGCTTTGATGGCATTGCGAGCGATTGGTGCCATGACGTGCCTGCGTTCAACACAATGGCGGTTGAGTGCATCGCCGCGCCCGATGCGGCGCTTTTGCCGCGTGTTCCGGGGTTGGCGGATGAGCTGTTTCAAAGCGATGGCACGATGACCAAGCAAGAGGTGCGCGCAGCAACGCTTGCGAAGTTGATGCCCATGCGCGGAGCATTGCTTTGGGACATTGGCACGGGCTGCGGGTCTGTTGCGGTCGAATGGATGCGCGCGGCGCGCTATGCGCGCGCCATCGGGATCGAGCCGCGTGCAGATCGGCGCGCGATGGCGGCGGCCAATGCTCTGGCGCTGGGCGCACCAAAGCTGGAATTGATCGACGGAAAAGTGCCGGAGGCGTTGGATGGTTTAGTCGCGCCGGATGCTGTGTTCATTGGTGGTGGACTGTCCGAAGCGGTGTTTGATGCGGCATGGGACGCGCTGCGCCCGCTTGGGCGTTTGGTTGCAAATGCGGTCACACTTGAGAGTGAGGCCGTTCTGTTCGCATTGCACAAAAAACATGGTGGCCAGCTCGTGAAGCTGCAAGTCAATCGCGCGGAACCTGTTGGAAACCTGACGGGTTGGCGTCCTTTGATGCCTGTGACGCAATGGAGTTTGATCAAGCGATGAGCGGAAAACTTTATGGTGTTGGACTAGGACCGGGCGATCCTGAATTGATGACGCTGCGTGCGCATCGCTTGATTGCGGGGGCGACTGTCGTGGCTTATCCCGCGCTTGCAGGGGCAGCGAGTTTCGCGCGCTCGATTGCAGCGAACGTGATTCCGAGCGCTGCGCGAGAGATAGTGATGAACGTCCCCATGAGCGTGGAGCGCGCGCCTGCGCAAGTTGCTTATGACAAGGGCGCGGCAGAGATTGCGCTGGCGCTGGAGGCGGGCGAGGATGTGATTTGCCTCTGTGAGGGTGATCCGTTTTTCTATGGCTCTTTCATGTATCTTTTCGCGCGCCTGTCCGAGCGTTTTGAGGTTGAGGTCGTGCCCGGCGTGACGTCGATCACGACCTGCGCCGCGCGCGCCGGCATGCCGCTGGCAGCGCGTAACGAGCGTTTGACGATCCTGCCGGGGCCTTTGCCTGAAGCCGAGCTGCGCCTGCGTATTGAAGGCGCGGAAAGCGTCGCGATTATGAAGGTGGGCCGCCATCTGGCGAAAATTCGCGCGGTGATTGACGGGCTCGGCCTGACGTCCCACGCGGTCTACGTAGAGCGTGCAAGCCTGCCCGAAGAGGTGGTTTTGCCGCTGGCTGATGCGCCAAAAAAGGCCCCCTATTTTTCAATGATTTTACTGACCAAAGGAGCCGATCCGTGGCTATAAGACCCGTAGTGATTGCGCTGTCGCGCTCTGGTGAGGCCACTGCGCATCGCGTGGCCAGCGCGCTTGGTGCGCAAGTGCATGGGCGTGAGGGGCGCGTTGACGTCGCCGATGCCTTCTTTGGGAATGCGCTGGATCACGCACGCGACCTCTTTGCAGCAGGAACGCCGATTGTCGGCGTTTGCGCCAGCGGGATTTTGATCCGTGGTGTCGCCCCGTTGCTGGGTGACAAGCATGTTGAACCGCCTGTGGTTTCGGTCAGCGATGATGGTGGCGTGGTTGTGCCT
The DNA here is from genome assembly GCA_965662135.1 of Planktotalea sp. Taxonomy (GTDB): domain Bacteria; phylum Pseudomonadota; class Alphaproteobacteria; order Rhodobacterales; family Rhodobacteraceae; genus Planktotalea. The sequence goes on along the minus strand of CBFIGL010000008.1, from coordinate 23,238 downwards.
TTGCTTGGTGGACATCGCGGTGCCAACCGTTTGGCGCGTGAAATTTCAGAGGCGCTGGGCGGCGTTGCCGCGGTGACGACGGCTGGTGATGTGGCCATGGGAGTGGCGCTGGACGAACCACCTGTGGGATATGCGCTCGCTAACCCCAAGGATGCCAAAGGCGCGATGGTGGCAATGCTGGGCGGCGCAGGGGTGCAGGTTCAGGGCGAGAATATCTTCGGTATTGAGAGCACGGGAAGCGGCGTTGCGCTGATTGTTACCGATGCCCCTGTCGCAGGGTCAAAGGCGGCGCTGGTCTATCACCCGCAGCGTTTTGTGCTGGGGCTGGGCTGTGCGCGCAACGCGGATCCAGCGGAAATGTGGACACAGGTTGAAGTCGTTTTGGCGGAGGCTGGAATTGCAAATGGGGCAGTTGCGGCAGTCGCGTCGATTGATCTGAAGGGCGACGAGCCTGCGATGATCGAGACAGCGCAGCGCCTTGGCGTGCCTTTACGGCTTTTCTCGGCTGCTGAGCTAGAACAAGAGGCTGCGCGTTTGGAACACCCGTCCGACGTTGTGTTTGCCGAAGTCGGCTGTCACGGCGTTGGCGAGGGCGCGGCCTTGGCGATGGTCGGCCGCGAAGGCACCTTGCGCGTTAGCAAACGCAAAACGGCCAATGTGACCGTTGCGCTAGGTGAAGCGATGGAACCGTTGATCGAGCTTAACGGGCGCGCGCGCGGCACGCTTTCAATCGTGGGCATTGGCCCCGGTCAGGCGAGTTGGCGCACACCCGAGGTGTCGCGCCTTGTGGCAGAGGCCGAAGAGTTAGTGGGCTATGGGCTGTACATTGATTTGCTGGGACCTTTGGCGATTGGCAAAGAGCGGTCTGACTTTCCACTAGGCGGCGAAGAAGCGCGCTGTCGCTATGCGTTGGAACAGGCAGGGCAGGGCAAGAACGTCGCGCTAGTTTGCTCGGGAGATGCGGGCATCTATGCCATGGGGGCGTTGGTGTTCGAGTTAATGGACCGCGGGGCAGACGAGATGGGCGTATCGGACGCGGCGCGTCGCGTCGACGTCGTCTGTTCGCCCGGTGTATCGGCCTTGCAAGGGGCAGCGGCGCGGGCTGGTGCGCCTTTGGGGCACGACTTCTGCGCGATATCGCTGTCGGATTTGCTCACACCGCGCGATGATATTCTGCGTCGTTTGAAGGCTGCGGCTGAGGGGGATTTTGTGATCGCTTTCTACAATCCGGTTTCAAAAACACGGCGTACTTTGCTGGCGGAGGCGCGTGATATTCTGCTGAAGCATCGCCCTGCTGATACGCCTGTGATGTTGGCCTCCTCGCTTGGACGGCCAGAAGAAAATGTGCGTTATCGTCGTTTGGACGAACTTCAAGTGGATGAAGTGGACATGCTGACGGTGGTTTTGATCGGCTCGTCCAACTCGAAACTCGCGCAGCTTGGGGAAGGTCCGCGCATGTACACGCCGCGTGGGTATGCGCGTAAAATTGACGGCGACTTGTCCGAGCAAGCGTCATGAATGAGTTTATTGGCAAGGTGAAGCGATGACGGTTTATTTTATTGGTGCAGGTCCGGGCGATCCTGAATTGCTGACCTTGAAAGCCCAGCGTTTGATCGCAGCTTGTCCTGTGTGTTTATACGCGGGATCGCTGGTGCCTGAAGAGGTGGTCGCTGGCGCGCCAGAGGGCGCGATTGTGATGGATACGGCGGCGATGACGTTGGAAGATACGCACGGCGAGATCGTCGCGGCGCATGAGCGCGGCGAGGATGTAGCGCGGGTGCATTCGGGTGATCCGTCTTTATATGGCGCGATCGCTGAGCAAATTCGCCGTTTGCGCGCAGACGGGATCGCGTATCAGATTATCCCGGGCGTGCCTGCCTATGCGGCGGCGGCGGCGGCGCTTGGACAGGAATTAACTGTTCCCGAGATTGCACAGTCAATCGTACTGACGCGCGTGTCGATGAAAAGCACGTCAATGCCACCCAAAGAAACGTTGGAGAATTTCGCAGCCACTGGCGCGACTTTGGCGATCCACTTGGGCGTTCGCAATTTGCGCGAGATCGTGCGTGTGTTGGGGCCGCATTACGGCGAGGATTGCCCTGTGGTGGTGGCCTATCGCGTTGGATGGCCGGATGAGATGTTTATTCGTGGAACGTTGAAAGACATCCACAAGAAGGTGCGCGCAGAAAAGATTACGCGGACTGCGTTGACGCTTGTGGGGCCTGTCTTGGGCAACATTCGCGACTTCAAGGATAGTGCGCTTTATGACCCGAGCATGCCACATGTTTTGCGACCTGTCGAAGGTGCTGTGTTGGAAGAGCCGATAGACTAATCGGCTCTTCAAATTTAGGGCTTACTGCAAATCGTCGAAAGCGGCCTGCAAACGCTCGACCGCTTCGATGATCCGTGAGCGGGGTATCGCGAAGTTGAAACGCAGGAAGCTTTCGCCGCCTTTGCCGAAGGTCGGACCATGGTTGGCTGCGATGCGCGCGTCTTGTTCGACACGGCGGGTGAAATCTTGGCGCGACATACCAGTGCCTTCGAAGTCGACCCATGCAAGATAGGTGGACGCCATGTCCATAGATTTCAGTCCGGGAATTGCATTTACACCTGCATCAAAAACTTTGCGATTGCCATCAAGGTAGCGCACCAGATCATCGACCCAAACAGCGCCTTCTGGCGAATAAGCTGCTTCTGCCATGAACAACCCGAAGGAGTTTGGACTTAGACCCATCGCCATCATTCTAGCGCCGAAACGCGCGCGCAAATCTGGATCAGCGATAATGACATTGCCAGAGTGAGAGCCTGCGATATTGAAGGTTTTCGTGGTTGCAGTCATCATCACAAGGCGATCTTCGATACCTGCGATATTGGCCATCGGGATATGTGTGTGCCCGTCAAACACCAGATCATGGTGGATTTCATCTGACACTAGAATAAGCTCATGACGCTTGGCAAAGGCAGCGACGGCCTGCAATTCACCTTTGCTCCAAACGCGCCCTGACGGGTTATGCGGGGAACAGAAGACGAGCATGGTCTCCTTACCTGTCATCTGTGCGTCATAGGCATCGAAATCCAATTCATAGCGACCATTGCTGTTCACCATTTCGCATTCAACAACCTCGCGGCCTGCGGCAGAGATCACTTTGGCAAAGGCATGATAAACGGGCGTAAACAGGACAACACCCTCGCCCGGACTAGTGAAGGCGTCGACACACATTGCAGTTCCATTGACGAGCCCATGCGTGGTGAAAATACCCGCTGGATCAACGTCCCAGCCGTGGCGCGTTTTCATCCACCAGCAAATCGCTTCGCGGTAGGGTGCATCATCACCGTAATAGCCATAAACGCCGTGTTCATGCATTTTAGCGACCGCATCTGAGATACATTGAGGCGGGCGAAAATCCATATCGGCCACCCACATCGAGATACCATCGCTTGCGGGGACGCCGTAAATGGCTTCCATCGCGTCCCACTTGACTGAATGCGTGCCGCGGCGGTCGATGATCTCGTCGAAACTCATTTGTGCTCTCCTAAATGATTGCGAAGACGCTAGCGAATTGACGCAAATCTGCAAGGCCCGTTGCAGCGCGCGCTTTGCTGTCTTAAATGCTGTCCTATGAAACTTAAGATCCTGATCCATCCCGACCCGCGTCTCAAAAAGGTATGCGCCCCTGTGCCCGATATTTCGGACGAGTTGCGCAGCTTTGCTGATAATATGCTTGAGACGATGTATATTGCGCCCGGAATCGGGCTTGCCGCCCCGCAGGTGGGTGTGCTTGATCGCTTGATCGTGTTGGATTGCGTCAAAGAAGACGGCGCAAAGCCTGAACCGTTGGTGATGGTAAACCCAAGGGTTATTGCCGCATCGGACGAAACCAATGTCTATGATGAAGGCTGTTTGTCCATCCCGGATCAATATGCGGAGGTGACACGCCCTGCCGAAGTGCGGGTCGAATGGCTTGATCTGGACGGAAATCTGCAAGAACGCGATATGGACGGACTGTGGGCGACCTGTGTGCAGCATGAGATCGACCACCTCGATGGCAAGCTGTTCATCGACTACCTTAAGCCATTGAAGCGCCAGATGATCACGCGAAAGATGCAAAAGCTAAAGCGCGAGTTAGCGCGCTGATGAGTGTCCTGCCGATCGTCATGTGGCCTGATCCGCGCTTGCAGCGTGTTTGCGAACCAGTCGCAAAGAATGCTCCAGAGATCGCAGAGCTGATCGGAGATATGTTTGAAACCATGTATGACGCGCCGGGGCGTGGTTTGGCCGCGCCGCAAGTGGGCGTTCTGCAGCGTATCTTCGTGATGGATGCCACTTGGAAAGAGGGCGAAATGAGCCCTTTGGCCTGTATTAACCCTGAAATACGTCGCATCGGTGAAGCCTTGAGCACGAATGAAGAGGCGTGCTTGTCCATTGTGGGTGTCGCGGCAGATGTCACGCGACCCAATAAGATCGAACTAAGCTACACAGACTTGAACGGCGCGCGCGTGACGCAGGTTTTGGAAGGCTTCGCTGCGATTTGTGCACAGCATGAGATGGATCATTTGGACGGTCGCGTGATTTTTGATCATCTTGGCCGCAACGATCGCGATGCGCTTGAAGCGAAATACAAGGACTTGACCTAATGAGCGTTCGCAAATGTATCCAATGGCCTGACAAACGCTTGAGGCGCAAAGCGGCGGACGTCAGCGAAATTACGGATGACGTGCGAGCGGTTTGGACTGACTTGATCGACACGATGGAAGCTATGCCAGGTGTTGGCATGGGGGCGTGCCAGATTGGTGTGATGCTGCGACTTGCGGTTGTGGATGCGTCTAAAGAACGTGGCAAAGTCATTCGCATGGCGAACCCTGAGATTTTGCATGCCTCTACAGAACTGCGCGAGCACGACGAGGCAAGCCCGAACCTGCCCGGCGTGTCCGCAATGATCAAACGTCCGCGTGCGGTGACGGTGAAGTTTTTGAATGACAAAGGAATTGTGGATCGCCGTGACTTTGTCGGTCTCTGGGCCACTTCTGTGCAGCACCAGATTGATCACCTCAACGGCAAGCTTTATTTCGATCATCTCAGCCGTGTGAAACGTGACATGCTGATTAAGAAGGCGCGTAAAGTATGAGAGTGATCTTTATGGGCACGCCGGATTTTTCAGTGCCTGTCTTAGAAGCGTTGCACGGCGCGGGACATGATATTGTAGCTGTGTATTGCCAGCCTCCGCGACCTGCGGGACGTGGCAAGAAAGAACGCCCCACCCCAGTGCATGCGCGCGCGGTCGAGTTAGGGTTGGATGTACGTCATCCGGTGTCTTTGAAAGATAGCGCAGAGCAGATGAGTTTTGCCGCCTTGAATGCAGATATCGCCGTTGTTGTGGCCTATGGATTGATCCTCCCGCAAGCGATCCTGGATGCGCCTTTGAAGGGTTGCTTGAACATCCACGCATCACTTTTGCCGCGCTGGCGCGGAGCTGCGCCGATTCATCGCGCGATTATGGCGGGTGATGCAGAGACGGGCGTTTGTATCATGCAGATGGAAGCGGGTTTGGATACAGGTCCAGTCTTGCTGCGCGAGGCGACGGCGATTGAAGCGGATGACACCACAGGCGCTTTGCATGACCGTCTTAGCGCGATGGGGGCAAAAGCGATTTGCACCGCTTTGGACCGCCTCGATACGCTTTCGCCAAAAGTGCAGCCTGAACAGGGTGCCACTTACGCAAGTAAGATCGACAAGGGAGAAGCGCAGATTGATTGGGCGCAAAGCGCAACGGAGCTTGATCGCCAAATCAGAGGGCTATCACCCTTTCCGGGGGCTTGGACCATGCTGAAGGGGGCGCGGGTCAAACTTTTGGCTAGTGAGCTTGCTGATGGCGGTGGGCCAGCGGGGCAGGCTTTGGATGACAGTCTGAAAATTGCCTGTGGTCGTGGCGCAGTTCAAATCACGCGCGCGCAGAAAGCTGGTAAAGATGCGCAAGATGCGCAAGAGTTCTTGCGCGGCACACCTGTCGCCGCAGGCACCCGATTTGGGGAGGGATAGCAGATGTTCCTAGCACTTTTCGGCACTGTCGTGATCGCGGGGATTGTTGGTTATATTTCCGAGAAAAGTGGATTTACGCACAACGGCTATTTACCATCCATCATCATCTGCGTGGGTGGTGCGTTCTTGTTTTACTTCGTCTCGATCATGTTTCGCATTGGCTTTGGCTCGCCCGGTGTGGATGCAATCATCGCCTCTATCGGCGCGTTGATTATTGTACCGACCCATTGGCGCAAATAAGGACTAAGTCTTGGGTGGTTCATGCTTGTAGATTGGCAAGTTCCACCCAAAAGCCAATGAACCAGCCCGCAAAGTCAATGTTACACTGATTGCGACGGCTAGGACGCTCAAATGCTGAAGACCCAAACCAGAGGCTAATACCCCCGAAGCCGCGCCTGCGAATGCTGCGCTCACGTATAGTTCGCCTTGTTTCAGCACTAGTGGCACTTCGTTACAAACCACATCGCGCATCAAGCCGCCTAAACAGCCTGTCACAATCCCCATCAGAATGGCGATGATCGCAGGTTGCTCCATTGCCAATGCAACGCCGGTCCCCGCCGCAACCGCGACGCCTAACGCCAATGCATCCAGCCACAGCAATAGCCGATAGCGGCTTTCAACCAAATGGGCGGTGAAGAACACTAAAAGGGCTGCAATGCTGGTGACAGCAAGATAAGCGGGTTGTTCAATCCAGAAAATCGGATTTCGATCAAGCAGGACATCGCGCACGGTGCCACCACCGACCCCAGTTAAGGCCGCTAAAAAGGCAAAACCCACCAGATCAAGCTGGGCACGGCTGGCAACCAATGACCCTGTCAAAGCGAAAATCAGAACAGATGTATAATCCAGCGCGACAAGCAGTGTCATAGGGTGTCCTTGATCCAAGCAAGTGCATTGGCGTATGGCTTTTGTAGCAAAGCTTTATCATCCAAGCTGAGCCAAGTGAATTTCAACCAATGCCCACCATCACTATTGTGGAAATGCTGCCAGTTTTCACGCGCAATAGGCGCGAGCCGACACAGAGAAAAGTGCCAGACAGTGTTCTTTTGGATGGTGTCACAACCACTAAGATACAGCGCGGAACGTGTTTCCAGACCGGATTGTTCAAACAACGCGCGCGCCGCCGCTTTTGCAAAGCTCTCGTCGTCCTTTAAGTCACCTTTGACAATTTGCAGACTATCTCTGGGATGTTCAAATACAGGTATGCGCAAGGGCGCTCCATCGGGATGCAATGCAACAGGGCACACAATCGCGCGCGTCATTTTTTGAACGGGGCCATTCCGGCGCGGGCAAGTTCATCGGCGCGTTCATTCTCGGGATGACCTGCGTGACCTTTGACCCATTCCCATTTAACGTGATGGCGCGCTTGCGCTTCATCAAGGCGCTGCCAAAGCTCGACGTTTTTCACGGGCTTTTTCGCGGCGGTTTTCCAACCGTTTTTCTTCCACCCATGAATCCAGCCAGTCACGCCATTTTTGACGTAGGTACTATCAGTGATGATCGTTAGTTCGGCTGGTCTCTCCAACGCCTCAAGGGCGGAAATTGCCGCCATAAGCTCCATCTGATTATTTGTCGTTAGTTCAGCCCCACCGCTTAGCTCGCGCTGTTTGAGGATGTCATCCCCTTCCATCGCGCGCATCAACACGCCCCAACCACCAGGGCCGGGATTGCCGCTGCAAGCACCGTCTGTGTAAGCGAGTAATCTGGGCATCAGTCTTGTTTCCTGCCTTGTAAGCTGACCCAATCGGCCATCGCACCGTCGAGTCCTTTATCACAACCGTTGTTGCGATAGATCACGCGCAATCTGTTGTCAGTCATCATTTTTTCCAACTCGGTCTCGGAAAAATAGCAGTAATGCCGCCCGATCAGGTCACGGGTTTCGCCACTGCCACTTTTCATCGCGATATGAAAGACACCCCCTGGTTTCAGCGCGCGTGTGATTTGCACGATATGTCCTGCCACCGCATCCCGTGGTGCGTGCAAAAGGCTGAAGTTGGCGAAAATACCATCGTAGAGAGCATCACCCGCAAGCGCGTCAAAGGTTTCGCACCGTGCTGTCACGCCTTCATACTGGTTTGCAATTTTAACCATCTCGCTGGACGCATCACTTGCCTCAACAACAAAACCTGCTTGCGCCATAAGTGCTGCAAAGTGACCCGGGCCACAGCCATAATCCAGCACACGTCCGCCATCTGCGACAGCCTTCATAAACGCAGACAAATCCAAACTATGGGCATCGTTGCTAGTCAGTTCGGCGTATTCTTGGGCCTTGGCATTATAGACGTTCAGGGTTTCTGTGTCGCTCATCCCAAGATCACTCCGATAGCTAGGCAGGTTACGACAATAGTCGTTAAAACCAGCCGCAATGACATCCACCAAGACGGGGTTAACCCCCAGCGCGCAAACATGAAATCAAGCGCCAAAAGCCCTAGAAAACCGCCAATCAGATAGATCCCCGCGCTTGTTGGTCCGCCGCCTGTCATAAAGAATGCCCAGAGTGCAGGCAAAACCGATAGCGCATATCCCGTTGCTGCCTGCGTGCCTTCCGCTTTAGTGGCAAAGCCCCAGAGCACGCCGGACATGAAGGACAAAATCACCGCGCCGTAAAACAGTTGGATATAGGGGCCAACAAAGCGTGGGCCAATCAATTGCGCACTGGACAGCGCAAGATCTGGCATCACTGTGGTCCCAGCCCCCCATATGAACGGAAGCGTGCCAGCAAGCCCAAGGAAAAACGGTGCGCGTGGTATCATGAAGCGGTGCGCAAAACGCGCGGGACTTTGAATTCGACGTTTTCTTTCGCGGTTTCTATGACTTCGACGGTGACGTCATAGCGTGATTTGAAAGCGTCGATGACCTCGGTAATCAAAACATCAGGGGCAGAGGCCCCTGCAGTGATACCGATGCTTGTAATTCCCTCAAGCGCACGCCAATCGATGTCCGTCGCGCGTTGAACAAGCTGCGCGTAAGAACATCCGGCCTTGGCACCCACTTCGACCAAGCGGCGCGAGTTTGATGAGTTCGGCGCGCCAACCACAAGCATTGCGTTCGTTCTTGCTGCCATTGCTTTGACAGATTCCTGACGGTTGGTGGTGGCGTAGCAAATGTCTTCTTTGTGCGGACCCTGGATGGCAGGAAAGCGTGTGTTCAAAGCGGCAACCACATCAGCAGTGTCATCGACAGACAAAGTGGTTTGCGTCACAAAGGCCAGCTTTTCTGGATCGCGCACATCCAGTTGTGCGACATCACTGGCTTCCTCGACCAAAAGGACTTCGCCCTCGGGTAATTGCCCCATGGTGCCAACTGTTTCTGGGTGGCCTTCATGACCGATCATGACCAGTTGTAGCCCGTTTGCATGATGGCGTTCTGCTTCGATGTGGACTTTGCTGACCAAAGGGCAGGTTGCGTCGACAAAAAGCATTTCGCGTTTGGCAGCGGAAGCCGGGACCGATTTTGGCACACCATGTGCAGAGAAAATGACAGGACGATCATCGGGGCATTCGTCCAGTTCTTCGACGAAAACAGCACCTTTGTCGCGCAGCGCATCTACAACAAACTTGTTGTGCACGATTTCATGACGCACGTAGACAGGCGCGCCCCATTTTTCCAAAGCCATTTCGACAATTTTGATCGCACGATCAACGCCCGCACAAAATCCGCGCGGCGCGGCAAGAAATAGCGTGAGAGGTTGGGCTGTCATCTGCGGCTCCGTCATCAACAAATGCGATTGAAGTATATGCGTCTAGAGGTAGCGCGCCGCGCCTCTATGGTCCAGAGGGTCGTGTTCCAAGAAAGAGCAAAAGCCGAAGCGAGAAGCTTCGGCTTTGTACTTGGGTTTTTTAGACTTAGTTAGCAGCGGCACCGACAGGGTCACGTTCGACAACCGGATCACGCGGTGGGCGTCCCAAAACATCCTTAAGTTCGTCCAGTTCGATAAAATTATCGGCCTGGCGACGAAGCTCGTCAGAAATCATCGGAGGTTGGCTGCGGATCGTAGACACGACAGAGACACGCACGCCCTGGCGCTGCAGGCTTTCGACCAACGGGCGAAAATCCCCATCGCCCGAAAACAGAACGATATGGTCTACGCGCGGAGCAAGTTCCATAGCATCGACAGTAAGTTCGATGTCCATGTTACCTTTTACTTTGCGGCGACCTTGGCTGTCTGTATATTCTTTGGCCTGCTTCGTGACCATGGTGAAGCCGTTGTAGTTCAACCAATCGACCAGTGGGCGAATGGGTGAATATTCGTCATTTTCCAAAAGCGCGGTGTAATAAAACGCCCTTAGCATTTTGCCGCGACGCATAAATTCCGTCCGCAAAAGTTTGTAATCGATGTCAAACCCAAGGGCTTTGGCTGCGGCATACAAATTAGATCCATCGATGAACAGAGCAAGCCGTTCGTCTTTATAAAACATCAAATGTCCTTTCAGATTGGATAGATCGCACCGTGAGTGTGTGAGTGGTAAAATAATTTGCGACCTCTCCGACATCCAAGTTAAGAGGAAAGGGTTGGGTGAGGCAAGGGTTGAAAACGTGAAAAATAAGCTGAAAGCGCCGAAAACGGATGCCTTACACATGATTGCATTAGGGGCGAATGTTTCGTTGCATGATTGTACTTTGCAGCAAACTTTGGCCCATGCGGTCCAGGCGATGACGCAGAAAGGCTTTCTGATTCGCGCAGTTAGCAGATTTTTTCAAACACCCTGCTTTCCCGAAGGGGCAGGGCCGGACTATGTGAACGCCGCTGTGTGCGTACAAAGTCCTTGGGGCGCTGTAGATACCTTGCGACATTTGCACGAGATCGAAGCAGATTTCGGGCGCGAAAGGGTGCAGCGCTGGGGGCAGCGCACGCTGGATCTAGACCTGATCGCGATAGATGATCTTGTGCTCCCGGATGCGCAGGGTTTTCAAAAATGGTATGCGCTTGACCCTGCTATGCAGGCAGAAGCGGCACCTGACGGGCTGGTTCTACCCCATCCACGGCTTCAGGACCGGGCATTTGTTCTGGTCCCTTTGGTGGATATAGCCCCAGATTGGCACCACCCTGTTTTGCATTGCTCGGTGCGCGAATTGCTTGGCAAATTACCAGTGGATGCAGTTGCAGGCGTAAAGCCGATATAGACAGGCCACGCCCTTGAATATCTGCTTGTCAACCATAGTTTTGAGGACTAGAAGGCAGGCTTCTATGCCACCGCACCCAAATCGGAGAATACCATGGCCCGCGTTACAGTTGAAGATTGCGTCGACAAGGTTCCAAACCGTTTTGATCTCGTTATGCTCGCAGCACACCGTGCTCGTGAGATTGCCGCTGGTGGCGCGATCACTGTAGATCGTGACAACGACAAGAACCCTGTGGTTTCTTTGCGCGAGATTGCAGAAGAGACGCAATTGGCTGACGATCTGCGCGAGCGCCTGATCGAGTCCAACCAGACCCAGATCGAAGTCGACGAGCCGGAAGAAGATGCAATGGCGCTTCTCATGGGCGCAGAAGCAGACAAGCCGGCGGACGATGATATGTCCGAAGAGAAACTGCTTCGCGCTTTGATGGAAGCACAGGGGCAGGGCTAACAGCGCTCTGGTGTATTGGGCCCTAGATGGATGATGCATTCGCTGATCTGATGTCCCCCGATGCGCTGCTTGCCACAGTCCGCACTTACAACCCGAAGACGAACGAAGCCCTTATCCGTAGCGCGTTTGAATATGGCGCGCGTATGCATGAAGGGCAGTTCCGTCACTCGGGTGAGCCGTATTTCACGCATCCCATCGCGGTCGCGAGCATTCTCGCAGAACAAAAGCTGGACGATGCGACGCTGATTACAGCGCTGTTGCATGACACGATTGAAGACACGAAATCCACCTATGGGGAAGTCTCGCAGATGTTTGGCGAAGATATCGCTAAACTTGTGGATGGTGTAACCAAACTGACCAATCTGCAGCTCAGCTCAAGTGAAACCAAACAGGCCGAAAACTTTCGCAAGTTGTTCGTTGCAATGGCTAAGGATTTGCGTGTCATTCTGGTCAAACTTGCGGATCGTTTGCATAATATGCGCACGATCAAGGCGATGCGTTCTGAAAAGCAAGTTCAAAAAAGCCGCGAAACCATGGATATCTATGCACCACTTGCAGGTCGCATGGGTATGCAATGGATGCGCGAAGAGCTTGAAGACCTCGCGTTCCGCGTGCTTAATCCAGATGGTCGCGCGTCGATCATTCGCCGTTTCATTCGTTTGCAGAAAGAAACTGGCGATGTGATCGAAAAGATCACCGGTGACATGCGCAAGGAACTAGCGGAAAACAAAATCGAGGCACAAATCTTCGGGCGCGCCAAGAAACCCTATTCCATCTGGCGCAAGATGGAGGAGAAAGAGCAGGGCTTTTCCCGTCTTTCGGATATCTACGGATTTAGAGTTATCACCGAGAGCGAAGAAGACTGCTATCGTGTGCTGGGCGTGATCCATCGTCGCTGGTTCGCGGTGCCAGGGCGTTTCAAAGACTATATCAGCCAACCCAAGACGAACGGTTATCGTTCGATCCACACAACTGTTTCCGGGCGTGACGGCAAGCGGGTCGAGGTGCAAATACGTACTCAGCAGATGCATGATGTGGCCGAAACAGGGGTTGCCGCGCATTGGTCGTATCGTGACGGTATTCGAACGCAGAACCCTTTTGCCGTTGATCCGGTCAAATGGGTGGCAAGCCTGAATGAACAATTCGGTATCGAAGACAATCACGAAGACTTCCTCGAAGCGGTCAGGCTTGAGATGTATTCGGATCAGGTGTTTTGCTTCACACCCAAGGGCGAAGTTGTGAAATTGCCTCGTGGCGCGACACCGCTTGATTTTGCTTATGCGATCCACACCCGTATCGGAAGTGCTTGCGTTGGTGCAAAAGTAGATGGTCTGCGCGTGCCGCTTTGGACACGATTGAAAAATGGGCAATCGGTCGATATTGTCACCGCAGAAGGTCAGCAACCCCAGTTTACTTGGCTTGATATCGCAGCAACCGGTAAGGCGAAAAGTGCGATCCGCCGTGCGTTGCGCGAACAAGATCGCGAACGCTTTATCAAACTGGGCGCGGAACTTGCGCGTTCTGCTTTTGATAATGTCGGTCGCAAAGCCAGCGACAAAGCTTTGCGGACCGCCGCAAAGACCTTGCGATTGGGCGATGCAGATACGGTCTTGGCCCAGCTTGGTGCAAGTGTGTTGACTGCAAACGAAGTCGTTCGCGCAGTTTATCCCAAGCTTGTTCAAGAAACTGACGATAGCATTGATAGAAAGCGGGCCGTGATCGGCCTTCATCAGGGCCAAGCACATGAACGCGCTCAGTGCTGTCAACCTCTTCCGGGCGAGCGGATTATCGGCATTACCCAGCGGGGACGCGGCGTTGTTGTTCACGCGATTGATTGTCAGGCGCTCAGCCAGTTTGAGGACCAAGCGCATCGTTGGGTGGACCTGCACTGGCAATCGGGGACTCATCCGCCGATCCATTCTGCGCGGCTTGACGTAACGATAGGCAATGACGCTGGCGTGATGGGGCGGATTTGCACATTGATCGGCGAGCAAGGAGCCAATATTTCGGACCTAGCGTTTACGGATCGCAAGCCGGATTTCTACCGGTTGAACCTAAGCGTAGAATTGCGTGATGTAGAGCACTTGCATTCCATCATTTCTGTGCTGTCTGCGGAAGACGATGTTGCAGAAGTGGCGCGCCATCAGAACCCAAACGACGCCAGTATCAGCGTCACCGAGATAGGAACGCGACTTGGTTTTCAAGCGCCGCGATAGACGAAACTGGCTCCGAGCAGCCTGGGAAGCGATCTACCCCAAGGGTGGATGGGCGCGTGCGTTTCACTATGTCAAACACCGTGTGCGTCGCTTGCCGGATTCGCCCGAACGCATTGCGCGCGGCATTTTTGTCGGCGTGTTCACCTCGTTCACACCATTTTACGGCTTGCACTTTGTCGTCGCCTTTTTGCTTGCGCGGATCATGAACGGAAACTTGTTTGCCTCGTTGATCGCGACATTCTTTGGCAATCCACTGACCTATGTGCCAATCGCTTATGCATCTTTGAAGACAGGATATTGGCTAACAGGGATGGCGGCGGACGCGGATCGGGTTCAGCACAGTTTCGGGGAAATGCTCTACGGGGCAGGGCATGATCTATGGGACAATCTGAAGGCCTTGTTTACAGGCCAATATGCTGATTGGGTTGAGCTGACGGAGTTCTACAACGACGTGTTTTTTCCCTACATGATCGGCGGTATCATCCCCGGTGTCGTTTGTGGTCTGGTGTGTTATTATCTGTCTGTCCCCGTGATCCGCGCCTATCAGAAACGTCGTAATAAAGGTGTATTGAAAGCACGTCTTGCGCGCCTCAAGCAAAAAGCGACGGATAAGGCGATCAAGAAAGCGCCAGATAAAAGCTAGTTTTGGCTGGCCTTGGCCGCGCATCGGATTAAGCTATCACATGTAATATTTGGAGTGCCGCACATGACCCAGAAGCTTCCTTTGCGCCTTGGCGTTAATATTGATCATGTCGCGACCTTGAGAAATGCGCGTGGCGGGGTGTTGCCCGATCCTGTACGTGCCGCCCTTGTTGCGCAAGAAGCGGGTGCGGACGGGATCACTGCGCATTTGCGTGAAGATCGCCGTCATATCCGCGACGCAGATATTGATGCGCTGATGGACGCGCTTGGCATTCCGCTAAACTTTGAAATGGCCGCAACGGATGAAATGCAGGCAATTGCTTTGCGTCACAAACCCCACGCGGTGTGTTTGGTCCCTGAAAAACGCGAAGAACGCACCACTGAAGGTGGCCTCAATGTCGCTCAGGATGAAAACAAGCTGGCGCATTTCATCGCACCTTTGCGCGAAGCAGGCTCGCGGGTGTCGATCTTTATCGCGGCCGATAGACGCCAGATCGAAGCGGCGCACCGCATTGGCGCTGAGGTGATTGAGCTGCACACGGGCGCGTATTGCGACGCCCACGCGGAGGGCGATTTTGAAACCCGTGATCGTGAATTGGCGGCGATCACAGAAATGGCCGCCTTTGCACATGATCTAGGTTTAGAAGTCCACGCGGGTCATGGTCTGACCTATGATGATGTCGCGCCCGTCGCCGCACTTACACAGGTGCAAGAGGTCAACATCGGTCACTTCATAATTGGCGAAGCGGTGTTTCGTGGCCTTGGCCCTGCCATCCAGGAAATGCGCCGCATCTTGGATGACGTTCGCGCGTGACTGGCTGGGAACTTGCAGCGCTTTTGGTCGCTTGGGGTTTGGGCGGCGGCTCACCCGGGCCTGCGACACTGACGATCAGCGGAACCGCAATGGCGCGCGGACAACTCATTTGTGTTTCTTCGATTGTGTTCATCGGCTACGGAATTTTGTTCTCAAATCCTTGGATCGTACAACGCTATCGCCGAGCGCACCGCGCATTTGAGCTGGGGTTTGGCGTTTTGTTCGGGGCAGCCAGCTTTAAGATCTTAACTGCGAAAATAGGCTGAGCAATGATTTTAGGTATTGGAACAGACCTTGCAAACATCGACCGGATTGCAGGCACGCTGGACCGTTTTGGCGATCGCTTCAAGAACCGCGTTTTTACTGAAGTTGAACAAGCCAAGGCAGAGCGACGCCGCGACGTGGCGGGAACCTATGCAAAGCGCTGGGCGGCGAAGGAAGCTTGCTCAAAAGCGCTGGGGACAGGTTTGGCCATGGGGATCGCGTGGAAAGACATGTCTGTGACCAATCTGCGAAGTGGGCAACCGGTAATGCACGTCACAGGCTGGGCCGAAAAGCGGGTGAACGACATGACACCTAAAGGATACGAGGCGATCATCCACGTCACATTGACCGACGATCATCCTTGGGCACAGGCCTTTGTTGTCATCGAAGCACGGCCCGTTGAAGCGTCAACCGCTTAAGCCAATCCGTCAATCCGTGCGGTTGACATAGGGCCAACTGAGCATCATGTAGCGTTCACCTGTGAAATGGAGAAAAACACATGGCCGAGGCCACCAAAAAAGGCAATCCAGTCATCGAGACGGTTAAAACTGTCGTTTATGCCCTGCTTATTGCGGGCGTGTTTCGTACGTTGTTTTTTCAGCCTTTCTGGATTCCCTCAGGCTCGATGAAGAACACACTATTGATTGGTGATTTTCTCTTCGTGAACAAGATGGCTTACGGCTATTCCTATTCGTCTTGTCCGTCGGTCATTATCCCGCGTTTTGGCATCAATCTGGATGCGAAAAATTTCTGTGGCTTCGCAGACGGTGACAACACACGCCTATTTGGCAGTGAACCTGAGCGCGGCGATGTTGTTGTGTTCCGCCACCCTGTGTCTGGTCGCGACTTTGTTAAGCGCTTGATCGGCATGCCCGGCGACAAAGTGCAGGTCAAAGGCGGCGTGGTCTTCATCAATGGTGAAGCTGCTCCACAAGAACCAGCAGGGGTTTTCGAAGAAGTTGCCGCGGCCCAAGGTCCGCACCGCTTGCGTCCACGCTGCGCCAATGGCCCGGTGGGTGAGGGTGGGACGTGTAACAAAGAACGCTTTGTTGAGACTTTGCCAAATGGGGTCCAGCACTCGATCCTGAATATCGGGACTCAACGCTCTGACGACACGCCTGTCTATTCGGTTCCAGAGGGCAACTATTTCTTTATGGGGGATAACCGCGACAATTCTTCCGACAGCCGTGTACCGAACGCTGCGGGTGGTGTTGGCTTTGTACCATACGAAAACCTGATCGGACGTGCAGATCGTGTCATGTTCTCTTCTGCTGGCCGCTCGATGTTGTTCTTCTGGACTTGGCGCTCTGATCGTTTCTTCAAGGCAGTTGAGTGAGCATGAAACTGTCGGCTGATCTGATCTCGCTCCAAAAGCGTATCGGTTACCGTTTTGAGACGGGTGAATTGCTGACAGAAGCGGTGACGCATTCTTCCATGTCGTCCCCGTCACGCGGAGACAACCAACGCTTGGAATTTCTCGGGGATCGGGTCTTGGGGCTCGTTATGGCGGAGGCGCTGTTAGGCGCGGATGTCAAAGCGGCGGAAGGCTTGCTTGCGCCGCGCTACAACGCACTTGTGCGCAAAGAAACCTGTGCGGACGTTGCGCGCGAAATCGGGTTGGGTGATGTTTTGCGCCTTGGCCGATCTGAAATGAAAAGCGGTGGGCGACGCAAACTCGCGCTGCTTGGCGATGGTATGGAAGCGCTGATTGCAGCGGTTTATGTGGATGGTGGTTTTGACGCCGCGCAAGCGCTGATTCTGCGGCTTTGGGGCGAACGCATCAACAGCGTTGAGGACGACGCGCGCGACCCGAAAACCAGTCTGCAAGAATGGGCACAGTCGCGTGGCCTTATGCCACCTGCCTATGTCGAAACGGCCCGCTCTGGTCCTGATCACGCACCTCTGTTTACTATTGAAGCACGCCTCGACAATGGCGAGACGGAGACGGCGGAAGCCGGTTCCAAACGTCTCGCGGAACAAGCAGCGGCAAAAGCCCTGCTGGCAAGGATGACGGCACATGACTGACACGCAAACACGCGCGGGCTTTGTTGCCCTGATTGGTGAGCCGAACGCAGGTAAATCGACACTGACCAACCGTATGGTAGGCGCGAAGGTGTCGATCGTCACGCATAAGGTGCAAACCACGCGCGCGCGTATTCGTGGGGTTGCCTTGGAAGGCGCTTCGCAGTTGGTTTTCGTGGACACGCCGGGCCTATTCAAGCCGACCCGCCGTTTGGACCGCGCGATGGTTGCGGCTGCTTGGGGTGGTGCTGCGGATGCAGATGTTGTGGTGCTGATGATCGAAGCGAACCGCGGTGTGACCGAAGGTGTCGAGAAGATCTTGGAAGGTTTGCAAGACTTTGGCACCAATCGTAAAATTGCCCTCGCGATCAATAAGATCGACCGGATAAAATCCGAAGCACTTTTGGCTTTGTCCGAAAAGATGAACGAAGCCTATCCTTTTATCGCCACTTTCATGATTTCTGCAGAACGCGGCCACGGTGTGGATGCGCTGAAGGAATGGCTGGCAGGTGAGGTGCCTGAAGGGCCATGGCTTTATCCCGAAGATCAAATCGCAGACCTGCCATTGCGCATGATTGCGGCTGAAATGACACGCGAAAAGTTGACTTTGCGGCTTCATCAGGAATTGCCCTATCAATTGACCGTTGAGACGGAAAACTGGGAAGAACGAAAAGATGGATCGTGCAAAATTGACCAACTGATCTACGTCATGCGTGACGGCCACAAAGGCATCGTGCTGGGCAACAAAGGCGAGACGATCAAAGCTGTCGGCAAAGCCGCGCGCGAAGAATTGGTCGAGTTTTTGGGTCGCAAAGTGCATCTGTTCTTGCAGGTCAAAGTTCGTCCCAACTGGCTGGAAGAAAGCGAGCGCTACGACGAGATGGGTCTGAATTTCAAAGACGGGAACACATGATCCGGTTGACCACTCGGTTCTGGGTAGACGCCTACTTGGCGCGTTTGCGGGTCTATGACATTTCTGCGTTTGTAGTGTCGCACGGCGATGATACCGCGGGCGCCGTTCTGGTAAAATCTGCGACGCTGGACAGTCAGGCGAAGCTTTATCAACGCAGCTACGATTTGCTTGAGGATACTCGCAAATGGGCGATCTTGACTGAAGGGGATGAACGCGATGTCGATGCGTCAATCGCCAAGCAACGTCAGTTTGATAGCGATCTCTGGGTGATCGAAGTCGAAGACCGCGAAGGGCGCACGTTGCTTGGTGAGCAGGGGTTAAACTGATGGAATGGCGCGATCAGGGAATTCTACTCTCTGTGCGCCGCCACGGAGAAACCAGCGCCATCATTGATGTTTTCACCATAGAGCATGGCCGCCATGCCGGCATTGTGCGCGGTGGAACGTCGCGCAAGATCGCCCCGATCCTTCAACCGGGCGCGCAGATCGACGTCAGCTGGCGCGCGCGGCTGGTGGATCATCTAGGCAGCTACACAGTGGAGCCGTTGCGTTCTCGGGCCGCCGCGGCACTTGGGGATCGCCTTTCGCTTGCGGGTTTGAATGCGGTAACAGGCCTTTTGGCATTTGCCTTGCCCGAACGTGAAGCCGACGCGAAGCTTTATAAACAAAGCGAACAATTGCTCGATCTCTTGGGCCAACATGATGTCTGGCCCTTGGCCTATTTGCGTTTTGAAATGGCACTCCTTGAGGCGACGGGCATGGGGCTGGACTTAAGTGCTTGCGCGGTTACAGGGAACAACGAAAACCTGTGCTATATATCCCCGCGAACGGGTCGGGCCGTAAGCGAACAAGCCGCTGGCCCATGGGTCAACAAGCTATTGCCATTGCCGCCGATCCTAAAAGGGGAAGGGGCGGGAGGTGATGCGGAAATTCTGCAGGCACTTGAAACAACAGGTTATTTCCTAAGCGAAAAACTCGCTCCGAACTTAGGTAATCGTGCTTTACCCGAAGCAAGGGGGCGATATGTTGATTTGCTTCAAAGGCAAGTTACTGCGCTTTGAAAACCATCGAACGACCTGCGTCATTAGACAAGATCAATGTCTTATTGCCGACTTCTGATAGGGTCATTTCGTTTAGCGCTTTGAAGAACCTATTCTCGCTCTCAAGATAAGCACATGCCATTTTCGTAGCCATCGCTGGCCCAGCCTCAAACCACGGATAGGGTGCTTTTTGCTGTACAGAAAAGCGATTGCAGGGCGCTTGGCCTTTGATCCATCCAGCCTTGTCGAATTCCATGGTTGCTGTGGCGTCAAAAGGCTGGCCGTCGATTTCTGTCAACGTCCAGACCTTTCCAGCCGCCCCGTATTTCGCAACGCTTTCATCCCCGACGCAGGCGGTCGCGAAAAACAGCGCACAGATTGCAAGCAGACGGATCACGCAACACTCGCGCGGATTGCGCGGATGTTTTCCCCGTATGGGGTCGGGTTGGATACGCTGCCGCCTTTGAACACGGCAGATCCGGCAACCAAGACATCTGCGCCAGCATCCACACAGCTTTTCGCCGTCTGAGGGGTCACACCACCGTCGATTTCAATATGCACCGGACGATCCCCGATCATCGCGCGCAGCTCGGCAATTTTTGATGCCAACGGGATAAATTTTTGCCCGCCAAAGCCGGGGTTTACGGTCATCACACACACCAGATCACAAATGTCGAGCAAATGCTCAACCGCGCTAGCAGGTGTGCCAGGGTTCAACGCGACACCCGCTTTCGCTCCAGCACCGCGAATGGCCTGCAAGGTGCGGTGAATATGCGGACCTGCTTCGACGTGAGCGGTGATGAAATCTGCACCGGCCTGCGCAAATCCGTCGATATAGGCATCCACAGGGGAGATCATCAAATGCACGTCCATAACCGTCTTGATATGGGGGCGGATCGCCGCACAGGTTGTTGCGCCAAAGCTCAGGTTGGGAACGAAATGGCCATCCATGACATCAACGTGAATCCAGTCAGCGCCTTGTGCTTCGACGGCCTCGATTTCTGCACCGAAATTAGCGAAGTCCGCAGACAGGATGGATGGTGCGATTTTGAGGGAACGGTCAAAAGACATAAGGCAGTTTTCCTGGGCATAGTGGGTTTGCCGTCTCATAACGCGCTGCGCGGTCTGGCGATAGGGGGTTTTCTAACTCAAACGTTGCAGGCTAGGCTGAAACATAGATTTTCCCTCAAAGAGATTTTTAATGCGCATTTTAATTCTGATCTTGCTGTTGGCGGTTCCTGTCAGCCTTTTCGCCCAAACCGATAGCCAACCCGAAGGCGCGATTGCTGTCGAAGACAGTGCAACCCAAGACGCAGCAATGGCCGTCCGCATTCGCGATATTCTTGCCGAACTCGATGGTTATGAGGACGTGACCGTCAGTGTGACCTCTGGCATTGTCACTTTGCGCGGAACAACACTGGATAGCGAAAAGATCTCACGTTTGAACGATCTGACGGGCCGCGTTGAAGGGGTTGTCGCGATTAAAAATAACGTGACTGAAACGACAGATGTGGTT
The DNA here is from genome assembly GCA_965662135.1 of Planktotalea sp. GTDB lineage: Bacteria > Pseudomonadota > Alphaproteobacteria > Rhodobacterales > Rhodobacteraceae > Planktotalea. Next base: position 2,204 of record CBFIGL010000008.1, on the reverse strand, counting down.
AAACGGCTTAATCCTGCTGTCGAACGGTTTCGTGCGCGTTTGGCTCAAGTGATTGCTTTTGTTCCACTGGCATCAGTCGCTTTGCTCGCTTTCGTCATCATTGTGGTTTTTGGGTTTTCATTGCGCGACTGCGTCAACCTTGGAGCAGGCTCGCTCCAAATGCGTTCATTGCTGATATCTATCGCCAACTTTTGCGGCTTGGGTTTATCGTTGGTGGTTTGGTTATCGCGCTTGATATTATGGGGGCTACGGCCCTGTTGTCTACGATCTTGGGTGCTGCTGATATTATCGGTTTGGCCATTGGTTTCGCGGTGAAGGACACGGTGGAAAATTTCATCGCATCTATCATGCTGTCAATCCGCCAGCCGTTTCGTCCCAACGATACGATTGAAATCGGTGGCGACACGGGCAAGGTCATCCGTCTGACCAGTCGCGCGACGATCTTGCTTAGTTTTGATGGAAACCACATCCGAATTCCTAATGCGACTGTGTTTAAAAGCCGAATCGTCAATTTTTCGCGCAATGATGAACGCCGTTTTCAGTTTCCTTTGGCCTTGCACCTGAGACCGATTTCGTCGCCGCTCAGCAAATTGCACTAGAGCGATTGAAAGATCTTCCTTTCGTTTTGACGACACCCGCCCCCGCGGTCTGGATTGATGAAATTGGAGACAGTACAATTTCAATCAGCTGCACAGGCTGGATCGAGCAACATAAATCATCCCTCGTTGCTGCGCGGGGTGAGGCGATTCGATTGGTCAAACTTGCTCTTGAAAAAGCAGACGTCCAGATGCCCGAACCCAAGTATCGCGTTCTATCTCCGTCCTTGGCCAAGATCGCTGCTGCAGAAGAAAGCACAAGCGTTGGTTTGTATAGCGAGCTTGCGCGCGACGCTGAAATTCGCGTGGAGAGTCAAGTCAGTATGGATGTTGACGCCGTCACGGATGCAGCACTTGAGCAAATTGTAGAGGCCGAGCGCAAAGAGACAGAAGCAGGAGATTTGCTGCGTCGCGAAGCCCCCAAAGAATAAGGCGCATTTTTTGCAAATATGCTCTTGATCGCGGCCCGCCTCCCGCGTAAATAGCGCAGCACTGATGGGGTGTAGCCAAGCGGTAAGGCAACGCTTTTTGGTAGCGTGTACCGTAGGTTCGAATCCTACCACCCCAGCCAGTACCTTCTCTCGAAATAGCTGATACGAGTGTTGCGCGAGATAGTGGCGACTTATCCTTGGGTTACGCCGTTGGGATTGTAGTGCAGACTGGAACGTGGCTCTGAACTGGGCCTAAATATGCCATCAGTCTGAGGTTGCCATTTCGGCGATACGAGGTTGGGGTGCGGGCTTAGAGAGCCGCTATCAGCGCGCGCTGTTCATCCCAACCTGTTGGGATGATGTGACGAAGACACCAATCAGATGTAAACCCGAGCGACTGCGTGCCTTCGAGGACATCTCGGATGATGTCCGGCGCGAGGAAGGCGAGTTCGATCATCTATTGAATCCTTCGTTTGGATGTTTGATCACTTGCTGCGATTTGAGAGAATGTCTTGCCTGCTTTGATTTGCTCGAACCAGTGATGGGCTTTGGCGATGTTCTTGATCAGCTTTTCATCTCGACCTCTGGGAGCATCCGCAAAGATCAGCTTGGTTTCCACACCGCGTTTACGGATCTGGAAGGGGGCTTGGATTGTGACTAGGTCTTGGAGTTGCTCGTTACTGTTGCGCTCGAAGAATGTCGCGATCTTCCTGTGATTTAGTCGGATGCCTAATTCGCCAGCTTTCAGGTCTATGCGATCAATAAAGTTGAGACAGATACGAGCTTCGTTGCCTATCGCATCAATCTTTGCTTTGGCCTTAGCAATCTCAGCTGCGGCTGCATCTGCTATCAACGTTCCAATCAATGAGGTGCTGTTGAAGCGCATCGCGATCATGCTGGTGACTTTCGTCTCCAACTCTCCCGCAGGCAGTCGCCAGCCATCCTTGTTCTTTGCGCCGCTGTTTTTGATCAATCGATGCGAGATATAATAGCGTAGCCGAACCCAGCCTTTATCCTGCTGTGAGAAGGTGTCAGGCGATCACCGGTCTCATCATAGATATTCCCGCAAAGCAGTGAGCTTTGCTTTGCGGTTTTGCGCGCTCTGCTTGTGCTCGCGCCTTTTTACAACATTGCTTGAATGCATTCCCAGCGCTCTGGTGTGATGATCGCTTCGTGT